>NZ_CP137080.1:1396398-2094597 GCF_036324365.1 Microbacterium limosum
CCGCATCCAGCTCGCGCCACAGGCCGCGCCGGAGCGACTCGGCCACGAGGAGGTCGCGTTCGCCGTAGATCCGCCGCATCGTGCGACCCGCGTCGGTCAGATGCACCTGACCGTCCTCGATGCGCAGGTAGTCGAGTGCTTCGAGAACGTCGGTCACGCGGTCGAATTGACGTGCCACCGTCCCCGTGCGGGCCGAGATCTGGGTCCGTGTGCGATCGATGGCTCGCTTGAGCTTCCAGTAGCGCTCGGCCCAGCGGGCGTGGTTCTCCCGGTCGGGGCAGCCGTGGCAGGGATGCCGCTGCATGCGCTTGCGCAGCGACGCGATCTGCGCCTGGCGTCGCTCGCGATCGCCCCGGGACGCCCCGGCATCCTGCCGATTCTTCTTCTCGAGGTCGCTCAGCTCGCGCCGGATGCCGGAGTACTCGGTGAAATCGCCGCGGTCGCAGGCCATGGCGGCCGCGTACCCCGCGAGCGACTCCTCCTGCTCCCGCACCTGACGCGCCAGACCGACGACGGCGCGGTCGGCCTGGAACTGGGCGAACGAGGATTCCAGGAGCTCGTGAGCGCGCGACCGGCCGAACCGGTCGATGAGGTTGACCGCCATGTTGTACGTCGGCCGGAAGCTGGAGTGCAGGGGGTAGGTGCGGCGGGAGGCGAGGGCCGCCACCTGCTGCGGGTCCAGACCCTCGGTCCACTGGATGACCGCGTGCCCCTCGACGTCGATCCCGCGGCGCCCCGCTCGCCCGGTCAGCTGGGTGTACTCCCCCGACGTGATCGCGACGCGCGCCTCGCCGTTGAACTTCTCGAGCTTCTCCAGCACGACCGTGCGGGCCGGCATGTTGATGCCCAGCGCGAGGGTCTCCGTCGCGAACACCGCCTTGACGAGCTTGCGCTGGAAGAGCTCCTCGACGACCTCCTTGAACGCCGGCAGGAGGCCCGCGTGGTGCGCCGCGACGCCCCGTTCGAGATTCTCGCGCCACTCCCAGAACCCCAGCACGGCCAGGTCCTCCTCCGGCAGCGTGCGTGTGCGTTCCTCGACCACCTCGCGGATCTCACGACGCTCGTCGGCGTCGGTCAGGCGCAGGCCGGAACGCCGCACCTGCTGCACCGCCTGGTCGCACCCGGCACGGCTGAAGATGAAGAAGATCGCCGGCAGGAGGTTGCTCCGCCCGAGCAGATGCACGACCTCCGGCCGGTCGAGCCGCTCGACGCGCTGAGGCTGCCCCGCGCGCACCGGTCGTCTGCCGCCCCGCGACGGGCGATGCCCGCCGCGGCCCCTTGAGGAGCGGTACGCATCGGCCTGCCGTCCCCCCTGAGCAGCGCCCCCGCGGATGCGCATGAGCTCCTGATTCACCTGCGCCGTCGCCACGCCCGCGCGGTCGTCGAAGAGAGGCAGCAGGTCGCCGCGCACCAGGACGTGCTGTTCGAGCGGCACGGGGCGCGTCTCGGACACGATGACCTCGGTGTCGCCGCGCACCGTGCCGAGCCAGTCGCCGAACTCCTCGGCGTTGGAGACGGTGGCCGACAGCGAGACGAGGCGCACATCCTGCGCGAGGTGGATGATGACCTCCTCCCATACGGCGCCCCGGAAGCGGTCGGCCAGGTAGTGGACCTCGTCCATGACGACGTACTGGAGGTCCCGCAGCGCCGGCGAGTCGGCGTAGAGCATGTTCCGCAGCACCTCGGTGGTCATGACCACGACGCGCGCGGAGGAGTTGATGTTCACGTCGCCCGTGAGCAGACCCACGGCATCCGCGCCATAGACATGCTGGAGCTCCCGGAACTTCTGGTTGGACAGCGCCTTCATGGGGGTGGTGTAGAAGGCCTTGCCGCGCTCCGAGCGCATCGCGAGATGGATCGCGAACTCCCCCACGATCGTCTTCCCCGCGCCGGTCGGGGCGGCGACGAGCACGCTGCGACCCTCCTCGAGCGCCTGACAGCCCGCGATCTGGAAGTCGTCGAGATCGAACCGCTGCTGCTCGGCGAAGGACGCCGAGACGGGATGCCGTCGCGCGTCGCGCGCCGCCGCATAGCGTTCGGCGGGGGTCGCTGTCACGCCGACTGTCCCGATGCGAACAGCGCCTCTTCGCGCTTGGTCCGGCGTCGGTCGAAGAGCATCGACAACGCCGCGGCGGCGATGTACAGGACGATCATGATGCCCATCAGCAGCAGCATCGAGGTCACGTCGGCCGCGGGGGTCGCAAGGGCCGAGAACACCGCGGCCACGAGAACCGCCACGCGCCACCCCTTCAGGATCGCGCGCCCGCTCATGATGCCCGCGAGGTTCATCGCCACGAGGAAGACCGGCAGGACGAAGGCGCATCCGAGCACGATGAAGAACTTGAACACGAAGTCGTAGTAGGTGTCGTAGGCGAACAGCAGGGCGGCGCCGCCAGGCACGAACGTGGCCATGAGCTCGATGACGTGCGGGATGATGAAGAAGCCCACGGCGCACCCCGCGAAGAAGAGCGGGATCGCGGCTCCCATGAAGGCCCACGTGTAGCGGATCTCCTTTCGGGTCAGCCCTGGCATCACGAAAGCCCAGAGCTGCCACAGCCACACCGGCGCGGAGATCAGGAGGCCGATCGCGAAGGCGATCCGCATGCGCAGATCGAAGCCGCTCGTGACCGTCGTGAAGTTCAGCGCGGTCAGCGTCTCACCCGTGATCTCCTGGCCACGGCGCGCCGCCACCTCGAGGATGGGTTCGTTCAGGAGCGAGATGATGCCGTCGGTGATGAAGAAGGCGACGATCATGCCGACCACCAGCCCGACCACGGCGATCATCAGCCGCCTGCGCAACTCGACGAGGTGCTCCCCGAGCGACATCCTCTTGTCGCGGCGCGGCTGTTCGGGCGAGACCGTCACTCCCGCATCGGTCGTGGCCACGGCGCCTACGGCTTGGGTTCGCTGCCCGGCGCCGTTCGAGGCGGAGCCGGCTGCGACAGCGACGGGTCTGCGACCGGGGCGGTCCCCTCTTGCGTGGCGCGCCCATCAGCGACGTCGTCGTCCTTCATGGCCTTCATCTCGCCCCGGAAGACGCGGGCGGACTGGCCGACGCTCTTTGCCAGGGCCGGCAGCTTGGCCGCACCGAAGAGCAGAAGGATCACGGCCAGGAGAATCAGCAGGTGCCAGCCGGTGAGGTTGCCCAACATGGTGCTCTCCGTCGTTCGGCGAAAGGGTGATCCCCGTCAGTCTAACCCCGGCGTCCTCGTGCGGATCCGTCGCACACGCGTCAGCCGTACTGCGCGAGCGCGGCGCGCGCCCACTCGACCGTCGCCTGCCGAGCCTCGGCGGGGGCCACAACCTCCACCGACCCGCCCCGCCGCGTGGCCAGCCGCTTCAGCTGAGCGGGATCGGCGACCCGGAGCAGGGCGGTCGACAGGGGATCCCCCGCGGTGATCTCGGCATAGTCGAGGTACTGGCCGAGGAGCGGCGCGACGTGCGGGACGAAGCGGATGGTCGCCTCGAGTGCGCCGTCCTCGCGGGCGAAGATCGTCGTCTCGGGATCGTCGCGGGCGGCGGCGGGGATGTCCGTCACGACGGCGTCCGTGACGCGATCGAGGTGGAAGGTCCGCATGTCGCGGCGGAGGTGGCACCAGCCGCGCAGGTACCACTGGTCGTCCTTGACGAGGATGCGGACGGGGTCGACGGTACGTGTCGTCGGCTCGGCATCCGGCTTGTGGTGGGTGAACGACAGCGCGACACCTTTGTCGAGGGCGTCGCGCACCGCCGCCCGGACCTCGTCCACCGGATCCGCCGCGACCACGAGCTGGCTGGGAGCGGCGCTCGCGCCGCGGGACAGCTTGGCGATCAGAGCGGGCACCGTCTCCCCCGTCGCCACGCCCGGCGCCGACTGCGCGAGCTGCAGGCCCGCCAGGAGCGCGGCCGCCTCCCGCGCGGTCAGCCGGGGAGCGCGTTCGAACGCCACGGTGTTGAGCAGCTGCAGCTCGTCGCGCTCGTCGAGCAGATCCCAGTCGATGTCGAAGAGCTCGTGGTGCATGCCCTCCGGCAGGCCGATCACCACGAGGCCTTCAGCCAGGCGGCGGAGCACATCGGGCTCGACGTCGAACTCCCGGGCCGCGTCGACCACCGGCACCGGCCCCTTCTCGACCAGGTACGGCACGAGGTTCATCACGAGCGCGACGCGGTCGATCGCCAGCAGGGGCGGCCGGGCGCTCACGCGGTCACCCCGTGGGCCGCAAGCGTGCGCTGCAGCCGCTCGACCACCTGGGCCCGGAGGTCGTCCGGCGAGACGACCGTCACCTCGGGACCGTACGATGCCAGCTCGTCCGCGAGCACGTGGACGTCGACGAAGGGGATGCGCACGAGGTCGTCCTCCCGGCTGCCTCGTCGGCGCAGGCGCAGCGCGGCCTCGGAATCCTCCTGCACGCGCACGAGGGCGCTGTTGCGTCGTGCGACCTCGTCGAGGCCTCGACGCGCGCGTTCGCCTGCTCCCGCCGCCGCTGCGGGATCGAACCGATCACGCAGCTGCTCGACATCGCCCACGACGCGCGACAGGAGGAACGTCCGCTCCTGTGCGAGGTCGCGATCGAACCCGTAGAGATGCCAGCGCCCGTCGTAGTCGATCAGGGCGTGCGGCTCCACGGTGCGCACCCTCGGGACGTCGTCGCCGGGCTTGACGTAGGTGAAGCGCACGACGCGGTGGGCGTCGTGCGCGGCCCGCAGGGCAGGGAAGGCGTGGTCCTTCGCGGAGAGGCGCGGCGCGAATCCGATGATCGGCTCGTCGACGTCGATGCCGAGGGCCCGGATCTTGCGGAGGGCGGACTGGGCCTCACCCGACATCGAGCTCTCCCCCCACACGGCCGCCGCGATCCCGAGGATCGCGACCTCGGCGGGCGTGAAGACGATGTCCTCGGGCAGGACGTACTCGGCCTTCGGGATGACGTAGCGTGCCTCGCGCAGGTCGTCCGGGTCGGCGGCATCGCCGAGCGTGTGCACCGGCATCCCGAGCTCGCGGAGTGCGTCCTTGTCGCGCTCGAACATCTTCTCGAGGGCGTCTGCGCTGCGCCCCTCCGCGCGCGCCTCGCGGTACCCGGACACGCTCGAGAGGATCTGCTCCTTGGTGAGCCCGTATCGGTTCGCCATAAGGGCGACCGTCAGGCTGAGCAGGCGCTCCTCCGGCGTGATCTTCTGGGGCACGCCTCAATCCTAGGCGCGGCCCCGCTCACTCGGCGGGAGCGTCGATCCCGAGGATGTCGACGACGAAGACCAGGGTCGAGCCCGCCGGGACGCTGCCGCTGCCCTGGTCGCCGTAGCCGAGGTCGGGCGGGATGACGGCGAGGATCTGGGAGCCGACGGTCTGACCCTCGAGCGCCGCGCCGAACCCCTCCACGACGGCGTCGAGCTCGAACGCGACGGGTGCGCCGTTCTCCCAGGAGGAGTCGAAGACGGTCCCCTCGTCCCACAGCACGCCGGTGTAGTGCACACGGACGGGCGCATCGCCTGTGACGACCTCGCCGTCGCCCTTCTTCAGCACCTGCACCTGCAGGTTGGCGGGCGGCTGGGCCTCGGGGACGATGATGCCGGGGCGCCCGTCGGGAGCGCGCACGACGGTGGGAAGGTTGTGCCCGGCGACGAACTGGTCGCCGCCGTCGGCTTTGTCGAGATAGACCTTGCGCAGATCGACCACGGCGATGGCGCTGCCGCCCTCCCCGATGCCGAACCCGTCGGCGGCCTCGGCATTCAGCCCGTCGCCGGTGAGGACGGTGGCGACCCGCCCGCCCTCACGGGCGCACGCGAGAGCGTCCTCGAAGCCGGGAAACGACTGCGTCCACTGCGAGAGGGTGAGCACGCTCGTGAGCGATCCGTCGTACGGGGTCGTGGCGATCTGCTCGCCCGTCGCGCCGTTGTACAGCGCGACGTCGATCACCATCGCCTGGTCGAGGCCGCGGACCGCGGTCCCGTCGCCCTCGACGATGTCGGTCCACTCCGACTCGCTTGCCATGATGGGGGTGTACGCCTCGACGTCCGGGACGTCGTCGGTGTCGCCCTCCACGGTGACGAGGTCGATCGCCTCCTGCGACGCGCTGAGCGTCCGCTCGCAGCCGTCGTCGTTCACCGCGGGCGAGGAGCATCCGACCAGCGCGAGACCGAGGATGCCGGCGACGGTCACAGGGGCGAGGAATTTACGCACGCGCTTCAGTCTATGCGAGCCGGGCTCGCCGAACCGGCGCCCTCGTCGTCCTCGTCGCCGGCGGCGCCGCCCAGACGTGCGGAAGCCGCCCGCTGCGCCTCCCGCACCCGCTTGCGCAGGTTCTTGTCGGTGATCTCACGATCCCCGACGGCGCCGGGCGTCCACAGCTCCACGTCCTCGTCGCCGTAGCTGCTCTTGGACGCGCGGCGCTTCTGCTCGGGAGCGACCGCGCCCGGGGCGAGGCGGCGTGCCGAGATGAGAAAGCCCGTGTGAGCCACCATGCGGTGGTCCGGACGGACGGCCAGGCCCTCGACGTGCCAGCCGCGCACCATGGTCTCGGACGCGTCGGGTTCGGTGAACAGGCCGGTCCCCCGCAGATACTCGGCGACGCGCGACAGCTGCGTCGCGGTGGCGACGTAGCAGAGCACGACCCCCCCGGGCGTGAGGGCCTCGGCGACGACGTCGATGCACTCCCAGGGCGCCAGCATGTCGAGGACGACTCGGTCCACGGAGCCCGCCGGTGTCGCACGGGGCAGCTCCTCGGCCAGGTCCCCGACCCGCACCTCCCACTGCGGCGGATGGGCGCCGAAGAACGTCGCGACGTTCGCCTCGGCGACCTCCGCGAACTCCGGCCGGCGCTCGAACGACAGCAGTCGCCCCCCTGCGCCGATCGCGCGCAGGAGCCAGAGCGAGAGCGCACCCGACCCGACGCCGGCCTCGACGACGGTCGCGCCCGGGAAAACGTCCGCCTCGGCGAGGATCTGTGCGGCATCCTTCGGATAGACGATCGCCGCGCCGCGGGGCATCGACATGACGAAGTCGCGCAGCAGCGGACGCAGCGCCAGGTACTCATGGCCGCCGCTGTTGACCACGACCGACCCGTCGGGGATGCCGACGAGCTGGGCGTGCCGGAGCACACCGTGATGCGTGTGGAGCTCGCCTCCCTCACGCAGCGTGATCGTGTGGAGGCGGCCCTTCGGCCCCGTCAGCTGCACCCGGTCACCGAGAGCGAAGGGCCCGCTCGATCGGGGCGTCGTCGCGGCGCTCACCGGAGGGCCTCGGCGCGGCGGGCGCCTGCGGAGCGCTCCGAATGAAGACGCGAGATCTCCGCGACGCCCATGCGCTCGAGCGAGGCGGCGATGGCGAACGCCCCCGACCCTTCGAGCGAGACGATGTTCGGCACGCCGAGCACGGTGCATCCCGCGGCGACACCGGAGCGGACCCCGTTCGGCGAATCCTCGATGGCGACCGTGTCCGCGACATCGACGCCGAGCAGCTCGGCGGCGCGCAGGTAGGGGTCGGGGAAGGGCTTGGGGCGCTCGACGTCGTCGCCGGCGACGATGACATCGAACGCGTCGAAGTCGATGAGGTCGACGATCGATGTCGCCATGCGGCGCATCGACATCGTCACCAATGCCGTGGGGATGCCTGCGGTCTTCAGCTCGGCGAGCAGCTCGCGCGCACCCGGACGGAAGGGCACCCCCTCGCGGGCGAGCGACTCGAGCACGCGATCGGTGAGCGTGTCGATGATCTCGGGCACCGACATCCGCACCCCCGCGGCCTGGAAGATGCGCGCGGCGTCCTCGAGGCCGAGCCCAACGAGCTGAAGCGCCTGCTCGTGGCTCCACGTTCCCCCGAAGCTCTCGACGAGCGGTGTCTCCGCGGCGATCCAGTGCGGTTCGGTGTCGACGAGGGTTCCGTCCATGTCCCACAGAACGGCGCGAGGAAGAGGGTGATTCACCCGGCCATGCTACCCGCGGGCCGGGTCGCCACCCGCGGCAGGGGTCGCACCGCTGCCGCGCACCCCCGCCTCTAGGGACCGCGTGCACCTATCCTTGAGGGAACCGGATCGGCCCGCACCCCCGAGCGTCGATCGGCGAGACGGGAGGCACGGTGGACGGACTCGGACGCAGAGTGCTCGTGGCGGCCTTCGACGGCTGGAACGACGCGGGCGAGGCGGCCTCCGCTGCCATCGAGGCGCTGCGATCGCGTCGTGAGACGGAGACCGTGCACTCCGTGGACCCCGAGCTGTACTTCGACTACCAGTACACGCGGCCCCACATCACGATGGATGCCGAGGGCCGGCGCATCCTCAAGTGGCCCGAGACGCTCGTCACCCGCCCCGCGCGGCGCACGCGCGGCACGCAGCTGTGGCTCCTCTCCGGCGTCGAGCCCGCGCGCGCCTGGCAGGCCTTCGCCGCCGAGCTCGTCGACGTCGCGCTGCGCGAGGACATCACGGGGTTCGTCGCGCTCGGGTCGATGATGTCCGATGTGCCGCACACGCGCCCCATCTCGGTGTTCGGTGGCAGCGACAACGAGAGGATGCGCACCGAGCTCGGTCTCGAACGCAGCACCTACGAGGGGCCCATCGGCATCCTCTCGGTCATCGCCCAGGCAGCCGAGGCCGCCGGCATCCCCACGGTCTCGCTGTGGGCGAGCGTGCCCCACTACGTGGCCGGTCACACCCCCTCTCCCAAGGCGACGCTCGCCCTGCTCGACCGTCTCGAGGACGTCACGGGCACGAAGATCGACCGGGGCGACCTTCCCACCCAGGCCGCCGCATGGGAGGCGTCGATCGATGCGGCCGCCGCGGACGACGAGGAGATGACGGAGTACATCCGCCAGCTCGAGCAGACGCGCGACACGTGGGATTCCCCCGAGGCATCGGGCGATGCCATCGCGCAGGAGTTCGAGCGCTATCTCCGGCGCCGGGGCGACGGTCCCGGCAAGCCCGGGCGCGGCGACGAACCCCGCCGCTGACGCCCGCGCGGCGCACCCGATCGTGCGTCCCGCGCGGGGCGTCGCTGGCTCAGTAGGGCTGCAGAACCCCCACCGAGAGCAGCACGATCAGCACGACGCCGAGGGCGACGCGGTAGATCACGAAGGGCAGGAAGCTGCCGCGCTTGAGGTAGCGCATCAGGAACGCGATGACCGCGAGACCGACCCCGAAGGCGACCACCGTGGCGCCGAACGTGTCGAGAAGCGTGTAGGGACCACCCGGCTCCTGGAAGGCCTGCAGCAGCTCGTACAGGCCCGAGCCGAACACGGCGGGAACGGCCAGCAGGAAGGCGTATTCGGCCGCCGCGGGCCGCGTATAGCCGAGGGCGAGCCCGAGTGTCGTCGTCGCCCCGGAGCGGGAGACGCCGGGGATCAGGGCGAGAGCCTGTGCGAAGCCCAGCGCGAGCCCGTGCGGGTAGGTCAGATCCTTCAGTTCGCGCTGTCGGCGTCCCCACCGGTCGGCTGCGCCGAGGAGGAGCCCGAACCCTATGAGCACGATCGCCACGAGCCAGAGGTTGCGGAAGGTCCCGCGGATGACGTCCTGGAAGAGGAACCCCAGCGCGCCAATGGGGATCGTTCCGAGGATGATGAGCCAACCCATCCGCGCATCCGGGTCGTTGCGCGGGACGCGGCCCGTCAGCGACTGCGCCCATCGCGAGATGATGCGCACGATCGTGCCCCAGAAGTAGACCAGGACGGCGGCCTCCGTGCCGATCTGCGTGATCGCGGTGAAGGTCGCGCCCGGGTCCTCGGCCGAAGGGAGGAACTCGCCGACGATGCGCAGGTGGGCGCTCGAGGAGATCGGCAGGAACTCCGTCAGCCCCTGGATGATGCCGAGGACGAGGGCTTCGATGAACTGCATGGGCGCCTTCCGGTGAGGTCGCGTCGGTGCGGGATGAGAGGGGTGCCGCGACGCGGCATCCGAGGATCAGCAGACCCTGAGCAGGTCGGTCAGCACGCGCTGTCCGAACTCGAGGGCATCGACGGGGACGCGCTCGTCCACCCCGTGGAACATACCGGTGAAGTCGAGGTCGGGGGGAAGGCGCAGCGGCGCGAAGCCGTATCCGGAGATGCCGAGGGTGGCGAGGGCCTTGTTGTCGGTGCCGCCGCCCATCAGGTACGGCAGGACCGGGACCCCGGGATCGTGGCGCTCCAGCATCCCGACCATCGTGTCGACGAGGTCGCCCTCGAACGGGACCTCGAGCCCGATGTCGCTGTGCACGGTCTCGATCTCGATGTCGTCGCCGACGATCCGCTGGATCTCGGCGAGGGCCGCCGCCTCGGTGCCCGGAAGCACGCGCACGTCGATGAGTGCCTCGGCTCGATCGGGGATGACGTTGTGCTTGTAGCCCGCCGCGAGGCCGGTGGGGTTCGTGGTGGTGCGCAGCGTCGAGCGCAGAAAGCCCGATGCGCGCCCCGTCCTCGCCGCAAGGGCGTCGGGCCCGAGGGCGGCATCTCCGACGATTCCGCCCAGTCCCGCCAGGAGCGCCGTCGTGGTGGCGGTCAGACGCACCGGCCACTCCGTGCGCCCGACGGCGGCGACGGCCTCGGCGAGGCGGATGACGGCGTTGTCCTCGTGCACGGCCGACCCGTGTGCGGCGCGGCCCCGCGCGACGAGCCGTATCCACACGAGGGCCTTCTCCCCCACCTGCAGCAGATACGCCCGGCGACCCGCCACATCGATCGAGTACCCGCCGACCTCGCTGATCGCCTCCGTCGCGCCGGCGAACCAGTCGGGTCGCTCCTTCACGACCAGGTGAGAGCCCTCGATGCCGCCGTTCTCCTCGTCGGCGAAGAAGGTCACGATGACATCCCGCGCCGGCTGTTCGCCGGAGCGCACCAGATCGGCGACGGAGGTGAGGATCATGGCATCCATGTCCTTCATGTCCACGGCACCGCGGCCCCACAGCATCCCGTCGCGGACGACACCCGCGAACGGATCGACGCTCCAGCCCTCCGGCGGCGCGGGGACCACGTCGAGGTGCCCGTGGAGCACGAGGGCGGGCCTGCGGCGATCGCGGCCGGGCAGCACGGCGCGCACGTTCGTGCGGCGCGGCACCGGTTCGAAGTAGTCCACCTCGAGGCCGAGCGCTTCGAGGTACGCGCCGGCGTACTCGGCCGCCTCGCGCTCTCCGCGCGCCGTGCCCCCGCCCCAGTTCTGCGTGTCGAATCGGATCAGGTCGCGGGCGATGCTCGCCACTTCCGGCAGAGGCGCGTCGCCCGCCGCGGAGACGAGGGCAGCAGGGTTCCGCGACATGCCGACCAGGCTACCCGCGTCGGGATCGCGGCCGGAAACGTGATAGTGTCGACCCTCGGTTGCGAAAGCAACTCACCCACGCGCGGGTGGCGGAATAGGTAGACGCGCTAGCTTGAGGTGCTAGTGCCCGTATAGGGCGTGGGGGTTCAAGTCCCCCCTCGCGCACAGAGAGAGAAACCCCGGTTCAGCCGGGGTTTTTCTCGTTCTGGGGATCAGGCCGCGGATACGCCGAAGAGCAGCCCGAGCGCATACGTCACGGCGGCCGCCCCGAAGCCGATCGCCAGCTGACGAAGCGCGCGTCGAAGCGGCGGCGCCCCCGAGAGCAGGCCCACGAGCGCGCCCGTCGCCAGCAGCGCGGCCCCCACCAGCACGAGCGCGAGCAGGACTGCTGCGAGCCCGGACAGCCCGAACAGCCAAGGCACCACGGGAATGATCGCGCCGGAGGCGAAGAACAGGAAGCTGGATGCCGCGGCCCCCCACGCACCCCCGACGATCTCGTGCTGTTCGGCGCTGCCGAGGCCTGCGCGATCCCGGTCTCCGGGTGCCGCCGCGCGAGCGGCCTCCAGGACGGTGCGCGCGCGTTCGATCGCCGCCGCGCTCGTCAGTCCGCGGGTGCGGTACACGAGCGCGAGCTCGTTCGCGTCCAGGTCCAGATCGGGCAGCACGTCGTCGGCGTACGCGCTGGGCTCGGTGGACGTCAGCAGCTCGCGCTGCGACTTGACCGAGACGAATTCGCCCGCCCCCATCGAGAGTGCGCCCGCCAGCAGCCCCGCGACACCGCTGAAGAGCACGAACTGCGGTGCGACGCCCGTAGCCCCGATGCCCATCACGAGGGCGAGGTTCGAGACGAGACCGTCGTTCGCACCGAAGACCGCCGCGCGGAACGTGCCCGACAGACGCCGCCGGCCCCGCGCCGCGAGACCGCGCACGACCTCATGGTGGATCTTCTCGTCCGCGCGCATGGCGGGGGTGGCGAACCGCTCCGCGTCGTACGGCGACCGCCCCTCCGCGTTCTGCGCGAGGGCGAGCACGAAGATCGTGCCGAAGCGACGCGCCATCCAGGCCAGCGCCCGCGTCCGCATGCCGGGGCCGGGCAGCTTGGCGGGTTCGCCGCCGAGCAGCGAGAGCCAGTGCGCCTCGTGACGGCGCTCCGCCTCGACGAGGGCCAGGAGGATCTCACGCTCCTCCCCGCTCTTGCGGGTCGCGAGCTCGCGGTATACGCGCGCCTCGGCGCGTTCATCGACGAGGTAGCGCGCCCATCGGCGGCGGTCGGCGGCGGTGGGCGTCTCGCTGACGGGCGCGATCATGCTGCCTCCAGATCGGCGGCGGGTGGTGGGGGACCACTCCACCGTAGGGTCGCGCCCGCCCGCGCGCCCGGCAGAGTCACGGATTGACAGCATTTCGGGGATCCGAACGGCGCCGTACCCGGCTCAGGAGCGGACGCGTTTGCGCAGCACCTCGATGCGCGCCTGCAGCTGCGCCACGGTCGCGTGCGACACCGCCGGACCCCCGCACATCCGGCGCAGCTCGGCATGCACCATGCCGTGCGGCTCGCCGCTCTGGCGCGCGTAGAGACCCACGAGGCTGTTCAGCAGTTGCCGCTGCTCCTTCAGGCTGCGGTGAAGCGCCTGCGGCGGCAGGTGATCGGCCGGTTCCGCCTCTCCCCCGGGCCCAGTCGCCTCACGCTTCTTGCGGTGCCGTGACTGACGCGATTGCCGCTGCAGCAGCAGCTCGTGGACGTGCTCGGGCTCGAGCAGCCCCGGAATCCCGAGGAACTCCTCCTCCTCCGGCGTGCCGGGAACAGCCAGCTGGCCGAATTCCTTGCCGTCGTAGAGCACGCGGTCGAAGTGCGCGAGCGATCCGAGCGCCTGGTAGGTGAACTCCTGCGTGAGGGCGTCGGAGGCCTTCTCCTCCCGCTCCGCGGCATCCATGAGGTCGTCGTCGAGCGCCCACTCGTCCTCGCCGTCCGCGTCGCGGTCGAGAGCATGATCCCGCTCGCGTTCCAGTTCGTTCGCGAGGGCGAGAAGGGGAGGCACGTTGGGGAGGAAGATACTGGCCGTCTCGCCGCGCCGCCGGGCCCGTACGAAGCGCCCGATGGCCTGCGCGAAGAAGAGGGGCGTCGAGGCGCTCGTCGCGTAGACGCCGACGGCCAGGCGAGGAACATCGACGCCCTCAGAGACCATGCGCACGGCCACGAGCCACCTCGAGGTCGAGGCCGAGAACGTCTCGATGCGCAGCGACGCCTCCGCCTCGTCCGAGAGCACCACCGTGGGCGGCTCGCCCGAGATGTCGGCGAGGATCGCGGCGTACGCGCGGGCGGCGGTCTGGTCGGTGGCGATGACGAGGCCGCCCGCGTCCGGGATCTGCTCCCGCACTTCGGTGAGCCTGCGGTCCGCGGAGCGCAGGACGGCGGGGATCCAGTCGCCCTGCGGATCCAGCGCCGTGCGCCACGCCTGCGCGTTGACGTCCTTCGTGTTGTCCTGACCGAGATGCGCCTCCATCTCGTCGCCGGTGCGCGTTCGCCACCGCATCTTCCCGGCGTAGACGAGGAACATGACCGGGCGGACGACGCCGTCCTCGAGCGCGCGGCGATACCCGTAGGCGTAGTCGGTGCGGGAGATGCGGATACCTTTGTCGTCCGGGTGGTACTCGACGAAGGGGATCGGGGCCGTGTCGCTGCGGAAGGGCGTTCCCGACAGCAGCAGCCGGCGGGTCGCGCGCCCGTAGGCCTCCCGGAGGGCATCGCCCCAGCTGAGCGCATCCCCGCCGTGATGCACTTCGTCCAGGATGACGAGCGTGCGCGCGTCCTCGGTGAGGCGCTGGTGCACGGATGCCTTGACCGCCACCTGCGCGTACGTGACCGCGACGCCGTGGTAGTGCCGGGCGGGGACGCTGTGGCGATTGCTGAAGGCGGGATCGAGGCGCAGCGAGACGCGGGCCGCGGCATCCGCCCACTGGGTCTTGAGGTGCTCGGTCGGGGCCACCACGACGATGCGCGTCACGACCCGTCGTCGCAGCAGCTCCGTCGCCAGGCGGAGGGCGAAGGTCGTCTTCCCGGCGCCCGGGGTCGCCGCTGCGAGGAAGTCGCGCGGACCCTTGCCGGGGCCGTCCGGCCCGTCGAGGGCGAAGTACTCGTCGAGGGCCTCGGCCTGCCACGCGCGCAGGCGCTGCGCCGTCCCCCACGGGGCTCGCTGCGGGTAGGCGGGCGACAGGTGCTCCGCGGCGAAGCTGCCGACATGGGCCGCGGTCGCCTGCTCCGTCATCCGTCTCCAGCCTCCTCGGACGCCGCGTGAGCGGGCGCTCCGTCGCCGTGCCGCCGGGCGCCGGCACGGATGACCACGATAGACGACCCCGCGGACGTCGGGCCGCCCGTGGCACCCCGTCCCACCTGGTCGGAACCGGAGTGCCGGGGTAGTGTCGAAGGGTCCGCGAACCGAGGAGAGGCCCATGTCGTCGGAGGAGACGGATCTTCCTCACCGCACGCCCTACATCGCCAACACCGGAGCCCACCCCTGGCGCCGGTTCGTCGCGATCGGCGACTCCTTCACCGAGGGGATCGGCGATCCCGAGCCGAGCCTGGAGGGCGGGCACCGCGGCTGGGCCGATCGCGTCGCGGAGGTGCTCGCCATGCAGGTCGACGACTTCGCATACGCCAATCTCGCGGTCCGGGGGCGCCTGATCGGCCGCATCGTCGAGGAGCAGGTGGAGCCGGCCCTCGCGCTGACCCCCGACCTCGTGACGTTCTGCGCCGGCGGCAATGACATCATCCGCCCCGGCGCCGACCCCGACGCGGTGGCCGCCACCTTCGAGGACGGCGTCGCGCGGCTGTCCTCCCGGGGCGCGACGGTGGTCGTGTTCACCGGCATCGACGTCGCGTGGCAGCCGGTGTTCCGCTCGATGCGGGGCAAGATCGCCATCTACAACGAGAACCTGCGCGCCATCGCCGACAGGTACGACTGCATCGTCGCCGATCAGTGGGCGCTGAAGGAGATCCAGGATCCGCGCTTCTTCGACGCCGACCGTCTGCACCTGAACTCGCTCGGCCACCACGAGGTCGCGCGCATGGTGCTGCGCGCGCTGAACGTCCCGAACGACCTCGTGCCCATGCAGCCGGATCCCCTGCCGGTCACGACGTGGCGCACGGCGCGGGTCGGCGACCTGGTGTGGGCGCGCACCCACCTCGTGCCCTGGGTGCTGCGTCGCCTGCGGCACCAGTCCTCCGGCGACGAGGTCACGGCGAAGCGACCGGACGCACTGCCGTACAACCGCCTGACCGCACGCGCCTCGGCGGAGCGGTAGCGGCGTCAGCCCGCGGGCGGCACGCGAAGCGCCCAGAGCGCGACGGCGCTGGCGGCCGCGACATTGAGCGAGTCCACCCCTCCGGCCATCGGGATGGTCACGATCGTGTCCGCGGCCGCGAGGGCGGACCGGCTGAGGCCGTCGCCCTCCGCCCCGAGCACGAGAGCCACGCGGTCCGGCGGGGCGGCGGCGAACTGCTCGAGCCCGACGGCCCCGTCCGACAACGCGAGGGCGGCGATGTGCCACCCCGCGCCCTGGAGGATGCCGCGGGCGTCGTCCCACTCGGGAAGGCGCGTCCAGGGCACCTGGAAGACCGTGCCCATGCTCACCCGGACGCTCCGCCGATAGAGCGGATCGGCACAGCGCGGGGTGACCAGCACGGCGTCGGCACCGAGGCCGGCGGCGCCGCGAAAGGCCGCCCCGACGTTCGTGTGGTCGACGATGTCCTCGAGGATCAGTACGCGACGAGCGCCCGACAGCACGTCGGCGACGGGCCGGTCCGGAGGCCGGTGCATGGATGCGAGAAGACCCCGGTGCACCGCGTATCCCGTCAGCGACTCGGCGACCGCGGCATCCGTGAGGTAGATCGGCGCTTCGACGCCGGCGAGCAGCGCGCGCGCCTCCGGCAGCCACTTCTCCTGCACGAGCACGGCGCGTGGCCGGTGACCCGCCGCCAGCGCGCGAGCGAGCACCTTGCCCGATTCGGCGATGTAGAGTCCGCCGGCGGGCTCGCTGATGCGCCGCAGCGCGACATCGGTCAGGTCGCGGAAGTCCGCCAGGCGGGGGTCCGCGGGGTCGTCCACGCGCTCGACCCACGGTCCTCCGGCTTCCCGCACCCGTCCACGCTAGCCGACGCCCGACACCGGCCGCCCGCGTAACATCCCGGTAAAGGAGGCCGCGTACACTTGCCGCACGCGAGGAGGACGCACCCCAATGGTCTTGGTCACGCACGAGGGTTCCCTGGCTACCGCCCAGGTCGGTCGAGCGATCGACGCCCTCGCGGGCCGCAGCCTCGCGATCCTCACGGGGGCGGGCGTCTCCACCGACTCCGGCATTCCGGACTACCGGGGACAGGGCGCTCCCACCCGGACTCCCATGACGGCCCAGCAGTTCCTGACCGATGCCGCCGCGCGGCGCCGGTACTGGGTCGGCAGCCATCTCGGATGGAAGGCCTTCTCGAGCGCGCAACCCAACCTGGGCCACACGGCGATCGCCCGGCTGGAGGCTTCGGGACTGTCCACCGGCGTCGTCACGCAGAACGTGGACGGTCTTCACGTGCGTGCCGGCAGCAGCCGGGTCGTCGAGCTCCACGGCACGATGCGCCGCGTCCTGTGCACGCACTGCGGGCAGGTGTTCGACCGCCGCGACATCGCCGAGCGGGTGGAGATCGACAATCCGTGGGTCGCCGTCCCGGAGAACGTCCCGCTCGGCCCCGATGGAGACGTGCTCCCGGCGAGCACGGACGATTTCGTCATCCCCGATTGCACGGTGTGCGGCGGAATGCTCAAGCCCGACGTCGTGTTCTTCGGGGAGTTCATCCCCGCCGAGAAGTTCCGCGAGGCGGAGCAGCTCGTGCACCGCAGCGAGGCCCTCGTCGTCGCCGGGTCCTCGCTCGTGGTCAACTCCGGCATCCGCCTGGTGGAACGCGCCCGCCGACGACGCCTGCCCGTCATCATCGTGAACCGGGGATCGACGCGTGCGGATGCCAAGGCGACCGTGAAGGTGGATGCCGGGGCCAGCGAGGTGCTCGACGCGTTCGCGTCCGCGCTTCCCGCCGCGCGCTGAGCCGCCGGCGGTGCCCGTAGGATCGAGGGGATGACGACCCTCACGATCGTGCGCCACGGACAGACGGACTGGAACCTCGCACACCGCATCCAGGGGGCCACGGACATCCCCCTCAACGACACGGGTCGGGACCAGGCGCGGGCCATCGGCGATGTCCTCGCCGAGACGCTGACGAGCGTCGGGGCGCGGATCGTCTCCAGCGATCTCGAGCGAGCGCGCGAGACCGCGGCGATCATCGGCGGGCGCATGGGCCTCGAACCCGCGCCGGAGCGTGTGTACCCCGAGCTACGAGAGCGCTCGTACGGCGAGGCGGAAGGAATGCTCGTGGCGGACTTCATCGAGCGCTTCGGTGCCGGCCCCCGCGACGACGTGCCAGGCGCGGAATCCCGCCCGGACCTCCGCTCCCGCGCGCTGCGGGCCGTGCGCCGGGTCGTGCGCGATGTGCGTGCGGAGACCGCGCCCGCCCCCGCGTCGGTCGTCGTCGTCTCGCACGGGGCGCTCATCCGCGAGCTCATCGGTCACGCCTCCAGCGACGTCGCTCCCCTCCCCGGCGAACGCCTGGAGAACGGCTCCGCCCACACATTCCTCGTCGAGCGCAACGGGATGAGGCTGCTTTCCTACACGGCGGTGGCGGCGTAGCCACCGCTCCTGATGCCCGGCCCCCGCAGACGTCGTTACGATCGGCGATGACGGAGGGATCGAAATGGACGACGGCAGGGAGGACTCGCCCGGCGGGAAGCCCGTCCGTGATGTGACCGAGGCGCGTGAGAGCCGCCCGCGCGAGCGGAGCCGCCGCGACTTCCTGCGCGCCGGGGGTCTCACCGCGGCCGGCTTCATCGCGGGGGCGGCGGCGGGTGGCGCTGTCGGCGCCGCGATCGGGGGCTCGGTAGCCGAGGGCTCACCCGGCGCCGCCCCGGACGTGCGCGACGAACCCGGATTCGCGCACGTCGTCGTGCTCATGGGTGAGAACCGTTCGTTCGACAACATGCTCGGCTGGCTCTACACGCCCGATACCCTCCCCGCCGGCCAGAGCTTCGAGGGGCTCGCATTCGGCGACTACTCCAACCCCGCTCCGGACGGCACGCCGGTGCCCGCGCACGTCTACAGCGGCGCGACCGACACGATCATGGGTCTTCCGAACCCCGACCCCGGCGAGGAGTACCCGCACGTCAACACGCAGCTCTTCGGGATCGTCGATCCCGCGGAGAACTCGCGGCTCTGGGTCGAGGAGATGAGTCATCCCTACAACTCCCCCTCGGTGGGAGCGACACCGACGATGGACGGCTTCCTGCGCGACTACCGGATCAACTACGAGCGGCTCAACCGCGGCACCGCACCGACGGACGATCAGGCCAACCAGATCATGGGCGGTTTCTCCCCCGACATGCTCCCCGTGCTCTCCACGCTCGCTCGCGAGTTCGCGGTGTTCGATCACTGGTTCGCGGCCGTGCCGAGTCAGACCTACTGCAACCGTTCGTTCTTCCACGCGTCGACTTCGCACGGCTTCGTCACGAACAAGCACGGCGGCGGGTACGGAAAGTGGCTGGACGCCGACCCGGCGCCGACCATCTTCAACCGGCTCGAGGAGGCCGGGCAGTCGTGGCGGATCTACTTCGACGAACTCCAGCTGGTCTCCCTCACGGGCGTCATGCACGCTCCAGTGCTGGAGGAGTACTGGAAAACCGGCCGCTTCGCCTACATGACGCAGTTCTTCGAGGATGCCGCGTCCGGCGCCCTTCCCGCCTACGCGTTCATCGAGCCGCGGATGGTCTACAACCACAACGACTTCCACCCGCCGTTCGGGACGCTCCGGGAGAGCGACGTCGACGGGGAGTACCTCGCCGACTCCGCCGTCTCCGATGTGCGGGCCGGCGAGGCCCTCGTCGCGAGCGTCTACGACGCCATCCGCACGAGCTCCGCGCCGAACGGCTCGAATGCGCTGAACACGCTGCTGCTCATCACCTTCGACGAGCACGGCGGGACGTACGATCACGTCCCGCCGCCGACGGCGACACCCCCGCACGCGGATGCGCCCGCGGGCGAGATGGGTTTCACGTTCGACCGGCTCGGTGCACGGGTCCCCGCCATCGCGGTATCGGCGTACACGCGGGCGGGCACGATCATCCAGGACGAGATGCATCATGCCGCCGTCATCCGCACCCTCTGTCGCCTGCACGGGCTGCAGCCCCTGACGCGCCGCGATGCGGCCGCGAACGATCTCTTCTCCGTCGTGAACCTGGACGCGCCCCGCGACCCCGCCACGTGGCCCCTCGTGCACCCCATGTGGGTGCAACCGAACGCGGAGGAGGACTCCCTCGCCGACCTCGCACACGGCAAGCACCGCCTCAAGCCGCTGAGCCAACCCGGCAAGGGACTGCTCGGGCTCCTCCTCGCCCGCTACGGGCCACCGGACACCCCGGAGCCGCAGACGTATGCGGATGCCTACGAGGTGCTCCGCACCCACGGCCTCGGTCTCTTCTTCCCCAAGACCGACGCGACCCCGGCGGCCACTCCCTCCCCGAGCACCGCTTCTCCGGCCTAGTGGCAGGTCCGGGCGGGCGGGCGTGCGCGCATGCGTCGATGATTCGCACCTCGCTCAACGTACTGCGCACATACTGAGCATCCTGCGTCGGATGCACGGACCGCCGCGTGATAAAGTTCAGCATCATGAGCAAGCTCGACCATGTGGACCTCGCCCTCCTGAGCGCCCTCTCCGACGACCCGCGCGCCACGGTCGTGGGGCTCTCCGAACGCCTGGGGCTGTCGCGGAACACCGTCCAGGCCCGCATGGCCAAGCTCGAGCGCAGCGGGGTCTTCCTCTCCTTCGAGCGAACGATCGCCCCGCACACGCTCGGCTTCCCGCTTCAGGCCGCGATCTCGGTGCTCGTCCGCCAGACCGAGCTGCCCGGCATCGCGGCGGCGCTCGCCGAGATCCCCGAGATCATCCAGGCGTACGGTCTCAGCGGTCAGGTCGATCTGCTCGTGCACGTGGCCTGTCGCGATGCCCGGCACCTGTTCGACGTCGACGCCCGCATCCTCGCGGTCCCGGGCGTGGAGCGCACCGAGACGTCGCTCGTGATGGGCGAGGTCATCCCGTACCGCGTCTCACCGCTCATGGCGACGGCGAAGACGGCATAGCCAGCGCATCCGGTGAGGGCGTTCCCGCGCGGACCAGCACGACACCGGCGACGATGAGCACGCCGCCCGCCGCCTGCACGAGGGTCGGCGCCTCGGCCAACAGGATCCACGCGAACAGGACGGCGAAGAGGACTTCCGCGAGCCCCACGAAAGCCGCGAGTCGGGCTCCGATCCGCAGCACCGCGAGCACGCTCAATGAGTACGCCACCGCCGTCGCGACCACGGCGACCCACCCGAGCGGGACGAACCACGGGACGACCATTCCGCCGAGGGGCACCGACACCGGCGGCGCCGCATACGGCAGCAGGCCGGCCAGGCACAGCAGCCCGGTGATCACGGCGCCCGCCGCCATTCCCGCGGCGACCAGCGTCAGTGGTGCGATCCCCTCCCCCGCGTGCTCCGAGAGCTGATAGTAAACCGCCATCGACACGGCCGCCCCGAGCGCCAAGCCGACGCCGATCGGGTCGAACGAGGCCCCTGAGAGATCGATGACGAGGATCAGACCGCACACGCTCGCGGCCGTGCCGGCCAGCACCGAGCGGCGGGGCGCGCGCCGCGTCCGCGCCCAGATCCAGGCGACGATGAGCACCGGGGCGAGGTACTGCACGAGGAGGGCCACCGCCACGGGCATCCGTTCGATCGCGGAGAGGTGAAGCACCTGGCAGCCGACCACACCCGTCGCGGCGAAGCCGAGGATGAGCGCACCGTGTCTCCGGAGAAGTCCGGGGTCCCGACGCAGGGCGATGACGAGCACCGGAAGCAGGACGAGTGCGGCCCCTGCCATGCGCCACAGCGCCGCGGCGCCGGGCGTCCATCCCGCCTCGAGGAGCGGTTTGAGGAAGGAGCCGCTCGAAGCGAAGGTCACGGCCGAGGCGAGACCGAGGAGGATGCCTCGGCGCACCGAAGAGACGCCCCCGGCGCCGCCGACCTCGATGCCTTCCTCCAGACCCACCGGTACTCGGGCACCCTCCGCCGCGACGCCGCCGAGCTGGAGGAGCTGCGGGCGATCCGACCGCGGCTGAGGGCGCTGTGGCTCACCGATCGCACGGGGGCGGTCCCGCTCGTCAACGGCATGCTGCGGGACGGGGCTGCCCTGCCGAGACTCGTCATCCATGACGACTACGACTGGCACATCCACGCCACCACCGACGACGCACCGCTGGCCACCCGCATCCTGGTGGAGGCCGCCATGGCGTTCGTGGACATCATCCGCGCGGATGCGTACGAGCGGGTTCGCCTCTGCGACGCGGGCGACTGCGACAGCGTCTACATCGACTTCTCCCGCAACGGCTCCAAGCGCTACTGCGACTCCGGCAACTGCGGCAACCGGATGAACGTCAACGCGTACCGGAGACGGCGGGCTCGTCGAGGAACCGACTGATCGCCCGCGCGGCGGGGACGGGCGTCTCGTAGTGGATGAGGTGACCCACGCCGTCGATCTCCACCAGCTGCGCGCGCGGGAACACCTCGGCCAGGCGCCGCACCGCCGAGATCGGGGTGATGTCGTCCTGCACGGCCGCCACGAGCAGGGTCGGACGATCGATCCGGGCCGCCGGCTGGCTCACATCGTGGGACACCGACGTGACGAACGCCTCGTGCAGCACGTCCCGATCGGCGAACCGGGAGAAGTACCGGCGGTGCTGGTCGTGCACGAAGGCCCTCAGCCCGCGGTCGCGGGTCTTGGCCATCGCCTCGCTCATGATCCGCACGACGAGCCCGTTGCGCAGGAGCGCCTCGCCGAGGCGCCGGGGAAGCCGCGCGCCCGCCGCGTAGTACCCGATGGCCAGACGCGTCAGGATGCCGCGCGGTCCCTCGAGCGCGGGAGCGCCGATCGGATTGATCAGGACGAGGCCCGGCGTCTCGAGCCCGTCCGCGACGGCGGCCGCGGCGACGATCGACCCGAACGAATGACCCAGGACGACGGCGCCGGGGGCGACGAGATCGCTGAACGCGTGCAACCACGCGACGTAGGTGTCGAGGTCGTGTCGGCGCCCGGGGATCGGATCCGTCTCGCCGAAGCCCGGGAGGTCGGGCATGATCGTCCTCACCTGCGGAAGATGCGCGACGACGGGCTCGAGACCATGATGCTCGCCGCGGAAGCCGTGGATCGCGAGGACGGTGTGCGGCGCGTCATCCTCGCCGTACACCCAGAACGCCGTGCGCCCGCCGAGCACCTCCACCTCGTCCCGGCGCACGGGCACGGCGGACAGGGCGTCCCGGTACGGGTGGATCGACTGCACTCGTCGAGTCTACGAACACCTCGGAGTGCCGGTGCACGGAGCGCCTGCGCACCGGTGTCGGACGGCGCCCATAACGTGGACCGTATGCAGCCCGTCGCGCCCGAGCCGCTCTTCGACGACGACTTCCTCGACGCCCCCCGCGCCGTCGCGTACGCCTCCTCCCCCGCGCCGCCGGTCGTCGCGAGTGCGACGTGGTGCGACCGCATCGGCGTGTTCGACCTGGAGACGACGGGTGTCGACGTGGCGGAGGACCGCATCGTGACGGCGCACGTGGGGGTGCTGGATGCCGAGGGCGGTCTCGTCCGTCAGTACACGTGGCTCGCCGATCCGGGGGTCGACATCCCCGAAGGCGCCACCGCCGTGCACGGCATCACGACGGCGCACGCACGGGCGCACGGGCGTCCTTCCCGCGAGGTGGTCGGGGAGATCGTCGCCGCACTGCGCGCCATCTTCGCCGAGGGACTGCCGGTGGTCGCCTACAACGCCCCTTTCGACTTCTCGATGCTCAAGTACGAGGCGCTGCGCAACGGGCTCCCGCCGATACTCAACCCGTCGCCGGTCATCGATCCGCTCGTGCTGGACAAGTGCGTCGACCGGTACCGCAAGGGCAAGCGCACGCTCGATGCCGTCTGCGCGCACTACGAGGTCGTTCTCGAGGCGGCGCACACGGCAGCGGCCGACGCCGTGGCCGCCGGCCGTGTCGCGCAGGTGCTCGCACAGCGCTTCGCGGATCGTCTGCCCGCCGACGGCGCGAGCCTTCACACGAGCCAGATCGCCTGGGCGCGGGCGCAGGCGGAAAGCCTGACCGAGTACTTCGTCCGCATCGGCCGGATCGACAAGGACGACCGGCTGGACGGCTCCTGGCCGATCCGCTGACGCGCTCGCCGTGAACGAGAAGGGGCCCCGCGGCGCATGCCGGGGGCCCCTTCTCTGCGGCTTACTTGCCGAAGTTCTTGAAGCGCTGGTTGAACTTCTCGACGCGACCGGCCGAATCCATGATGCGCTGCTTGCCCGTGTAGAAGGGGTGCGACGCGGAGGAGATCTCGACGTCGATCACCGGGTACTCCGTGCCGTCGAGCTCGATGGTCTTGTCGCTCGACACCGTGGAGCGGGTGAGGAACGTCTCGCCCGACGCGAGGTCGCGGAAAACGACGGCCTGGTAGTCGGGGTGGATGTCAGTCTGCATGGCGGTTCCTTGAGCGTGGACGGATGACGGGAAGTCTGCGGTGCGCACGGCACCAAGGATCTACTTTACCAGATGACCCGCGTCGAGAGTGGATCAGGCGGCGCGGGCGGTGAAGCGCCCGTCGCTCCCGCTGAGCGTGATCGGGACGCCGAAGGTGTCGCTCAGATTCTCGGCCGTCAGAGTGTCCGCGATCGGCCCCGCCGCGACCGCCGCGCCGTCACGGAGCAGCATGACGTGCGTGAACCCGACGGGAATCTCCTCCACGTGGTGCGTCACCATGATCATCGCCGGCGTGGTCGGCGCCTGCGCATACCCTCCCAGCAGGGACAAGAGCTCTTCACGGGCCCCGAGATCGAGGCTCGCCGTCGGTTCGTCGAGGAGGAGGAGCTCGGGATCGGTCATCACCGCGCGAGCGATCTGAACGCGCTTCTGCTCCCCGTCCGACAGCGTTCCGAACGTGCGGTCGGCGAGGTGGTCGAGGTGCCACTCGGCGAGGACGCGCAGCGCGCGGCGCTCGTCGATGTCCTCGTACTCCTCGGTCCATCGACCGGTCACCGAGAACGCCGCGGTCAGCACGGAGTCCAGCACGCTCTCCTCGCGAGGGATGCGGCGGGCCATCGCCGACGACGCGAATCCGATGCGCGGGCGGAGCTCGAACACGTCGGTGCGCCCGAGGCGCTCCCCCAGCACGTCCACCTCGCCCGAGGACGGGTGCAGCAGGGTGTCCGCGAGTTGCAGCAGGGTCGTCTTGCCCGCCCCGTTGGGCCCGAGGATCACCCAGCGTTCGTCGTGCGCCACGTCCCAGTCCAGGTGATCGACGATGTTTCGGCCGTCTCGGCGCACGACGACGTCTCGGAACTGCAGGACTGGGGCCATGCGGCCCAGCCTAACGGCTCGCGCCGCGCTCATCGGGAAGCGGCGACGACCGTTGCGTACAGCTCCGCGGTCTGCGCCGCGATCTGCGTCCAGCTGAACCGCTCGGCCGCACGCCGGCGCCCCGCCTCGCCGAATTCGCGTGCGCGGAGGCGGTCGGCGGTGACCTCCGTGAGCGCGGACGCCAGGTCGGCCACGAAGCGGTCTGGATTGATCGGCGTGCCCGTGCCGTCCTGCATCTGCTCGATCGGGACCAGCCGGCCCGTCACGCCGTCTTCGACGACCTCCGGGATGCCGCCGGTCGCCGTGCCAACGACGGCCGCGCCGCACGCCATCGCTTCGAGGTTGACGATCCCGAGCGGTTCGTAGACGGAGGGGCACACGAACGTCGTCGCTGCCGTCAGCAGCACCCGCAGTTCTCGCCGGGAGAGCACCCGATCGTGCCAGATCACCCCGTCCCGGCTCTCCTGCAACCGCCGCACGGCGTCCTCGACCTCCGCCAGGATCTCCGGCGTGTCCGGGGCGCCGGCGCAGAGCACCAGCTGCACGTCCGGCGGGAGGTGCGCCGCCGCCCGGAGGAGGTACGGAAGGCCCTTCTGGCGGGTGATGCGGCCGACGAAGACGATCGAGGGCCGGTCGGCATCGACACCGAGCGCGCTCAGGGTCTCCGGATCCTCCAGCGGCGCCCACTCCTCGGTGTCGATCCCGTTGTAGATGACGTGCACCTTGGCCGGGTCGATCTCCGGGTAGCAGCGCAGGATGTCGGAGCGCATGCCGCCCGAAACGGCGACGACGGCCGCGGCGGACGTGTACGCGGTGCGCTCGACCCAGCTCGAGACGGCGTATCCGCCGCCGAGCTGCTCCGCCTTCCACGGCCGCAGCGGCTCCAGGCTGTGCGCCGACACGATGTGCGGGATGCCGTGCAGGAGCGACGCCGTGTGGCCTGCGAAGTTGGCGTACCACGTGTGCGAATGCACGAGATCCGCGCCGGCGATGTCCCCGACCATGGCGAGATCGACCCCGAGCGTCTGGATGGCGGTATTGGCCTGGGACAGTTCGGCCGGCACTGCGTAGGCTGTTGTTCCGGCCTCCTCGCGCGGTGCGCCGAACGCGCGCACACGCACGTCGATCCGCTCTCGGAGAGCGCGCACCAGTTCGGCGACATGCACTCCCGCACCCCCGTAGACCTCGGGCGGATACTCCTTCGAGACGATGTCGACGCGCATGAAAGCAACGCTAGTACGCGCGCGTTCGGGGGGCCTAGTGTGGTGGCATGCCTACGACGCCGAAGGTCTTCGGAATCATCCTCGCCGGAGGCGAGGGCAAGCGCCTCATGCCGCTGACGGCCGACCGGGCCAAGCCTGCGGTGCCCTTCGGCGGCCAGTACCGCCTCATCGACTTCGCGATATCCAACCTCGTCAACGCTGGCCTGCGACAGCTCGTCGTCCTGACGCAGTACAAGTCGCACAGCCTCGACCGGCACATCTCGCAGACGTGGCGTCTCTCGCCGATGCTCGGTGCCTACGTGGCCTCCGTGCCGGCGCAGCAGCGGCTCGGCAAGCGGTGGTTCTCCGGATCGGCGGACGCGATCCTGCAGAGCCTGAACCTCATCAACGACGAGAAGCCCGACATCGTCGTGGTCATCGGTGCCGACCACGTGTACCGCATGGACTTCAATCAGATGCTCGACGCGCACATCGAATCCGGGGCGCGGGCGACCGTCGCCGGCATCCGCCAGCCGATCTCGCTGGCGGACCAGTTCGGCGTCATCGCGGTCGATCCGGCCGACCCCACTCGCATCTCCGAGTTCCTCGAGAAGCCGCAGAACCCCACGGGACTGGCGGATGCGCCGCACGAGGTCCTCGCATCGATGGGCAACTACATCTTCGACGCCGATGCGCTCATCGAGGCCGTCGAGGCCGACGGCGAGGTCGCCACGTCCAACCACGACATGGGAGGCGACATCGTGCCGTACTTCGTCTCGCGCGGCGAGGCGGGCGTGTACGACATGAAGCGCAACGACGTTCCGGGTTCCACCGACCGCGATCGCGCCTACTGGCGGGACGTGGGGACGATCGATTCGTTCTTCGACGCCCACATGGACCTGATCTCGACGCTGCCGATCTTCAACCTGTACAACACCGACTGGCCGATCCACTCGCAGGCCGTCAACTCGCCGCCGGCGAAGTTCGTGCGCGACTCGGTGGGTCGCATCGGCAACGCGATCGACTCCATCGTCTCGCTCGGGTCCGTGCTCTCCGGCACCCACCTCGAGCGCAGCGTCGTGGGGCCGTGGACCCTCGCCGGCGGCGGATCGACGATCACCGATTCGGTGCTCTTCGATCACGTGCAGGTCGGACCCGGCGCGCGCATCCACCGGGCCATCCTCGACAAGGGCGTCGTGCTCGCGCCCGGCGCGACCGTCGGCGTCGATCGCGAACGCGATCTCGCCCGGGGATTCACCGTGACGGATTCGGGCATCACGGTCGTCGGCAAGAACGTGCGCGTCGAGCACTGACGCCCTCCCCCGCCCGCGGGCGCTAGCCTCGGGGGGTGAATTCCGCCCGGCTGCTCGTCGTCCTCGACGCCGATTCCACGCTCATCCGCAACGAGGTCATCGAGTTGCTCGCCGACGAGGCGGGCCGCGGTGCCGAGGTCGCCGCGGCCACCGAGGCCGCGATGCGCGGCGAGGTCGACTTCGCGGAGAGCCTGCGCGCACGGGTCGCGGCCCTGCGGGGGGTGCCCGTCGAGGCGTTCGCCCGCGTGCTCGCCCGGATCGAGCCGACCCCGGGCATCGGCGACCTGGCCGCCGCGGTGAAGGCGCGCGGCGGCATCCTGGCGGTCGTCTCCGGCGGATTCCACGAGATCCTCGACGAGATCGCCCCCTCCCTCGGCGTCGACGTGTGGCGCGCGAACCGACTGCAGATCAGCGGCGGCGCCCTCACGGGCCGTGTCGAGGGAGACATCGTGGATGCCGCGGCCAAAGCCGCGTCCCTGCGCGAATGGTCCGCGCTCTACGGGGTGCCCGCCGGCGCGACCGTCGCCGTCGGCGACGGCGCGAACGACCTGCTGATGATGGAGACTGCTGCGCTCGGGCTCGCGTTCAACGCCAAGCCCGCGGTGCGTGCCCGCGCCGACCTCGTCGTCGGGCCCCTCGACCTGTCGCAGATCGTGCCGCTGCTGCCCGCGGGAGCGCGCCAGTAGGCTGGTCCGGTCCCACCCCCGATCCCAGGAGCAGCATGTCGACTGATCGCGTCGTCCTCGTCACCGGTGGAAACCGCGGCATCGGTCGTGCCATCGCCGCCCGATTCGTCGCGGAGGGCTACGCCGTGGCCGTCACGGCGCGCTCCGGCGAGGGTCCCGAGGGCGCGCTGACCGTCCGAGCCGACGTCACCGACGCGGAGAGCCTCGATCGCGCCTATGCCGAGGTCGAGGAGAAGCTCGGTCCTGTCGGCATCGTCGTCGCCAACGCCGGCATCACGAAGGACACGCTGCTGCTGCGCATGACGGAGGACGACTTCGACCAGGTCGTGTCCACGAACCTCGGTGGCGCCTTCCGCGTCGTCAAGCGGGCCGCGAAGGGCATGCTGAAGGCGCGGTGGGGCCGCGTCATCCTCATCTCGAGCGTCGTGGGCCTCTACGGCTCGGCCGGCCAGATCAACTACTCGTCGTCCAAGAGCGGGCTGGTGGGCTTCGCACGCTCGCTCACCCGGGAGCTCGGTGGACGGGGGATCACCGCAAACGTCGTCGCGCCCGGATTCATCGAGACGGACATGACCGCGGCGCTGCCGGAGGACACCCAGGCCGACTACAAGCGGAGCATCCCCGCCGGGAGATTCGCCACCGCCGATGAGGTCGCCGGCGTCGTCACGTGGCTCGCATCGGATGACGCGGCGTACATCTCCGGTGCGGTGATCCCCGTCGACGGCGGTCTCGGGATGGGCCACTAGTCGCCACCGCCGTACCGGCGCCCTCACCGTCGGGAGACCGCCGGTACGAGTACGACGTCCGTCCCTCGGCGCTGGCCCTCGGCGCTGGCCCTTTGACACGCGCGAGGACATCCTGCCACCCTGAGAGCGATCAGAGAGGACACCCGTGAGCACAACTCCCCCCTACCCCGACACCCCCGGATACGGCGGCAGCCCCGCTGCGCAGACCAACACGCTCGCCGTCGTCTCGCTCGTCAGCGCGATCGTCGGCATGCTGCTCGTGCCGCTCATCGGGTCGATCGTCGCCGTGATCACGGGCCACATGTCCCTCGGTCAGCTCAAGACCAGTGGCGAGCAGGGGCACGGTCTTGCCCTCGCGGGGACGATCATCGGGTGGGTCGGGATCGGCGCCGCCGTCCTCGGCATCATCCTGCTCGCGATCTTCCTGCCGCTGTTCTTCACCGCCGTCGCCACCACGACCCCCGTCTCCTGAGCGGCTCCCGACGGCCCGGGGGCGGCGTACCCTGGAAGCTATCGTGAGAGCGCCCGCCAGCCACTTGACCAGCACCTCGCTGCCGCAGTCACCGAGGGACGAGGCCGCCGCGCGCCTTCGTCGCTACGCCGTCACGATGGGCATACGCATCGCGTGCTTCCTGCTCATGGCGTTCGTCACCCCCTACGGCTGGTGGACCTGGGTATTCGCCGCGGGCGCCATCCTGCTGCCGTACGTCGCCGTGGTGCTCGCGAACGTGGGCATGGACGCCCGGGAGCCACGGGCGGAGTCGCCCGAACGAGCCCTGCCCGGCGCGCCGGAATCCGCACCGCGCACGGCCGCGCCAGCCGCGTCGCCGTCCGTGATCCGCATTCAGGAGTCGCCCGAGGCGAGACCTGTGCAAGACCAGAATGCGGGAGCATGAGCGTGACGAACCCGTGCTCGCGGGCCGGCTGCCGCGCAGACGCCTCGTGGCAGGTCCGGTGGCGCAACCCGCGCATCCACGCGGCGGATCGCCGCAAGATCTGGCTGGCGTGCCCCGATCATGTCGACTACCTGCGCGACTACCTCGCGGCGCGCGACTTCCCGGTCGAGGTCGCGCCCTTCGTGCCGGGGACGAGCTCATGACCTCGCGCGGCGTCAGCATGCAGCGGCTTCCGACGGCCGGCCGATGGAGCATCTACATCGCTCTCGCCGTCGCCTTCGCGATCGCGTGCGCCTTCCTCGCCGTGTGGCAGTTCGACCGCAACGAGGAGCGCGCCGGCGAGCTGGCCCTCGTCGCCGCCAACTACGACGCCGAGGTCGTTCCGGTGGGCGAGCTGCTGACCGGGACCGACGACTTCGCGCCGGGCGACGAGTGGCGACCGGTGCTCCTCCGCGGCGAGTACATGGCCGACGATCAGGTCTACGTGCGCAACCGGCCCCACGGCGGGACGAGCGCCTTCGAGGTGCTGACGCCGTTCCTCGCCGACGACGGCAGGATCTTCGTGATCGACCGGGGGTGGGTGCGTCCCGCCGAAGAGGGCTCCGGCCCGTCGGCCGCACCTCCACCGCCCGAGGGGACGGTGGAGGTCATCGTGCGGCTGCGGCCCGGCGAGGCCCTGCCCGCGTCCGGGCGCGGCGCGCCGGAGGGACAGGTCCCGACCATCAACCTGCCGCTCATCGCGGAACGGACGGGCGACGCGACGGTGGTCTCCTCCTACGGGATGCTGGTGTCGGAGGAGCCCGCGACAGCGGCTCGGCCGACCGCGATCGCGGCGCCCACGGAGGACCCCGGGCCCCACCTGTCGTACGCGATCCAGTGGATCCTCTTCGCGGTAATGGGATTCGTCTTCATCGCCTACGTCATCCGCACCGAAATCGCCCACCGCCGCGAAAGCGCGTCCGATTCGCGCGAGCTGCCCGCTCCCTCCCGTCGCGACCGTGACATGGAGGACGAAGACGCACTGCTGGATGCCGCATCCTCCGCGCGCTGATCAGGCCAGCGTGATCAGGTCCGCGTACTCGCGGTTCCAGATGTCCTCGACGCCGTCGGGCAGGATCAGGACACGCTCCGGATTGAGCGCCTCCACGGCGCCCTCGTCGTGCGAGACGAGGACCACAGCCCCCTCGTAGTGGGAGAGCGCCCCGAGGATCTCCTCGCGGGAGGCGGGGTCGAGGTTGTTCGTCGGCTCGTCGAGCAGCAGCATGTTCGCCGAGGAGACCACGAGCGTGGCGAGCGAGAGCCGCGTCTTCTCTCCCCCCGAGAGCACGCCCGCAGGCTTGAGGACGTCGTCGCCGGTGAAGAGGAACGAGCCGAGGACCTTGCGCGCCTCGGTTGCGGTGATGTCCGGCGCGGCCGACATCATGTTCTCGAGGACGCTGCGGTCCACGTCGAGGTTCTCGTGCTCCTGCGCGTAGTAGCCGACCTTGAGCCCGTGACCGGGTTCGAGCCGGCCGGTGTCGGGCTGATCGACCCCCGCGAGGATCCGCAGCAGCGTCGTCTTGCCCGCGCCGTTGAGGCCGAGCACGACGACCTTGGAGCCGCGATCGATCGCGAGATCGACATCCGTGAAGATCTCGAGCGAGCCGTACGACTTCGACAGCCCGGACGCCATGAGCGGAGTCTTCCCGCACGGCGCCGGCTTGGGGAACCGCAGCTTGGCTACCCTGTCGTCCTGACGGACGTCGTCGAGGCCGGACAGCATCTTCTCGGCGCGCGCGACCATCTGGTGGGCCGCCGCGGCCTTCGACGCCTTCGCACCGAAGCGCGCCGCCTGCTGCTGCAGCGCCGTCGCCTTCTTCTCGACGTTCGCCCGCTCCTTCTTGCGCCGCTCCTCGTCGGCGACGCGCTGACGCAGGTAGTTCTTCCAGTTCATGTTGTAGACGTCGATGACCTGGCGGTTCGCGTCGAGGTAGAACACCCGGTTGACGGTCTCGCCGACGAGCTCGACGTCGTGGCTGATCACGATGAGGCCCCCGCGATAGCCGCGAAGGAACTCCCGCAGCCACACCACGCTGTCGGCGTCGAGGTGGTTGGTGGGCTCGTCCAGGATCATCGTCTGCGCGTCGGAGAACAGGATGCGCGCGAGCTCGATGCGGCGTCGCTGACCGCCCGACAGAGTGCTCAGCGGCTGATCGAGGATACGGTCCGGCAGCGAGAGGTTGTGAGCGATCGAGGCGGCCTCCGCCTCCGCGGCGTAGCCGCCCAGCGCCTCGAATCGCTCGGTGAGCTGACCGTAGCGACGCATCGCCTTCTCGGCGACCTCCGGATCGGCGTCCCCCATCGAGAGCGACGCCTCGTGCATCCCGACGCTGAGGCGGCCGAGACCTCGCGCATCCAGGATCCGCGTGCGCGCCAGGTCCTCCGGGTCGCCCGAACGGGGGTCCTGGGGCAGGTAGCCGAGCTCTCCTGCGCGATCCACGCGGCCCCCGGAGGGCAGCGCGTCTCCGGCGAGAACCTTCGTCAGGGTCGTCTTGCCCGCGCCGTTGCGGCCCACGAGACCGATCTTGTCGCCCGGTCCGACCCGGAAGCTCACGTCGGACATCAGCAGGCGGGCACCCACGCGGATCTCGAGGTCGTGCACGGCGAGCACAGCAGATGTCCGTTTCGTCGGTGGGTGGAGTACAAAGGGTGGCAGATAGCCAGCCCCCTAGTATAAAACGCGAGTCGCCCCCGCGACGCCGCCCCACCCCGTCTCGCCCCGTCGAAGGAGCTCCATGTCGTCGCTCGCCGCACAGCCCTCCCGCCGCGTCCTCGCCGATCTGATCACGCGCCCTGCCACTCGCAGCCGCGCCGTCGCCGTGGATGTGGGGCTCGTCGTCGCCGGCGCCGCGCTCGTGGCGCTCCTGGCGAAGGTCGCCGTGCCGATGTGGCCGGTCCCCATCACGGGGCAGACCCTCGGCGTCATCCTCGTCGGCGCGGCGCTCGGCTCCCGCCGCGGCGCCGCCGCGCTCACGACCTACATGCTTGCGGGGCTCGCCGGGGCGCCCGTGTTCGCCACCGCCCTCGCCGGCCCCGCCTACGTCCTCTCGCCGTCCTTCGGGTTCATCGTCGGCTTCATCCCCGCCGCGTTCGTCGCGGGCTGGGTCGCCGAGCGGGCCTGGGATCGCCGCCCCGCCCTCGCGTTCCTCGGGTTCCTGGGGGCCAGCGTCATCCCCTTCCTCGTCGGCGTCCCCTACATGGCGCTCATCCTTGCCACCGTCGTCGGTGCGGAAGTCACGCTCGGATCGGTCCTCGCCGCGGGAGTCACGCCGTTCATCGTGGGCGGCATCGTGAAGGCCGCCGCCGCCGCCCTGCTCATCCCGCTCGCATGGCGCGGAGTCGGCGCCCTCGACGCCCGCAAGTGACGCGCGGTTAGGCGTCGACGAGAGCGCCGATACGCTCGACCGCCTCGGTGAGCACCTCGGGTGAGCACCCGATGTTGAAGCGCACGTGTCCGCGGCCCTCGTCGCCGAAGGCCGGTCCGTAGTGGAGCGCTACCCGCGCCTCGCGCAGGATCCGGGTGGACGGGTTGTCCCCCCAGCCCAGTCCGCCCAGATCGACCCAGGCCAGGAATCCCGCATCGGGCATCCGGTACCGGGCGCCCGGTACGTGCCGCGAGAGCAGATCTGCGAGCAGGCGCCGGTTCTCGTCGATGGCGGCCAGAGCGGAGTCCAGCCACGCGTCGCTCTCAGGGGCGAAGGACGCGACGGCGGCCATGGCACCGAAGAGGCCGGTGCGCCACTCCACCTCTGCGGGGAGCGATCGAAGGACACGCGCGTGCTGGTCGTCCCCCGCGATCATGAGGGCGCACTTGAGCCCCGCCAGATTGAACGCCTTGCTGGCGCTGGTCACGGCGAATCCCACCCGCGCGGCCGTCGGGGAGGCGGCGAGGAAGGGCGTGAAACCCGTTCCGGGGTAGGCCAGCGGCGCGTGGATCTCGTCGCTGATGACGGTGGCGCCGAAGCGATCCGCTGCCTCGGCGATCTTTGCCAGAGCCTCGCGGCCGTGCACCGTGCCGGTCGGATTGTGCGGGTTGCACAGCAGAATCGCTCGCGCGCCACCAGCGAGGGCGGCCTCGATGCCTGCCACGTCAAGCTCGTGACCGGACGGACCGGCGCTCAGGGGCACGCGCTCGACGACTCCGCCCGCCTCGGGAACGGCGTCGTAGAAGGGCGGATACACGGGTGGGGTCACGACCACGCGGTCGCCGGGCTCGATGACCCGCCGCAGCAGTTCCACGACGCCCATGATCACGTCGCCGGTCGTGCGGATCCGGTCGGGGCGCGGCGCCCATCCGAAGCGGCGCCCGGCGAACGCGACATACGCGTCGCGCACACCGGGGTCGGGCGGCGTGTATCCGGTGTCCCCCAGCGTCACCGCGCGCGCGAGCCGGTCGGTGATGGCCGGCGCGAGCGGGAAGTCCGTCTCCGCGACGAAGAGCGGCAGCACGTCTGCGGGATACGTCCGCCACTTCGTGCTCGAGCGTTCGCGGAGCTGTTCGAGGGGAAGGGCCTTCAGCGGGGTGACACGCACGCCATCGAGCCTACCGACCGGCTCTCGCGCGATGCGCGACGAGCGTCAGATCGCGAAACCGAGCGCCCTCATCATGTCGCGCCCGTCGTCGGTGATCCGCTCGGGGCCCCACGGCGGCATCCACACCCAGTTGATGCGGAACCGGTCCACGACGTCGTCGAGCGCCTGCGCGGTCTGCTCCTCGAGCACGTCGGTGAGCGGGCACCCCGCGCTGGTCAGGGTCATGTGGATGACGAGGGCGTCGTTCTCGTCATCCCAGGCGAGGTCGTAGATCAGACCGAGGTCGACGACATTGATCCCGAGTTCCGGGTCCATGACGTCCTTGAGGGCCTCGGTGACCTCGTCGAACTTCTCCGGAGTGAGCGTCGCGGTCATAGAAGAGACCTTACGCCTCGGCGCCGGAGGCCGGCTCGAGGAATCGGTCGTAGCCTTCGTCCTCGAGGCGCTCGGCGAGCTCGGGGCCGCCTTCCTCGACGATGCGGCCCGCGACCATGACGTGCACGAAGTCCGGGTGGATGTAGCGCAGGATGCGGGTGTAGTGCGTGATCAGCAGCACCCCGAGTCCGGTGTGCTCCTTCGCGCGGTTCACGCCCTCCGAGACGATCTTGAGCGCGTCGACGTCGAGGCCGGAGTCGGTCTCGTCGAGCACGGCGATCTGCGGCTTGAGGAGCTCTAGCTGGAGGATCTCGTGCCGCTTCTTCTCTCCGCCGGAGAAGCCTTCGTTGACGTTGCGCTCCGCGAACTTCGGGTCCATGCGCAGGTTCTTCATGGAGCCCTTGACGTCCTTGATCCAGGTGCGGATGCCGGGCGCCTCGCCGTCGATGGCCGTTTTCGCCGTGCGGAGGAAGTTGCTCACCGTGACCCCGGGAATCTCCACGGGGTACTGCATGGCCAGGAAGAGGCCCGCGCGGGCCCGCTCGTCCACGCTCATCGCGAGCACGTCCTCGCCGTCGAGGGTGATCGAGCCCTGCGTGACGGTGTACTTCGGGTGTCCCGCGATCGTGTAAGCGAGAGTCGACTTTCCGGAGCCGTTGGGCCCCATGATGGCGTGGGTCTCACCCTTGCGCAGGGTGAGGGTGACGCCGTTCAGGATGGGCGTCTCGCCCGCCTCCGTCTCGACGGTGACGTGCAGGTCGCGGATTTCAAGGACAGACATGGGGGTTCCTTCGATGGGGCCGGTCAGACGGCCACGGTTGCGTCGGGGTCGATGAGCACGTCGTCGCCGGAGATCTCGACGACGTAGACGGGGACGGGCTCATAGGCGGGAAGGTTCAGGGGCTTGCCCGTGCGGAGGGAGAACGCGGATCCGTGCGCCCAGCATTCGAGGGTCTCCCCCTCGACGAAGCCGTCGGAGAGCGAGATGTCGCCGTGGGTGCAGGTGTCGCCGATGGCGTGGACGACGCCCTCGGCATCCAGCACGACCGCGATCGGCTTGCCGCCGACCTCGACGCGCTTCGCCGTGTCCTGCTCCAGTTCGCTCAGCGCGCACGCGCGCTCGAGGCTCACTCGGCGGCTCCCTGAGCCAGCTCCGCCTCGATGAGCGAGCTGAGCTCCTCCTGCAGCGAGCCGATGCCGATCTTCTGAACGATCTCCGTCAGGAAGCCGAGCACGACGAGGCGCCGCGCCTCGTCCTCGCGGATGCCGCGGGCCTGCAGATAGAACAGCTGCTCGTCGTCGAAGCGACCGGTGGCGGACGCGTGGCCGGCCCCTTCGATCGCGCCGGTCTCGATCTCGAGGTTCGGAATGGAGTCCGCCCGGGCGCCCTCGGTGAGCACGAGGTTGCGGTTGGCCTCGTAGGAGTCGGTCCCCTCGGCGTCCGGGCCGATGAGAACGTCGCCGATCCACACCGTCCGCGCCCCCGATCCCTGCAGGGCCGCCTTGTAGAGGACGTCTCCCCGCGTGTGCGGACCCTTGTGATGCAGGTACACCTGGCTCTCGAGGTGCTGCGGCGCGTCGGCGAAGGCGAGGCCGTACAGCTCGCCCTGTGATCCCGCGCCGGCGAGCTCGATGGACGGGTTCACGCGCACGAGCCCGCCGCCGAAGCTGACCACCGTGTGACGCAGCGTGCCGTCGCGCTCGACGCGCGCCTGGTGGGCGGCGGCGTGGACCGCGTCGTCGTCCCACTGCTGCACCGAGACGACCTCGAGCGAGGCCCCCGGACGCACGATGATCTCAACGTTCTGGGCGAACCGAGCGGCACCGGTGTGGCGCAGCACGACAGTGGCCCGCGAGTGCGGCCGGGCCTCGATGACGACGTGCGCGTGGGCGAGCAGCTCCGCGCCCGCGCCCGGGAAGGTGACGACGACGGGTTCGTCGAGCTCGGCCTCGTCGGGGACGGCGAGGTACAGAGCCTCGGCGCTGCGCTTCCAGGCGATGGCCGCGGGAAGATCCTCGGGCTCGAAGACCTCGCCGCGCGGTGCCTCGCCGATCTCGAGCGACGCCGCAGCCAGCGGTCCGCTCACCTCGATCGAGACGGCACCGGCGTCGCCGGGCACGTCCTGCAGCAGCGGAGCGATGCGCGCGAGCGGCGTGTGCTTCCAGTCGACCTCTCGGCCGGTGGGCTCGCCGAAGGCCGCCGGGTCGTAGGAGCGCATTCGGGCGGAGCGGGTCTGAACGGGAACGACGGACGTAGACGTCTGGCCCCATCCTCCGTCGGTGTGCGCCTGGCTTCCCGGCGCGGGGCGGGGGGTGGTTGTGGTCGTCATCTAGCCGACGGATCCTTCCATGCCCATCTCGATGAGCTTGTTCAGCTCGAGGGCGTATTCCATGGGCAACTCGCGCGCGATCGGCTCGATGAAGCCGCGCACGATCATCGCCATTGCTTCGTCTTCGGGGAGTCCGCGGCTCATGAGGTAGAACAGCTGCTCCTCGCTGACCTTCGAGACGGTCGCCTCGTGGCCCAGCTGCACGTCATCCACGCGGATGTCGATCGCGGGATAGGTGTCGCTGCGGGAGATCGTGTCGACGAGCAGGGCGTCGCACCGCACCGTGTTGGCCGAGTGATGCGCCTGCGGCTCGACGCGGACCTCGCCGCGGTAGCCCGCGCGTCCGCCGCCGCGGGCGATCGACTTGGAGACGATCGACGACTGCGTATAGGGCGCCATGTGGATCATCTTCGCGCCGGCATCCTGGTGCTGGCCCGGACCCGCGAACGCCACCGAGAGCGTCTCGCCCTTGGCGTGCTCGCCGACGAGGAAGATCGACGGGTACTTCATCGTCACCTTGGAGCCGATGTTGCCGTCGACCCACTCCATCGTCGCGCCCTCATGGGCGACCGCGCGCTTCGTGACGAGGTTGTACACGTTGTTCGACCAGTTCTGGATCGTCGTGTACCGGACGCGGGCGTTCTTCTTGACGATGATCTCCACGACGGCGGAGTGCAGCGAGTCGCTCTTGTAGATGGGAGCGGTGCAACCCTCGATGTAGTGGACGTAGCTGTCCTCGTCGGCGATGATCAGGGTCCGCTCGAACTGACCCATGTTCTCGGTGTTGATCCGGAAGTACGCCTGGAGCGGGATCTCGACGTGCACGCCCTTCGGCACGTAGACGAAGGAGCCGCCCGACCACACGGCGGTGTTCAGCGCCGCGAACTTGTTGTCCCCGGAGGGGATGACGGTGCCGAAGTACTCCTCGAAGAATTCCGGGTGCTCCCGCAGCGCCGTGTCGGTGTCCATGAAGATGACGCCCTGCGCCTCGAGATCCTCGCGGATCTGGTGGTAGACCACCTCGGACTCGTACTGCGCCGCCACACCGGCGACGAGTCGCTGGCGCTCGGCCTCCGGGATGCCCAGGCGCTCGTACGTGTTGCGGATGTCCTCGGGAAGGTCTTCCCAGGTCTGCGCCTGCTTCTCGGTGGAGCGGACGAAGTATTTGATGTTCTCGAAGTCGATCGCGGAGAGATCGGCTCCCCACGTCGGCATCGGCTTGCGGCCGAACAGCTGCAGCGCCTTGAGGCGGCGCTGGAGCATCCACTCGGGTTCGGCCTTCAGCGCCGAGATGTCGCGGACGACGGCCTCGCTGAGGCCCCGTCGCGCGCTCGCCCCGGCGGCGTCGGCGTCGTGCCAGCCGAACTCGTAGACTCCGAGTCCCTCGAGCTCTGGCCGGTCGATCAGCACTTCAGACATGGTCACTCTCCTCTAGGCCGCAACGGTGTCATCCGCCCCGGCATTCCTTACCGTGCGGTGCACGGGAGGCAATGCCGCTGGTGGGCCCTCTCAGATGCGCAGGTCTTCGCGCCTACACTGTCTACACGTGCGCCTGCGCGTGTGCGCGCGCATGTCGACTCCAACGATTCTACAGGTACGACCCCTCGTCCCGGGCCGGTCCCGCCCCGGCCCGCCCGGTTGGCGCGAAGGTCGTCCAGGAGGCCCATCCATGCCCGACCCGATCACCACCGCTCCCCCGCGCCCCACCTCCGCGGACGACCGCGGATGGCTGCCGCGCACCGTCGACGCCCGCGTCCGCGCATTCGCGTGGATGTCGTTCGTCGCCGAGGTCCTGATCATCGCGACCGGCGGCGCGGTCCGGCTCACCGGCTCCGGGCTGGGCTGTCCCACGTGGCCCACCTGCACGCCCGAATCGCTCGTGAACACCCCCGAGATGGGCATCCACGGGGTCATCGAATTCGGCAACCGCACGCTGACGGGCCTCGTCGGCATCCTCGCGCTCGCGGTCGTCGTCCTGGTGTGGCGCATGCGCCGCACGCGCCGCGACCTCTTCCTCCTCGCGCTCGTCGTGCTCGGCGGCGTCGTGACGCAGGCGATCGTGGGCGGCATCACGGTCCTCACAGGCCTGAACCCGTTCATCGTGGGTTTCCACTACGTCGCGTCGCTCGTGCTCGTCTGCGTGTGCGCGGCCTTCCTGTATCTCATGGTCCGACCGCGCGGTGTGCGCTCCCTGCGCGTGCCCCCCGCGTTCGCGATCACGACCCACGTGACGACGTTCGTCCTGGCGGCCACGATCTTCTTCGGCGTCCTCACGACGGGCGCGGGTCCCCACTCCGGCGACGCGGCGGCGGGACGCAACGGCTTCGACGCCGAAGTGCTCGAACACGTCCACGCCTGGCCCGGCTACGCGCTGCTGGCGCTGACCCTCGCCCTGACGGTCATCGCCTGGGTCCGCTCCCTCGCGCCGCGAAGGTGGTTCGCCCTTCTGCTCGCACTTCAGGTCGTGCAGATCGCCGTCGGGCTGTATCAGGCCAGGAACGGCCTCCCGGAGCTGGCCGTCGGTGCACACATGGTGCTGGCCGCCCTCACCGCTGCGGCGATGACCGTCGTGGTGCTCTCCCTCTCGTCCCGCGCGCACCGGCCCACAGTCGATTCATAGGCGCCGGATAGGGTCCACCCGTGTGCGGCGGGGAGTGTCGGAGAGGTCAGCAACCCCGCCCGCACACAGAGGAGCACCGATGACCATCCGTCCCCGCATCACCCGCAGCATCCCCTTCTGGATCCTGGTCGCCGGCTCGCTCGCCGCGGCGATCGCGGGAGTGGTGATGACCCTCACGACCCTCGGCGCCATGTCGACGACCCTGCTGGATGGCAGCGCCACCGGTGTCGACGTCTACGTGGGGCAGGTCTGGGCGATCTTCGGAGCCGTGCTCCTCGGCGCGGGCATCGTCGGGGTCGCGATGGCGCTGACCCTCGCGACCGGCGCCTGGCTTCTACGCCCCGACATGGAGTTCCCCGAGCCCTCTCGCGATGAGGACGACGCGCCCGCTCACGAGCGTGACGCACTGGACGCCGCCGACGAGCCCGACGAGGCGCACGACGCGGAGGAGCCCTCGCGGCGCGGCTAGAACGGCAGGAGCGGGTCGACGGCGATCGCGACGAAGATGAGCGTCAGATATGTGATGGATGCATGGAAGACGCGCATCGGTGCCGGCTCGGTCCCTCGCACCGCTCGCGTGTACAGCCGGTGCGACTCGTAGATGAACCAACCGCCGAAGACGAGCGCGGACGCCGTGTATACCAGTCCCATGCCCGCGACCGGGATGAGCAGCAGGGAGCACGCGACGGTCGCCCACGCGTAGAGGATGACCTGCAGACCGACCTGCGTGCCCGAGCGCGTCGCACCCAGCATGGGGACGTCGACGTTGTCGTACTGCGCCTTGTACTTCATCGACAGCGGCCAGTAGTGCGGCGGCGTCCAGAGGAAGACGAGGGTGAACAGGACCAGCGGCGCCCAGGAGAGCGACCCCGTGACAGCCGACCATCCGATCAGCACGGGGAAGCATCCGGCGATCCCGCCCCACACGATGTTCTGTTCCGTGCGCCGCTTGAGGATCATCGTGTAGACGACCACATAGAAGAAGATCGCCGCGGCCGAGAGCACGGCCGCGAGCCAGTTGGTCGTGGCCCACAGCCAGAGCGTGGAGAACACCGCGAGCGTCCAGGCGAAGACGAGCGCGTTCCGGGGCGACACCTCGCCGGTCACGAGAGGACGGTTCACCGTCCTCTGCATGTGAGCGTCGATGTCGCGATCGAGGTACATGTTGAATGCCGCCGCGGAACCTGCGCTCAGCGAACCGCCGATGACGGTGGCGAGGATGAGCAGCGGATGCGGCATCCCGCCGTGGGCCAGGATCATCACAGGGACGGTCGTGACGAGCAGGAGCTCGAGCACGCGCGGCTTCGTCAGAGCGACGTAGGCGCCGATCTTTCGCCCGAGGGACGTCTTCGCGGCGGGTGCCTCCGTGGGAGGCCTCGTCGTGATGTCCATCGCCCCCCGCTCGGTCCGCACGTGATGATCCACCGTGCAGTCTATGTCATCCCGCGTCGTCGCCCGCCCGGCCCGCGCGCACCAACCCCGCTTCGCTATGCTGAACGGACACACGCGCTTTCGCGCCGATCCCCTGAGCACGAACCCGCCGCTGCGGGCCATGTCACAGGGCCATGCGCGGGCGCTCCCCCACCAAACGAAGGGCGGTCCGGTGTCGGAGCTGCGTTGGGATGAGATCGATGAGCGCGCCGTGGACACGGTTCGCGTTCTTGCTGCGGATGCGGTGGAGAAGGTGGGCAACGGCCACCCCGGAACCGCGATGAGCCTGGCTCCGGCCGCTTACCTGCTGTATCAGAAGGTGATGCGTCACGATCCGACGGACACGGGCTGGCTCGGGCGCGATCGGTTCATCCTCTCGGCCGGCCACTCCTCGCTGACGCAGTACGTGCAGCTGTACCTCGGCGGATTCGGTCTCGAGCTCGACGACCTCAAGGCGCTGCGCACGTGGGGCTCACTCACTCCGGGACACCCCGAGTACCGCCACACGAACGGCGTCGAGATCACGACCGGCCCGCTCGGGCAGGGTCTCGCGTCCTCCGTCGGTTTCGCCTACGCGGCGCGCTACGAGCGCGGGCTGTTCGACCCGGAGGCGGCCCCCGGCACGTCTCCCTTCGACCACTTCATCTACGTCATCGCCTCGGACGGCGACCTGCAGGAGGGCGTCACCGCTGAGGCCTCGTCGCTGGCGGGTCACCAGAAGCTCGGCAACCTCGTCGTCATCTACGACGCCAACCAGATCTCGATCGAGGACGACACCAACGTCGCGTTCACCGAGGATGTCGCGAAGCGGTACGAGGCGTACGGCTGGCAGGTTCAGACCGTCGACTGGAAGAAGACCGGCGAGTACGTCGAGGACGTCGCCGAGCTCTACAGCGCGATCGAGGCGGCGAAGGCCGAGACCGACAAGCCGTCGATCATCATCCTCAAGACCGTCATCGGCTGGCCCTCCCCGGGCAAGCAGAACACCGGCAAGATCCACGGATCCGCGCTCGGCGCCGACGAGCTCGCCGCGACGAAGAAGGTCCTCGGTTTCGACCCCGAGAAGAGCTTCGTCGTCGCCGACGACGTCCTCGCCCGCACTCGCGCCCTCGCCGAGCGAGGCGAGGCGGACAAGTCGGCCTGGCAGCAGGACTTCGACGCCTGGGCCGCCGCAAACCCCGAGCGCAAGGCGCTGCTCGACCGCGTGCTCGCCGGAGAGCTGCCCGACGGCATCCAGGAAGCTCTCCCCGTCTTCGAGCCGGGCAAGGACGTCTCCACCCGGGCGGCGTCGGGCAAGGTGCTCAATGCTCTCGCGGCGCACATGCCCGAGCTCTGGGGCGGATCGGCGGACCTCGCCGAGTCCAACCTCACCACCATCAACGGCGCCGCCTCGTTCATCCCGGAGGAATGGTCGACGCACGAATGGAGCGGCAACCCCTACGGGCGAGTCCTTCACTTCGGCATCCGCGAGCACGCGATGGGCTCGATCCTCAACGGCATCGTGCTGCACGGACCGACCCGCGCGTTCGGCGGGACGTTCCTCATCTTCAGCGACTACATGCGCCCGGCCGTGCGTCTGGCTGCGCTCATGGACATCCGCAGCATCTTCGTCTGGACGCACGACTCGATCGCCCTCGGCGAGGACGGCCCGACGCACCAGCCGATCGAGCAGCTCGCGACGCTCCGCGCGATCCCGAACTTCACGGTCGTTCGCCCCGCCGACGCCAACGAGACCGCCGCGGCATGGCTCGAGATCCTGCGCCGGCAGGGGGGCCCGGCCGGAATTGCGCTGACGCGCCAGAACATCCCCGTCTTCGACCGGGGCGAGGGCGACGCCGAGGGTGACACCTTCGCCTCGACGGCGGGCGTCGCCAAGGGCGCGTACGTGCTGGCGGAGGCCGCGAACGGAACCCCCGACGTGATCCTCATCGCCACGGGCTCAGAGGTGCAGATCGCCGTCGCCGCACGCGCGGCACTCGCCGAGCAGGGCGTCCACGCACGCGTCGTGTCGGCGCCGTCGCTCGAGTGGTTCGCCGAGCAGGACGCGAGCTACCGCGACGCCGTTCTGCCGCCGCACATCGGTGCTCGCGTATCGGTCGAGGCCGGCCTCGCGCTCGGCTGGCGGGAGCTCGTCGGCGACAAGGGCCGCTCGGTCTCGATCGAGCACTTCGGCGCCTCCGCCGACTACAAGACCCTCTACACCGAGTTCGGACTCACGCACGACGCCGTCGTACAGGCGGCTCTGGAGAGCATCAAGGAGAACGCATGAGCACCCCCACCGCACAGTTGACCGCCGCCGGTGTCAGCATCTGGCTCGACGACCTCTCCCGCGATCGGATCCGCACGGGCAACCTCGCCGAACTGATCGAGAGCCGCAACGTCAGCGGGGTCACGACGAACCCGACGATCTTCGCGGCCGCGCTCTCCAAGGGCGAGGCGTACGAGGAGCAGGTCGCGGCCCTCTCCGCGCGCGGCGCGAGCACCGATGAGGCCATCTTCGAGCTCACGACGGACGACGTCCGGGCCGCCTCCGACATCTTCCGCGGCGTCTACGACGCCACCGACGGCGTCGACGGCCGGGTCTCGATCGAGGTCTCCCCCGACCTCGCGCACGACACCGCGGCCACCGTTGCGGAGGCGCGCAAGCTCGCGGCGGCCGTCGACCGCCCGAACGCGCTGATCAAGATCCCCGCCACCAAGGCCGGACTCCCCGCCATCACCGAGGTGATCGGCGCGGGCATCAGCGTCAACGTGACGCTGATCTTCAGCCTGGAGCGGTACGCCGCGGTCATCGATGCCTACCTGTCGGGGCTCGAGAAGGCGCAGGCTGCCGGAATCGACCTCGCCGGCATCCAGTCCGTCGCGTCATTCTTCGTCTCGCGGGTGGACACCGAGGTCGACAAGCGCCTCGCGGAGATCGGCACGGAGGAGGCCGCCGCGCTGAAGGGCAAGGCGGGCATCGCCAATGCCCGTCTGGCGTTCGAGCTCTACCAGCGGGAGTTCGCGACGGACCGCGCCCAGGCCCTCCTCGCCGCGGGTGCGAACGTGCAGCGTCCCCTGTGGGCCTCGACCGGGGTCAAGGACCCCGCACTGCCCGACACCCTCTACGTCACCGAGCTCGTCACGGCCGGCACCGTAAACACGATGCCCGAGAAGACCCTCGAGGCCACCTTCGACCACGGTGTCATCAGGGGCGACACCATCACCGGCGCCTACGCCGAGGCGCACCAGGTCTTCGACGACCTCGCCGCCGCTGGGGTCGACATCGACGACGTGACGCAGGTGCTGGAGGACGAGGGCGTCGAGAAGTTCGTCGTCTCGTGGCGCGAGCTGCAGGACACGGTCAAGACTGCCCTGGCGGGTGCCGCGGAGACGACCCGATGAGCTTCGAGATCCACGTGTCGGGGGCCCCGAAGGCGGCCGTCGAGGCCACGGTACCGGCGCTCATCGCCGACCTCGTGGCCTCGCGGATCACCGCGGGCGATCCGACGCTGTGGGGTCCGGCAGCCGAGGAAGAGGCGTCGAAGCGGCTCGGCTGGGTCGATGCGGTCTCGATCTCGCGACCGCTCGTCGCCCCCATCGAGCGCCTCCGTGCCGAGTTCACGGCGCGCGGCGTCGATCGTTTCGTCCTCGCCGGGATGGGCGGATCATCCCTCGCGCCCGAGGTCATCACCCGCACCGCAGGCGTCCCGCTCGTGATCCTCGACTCGACGGCACCCGGGCAGGTCCTGGCGGCGCTCGACGGCGACAGCGAGTCCGGCGGACTCGAGCGCACGGCGCTCATCGTGTCGTCGAAGTCCGGCTCGACGGTGGAGACCGACTCGGCGCGGCGGACCTTCGAGGCCGCATTCCGCGACCTCGGCATCGACCCGGCCGAGCGCATCGTCGTCGTCACCGATCCCGGGTCCCCTCTGGACGCGTCCGCTCGCGAGGCCGGCTACCACGTCTTCAACGCCGACCCCAATGTCGGCGGGCGCTACTCGGCGCTCACCGCGTTCGGACTGGTGCCGTCGGGGCTTGCCGGCGCAGACATCGGCGAACTGCTCGACGAGGCCGACGCCACGCTGCTCGAGGTGGCCGTCGACAGCCCCGAGAACCCCGCACTCGCGCTGGGTGCCGCCATCGCGGCGACGCAGAACGCGGCCGGTGCGCGCAAGGACAAGCTCGGGCTCGTCTCCGACGGCACCCACATCGAGGGCCTGCCCGACTGGATCGAGCAGCTCATCGCGGAGTCGACGGGCAAGGACGGCACCGGCATCCTGCCCGTGGTCCTCCTCCCCGTCTCCCCCGAGCTCGAGGTCGAACTCCACGACCTGCTCGTCGCGCGACTCGTCGACGACGCCGCTCACTTCCGCATCCTGGAGCGCCACCCCGGCGAGGTGCTCGTGAGCGGCTCCCTGGGCGCGCAGCTCGTGGTCTGGGAGTACGCCACCGCGATCGCCGGCCGCCTCCTCGGCATCAACCCGTTCGACCAGCCCGATGTGGAATCGGCCAAGGTCGCCACCCGCGGTCTGCTCGAGCAGCGTCCCGAGCCGTCCGCGCCCGCCTTCGTCGTCGACGGCGTCGAGGTTCGCGTGAGCGAGCCGGAGCTCGCCGCGTCGGGAACGATCGCGGGCGTCCTCGACTCCCTCTGGTCCCGGCTCGGACCCGACGGGTACGTCTCGGTGCAGGCGTACGTCAACCGGCTGGAGATCCCCCAGCTCGCAGGACTGCGCGAACTCGTCGCGGCCGACTCCGGCCGGCCGACGACGTTCGGCTGGGGGCCTCGCTTCCTCCACTCCACGGGCCAGTATCACAAGGGCGGCCCCGCCACGGGCGTCTTCCTGCAGATCACCGAACGCACCGACGTCGACCTGGAGATCCCCGGCCTGCCCTTCACCTTCGGTCAGCTGATCGAAGCTCAGGCCGCGGGGGATGCCTCGGTCCTCGCCGCCCACGGACGCCCCGTCGTCACGCTCACGCTGACCGATCCCGCTGTCGACGTGCTCTCGCTCTTCGAAGCCGCGCAGTAGCTCGGGCCGACACCACGCAAGGACGGACCATCTCGCCATGCCACCCATCGAGATCTCGCGCGGACACAACCCCCTGCGCGACCCCGACGACCGCCGCCTGAACCGCATCGCAGGGCCCAGCGCGCTCGTGATCTTCGGCGTGACAGGAGACCTGTCGCGCAAGAAGCTCATGCCTGCGGTGTACGACCTCGCCAACCGCGGACTGCTTCCCCCGGGGTTCGCCCTGGTGGGTTTTGCACGCCGCGACTGGGAGGACCAGGACTTCGCCGCCGTCGTCTACGACGCCGTCAAGCAGCACGCGCGCACGCCCTTCCGTGAGGACACGTGGAATCAGCTGCTTCAGGGAATCCGGTTCGTCTCGGGCGAGTTCGACGACCCGGACGCCTTCGCCCGGCTTCGCCAGACCGTGGAGAAGCTCGACGTCGAGCGGGGCACGATGGGAAACCACGCCTACTACCTGTCGATCCCGCCCAAGGACTTCCCGCTCGTCGCACGTCAGCTCCGCGACTCGGGCCTCGTCGGGGAGGACGCCGCGGGAGACGATTCGTGGCGCCGGGTCGTGATCGAGAAGCCGTTCGGTCATGATCTCGCCTCCGCTCGAGCCCTCAACGAGGCGCTCGAGGTCGCGTTCCCCGCGGATTCGATCTTCCGCATCGACCACTATCTCGGCAAGGAGACGGTCCAGAACATCCTGGCGTTGCGCTTCGCCAACGAGCTGTACGAGCCGATCTGGAACCGCAACTACGTCGACCACGTGCAGATCACGATGGCCGAGGACATCGGCGTCGGCGGCCGGGCCGGATACTACGACGGCATCGGCGCCGCGCGGGATGTGATCCAGAACCACCTGCTGCAGCTGCTCGCCCTCACTGCGATGGAGGAGCCGATCAGCCTGGACGCCAGCCACCTCCGCGCCGAGAAGGAGAAGGTGCTGGCCGCTGTGGAGCTACCCGAGAATCTCGCCGAGGCCACGGCTCGCGGCCAGTACGCGGGCGGATGGCAGGGCGGCGAGAAGGTGCGCGGCTTCCTCGAGGAGGACGGCATGGACCCGTCCTCCACCACCGAGACCTTCGCCGCCATCAAGCTCGAGATCGCGACGCGCCGGTGGGCGGGAGTGCCCTTCTACCTCCGCACCGGCAAGCGCCTGGGCCGCCGCGTCACCGAGGTGGCCGTCGTGTTCAAGAGGGCTCCGCAGCACCTCTTCGCACGGAGCCAGACGCTCGAGCTCGGCCAGAACGCGCTCGTGATCCGCATCCAGCCCGACGAGGGCGTGACGATCCGTTTCGGGTCCAAGGTTCCCGGCGCCGGCACCCAGGTGCGCGACGTGACGATGGACTTTGGCTACGGGCACGCCTTCACGGAGGCGAGTCCCGAGGCGTACGAGAGGCTCATCCTCGACGTGCTCCTCGGCGAGCCACCCCTGTTCCCGCGTCACGAAGAGGTCGAACTCTCCTGGCGCATCCTGGACCCCGTCGAGGAGTTCTGGGCACAGGAGGGCGGCCCCGTCGAGCAATACAGCCCGGGCTCGTGGGGGCCGGCGTCCGCCGATGCCCTGCTCGCCCGTGACGGCCGCGTTTGGAGGCGCCCGTGATCATCGACCTGCCCGACACGACTGTCAGCAAGATCGCGCGTTCGCTCGTGTCGACGCGCGAGGAGGGCGGAGCCGTCGCGCTCGGCCGCGTGCTGACACTCGTCATCGCGACGCGACAGGGAGTCGCGGAGGATGCGATCGAGGCCGCCAACGACGCGTCCCGCGAGCATCCGATGCGGGTCATCGTGCTGATGACCGACGACGCCGGCGACGCCCGCCTCGACGCGCAGATCCGCGTCGGTGGCGACGCGGGTGCCAGCGAGGTCGTCGTGCTGCGTGCGCACGGCGACGCGGCATCCAACGAGGAGGCCCTCGTCACGGGGCTGCTGCTTCCGGACGCACCCGTGGTCGTCTGGTGGCCGGACACTCCCCCGGCGGTGCCCTCCTCCTCGCCGCTCGGCCGTATCGCCCAGCGCCGTATCACCGACGCATCCACCGGGCCCTTCGAACCGCGGCGTCTCCAGGAGCTCGGCGAGGTCTATGCTCCCGGCGACACCGACCTCGCCTGGACGCGGCTGACGCACTGGCGCGAGCAGCTCGCCGCCGTGCTCGACCAGCCGCCGTTCGACCCCGTCACGGGGGTTGAAGTGCGGGGAGCGAGCTCGTCTCCATCGACCGCGCTTCTCGCCGCGTGGCTGCGACTGAAGCTCGACGTGCCCGTCTCCTGGGAGTACATGCCCTCCGGCGAGTGGTCGGAGGGCATCAAGTCGGTGCGTCTCGTCCGCGACTCCGGCGACATCCTGCTCGAGCGTCCGAACCCGGGAGTGGCCTGCCTCACGCAACCGGGACAGCCGCGCCACGATCTCGTGCTCCCCCGGCGCACCCTTCGCGAATGCCTCGCGGAGGAACTGCGTCGCCTCGACCCCGACCTGCTGTATGGTCGGGTGATCAGCGAGGGGTGGTCGCTGCTGGCCCCCCCGACGAGCCGGGGGTCTGATGTCGTCTGAGCTTTCCGCCGAGAGGCGTGTCGTCGTCAGTGCCGACCGTGCCACCGTCGTAGACGTCGTCTCGCGGCGGCTCCTCGACAAACTCACGAGGCTCACGAACGAGAAGGAGCGAGTCCATCTCGCCCTCACGGGCGGGGGCGCGGGTATCGGGGTGCTCGCCGGCGTCGCCGACCACCCCGCGCGCGACCAGGTCGACTGGAGCCGCGTGCATTTCTGGTGGAGCGATGAGCGCTTCGTCCCCCAGCAGGATGCCGAGCGCAACGATCTCCAAGCACGCGCCGCTCTCCTCGACGTGCTGGACGTTCCCGAGGAGAACATCCATTCGATCGCGTCGACCGACTCGGGTCTCAGCGCAGAAGAGGCGGCAGAGCGCTATTCCGAGGAGCTCGCCCGGTTCGCCGACGACACCTCCGGCCTTCGGTGGCCGTCGTTCGACGTGTGCCTGCTGGGCGTCGGTCCCGACGCCCACATCGCCTCCCTCTTCCCGGATCGAGACGAGATCCGCGTGAGCGACAGCGGGGCGGTCGCCGTCCACGACTCCCCCAAGCCTCCGCCGACCCGTGTGACGCTGACCAGGCCGGTCATCAACGCGTCCCAGCGTGTCTGGCTCGTGCTCACGGGCGCCGAGAAGGCCTCCGCACTCGGTCTCGCGCTGGCGGGGGCCAGCTACCTGAGCGTTCCCGCCGCAGGCGCCAAGGGACGACGCAGCACGCTGTTCTTCGTCGATGTGGATGCCGCGGCCGAGGTTCCGGAAGAACTCATCGATCCCGACTGAGGATCCCGAAGTGCTCCCAGCCGCACTCCGGTCGTGGTCGACGGACGCGAGCGGGGACTACTGACCGCGGCGCTCCCGGAGCTGCTTCAGGGCGTCGTCGAGAAGCTGTGACGCCTCCTCGTCGGTGCGCCGCTCCTTCACATAGGCGAGGTGCGTCTTGTACGGCTCGGTCTTCGCGAGAGCGGGCGGGTTGGCCTTGTCGCGTCCCGCAGGCAGACCCGAGTGGGGGCTGTCGATGATGTCGGGGATCTCTTCGTCGGCGACTCCCGCTGCGAAGTAACGCACGGTCTCGTTGCCCAGGGAATCCCAGTACGACACGGCCACGCGCTCGGCGTGGAAACCGTGATCCTGCTCGCCCATCGGGCCGGCACCCACCCGAGTGCCGCGAATCGCGTTGCCGCCTGTCGCCATGTTTACAGTCCCTGAAACTTCGTGATGAGCCCGAGAGCAACGATCGTGACGAACCACACGAGGGCCAGCACGATCGTGAATCGGTTGAGGTTGCGCTCGGCGAGGCCCGACGAACCGAGCGCGGAGGTCATTCCGCCGCCGAACATGTCGGAAAGGCCGCCACCGCGGCCCTTGTGCAGGAGGATCAGCAGCGTCAGCAGCAGGCTCGTGAGGCCGAGCACCACCTGGAGGACGAATTCGAGAATCTGCACGAAGAGTAGGCCTTTCACACGGCCCCCCGGATGCGGGCGGGCCGTCGACAAGTATACGGGGACGCTCAGACGCCCACGTGCTTCTGGTAGCGGATGATCGCCGCGAACTCGTCGACCTTCAGGCTCGCGCCGCCGACGAGGGCGCCGTCCACATCGGGCTCTCGCATGAAGCCCGCGATGTTCGCCGCGGCCACAGATCCGCCGTACAGGATGCGGGTGCGCGCCGCCGCGTCCTCGCCCAGAGTGCCGGCGATGACGCCGCGAAGTGCGCGGCACACCTCCTGCGCCTGCTCGGGCGTCGCGGCCTGGCCGGACCCGATCGCCCAGACCGGCTCGTATGCGACCACGATCTCGGCGTCGGCCGAGACACCCGCGAGCGCCGTCCTGAGCTGTGCCGCGGGCACGGCACTGGCGCCGTGCTTCTCGAGGTCCTCCGCGGTCTCCCCCACGCAGATCACGGGCGCGAGACCGTGCCGGAGAGCGGCAGAGACCTTCGCACCGACGATCTCGTCGGTCTCGGCGTGGTGCTGCCGGCGCTCGGAGTGACCGATGATCACGTATGCGCAGTCGAGCTTTTTGAGGAACGCCCCCGACACCTCGCCGGTGTAGGGGCCCGAGTCGTGGGCCGAGACATCCTGTGCGCCGTGCGCGAACGCGATCTTGTCGGCGGAGATCAGCGTCTGCACGCTGCGGAGGCCGGTGAACGGCGGGAAGAGCGCCACCTCGACGCTCCCCGCCTCGTGGCCCGCGTCCTTCAACGCCCAGTCGAGCTTCTGAACGAAAGCGATCGCCTGCTGGTGATCGAGGTTCATCTTCCAGTTTCCCGCGATGAGCGGGGTGCGCGTCACTGCCATCCGAGGACCTCCAGTCCGGGGAGCTTCTTGCCCTCGAGGAACTCGAGGCTCGCGCCCCCGCCCGTCGAGATGTGTCCGAAATCGCTGTCGGCGAACCCGAGCTGGCGGACGGCGGCGGCCGAATCGCCGCCGCCCACGACCGACAGCCCGTCGACCTGAGTCAGGGCCTTCGCGATCGTCTTGGTGCCCGCGGCGAATGCGGGCATCTCGAACACGCCCATGGGGCCGTTCCAGAAGACCGTGCGGCTTGCGCGGATCGCCTCGGCGAAGGTGTGCGCCGTCGCCGGACCGATATCCAGGCCGATGCCGGTGGAGCCGAACCGGGTGCCCTCGAGCGCGTCCGCGGGGGCGACCACGTGGTCGGCGTCGGCTGCGAACCCCGAAGCCACGACAGCGTCGGCGGGAAGGATCAGCTCGACGCCGCGCTCACGTGCCGCGTCGATGTACCCGCGCACCGTGTCGAGCTGGTCGGCCTCGAGCAGGCTCGCGCCCACCTTGTGACCCTGAGCCGCGAGGAAGGTGAACATCATCCCGCCACCGACGAGGAGCTTGTCCACACGCGGAAGCAGGTGCGAGATCACACCGAGCTTGTCGCTCACCTTGGAACCGCCGAGCACGACGGTGTAGGGGCGCTCCGGGTTCTCGGTGAGGCGATCGAGCACGTCGAGCTCGGCGGCGATCAGCTGGCCTGCGGCCGAAGGCAGGATCTGTGCGAGGTCGTAGACGCTCGCCTGCTTGCGGTGCACGACGCCGAACCCGTCGGAGACGAGGGCGTCTCCGAGTTCGGCGAGCTGCCGCGCGAAGGCGCCGCGCTCCTCGTCGCTCTTGGAGGTCTCCCCCGGGTTGAATCGGAGGTTCTCGATCACCGCGACATCGCCGTCCTCGAGCGAGGACACCGCGTCATGCGCGGACTCGCCGACCGTGTCCCGCGCGAAGGCGACGGGCTTGCCCAGCAGCTCGGAGAGACGCTGGGCGACGGGCGCGAGGCTGTACTTCGCGTCGGGCGCGCCGTCGGGGCGACCGAGATGCGAGCAGACGACGAGGCGTGCCCCCTGACCGATGAGAGCGTTGAGGGTGGGCAGCGACGCCCGCACGCGGCCATCGTCCGTGATCTTCCCGTCCTTCAGGGGGACGTTCAGATCGCAGCGGACGATGACGCGCGTGCCGGCGAGCGACCCCAGCGATTCGAGGGTGCGCAGCGACATCGAAGGGCCTTACAGGCGCTCGCCGACGTACTCGGTGAGGTCGACGAGGCGGTTGGAGTAACCCCACTCGTTGTCGTACCAGCTCGACACCTTGACCAGGTTGCCGCTGACATTGGTGAGCTCGGCGTCGAAGATCGACGAGTGGGGGTTGAGCTGGATGTCGCTCGAGACGATGGGGTCCTCGGTGTACTCGAGGATGCCCTTGAGGCGTCCCTCCGCCGCGGCCTGCTTGTAGACGGCGTTGATCTGCTCGACGGTGAGGCCCTCGGTGGGCGTCACGATCGTGAGGTCGACGATCGATCCGGTGGGAACGGGAACGCGGTACGACGAGCCGCTCAGCTTGCCGTTGAGCTCGGGCAGCACCCGGCCGATGGCCTTGGCCGCGCCGGTCGAGGCCGGGACGATGTTGATGGCGGCACCGCGGGCACGACGGAGGTCGCTGTGGGGGCCGTCCTGCAGGTTCTGGTCGGCCGTGTACGCGTGGGCGGTCATCATGAAGCCGCGCTCGATGCCGAAGGCGTCGTTGAACACCTTGGCGAGCGGGGCGAGGCAGTTCGTGGTGCACGAGGCGTTCGAGATGATGACGTCGCTCGCGGCGTCGTAGGTCTCCTCGTTCACGCCCATCACGATGGTCGCGTCGTCGCCCGTCGCGGGGGCGGAGACGAGAACCTTCTTCGCCCCACCCGCGATGTGCTTCCTGGCGTCCTCGGCCTTGGTGAACCGACCGGTGGACTCGATGACGATGTCGACGCCGAGCTCGCCCCAGGGGAGGTTCGCGGGGTCGCGCTCCTCGAAGACACGGATGCGGTGGCCGCCGACCGTGATGGAGTCGCCGTCGTAGGTCACGTCCTGAGCGAGAGGGCCGCCGACCGAGTCGTACTTGAGCAGGTGAGCGAGCGACTTGTTGTCGGTCAGGTCGTTCACCGCCACGATCTCGAGGTCCGCGCCCTGCGCGAGGGCCGCGCGGAGGTAGTTGCGTCCGATGCGGCCGAAGCCGTTGATGCCGATCTTGACAGACACGGTTGTCTCCCGATTCTCGTCGCGCCGACGGCGCATTGTCGTCGCGCCCGCGGGCGCATTGCTACCGCGCCGGGGCGCGGTGTTGTGGGGGGTGGGAAGAGGATGCCGGGGCCCCCGGCAGGCGAGGGCCCCGCGGCATCCTCACCTCGTCACGACCCTACCAGCAGACCCGTCGTCTTCTCGCGGGCCACCTGAAAGCGCGTCTGGACGTCGGCCCAGTTCGCGATGTTCCAGAACGCCTTGACGTAGTCCGCGCGGACGTTCTTGTAGTCGAGGTAGTACGCGTGCTCCCAGACATCCAGCAGCAGCAGCGGAACCGAGCCCGCCGCGAACTGCGACTGCTGGTCGAAGAACTGCTGGATGATCAGGTTCTGACCGATCGAGTCCCAGAACAGACCCGCCCAGCCCGAGCCCTGGACGCCCATGGCCGCGGCGGTGAAGTGCGCCTGGAACTTGTCGAAGGAGCCGAAGTGATCGGAGATGGCCGACTCGAGGTCGCCGGTGGGCTTGTCTCCCCCGTTCGGCGAGAGGTTGGTCCAGAAGATGGAGTGGTTCGTGTGTCCGCCGAGATTGAACGCGAGGTCCTTCTCGAGCTTGTTGACGTTCGCGAAGTCGCCCTTGTCGCGGGCCTCCGCCAGCTGCTCGAGCGCCGTGTTGGCACCCGTCACGTAAGCCTGGTGGTGCTTGTCGTGGTGCAGCTGCATGATCGTCGCGCTGATGTGCGGCTCGAGCGCCGCGTAGTCGTAGGGCAGATCGGGCAGGGTGTACGTCGCCATATTCGCTTTCTCTCCTGTCGTGGCCACGCTCGCGCGCGGCGCGGATGACCTTCTCATCCTAGTGAGAGCCAACACGACCGACAGGGGGTTGCTTCCCGCTCCGGGGGAGATTACGACACGTCGGCGTCGGCGGGGATGCCGACGTCCGTGCCGGGGATGCCCTCGTCCTCCGCACGCTTGTCGGCCATCGCCAGCAGACGGCGGATGCGTCCGGCGACGGCGTCCTTCGTCAACGGCGGGTCGGCGTGGTGCCCGAGCTCGTCGAGGCTCGCCTCGCGGTGTGCGAGGCGGAGACGCCCCGCCTCGCGCAGGTGGTCGGGGATGTCCTCGCCGAGGATCTCCATGGCCCGCTCGACACGCGCGCACGCGGCGACCGCCGCCTGCGCGGAGCGCCGGAGGTTCGCGTCGTCGAAGTTGACCAGACGGTTCACCCCCGCGCGGACCTCCCGGCGCTGGCGCAGCTGTTCCCACTCCGCGGCCGCCCGCTGTGCGCCCATCGCGTGCAGGATGGCCCGGATGGCATCCCCGTCGCGCACGACGACGCGATGCACGGCCCGCACCTCCCGCGCCTTCGCCGCGACATCGAGGCGGTGAGCCGCCCCGACGAGCGCCATCGCGACCTCGGACGACGGGCACGTCACCTCGAGCGCCGCGGACCGCCCCGGATCGGTGAGGGTCCCCGCGGCGAGGAACGCGCCCCGCCACAGCGCCGAGAGGTCGTCGCGAGAGCCCGTCGTCAGCTTGTTGGGCAGGCCCCGCACGGGGCGCCGGCGCTGGTCGAGAAGGCCCGTCTGGCGCGCCAGCGTCTCGCCGCCCTCGCGCACGCGGACGATGAAGTGGCCCTCCTGGCGAGACGAAGACGCCTGGACGCGGCCCAGTTCCGGCCGGACGCCGTACAGCTCGATGATGTCCCTCGCCGCCCGCCGGGCGAGCGCCTCGGAGTCCAGTTCGGCCTCGATGGCCATCTTGCCGGCGATGGAGTGCAGGCCGCCGGAGAACCGCAGCAGGGCCGTCACCTCCGCGACGCGCGCCTGCGGACGCGGGTCGCGGACCGTCATCAACTCGGCCTTGACATCGGCGGTTAGGGGCACGGCTCTCCTCATTGCTGGCCGGTCGGTCGGGGAACCTGCCTAGCTTACTCGCGCCCCAGATCGCGATGCTTCACGCGCACGGCGACACCCGGCAGGGAACGCAGTCTCTGCGCGAGCTCAATCGCCATCGCCACCGACCGGTGCTTGCCGCCCGTGCATCCCACGGCGACGGTCGAGTGCCGCTTATTCTCCCGCTGGTATCCGGCGATGACGGGCGCGAGGGCGTCGGCGTAGGAGTCGAGGAACTGCGCGGCCCCCTCCTGGGCGAGGACGAAGTCGCGAACCGATTCGTCCTGCCCCGTCAGGGCGCGAAGGTCGGAGTTCCAGAACGGATTGGGGAGGAACCGCATGTCGGCGACGAGATCGGCATCGGGAGGCAGCCCGTACTTGAACCCGAAGCTCTGGATCGTCAGCGTGTGCTTGGCCGATCCGGCCTCCGAGAACAGCTCCCCGACCGTCGTCGCCAGCTGGTGGATGTTGAACGTGCTCGTGTCGACGATGAGATCCGCACTCTCGCGCATAGGCGCCATCCGCCGCCGCTCGACGGCGATCCCGTCGAGGATCGTCCCCTCGCCCTGGAGAGGGTGCGGGCGGCGCACGGCCTCGAAACGACGGACGAGCACATCGTGCGCCGCGTCGAGGAAGACCACTCGCACGCGGCGCCCCTCGCGCAGGCGCTCCATGACCTCCGGAAGGCGTTCGAAGAGCTCGCGCCCGCGAACGTCGACGACGGCGGCGACCCGCGGCAGCGCGCCGCCGACCATTCCCGAGAGATCGAGCAGCGGTCGCAGCATCTGCGGGGGCAGGTTGTCGACGACGTACCAGTCGAGATCCTCCAGGGCGTTCGCGACGGTCGAGCGCCCGGCGCCCGACATCCCCGTCACGATGAGCACTTCGCCCGCGTCGCCGTCCGCCTCAGTCATCGCTCCCACCCGGTTCGTCGCCGGCTCTCACCCTACTGACTTCGGCGCGGACGCCGCCAACGCTTCTGAGGCGTGCGTAGATGAATCGTCGGCCGCCGGCGACTCCTGCAGGCGCGAGTGGATGGTGGCCGCGAGCTTGGGGCCGATCCCCTTGACCTCGGTGATCGCCGCCGTGTCGGCACGGCGAAGGGCCGCTACCGACCCGAAGTGCCGCAGCAGCACGCGGATCCGCTCCGCGCCGAGGCCCGGGATCTCCTCCAGGACGCTGTGGATGTCGCGGCGACGCGAACCCCTCTGGTGACGGATCGCGAAGCGGTGAGCCTCGTCGCGCAGCCGCTGCAGGAGGTAGAGGGCCTCGCTCGTGCGGGGCAGGATCACGGGATACTCCTCCCCCGGCAACCAGACCTCCTCCAGGCGCTTGGCGAGGCCGCACAGCGCGATCTCCTCGTGGCCGGAGTCGGCGAGGGCTCGCGCCGCGGCGGCGACCTGCGGTTTTCCGCCGTCGACGACGAGAAGCTGCGGGGGGTAGGCGAATCGCGTGCGCCGCCGCGTGACGGGAGCGTCGTCGGTGCCCGCCTCCTCGGCCTCCGCCTCGTCCCGGTCGAGATGCGCTATCCGGCGCGTCAGGACCTGGTAGATCGAGTCGGTGTCGTCCGTCGTGTCGGTCACGGAGAAGGAGCGGTACTGATCCTTGCGCGGGAGCCCGTCTTCGAACACGACCATCGATGCGACGACGTTGGTCCCCGACAGGTGCGAGACGTCGAAGCACTCGATCCGCAGTGGCGCCTCGGACATCCCGAGCGCCTCCTGGAGATCCGTGAGCGCCTGCGACCTGGCGACGTAGTCCGACGTGCGCCTGGTCTTGTGGAGCATGAGGGCCTGTTGGGCGTTGAGGCTCGCCGTCTTCATGAGATCGGCTTTGCGTCCGCGCTGCGCGACCTGCACGTTCACGGGACGGCCGCCGCGCCGCTCCCGCAGCCATTCCTGCAGCTCTGCCGCGTCGGGCGGCAGAGCTGGCACCAGGATGCGGCGCGGGATGTCCGTGGGAGCCACCTCGCCGTAGGCGCGCTGCAGCACCTGGTCGATGAGCTCGCCGCCCTCGATGTCGATCTCCTTCTCGATCGTCGAGGCCCGTACCCCGCGCACGCGCCCGCCGCGCACGACGAAGTGCTGCACGGCGGCCGCGAGCTCGTCCTCCGCGATGCCGAAGAGATCCAGGTCGACGTCCTCGCCGAGCACCAGGGCGGACCGGGACAGGACCGCGTCGATCGCCGCCAGCCGGTCGCGGAAGACCGCGGCCGCCTCGTAGTCCATCGCCGCGGCGGCCTCGCGCATCCTCGCCGTGAGGTCGACCCTGAATCTCTGGTCACCCCCGGCCATGAACGCGACGAAGTCGTCCACGATCGCCCGGTGCTCCTCCACCGTGACCCGCATCGAGCACGGGCCGCCGCAGCGCCCGATCTGTCCCGGGAAACAGGGCCGACCGGTCTGCATCGCCTTCTTGTAGCTCGAATCACTGCAGGTGCGGATCGGGAAGACCTTGATGAGCTGGTCGATCGTGTCGTGCACCGCCCAGACCTTCGGGTAGGGACCGAAATACCGCGCACCCCGGATGCGGCGGTTCCGGGTGACCAGCACCCGCGGCGCCTCATCGGCGAGGGTGATCGCCATGAAGGGGTAGGACTTGTCGTCGCGGTAGCGGACGTTGAAGGGCGGATCGAACTCCTTGATCCACATGTACTCCAGCTGGAGGGAGTCCACGTCCGTCGCGACGACCGTCCACTCGACCGAGGCCGCCGTCGTGACCATCCGACGCGTGCGCTCGTGCAGGGTGTGCAGCGGAGCGAAGTAGTTGCTCAGCCGCGCGCGCAGGTTCTTCGCCTTGCCGACGTACAACACGCGGCCGTCGGCGTCACGGAATCGATAGACCCCCGGGTTGGTGGGGATCTCCCCCTGCTTCGGCCGGTAGGACAGCGGCGACGCCACGCTCAGCCCGCCTTCCGGCGTTCGCCACCGCGCCGGTCCTCCTGACCGAGGAGCTCGGCGAGGAACATCCCCGTATGGCTGTCCTCCACGCGCGCGACCTGTTCGGGAGTGCCGGTCGCGACGACCTCTCCTCCCCCCGCGCCGCCCTCGGGCCCCATATCGATGATCCAGTCGGCGGACTTGATCACGTCGAGGTTGTGCTCGATGACGATGACGGTGTTCCCCTTGTCGACGAGGCCGCCGAGCACCTCGAGCAGGCGCTGGACGTCCTCGAAGTGCAGGCCCGTGGTGGGCTCGTCAAGCACGTAGACGCTGCGGCCGTTGCTGCGCCGCTGCAGCTCCGTGGCGAGCTTGACGCGCTGCGCCTCCCCGCCCGACAGGGTCGTCGCGGACTGCCCGAGGCGGACGTATCCGAGCCCGACCTCGACGAGCGTGCGCAGGTAACGATGGATCGCCTGGATGGGCTCGAAGAACTCCGCGGCCTCGGAGATCGGCATCTCGAGCACCTCGGCGATGTTCTTGCCTTTGTAGTGCACGGCGAGCGTGTCGCGGTTGTACCGCTTGCCGTGGCACACCTCGCAGTCGACGTAGACGTCGGGGAGGAAGTTCATCTCGATCTTGATCGTGCCATCGCCCGAGCAGGCCTCGCAGCGACCGCCCTTCACATTGAAGCTGAATCGCCCGGGCTGGTAGCCGCGCACCTTCGCCTCGGGGGTCTCGCTGAACAGCGTGCGGATGCGGTCGAAGACGCCGGTGTAGGTGGCCGGATTCGAGCGCGGCGTCCGGCCGATCGGGTTCTGGTCGACGTGCACGACCTTGTCGAGGTCGTCGAGCCCCGTCACCCGGGTGTGCTTGCCCGGAACGCGGCGGGCTCCGTTGAGCCGTGTCGCCAGCACCTCGTACAGGATGCCGTTGACGAGCGAGGACTTGCCCGATCCGCTCACGCCGGTGACGGCCGTGAGCACGCCGATCGGGAAGTCGACGGTGACGTTGCGAAGGTTGTTCTCGCGCGCTCCGACGACCGTGATCTTGCGCGACCGATCGATCTTGCGCCGCTTCGCGGGTGTGGTGATTTCCCGGCGTCCCGACAGGTAGTCGCCCGTCAGCGAGGCGGGCTCGTTCAGCAGGGCGTCGTAGGGTCCGGAGTGAACGACCGTGCCGCCGTTGACCCCCGCCCCCGGACCGATATCGACGATCCAGTCGGCGGCCTCGATGGTCTCCTCGTCGTGCTCGACGACGATGAGCGTGTTGCCCAGATCGCGAAGCGTCACGAGCGTCTTGATGAGGCGTCGGTTGTCGCGCTGGTGCAATCCGATCGACGGCTCGTCGAGCACGTACAGGACGCCGGTGAGCCCCGACCCGATCTGCGTCGCGAGACGGATGCGCTGCGCCTCGCCGCCGGAGAGCGACGCCGCGGCGCGGCTGAGGCTGAGGTAGTTGAGCCCCACCTGAATGAGGAAGTCGAGACGAACGCGGATCTCGCGCAGCACCTGGGCGGCGATCGCGGCCTCGCGGTCGGTGAGCGTGAGCTGCGCGAAATAGTCGCGCGCATCGGCCAGGCTCAGGTGAGACGCCTCGGCGATCGAGTGACCATGGACGAGGACCGAGAGCACCTCCGGCTTGAGCCGGTCGCCGTTGCAGACCGGACACGGCACCTCGCGCAGGAACTCCGACCAGCGGGTGCGCTGCGTGTCGGACTCCGCCTGCAGCCATTGCCGCTCGATGTAGGGCACGACGCCCTCGAAGCCCGACGCGTATCGCATCTCGCGGCCGAAGCGGTTCTTCCACTTGACGGTGACCTTGTAGTTGTCGCCGCGCAGCACAGCCTCTCGGATGTCGGACGGCAGCTTCTTCCACGGCGTGTCGAGCGAGAAGTCCAGGTCGGCGGCGAGCCCCTCCAGGAGGCGCTCGTAGTACTGGAACAGCCCCTTGCCCTGCGTCGTCCAGGGGACGATGACACCCTCGCGGATCGAGAGCTCGTCATCCCCCAGCAGCAGATCGACATCGACCGACATGCGGGTGCCGAGTCCCGAGCAGGCCGGACATGCACCGAACGGCGCGTTGAACGAGAAGGTGCGCGGCTCGATCTCCGTGAGCTGCAGGGGGTGCCCGTTCGGGCACGCGAGCTTCTCGGAGAAGTTCTGCCAGGCGTCGTCGCCCTCTTCGTCCACGAAGTTGACCTGCATCACGCCGCCCGCGAGACCGAGCGCGGTCTCCACGGAGTCGGTGACGCGACCGAGGATGTCGGGCGAAGCGACGAGCCGATCGACGACGACCGCGATGTCGTGCTTGTAGCTCTTCTTCAGCGTGGGAGGCTCGGCCAGCTGGATGAGGTCGCCGTCGACGATCGCACGCGCGTAGCCCTTGGCTCCGAGCTCGCGGAAGAGGTCGACGAACTCTCCCTTCTTCTGCGTGACGACCGGCGCCACGATCTGGTAGCGCGTGCCCTCGGGCAGCTCCATGAGCTGGTCGGCGATCTGCTGCACGGTCTGACGCTGAATGCGTTCGCCGCACTCGGGGCAGTGAGGCACGCCGATGCGCGCCCAGAGCAGACGCATGTAGTCGTAGACCTCGGTGATGGTGCCGACGGTGGAGCGCGGGTTGCGGTTGGTCGACTTCTGGTCGATCGAGACCGCCGGGGACAGACCCTCGATGAAGTCGACGTCGGGGCGGTCGACCTGCCCGAGGAACTGCCGTGCGTAGGCGCTCAGCGATTCGACGTAGCGACGCTGCCCCTCGGCGAAGATCGTGTCGAAGGCGAGGCTCGATTTCCCGGAGCCGGAAAGACCTGTGAAGACGACGAGGGAGTCGCGCGGGATGTCGAGATCAACGTCGTGGAGATTGTGAACGCGGGCACCGCGGACGCTGAGCTTCGAGGAGGTGGCAACGGGGACGATGGGCACCCGTCAAGTGTAGGTTCGCCCTCCGACATCGGTTCCGGGTTCGCCCTCGGCGGACTCGCCGGCACCGCATCGCACGCCGCCAGGGCCCGCGACCCCGCTCCAGAGGGCACACTGGTGTCATGACACGCGCATCACGCTCCGCCCGCCCGCGACTCCGGGACAGGGTCCGCGAGGCCGGCGGGTGGTACGCGTGGATCAACGCGAACCTCATCAAGGCCGCCGGACCCGCCGCCGTGGGCCCCTATGAGAGCACGCCGCCCCCCTCCGCGACGGAGCGCGCGGAGCGCGCGTGCCCCCTGTGCGGGCATCCGATGAACACCCACACCATCGACCGCCGCGGAGACAAGCCCCTGCTGCGTTGCCCCTGAGGAGCGCGCGCCGGGCCTCTCAGGCGTGGCCGGCCCGCTCCATCGCACGCAGTTCCTTCTTCAGCTCCTGGACCTCGTCGCGCAGCCGCGCGGCGAGCTCGAACTTCAGCTCCGCCGCCGCGGCGAGCATCTGGTCGTTGAGGTCGGCGATCGTCGACTCCAGCTGGGTCGCTCCCTCAGCGGCGATGCCCTCACGACGCAGCCGCGGCGTGGGCGCCTTGCCCTTTCCGGACCCGCCCTTCTTCGCCAGCATCGCCGCCGTATCGGCGCCCTCCCGCGCGAGGATCTCGGTGATGTCCGCGATGCGCTTGCGCAGCGGCTGCGGGTCGATGCCGTTCTCGAGGTTGTAGGCGATCTGCCGATCGCGGCGCCTGTTCGTCTCGTCGATCGCGTTGCGCATCGAGTCCGTCATGGTCTCGGCGTACATGTGCACCTCGCCGGAGACGTTGCGGGCCGCGCGACCGATCGTCTGGATGAGGGAGGTTCCGCTGCGCAGGAATCCTTCTTTGTCGGCGTCGAGGATCGCCACGAGCGAGACCTCGGGCAGGTCGAGCCCCTCTCGCAGGAGGTTGATGCCGACCAGCACGTCGTACACGCCGGCCCTCAGTTCCGTGAGCAGCTCCACGCGTCGCAGCGTGTCGACGTCGGAGTGGAGATAGCGCACCTTGACGCCGTGCTCGCCGAGGAAGTCGGTCAGCTCCTCCGCCATCTTCTTCGTGAGGGTCGTCACGAGGACGCGCTCGTCGCGCTCGACGCGCAGGCGGATCTGCTCGAGCAGGTCGTCGATCTGCCCCTTGGCGGGCTTGACGACGATCTGCGGATCGATGAGCCCCGTGGGGCGGATGATCTGTTCGACGACGCCGTCGGCGACACCCATCTCGTACCGGCCGGGAGTCGCGGAGAGGTAGACCGTCTGACCCACCCGGTTCTTGAACTCGTCCCAGCGCAGGGGGCGGTTGTCCATCGCACTGGGCAGCCGGAACCCGTGATCCACGAGGGTGCGCTTGCGGGAGGCATCCCCCTCGTACATCGCACCGATCTGCGGGACGGTCACGTGCGATTCGTCGATCACGATGAGGAAGTCGTCGGGGAAGAAGTCGAGCAGGCAGTGGGGCGCCTCCCCGGGGGCGCGCCCGTCGATGTGCCGCGAGTAGTTCTCGATGCCGGAGCAGAAGCCGAGCTGCTGCATCATCTCGAGGTCGAAGGTGGTGCGCATGCGCAGCCGCTGCGCCTCCAGCAGCTTGCCCTGCCCCTCCAGTTCCTTCAGCCGCTCCTCGAGCTCGGCCTCGATCGTGCCGATCGCGCGCTGCATGACATCGGTGCCGGCGACGTAGTGGGATGCCGGGAAGATCGGCACGGAGTCGAGCCGTTCGAGAACGTCGCCGGTGAGCGGGTGGAGCTTGTACAGCGCCTCGATCTCGTCGCCGAAGAGCTCGATGCGGATCGCGTACTCCTCGTAGACCGGGATGATCTCGATCGTGTCGCCCCGCACGCGGAAGTTGCCGCGGGAGAAATCGACGTCGTTGCGGTTGTACTGCATCGAGATGAACTTGCGGATGAGGGCGTCCCGGTCGTAGCGCTCGCCCACCTGCAGCGCGACCATCGCGCGCAGGTACTCCTCGGGGGCGCCGAGGCCGTAGATGCACGAGACCGTCGAGACGACCACGACGTCGCGCCGCGACAGCAGCGAGTTGGTGGTGGAGTGGCGCAGGCGCTCCACCTCCGCGTTGATAGAGCTGTCCTTCTCGATAAAGGTGTCCGTCTGCGGCACATACGCCTCGGGCTGGTAGTAGTCGTAGTACGACACGAAGTACTCGACGGCGTTGTGGGGCATGAGTTCCCGGAACTCGTTCGCCAGCTGAGCCGCCAGCGTCTTGTTGTGCGCGAGCACCAGCGTGGGGCGCTGCACCTGCTCGACCAGCCACGCCGTGGTCGCGGACTTGCCCGTGCCGGTCGCGCCGAGCAGCACGACATCGGTCTCGCCCGCGTTGATCCGCGCCGCCAATTCGGCGATGGCCTGCGGCTGGTCGCCCGATGGGGAGTACTCGCTGACGACCTCGAACGGCCGCACGCTGCGCGTGGTCTGCATGTGAAGAAGCCTAGGCGTGGCCGCCGACACGGGCGTCGGCGTTCGCCCAGCGCGGATGCGTCAGGACCGGACCCGCCGCCACAGCTCGTCGACCTGCTCGATCGTGTGGCTGAGGGACCCGGCCGTGTCGACGACGACGTCGGCGACGGCGAGTCGCGCTGCATCCGGGGCCTGGGCCGCGATCCGACGCGCGGCATCCTCCGCCGTCATGCCGCGCTCGGAGACGAGCCTGTCGCGGCGCACGGCCGCGGGTGCGTGGGCGACGACCACGAGATCCCACGGACCGTCCACGCGCGCCTCCACGAAGAGCGGGACGTCGTAGACGACGACGGCACGCGGGTCCCGGGCGAACGCCTCGGCGAAGCGTCGTGCCGACAACTCCCGCACGGCGGGGTGGACGATCTCGTTGAGGCGCGCAAGGGCATCCGGGTCGCCGAAGACGGCACGCCCGAGAGCCTCGCGATCGAGGGCGCCGTCGGGGCCGACGATCCCGGCGCCGAACTCGGCCGCGATGAGGTCCAGGACGTGCGACGGCGGAGTCTGCACCTCGCGCACGAGCGCATCGGCGTCGACGACGACCGCTCCGTGCTCCGTCAGCCGCCGCGCGATCGTCGACTTCCCCGACGCGATGCCGCCGGTGAGTGCGATGAGAGGCATCGCTCCAGCATGTCGCATGGGCCCCGGTGCGCGCACGCTCGGTCGCCTCGGAGATGGTCTGGGATATCATCGGGCGGCGCCCGTGTCCCGCGGCCCGCTCCCACATCCCTCGGAGGAACAGCGATGGATCACCCTCGCGTCGCTGTGGTCGTCGAAGACGACGCCGACATCCGCTTCCTCATCTCCGCCGTCCTCGAGCAGTCCGGCTTCCAGGTCGTGTCCGCATCGTCGGGCCCCGAGGGCGTCGACGCCGTCCGCACCCACGCGCCGGTCATCACGACCCTGGATGTGAGCATGCCCGGCTTCGACGGCCACGAGGCCGCCCGTCGCATCCGCGCGTTCAGCGACACCTACATCGTCATGATCACGGCTCGTGCGGAGCAGATCGACTCGTTGCAGGGCATCCAGGCGGGAGCGGACGAGTACATCACGAAGCCGTTCCGGCCGCGGGATCTGCGTGCGCGCATCGCAGCCCTCCTCGAAAAGCCCCGGGCCTCGCGCTCGTCCGACTGATCACGCCATGTCGACGACGATGACGGAGGCGTCGGGACTCGATGCGGAGCGCAGTGCGGCCCTGTCGGCGACCTGAAGAAGGCGCTCCGCGTCGTAGCCGATTCCGTCGGTCAGCGCGACGCCCACGCCCAGGACGGGGATCACGGGACTGCCGAGCGACACGAAATCGTCCAGCAGGTGCCGATGGAGTCGAGCCGCGACGCGACGGGCCTCCCCCGCGGAGACCGGGACCATCCCCAGCACGATCTCCGTCTCGCTCGCCTGGCCGACGACCGCCTGCGTCGGGGCGTGACGGACCACGCTGCTGCGCCATTCGTGTACGAGCGCCTGTGCCTCCCCCGGTCCGAAGGCGGTGGCGATGTTCGGGATGTCGTCGATCCGCATCGCGATGAGCGCGTACCGGTCGCCGTTGTGACGTGCGCGATCGAGGATTCCCGTCAGCACGACCCGGAAGGAGCCGGAATCGAGCACGCCGTCGCTCTTGAGCGCGAGCGTCCGCGATCGGGGCGTGCCCGTGGGCGACGGGCATGCGGCGCGCATCACGGATGTCGCAACGACCGCGACCACGATGAGCACGACCGTCACGAACGCCATCGCGATGGACCCGAACCAGTCGGTGAAGAAGGGATCTTCGGGACCCACGGCGACGAAGGCGATCGAGCGGGCGAGGAAGAACAGCGACTCGATCGCCAGCACGACGGTGAGCGGCCACGAGACCGACAGCGTGGCCATCGTCCCACGCCGCGACTCGACGGCGCCCAGGAGGGTGAAGGCGGCGATGGGGATGTACACCGCGAGGGCGCCGGCCCAGTCGCCGCCCTCCGCTCCGGCGACGGCGACCAGCGCGAATGCCAGCAGCGACGCCGCGGCGACCAGCGCGGCCGGCACCATCACCGTCCGCCCGTTGAACCGACGGCACCCGAGCCACATGATCCCCGCGGACGCCACGAACGACGCGTTGCCGATGCCGGTCGCGAGCCACGCCGACTCGTCGGGAGACGCCGCCCACGCCAGATAGTTGACGGTGGTCAGGATGCCGGCGATGTACGCCAGCGCCCAGATCCGCCCGGCCCCGTCATCCCTGCGAAGGAGGGTCTCGACGAGGTACACGGCCCCCGCGGAGAGCACGACGACGGCCGTCATGACGGAGATGCTGAAGAGGTCCAGACCGCTCATACGTCTCTCCTCGGATCGGAGGCGGGCAGGCGGACGATGAAGGTGGTCCCCTCGCCCTGCATCGTCTGCACGGTGATCTCGCCGCCGTGGGCGCGCACGATGTCCCGGCTGATGGCCAGTCCGAGACCGCTGCCGTGCGTCGTCGAACCCCGCACGGAGTCGGAGCGGAAGAAGCGCTCGAACAGCCGGGGCAGCTCGTGCTCGGAGATCCCGGGGCCGTCGTCGCTCACCGTCAGCCACGCGTGCAGGCCGTCGGACATCGCGGACACCTGGACGTGGCCGCCGTCGCTGTTGTACTTGACGGCGTTGGACACCAGATTGTCGACCACCTGGCGGATGCGGTGCGCGTCGGCGTAGGCGACGGCATCCTCCACGCCCGAGCCGTCAATCGTGATGCCGCGCTCGGTCGCGCGGGGGGTGGCGGCCTCGATCGCGGCCGTCATGACCTCCGCAAGATCCGTCGGACGGGGCGATATGGAGACGGCGGCTCCCTGGCGCGCGTTGGCCGACATCGTCAGGATGTCGGCCACGAGCTCGAGCAGCCGGCCCGCATTGCGCTCAGCCACCTCGAGGCTGCGCCGCGCCATGGGAGAGATGGTCTCGTCGTCGAGCGCGAGGTCGAGGTATCCCATGATCGAGGTCAGCGGTGTCCGCAGCTCGTGCGAGACGGACGCCACGAGGTCCTCCCGGGCGCGGATCGCCAGCTCCTCCGACGTGACGTCGCGCGAGACGACCACCATCCCGGCCGCCGATCCGTCGGGGTCGGTCAGCTCTCGCGCGGATGCCGCGATCGCGCGTCTGTCCGCGTCGTCCGGCTCGCCGTACCAGACGATGAGGTTGTCGAACGTCTCCCCTCTGCGCGCTCGCGAGAGAGGGAGCGCGTCCGCCTGTATCGACGTGACACCGTCGGCCGCGTAGGCCGACATGCGTCCGTCACGACCCCGCGCCCGCTGCAGTCTCCCGTGCGCCTCGTTGGCGAGCAGCTGCGTGCCGTCGGCCGCGATCCGCACGACCCCGAAGTCCAGGGCGTCGAGCACGTCGATCACGACGTCCTCCTGTCGCCGCGCACGATCGACCGCCTGCTGAAGATAGCGCGACTGCTTCTCCAGCAGCATCCGCTGGGCAGAGGCGCGTCGCGCCGCGAGAGAGGCGATGAAGCCGAGAGCCGTGATCGTCACGGGGAGGAGGATCGTCGCCGGGACGAAGTCCGTCTCGGGAGTGATCGCGGTCTGCACCCAGAAGAGGGCGGTCGTGCCGAGCGATCCGCCGATGAGCCCCGCCCACCCGTAGGACCAGGCGATCCAGATGAGCGGGAACGCCCAGAGGATGCCGAGGGCGGCACCGGGCGTCGCCTCGCGGAGCAGGGCGATCGCGATCACGTCGCACACGGGGACGATGAGGCCCGCGGCGTGCGGGAGCCGGTTCCACGGCACGACGAACGCGGCGCCGGTCGTTCCGAGCGTCACCGTGAGGCCGAGGATGAACGTCGGGAGGTCGTCGACCCAGCCGAGCGCGATCGCCAGCACGGCGGCGAGCAGCGCGACGCCGGCGAAGAGAACCTGATTGAGGACGACGATGCGGTCGCGCGCGCCCGCATCGACACGCATCCAGCCGGCTTGCGGTGGCGCCGCCGGCGAACGCGACTCAGTCATGGTCTCGACGCTACTGCCCTCGATCGCTCCGATGGCGCAGGCGGCCCGGGAACCACGACGGAAATTGTGCCGATCCGCCGGAGGACGCGTCTCGCGACGACGACGCGCGGGGGCCTCTCACGCGCGCACGACCTCCGTCGGCGCATCCTGAGCCTCGTACGACGCGACGAGCTCCCGCTCGCGTTCGTGGGAGGGAAGACCGATCGCGACGACGGCTGCGCCGAGGACGATCGCGACCGCGCCCACCAGGTAGGCGCCGAGCGCCCCCTCCACGAGGCTCAGGCTCGCGGCCGAGAGGATCTCGTCCCGGTACTGCGGATATTGGTCGGCGACGTGCAGCGCGGAGGCGAAGGATGCCTGCAGCGCCTCCGTCACGCTCGCGCTGATGGACGCGGATTGGCCGCTCGCCTCGATCTGCCGCGCGAATGCGGCGGCGAAGCCCGATGCGAGGATGGCGCCGAGGATCGCCTGCATGATCGAGCCGCCGAGGTCGCGCTGCAGGTCGGACGTGGCAGAGGCCATCCCCACCCGCGCCACCGGCGTTGACTCGGTGAGCGCACGCGACGCGGGCGTCATGGCGAAGGCGGCGCCCGCGCCGATCACGAGGAACCCCGTGCCGATCAGCCAGTACGGCGTGTGCTCGCGCCAGAAGAGCATCGTGACGAAGCCGAGCAGCACGAGCGCGTATCCCGCCAGCATCGTCACTCGCGAGCCGCGCGCCAGCACCAGCCGCGCGGACAGCGGAGCCACCAAGAGCAGGCCGACGGCCGCCGGCACCACCGACAGGCCCGCCTCGAGCGTGTCGTACCCGAGGATGTTCTGGAGGAACTGCTGGCCGACGAACATTGCCCCCATGAGCGATCCGAAGACGATCATCCCGCCGGCGGCGGGCACCCAGAACATGCGGCGCCGCGCCACGGCCAGGTCGTAGAGCGGATGACGCGTGCGGTGCTGTCGGATGCCGAACACCAGCATCAGCAGGACCGCCGCCCCGAGAAGGCCCAGGCCCAGCCCCGCTCGTCCCGGCGCGAACACCTCGCTGATCCCGAGGACGAACGCCGAGATCGCCAGCACCGAGAGCACGCCGCCGGGGTGGTCCACGGGAGCGGTGGACTCGTGCACGTGGGACGGCACGAGGATCCAGACGAGCACGAAGGCCGCCGCGGCGATCGGAGCCGCGACGAGGAACGCCGAGCCCCACCACAGGACGACCAGGAGCAGGCCCGCCAGCACCGAGCCGATCACGGTCGCCATGGCGCTCACGCTCGACCACAGCGCGATGGCACCCGTGCGCCCCGGCCCGCGGGACCACAGCGCCGTGATGAGCGAGAGCGTCGTCGGGTACGCCATGCCGGCCGCGATGCCGGTGAAGATGCGCGCGGCGATCAGGAGCTCGATCGATCCCGCGAACGCGGACAGGAAGCTCGCGACGACGGTGAGGGCGAGGCCAACGAGGAGCAGTTGCTTGCGCCCGTAGCGGTCGGCGACCGCCCCGAGATAGAGCACCGACATCGCGAGCCCGAGCGAGCAGCCGAGCGCCACGAGGTTCAGCTGGGTCTGGTCCGCCCCGAACGCGTCGCCGATGTCGGGCAGCGCGATGTTGGCGGCGGCGAGGTTGATGTTGCACACGAGGGCCGCGAGGATCAGAGAGGTCAGCACGAGCGGGGCACGGGCGGGGGCGCCCTCGCGCGGGGCGTCGGTCATGGCATCACACTAGCGACGCCGCGCCGCTCAGAGCGTGGGCTCGCCCAGCGACAGCATGAGGCGATTCGCCCAGTTGAAGAACGCCGCCGACATGATCGTGTCGAGCACCTCGAGGTCGTCGAGCCCCGCGGCATCCAGCGCCCGAAGCTCGTCGGATCCGAGCGCGGGCGGCGACTGGGAGAGCGCGACGGACGCGTCGACGACGGCGTCCCACCGGGGATCGATGCGCGCGCCCGTTCCCTCGTCGAGCAGGCGTTGCACGTCGTCTCGCCGCCCGGAGTGGTGGGTGGCGAAGCCGGCGTGGACCGACGCGCAGTAGACGCATCCGTTGCTGCGCGATGCCGCCGTGGCGGCGATCTCCCGATCCGCGCGCGGCAGACCCTCGGCGACGTTGAAGAAGATGTCGAAGTCCGCGAGCGTGCGCTCCCGCAGGACCGCGGGATCACGCGCCAGCAGCCGGAAGTACGCGTTCTTCGCGCGCGAGCGCTGCACGAGGGCTTCAAAGTGCCGTTCCCCGAGGTCCGTCTCTCGAAGCGGCTCCAGCCACGGGACCCAGCCGAGGACGTCCTGAGTGAAGCGCTGCGGGACGGGCAGATCCGTCTCGGGCGCGAGAGACTCCGTCATCGGCGGTCCCCTTCGGTGGAGGCGGAACCCGCGGCTCTCATGGCACGCAGGCCCGCGGCGACGCGCAGCTGGAAGGCGAGGAACGACACCAGCTGCGAAAGCGTCACGACGCCTGTCGTGCTCCAGCCGGCGTCCAGCAGCTGCTGCAGGTGAGCGCGCGAGGCGTCGCGCGGGTGCAGCACGAGCATGTGCGCATGCTCGAGCGCGGCGCCGAGGCGATCCCCCAGCGCGTAGGCGGCCTCGACGGACCCGACGGAGTACGTCGGTCCGGGCACGCTCTCGGGCGCGTTGTCGTGGAGGAAGGCGCCGTAGGGACCCGGATGGGAGGCTTGACGTGCCTCGGTACGGACGATGCCGGCGAGGCGGGCGCCCTCCGGGGTCGCGTCCAGCCCACCGCCGTAGAACCGCACGGCCTCGTCGTCCCCGTGCAGTTGCGCGACGAAGACGGCGACGGCGAACCGCTCGGCCGGGGACATCTCCGCGGCATCCACCGAGACGAACAGAGCCTCGTACGCCCCCTGGGCGTGCGAGCGGGACTCAGGGCGGCGGCGCCGCAGCGCGTCCCAGCGGTCGCCCGGGGAGATCCCGGCCAGGGTGTCGATGACGTCCACGGTCTCGCTCATCGCGTCCTCCAGCTCACGTGGCGCTCTGACCCAGGTAGGCCTCGCGGATCTCGGGGTCGGCGAGCAGCTCCGCCGCCGTGCCCTGCAGGCGCACCTCGCCGTTGACCAGCACATAGCCGCGGTGCGCGATCGACAGGGCGAGCTCGGCCGACTGCTCGACGATGAAGACCGCGACCCCGCGTTCGGCATTGATCCGCTGGATCGTCTCCAGCACCTGGTCGACGACGATCGGCGCGAGCCCCATCGTCGGCTCGTCCATGCAGATCAGGCGGGGTCTCGACATGAGCGCACGCGCGAACGCGAGCATCTGCTGCTCGCCGCCCGACAGGGTCCCGGCCTGCTGCCGGCGGCGCTCGGCGAGCCGCGGGAACAGGTCGTACTGATCGGCGAGGTCGGAGCGGAGCTCACCGCCGCGGGCGCGACGCGTGTACGCACCGACGAGAAGGTTCTCCTCGATCGTCATCTCCGGGAAGACCCGGCGAGCCTCGGGCACGCTGGCGATCCCGGCGCGGATGACGTCGGCAGTGGAATCGCGGAGGATGCTGCGTCCGTCGAAGACGATCTCGCCGCGGCGAGGCGTCACGAGGCGCAGAATCGTCTTCATCGTCGTGGACTTGCCGCTGGCGTTGCCGCCCAGGAGCGAAACGATCTCGCCGCGGCCGATGGAATAGCTCACGCCGTGGAGCGCGCGGAACTGGCCGTAGTAGACATCGACGTCCCGCACGTCGAGCAGCGGGTCGGTCGCGTTCATCGGGTCTCCTCGCCGTCCGTCGTCTCGGGCGGGATCGCCGCGTCGTCAAGGACCGCGGCGACGACATCGTGGGATCGGGCCGCCGCTCCGCCCCGCCGCTTGCCGAGGTAGGCCTCGATGACGCGATCGTCGTTCTGCACCGCCGCGGGAGGACCGTCGGCGATCACCCGCCCGCCGTCCATCACGATCACGCGGTCGGAGACGCTCATCACGAGCTCGAGCTTGTGCTCCACGATGACCATCGTCTGCCCCTCTGCCTTCAGGTCCAGCAGCTGGCGCACGACCTCCTTCGTCTCGGCGGTGTTCATGCCCGCCGTCGGCTCGTCCAGCAGCAGGAGACCGGGCGCCGACGCGAGGGCTCGGGCGATCTCGGTGCGCCGGCGGTTGGCGTAGGAGAGCGTCCACGCGGGGTGCTCGCGACGCGGCAGAAGGCGCGTGGAGAAGCGCTGCAGCTGGGCCGTCACGCGCTCGTCCGCCTCCCTCTTCTCCCGCCGGAGCCCCGGTGTGCCGACGGTCGCGAGCGCCGCCTCGGCGATGAGCGCGACCCACCTGAGCACCGGGATGCCGCGGAGCGCCGGCAGCGGCGTGGCCGCGCGCGCGAGCGGAACCTGTCCCAGGAGCACATTCTCCGCAACGGTGGCGTTGCCGAAGACGCGTCCGTTCTGGAACGTCCGCCGGACGCCGCGCCGGGCCATCGCGTCGGGGCTGCGGCCCGCCACGTCCTCTCCGCGGAACCGGATCGATCCGGAGTCGGGTGCGAGCTCCCCGCTCAGGAGGTTGATCGTGGTCGTCTTGCCCGAGCCGTTCGGCCCGATGATGCTGACCACCTCGCCCTCGTCGACGTGGAAGGTGTTGTCGTCCACGGCCTTCAGCGCGCCGAACGACCGGGACAGGCCGCGGACCTCGAGCAGCCGGGTCATCGGCCCTCCTCCCCCCGCGTCGTCGCCGGGCGCGCCGCGAGCGTCCCCGCGAGAGGCGGGTCACCCGCGATGGGGCCGGATGGGTCCTGCCGGCTACTATCGCCTCTGCCCGTGACCCTCGCCAGCAGGCGGGCGAACGGGGGCGGCAGCGTCCACAGGCCCTCGGGCCGGAAGCGCACCAGCAGGAGCAGCACGAGCCCGTAGATGAGGAGGCGGGTGTCCGCCGCGACCCGGAACAGCTCCAGCCCGCCCACGAGGATGATGGCGCCGAGGATCGCGCCGAAGGGCCGCAGCATGCTGCCGAGGACCGCGATCGTGACGATCTGGAACGAAAGATTGGGGCTGAAGATCTTCGGGTCGAGGAACCCGTATTGCGCAGCCCAGAACGCGCCCGCGACGCCGGCGATGAGGCCGCCGACGGCGAACGCCAGGGACTTGTACTGCGGCGCGGCGATCCCCGAGGCGCGCGCGGCGATCTCGTCGTCGCGCACCGCACGCCAGTACAGCCCGAGGTGCGACCGGCTCATGCGGTGCACGAGCAGGATGAGCGCCAGAAGCAGCCCGAGCCCCAGGGCGTAGAGCTGCGTCGGTGAGCTCAGCACGATGCCGAACACGTCCGGGAGCGGGATGAGGGACAGGCCGCTGCCGCCGCCGGTGATCGGCACCGCGACCAGGATGACGGCGGAGATCGCCGCACCCGTGGCGAGCGTCGCGATCGCCGGATAGTGCCCGGAGAGGCGCCAGGAGGGGGCGTTCAGGATCGCGATGAGGACGGCCGAGACCAGTCCGGCCAGGAGAGCCGCCGGCAGGAAGGGCATCCCGGCGTTCTTCATCAGCAGGGCCGCGGCGTACGCGCCGATCGCGACGGGGCCCGCCTGGCCGAGCGAGAGCTGGCCCGCCTGGCCGCCGATGACCGTCATGGACAGCGCGATCATCGCGAACGCGATGATCTGGATCCCGACCTGGACCACGTACCCGTTGAAGAGCCCGGGAACGGCGGGCACGAGCGCGAGCGCGACGAGCACGGCGACCTGCCAGCGCCTCATCACGAGCGGTCGGGCCTGCGAGAAGAACGTGCCGGTGAGCGGCTCCCGGCGGACGGACTTCTTGCCGAGCAGCCCCTCGGGGCGGATCCACAGGACCGCGAGGAGGACGCCGAACGTGATCAGCTGGCGGACCGAGTCGCCCCACAGGCTCACCCCGACCGCCTCGAGCACGCCGAGCACGAGGCCGCCGATGACGGCCCCCAGAAGCGACCCCAGCCCGCCGAGCGTCGCCGCGGCGATCCCGGCCAGCCCGATCTGGAAGCCCTGCGTGGGGGCGATCGTGGTGAAGTAGGCCGCCACGAGGACGCCTGCGAGACCGCCCAGGCCCGAGGCGACCATGAAGGCGATCGACTGGACGCGTGCGACGGGCACGCCCATCTGGGCCGCGGCATCCCGATCCTGCGAGGTGGCGCGGATGGCGCGGCCGATCTTGGTGAACCGCAGCGCCAGCGCGAGCGCCGTCATGAGGGTGACGCCCGTGACGAGGATGATGACGTCGATGAGGCCGAAGGTGAGCCCGCCCACCTGCAAGGTGACGGGCGGGAGACCCGAGTCGAACCGGCGCACCTCGGGCCCGAAGATCATCTGCGTGAGGTTGTCCAGGATGATCATGACGGCGATCGTCGACAGCACCGCGGCGATCGGCGCGCGCCCCGCGAAGGGCCGCACCGCGACGAGGTTTATGAGATAGCCGAGGGCCGCCGTCACGGCGACGGCGGCGAGGGCGCCGAGCCACAGCGGCATCCCGAATTGCGTCGTGACGACCCAGCCCACCATGGCGCCCACGGCGAACAGGGATCCGTGGGCGAAGTTGACGACGTTCGCGACGCCGATGACGAGGGACAGGCCGAGCGCGACCAGAGCGTACGCGTTGCCGTTGATCAGTCCGGCGACGAGGATGTCGAACACGTGGTGGTCTCTTTCCGAGGGTGCGGACGCGAACGCGGGGGCGACCGGCGCACCGGTGCCCCCGCGTCGGCGTCAGCCGAGGTCGTCGGTCTCGACGAAGGCGCCGTCCTGCACCTGCAGCCATACGAAGGGCGGGCTGTCGATTCGGCGCTCGTCGTTGTAGGCGGCTTCGCCGTAGATGATCGAGGGGATGCCCTCGCCGTCGCGCAGAGCGTTACGGATTCCCTCGCGGTCGAGGGTCTCCGCGTTCTCGGCGGCCCAGGCGAGCTGCTTCAGGCCGTCGTAGGCGTACGCGGCGAAGAGGTTGGGCGTGTACCCGAACTTCTCGGTGTACGCGTCGACGAAGCCCGTGACGGCCGGGTCATCCGACTCCGGGTAGAAGGACGTGTCGACGTAGATGCCCTCCGCCGCCTCCTGTGCGAGGTCGAGCAGCTGCTGCGAGTAGTTGGAGCCGACGGCCACGAACGGCACGTCGAAACCGGCCTGCTCGGCCTGCTGCGCGAGCAGCGCGGTGGTGGCGTAGTACGTGTAGATGATCGCTACGTCGGCGCCGGCGTCCCGCGCCTGCACGAGCTGCGGCCGGAAGTCGGTGGACGCCTCTTCGACGGGGGTCGAGTAGGCGATCTCGTCGCCGTTGGCGGCGATCTGGTCCTCCAGCACGTCGAAGGCCGTGTTGCCCCAGTCGGTGTTGAGATAGAAGACGGCGATGTCGTCGCCCAGCTCGCCCGCGGCGTCGGCGACGACCCGCGCCTCGACCTCCTGCGTGATGCTGGGGCTGAAGATGTAGTCGCCCGTCGTCGTGAAGTCGGGGTGGGAATTGGTGATGCCCAGCTGGAGCAGGCCGCCCCGCTGGTAGAGGGGGCTCGCCACCATGGACGTCGCGGATGAGAAGTCCCCCAGCACCGCGAGGACGTTCTCGTCGCTCACGAAGCGCTGCGCGATCGTCGTCGCCTGCGCGGCCTCGCCCTGGCTGTCCTGGAAGTCCAGCTGGACCTCGCGGCCGTCGATGCCGCCCTCCGCGTTGATCTCGTCGAGGGCGATCTCGAAGCCCTCCTGCCAGTTCTTGCCGTACTCGGCCTGGTTCCCGGTCAGCGGTCCGGACACGCCGAAGACGACGGGCTCCCCCGAGGGTGCGTCTTCCTCCGTGCCGCTCTCCCCCGCGCATCCGGCCAGCGCCAGGGTGGTCACGGCTGCGGCGGCGCTCCAGGCGAGGAGACGGGGGGACATTCTCATGGGATGACCTCACGGTGCGAAGGACTCGGGCAGCGCGTCATGCGGCACCCGGCGCGGGAGCGGTAGCCACGCGCCCTCCTATGCTCGCTCGTGCCGCAGCCACCGACGAATCGAGCCGTAACACAAGCACATGCAAGCGCCGGTCGACTTCGTCCCGCGGCCGACGAGCGCGTATACAGGAGGGATGACACCCGGCAACCGCCCCGAGATCGCGCTTATCGGCGCGGGTCCTCGCGGGGTGTCCCTGCTCGAGCGGATCGTCGCGCATGCCGAATCGGGCGAGGCGCCCCGCGCCGGCCTGACCGTCCACCTCATCGACGACACGCAGATCGGCGCCGGCCGCATCTGGCGCACGGACCAGCCGCGCGAGCTGTGCACGAACACGCTGGCCCACGCGGTGACGCTGTTCACCGACGACTCGGTCACGATGACGGGCCCGGTACGGACGGGACCCACCCTGTGGGAGTGGGGCATGCTCGTGGCCCATCGCTCGAATCCGACCGCACGGTCGAGGCGCGCGCTCGAGACGATCCGCGCCGATCACATCGCCGTCTTCGACGCGGTCCCGTTCCCGCGGCGCGTCGCGGACCGGTACCGCGACGAGCTGCGCGAATGGCTGCCCGAGTCGCACCCGAGTCGCGCGCTCTACGGCGAGTACATCGCGTGGTTCCTCTCCGGCGTGCTCAGCCGGCTGCCCGACGGCGTCGACGTGCGCACTCACCTCGGACGCGTCGTCTCGGTCGACGAGGTCGACGGTCGACAGCTGCTGACGTTCGCCTCCGGAGAGAAGCTGAGCGCCGACGCGGTGGTCGCCGCGACGGGGTGGATGCCGCGGGCCCCCACGCCCGCGGAGCGCGAGATCCTCGAGGCCCTCGCCGCCGACGAGGGCCTCGTGTGGGTGAGGCCGGACAGCCCCGCCGACCAGGACCTCACGGGTGTCCCGGACGGCGCCGACGTCATCGTCCGGGGGCTCGGGATGGGCTTCTTCGACACGATGGCGCTCCTGACCATCGGCAGGGGCGGGGCGTTCGCCCCCGATCCGGACGCACCGGGCGGTCTGCGCTACCGCCCCTCGGGGCGTGAGCCGGTGCTACACGTGACGTCGCACCGCGGCATCCCCTACCGCGCCAAGAGCCTCTACCGCGGCCTGCCCCCTCGCGCCGAGCAGCGCCATCTGCGCTCGTTCGACACCTCCGCGGCGCGCCCCATCGATTTCGACGCCCGGCTGTGGCCGCTGATCCTCAAGGACGCGTTCTCCGACTACTACGTCACACTGGCGCGCGTGGCGCCCGACGCCCTCCTCGCGCCGATCGAGGACGTGCTCGCGGCGATCGAGCGCGCGCCCGGCGAGCTCGACGCCCTCACGGCAGCGGTCGCGCCTTTCGTACCGGATCCCGCGGATCGGCTGGATCTCGCCACGGCTCTGCACCCCGCCCCGTCGGGGTTCGGCTCGCCGGAGGAGTTCGACGGGTGGGTGGAGGCGTTCGTCGCGGCCGACCTTGCCGAGGCCGAGAGGGGCGTCGACTCACCGTTGAAGGCGGCCCTCTGGTCGATCGCGTCGGCCCGGGGACCCGCGAGCAGGATCGGCGCCTTCGGCGGCTTCGACGCCGAGTCCCGCGAGGGCGGCTTCCGGCTCCTTCACTCGGTCGGCGCGACGTTCGGCTCCGGCCCGCCGGCGTTCCGGTCCCGTCAGCTGCTGGCCCTCGTCCGTGCGGGCGTCGTCCGATTCATCGGTCCGGCCGCATCGGTGCGGGTCGTCGACGGCTCGTTCGTGGCGACCTCCCCCGCCGTGGCGGGGTCGGAGGTGCGATCCTCCGTCCTGATCGATGCATGGATGCATTTCCACGACGTCGCCGCCAGCGACGACCCGCTCGTCCACTCCCTCCACGCGTCGGGACGCATCCGCCCGTTCAGGGTCGCCGCGCGCGCCGGCGGATCGATCGTGACGGGGGGCTTCGACGTGGATCCGTCCACCGGCATCGCGCTCCATCCCGACGGCTCCCCCGATCGAGCGCTCCACATCGCGGGGATCCCGATCGACGAGGTCATGCACGACGCCATCATCAGCCCGATGCCGGGCACCGACCCGACCATGCTGCGCGAGACCGACAGGGTCGCGCGGAGCGCGCTCGAGGTCGCGCTCGCCGCGGCATCCGCCCCCTATTCAGGAGCTCACCGGTGACGAACGACACGAACCGCCCCGTCGCCCTCGTGACGGGGGCCACCGGCGGCATGGGCGGCGAGATCGTCGCCGACCTCTCGCGCACCCATCGGGTGATCGCCACGGGCCGCTCGGTCGCGGCGCTCGAGGACCTCGCCCTGCGCACCGGGTGCGACACCGCCGCCGTCGACATGACCGATGCCGCGTCCCTCGACGGCCTCGGCGGGTCCCTCGACCGGCTGGACGTGCTCGTGCACGCCGCGGCCGTGTCGCGCGCCCGGCGTGTCGACACGGCGGATGCCGAGGACTGGGCGCTCCAACTGGCCACCAACGTCACCGGCCCCGCCCTCCTGACGCGCGCCGTGCTCCCGCTGTTGCGCCGTAGCGCGGGCACCGTCGTGTTCATCGGCTCGGGCGCCGGCACGCGTCCGGTGCCCGGCAGTGCGGTGTACACCGCCAGCAAGCACGCCCTGCGTGGACTCGCAGACGTGCTGAGGATCGACGAGGCGCCGTCGAGGATCCGTGTCGTGACGATCGCGCCCGGCCAGACCGACACCGCCATGCTGCGCGACATGATCGCCACGGCCGGGGGCGCCTACGAGCCGGAACGGTACATCCGCCCCGCGTCGGTGGCCCAGGCCGTGCGGTTCGTCGTCGACGCGCCCGCCGATGTGCAGCTCACGGACCTCGCGGTGCGTCCGCGCGTCGAGGTCTCGCGCCTCTGAGCCGACCGCCCGCGGGGCCGAACGACAGAACGGGGTCGGAGCCCGAAGGCTCCGACCCCGTTCTGTCGTGTGGTGTCGGCTCAGCGACCCGAGAGCTTCTCGCGCAGAGCAGCGAGGGCCTCGTCGTCGGCGAGGGTGCCCGCGCCCGTCGAGTCGCTCGTGAACGCACCGGCGCCGAAGTCCGCGGCGGACTGCGCCTCGGCCTCCATGGTCTTGGCGACCTGGGCCTTGTGGGCCTCCCAGCGGGCCTGCGCGGCGGCGTACTCCGCCTCCCACGCGAGGCGCTGCTCGTCGAAGCCTTCCTTCCACTGGTTGGTCTCGGGGTCGAACCCTTCGGGGTACTTGTACTCCCCGTTCTCGTCGTACTCCGTCGCCATGCCGTAGAGGGCGGGGTCGAACTCGGTGCCGTTGGGGTCGACCGAGTCGTTCGCCTGCTTCAGCGAGAGCGAGATGCGGCGGCGCTCGAGGTCGATGTCGATGACCTTGACGAAGACCTCCTCGCCCACCGAGACGACCTGCTCGGCGAGCTCGACGTGCTTGCCCGACAGCTCGGAGATGTGCACGAGGCCCTCGATGCCGTCCGCGACGCGGACGAACGCACCGAACGGAACGAGCTTGGTGACCTTACCCGGCGCGACCTGGCCGATCGCGTGGGTGCGGGCGAAGACCTGCCACGGGTCCTCCTGCGTCGCCTTGAGCGAGAGCGACACGCGCTCGCGGTCGAGGTCGACCTCGAGGATCTCGACGGTGACCTCCTGGCCCACCTCGACGACCTCGGAGGCGTGCTCGATGTGCTTCCACGACAGCTCGGACACGTGAACGAGGCCGTCCACGCCGCCCAGGTCGACGAACGCACCGAAGTTGACGATCGAGGAGACCGTCCCCTTGCGGACCTGACCCTTGTGCAGGGCGTTCAGGAAGTTCGTGCGGGTCTCCGATTGCGTCTGCTCGAGCAGCGCACGACGCGAGAGCACGACGTTGTTGCGGTTCTTGTCGAGCTCGAGGATCTTCGCCTCGATCTCCTGGCCGAGGAACGGCGTCAGGTCGCGCACGCGGCGGAGGTCGATGAGCGACGCGGGAAGGAAGCCGCGCAGGCCGATGTCGACGATGAGGCCGCCCTTGACGACCTCGATCACCTGACCGGTGACGACGCCGTCGTTCTCCTTGATCTTTTCGACATCACCCCACGCACGCTCGTACTGCGCGCGCTTCTTCGAAAGGATGAGGCGCCCTTCCTTGTCCTCCTTCTGGAGGACGAGCGCCTCGACGGCGTCGCCGAGCTGGACGACCTCGTTGGGGTCCACGTCGTGCTTGATGGAAAGTTCGCGGGAGGGGATCACACCCTCGGTCTTGTATCCGACGTCGAGGAGCACCTCGTCGCGGTCGATCTTCACGACGGTGCCTTCGATGAGGTCTCCGTCGTTGAAGAACTTCAGGGTCTTCTCGACCGCGGCCAGAAAGTCTTCGGCAGATCCGATGTCGTTGATCGCGACCTGCTTGGTGGCCGGGGCGGTCGTTGCGGTAGTCATGTAGTGGGTTGTCCTTGTTGGGTTGGTATCTCGGGCCCCGCGGCACAGCGCCCACCCGAAGGGCACGACGATGACCGTGGAGGCGAAGCGGATTCGATTGGGATCGCCACACGCGCACGACGAAGCCGCGACACGAGTGACACTCGAGGGTATCAGAACGGCATGGCCGCGCGCAGGCGCGAGCGATCCCGCCGGCCGCCACCGAGCGGGATCGCCGACGGGCTCAGCGGTCGGTGACCTCAACGGTGAACTGCAGGGGCTGGATGCCGCCCTGCGCGTTCGTCATCGTGACCTCCGTCGCACCGGCGGAGCGCGCCTCGATCCCGGGGTTGAAGACGGCGCTGCCGTCCTCACGTCCCTGCACGAAGACGGCCACGGCGGTGTCGGCCACCTCGCCGGTGTAGCTGTCGACGGCGAGGTCTCCGGTGTCGATGTTCAGGACCTGCCCGACGACGAGGTCGACGGTGGCGCCCTGGAGGTCGCCGGCATCCATCGTGACGGGAGCGATCACGGGCGTGGCGGGGCTTTCACTCGGTGCGGACGAAGACGGGGAACCGCTGGGGGTGGTCTCCCCCGCGCAGCCGGCGAGGGTCAGTGCGGCCGCGACGACGAAGGCCGCGCCGATGAGCTTTGCTGTGTTCACGTGGCCAGTATGGCAGGGGGCAAGGAACCGTCCCGGGCATCTGTGCACAGTCGGCGCGTCCGGTCCGTCGCCTACCGGCGAAAAAGAAGAAGCCCGGCTCGCGAGAACCGGGCTTCTTCTGGTGTTGTGACCCCAGCGGGATTCGAACCCGCGTTACCGCCGTGAGAGGGGAATAGGCTCCCCCGGAACTGCGTGCCCGACCCGGTTCTGCCCTGTGTTTACTGGGGTTCCGCGTGCGTCGAGTGCGTCGCGGAAAGTCCTGTCGTCAGCGTTCGTTGCCAAAATGTTGCCACGTTTGCGCCCCTCCAGAGGCGGGTAATCCTGGTGCCTCTGCGCGCCTGCCGAGTGTGCCGAGTAGCGAACTCACGTTCCCGCGCCTGACCCGCTCTACCAGCTTGCGGGGTCGTGGCGGATGCCGCAACACCACGTCGCTGCGCTCGGATGTTGCACCCTCCGTCCCGACCCGCGAACAGCAGGGAGCGGGTCCGGGGCGGGAGCGGACCGGGGAGGTAGAATGAGCAACGACGAAGCAGAGGTGATCCCATGAGCGTGACGATTCCGAGCGCGATCCCGGCCGAGTCCCTGCGCGCCTGGTACGACGACGAGCCCCGCGTGAGCGATGTGGCCCTCTACGACATGACCGCCCAGGGCGCGACCACCCTGGCCTCCGTCCTGATCGAACGGCAGCTCGCCACGACCGACGAGCGCGAGCGCGAGTATTGGGCCGCGCGGGTGCGCCTGGTGAACCAGCAGCGCACGGCGCTGGACCCCGACGACCGGCTCGGGCTGATCGCCCAGCAGCAGGCATGGCTCGATGAGATCGACGCCCTGACCGGCCAGGCGAGCCGCCGGATCGCGTGACCGAACCCGTCGCCTCCGACGAGGCGCGGCTGCGGCAGGTGTTCGACGCCACCGCGCGGCAGGCGATCTTCCCGCCGGTCCCGACCGGCGACCGGCTCCTGGTACTGCTCGGCGGCCAGCCCGCCGCGGGCAAGACGAGGGCGCAGGCGGCGATCCTCGCGGAGCACCCCGAGCTGGTGTCCATCACCGGGGATGACCTGCGCGCCTACCACCCCGGCTACCGGGATCTCGCGGTGAACGACCCGCTGGCGATGCCGGCCGCGACCGCGCCAACCTCCAGCGGGCTCATCCGCCTCGCCCTGGACCATGCGATCGAGCACGGCTACCCGGTGCTGCTGGAAGGCACCTTCCGCGATCCAGCGATGGTCATCGACACCGCGGCCCGGTTCGCGGAGGCCGGTTACCGGGTCGAGGTCGTCGCCGTCGCCATGCCCGCCCCGGTGTCGCGCCTGGCCGCGGAAGAACGGTTCCTGCGCGCCCGGCGCGGCGAGGTCGGCCGCTGGACCCCGCCCGAGGCGCACGAGACGGCGCTGGCCGGCTCACCCGAGGTCGTGGCCGCGCTGGAGGCCCTGCCCGCCGTCGCCCGCATCCAGGTCTACACCCGCGACCGCCGCCTCTACGACAACCGCCGCACCGAATCCGGCGCATGGGAGCACGAGCCCCACGCGGCCGAGGTGCTGCGCAGCGAGCAGACCCGAGAGCTCACCCCGGTCGAGGCCGTTGCCTGGCTCGCGGACTACGGCGCCGTATTCGGCGCCGCTCACGCCCGGCGCGGCTACCTCAGTCCGAGGACCGCGTCGGCCTACCGGCGGCTGCAAGACGACGCCGCCCGCATGATCGAGCTGGCCGCCTCCGACCCCAGTGCCGACGTGCGGGCGCTGGAAGAGCAGCAGACCCACCGCCGGATCGCACTGAAGGTCGCCGTGCCCGAGCCGCCGGGGATCGTCGGACGGATCGGGCAGACCCTTCGGCGCTCACTCCCGCCCTATCGTCCAGCTCCGTCGCGTGACGCGCCCGGTAACGAACCACCGAGCATCGGACGCTGAGAAGACGCCTATCGTTCCCCCACTCACGACGACGACGTGGGAGTAGAACTGTTCGACACCCCTGTCCCCGCCGGATCACGAAAGCACGTTCTGGCCCGTAAAACACGGGCGAGTCGCCGGGTGGCCGCGTGGACAACTCCCTCAGGATTCACGGACCTACGCGGTCGGTAGCACATGAGAACGAGCCTGCCGAGACGCCGCCAAACCCGATACCCGAGTCTGCGCGATCGCGCCGGATGTCACAAGCCGGTTCGGGCATTGCGGCCTCCGCCCCGACCCCGCGACTGGCAGGGAGCGGGTCCGGTGCTTGTGGAAGTCGACTGTCAGGCGCGGGAGGGGACGCCGAGTTCGGCCAGCAGGTTCAGCACGCGGCGCTCGATCTCGTCGCGCACCGGCCGCATCCCGTCCGGGGTCCAGCCCGCGGGATCGGGTAGCGTCCATTCCTCGTACCGCTTGCCGGGGAAGATCGGGCAGGCGTCGCCGCAGCCCATCGTGATCACCGCGTCCGCCGCCCGCACGATCTCGTCGGTCCAGGGCTTGGGGAACTCGCCGGCGATGTCGATGCCCCGTTCGGCCATGACCTGAACGGCGACCGGGTTGATCTGCTCGCCGGGCTCGGAGCCGCCGGACCAGCCGATCGCCCGGTCGCCGGCGTGGTGCTGGAAGAAGCCGAGGGCCATCTGCGAGCGGCCGGCGTTGTGGACGCACAGGAACAGCACGGTCGGCGTGCCCGTCAGGTGCATCCCGTCGACCTTGGCGAGCGCGCGCAGCCGCTGCCGGGCGAACTTCTCGGTCAGCAGCGGCAGATAGGTCGGCACCGTCGCACGGGCGGCGAGGTCGGTGTAGGAGGCGTGCAGGAAACGGTCGATCGTCTCCCGCCCGAAGGTGCCCTCGAACTCCCGCGTCAGGCGCTCGGCGCTGGTGGCGAGGCCCGCTTCCTGGTCGATGGTGATCGTCGCGTGGCGCTCGTGCTCGTCTGGCATCGTCGTCATCCCTTCGTCGTGGTCAGCCGGGGCGCGAGGCTCTGGATGCGGGCGGCGATGTCCTCGAACGCCGCGTCGAAGGCGGCGTCCGTCCCGTCGCGCACCGGGTCCGGCACCGACCAGTGCACGCAGCCGGCGTCGCCGAGTTCTTCGTGCGCGGTGTCGCACACGGTCACCACGAAATCGTCCGCGCCGAGCACGTCGTCCAGCGCGCGCGGGGCGCGGGCTCGCAGGGTGAGGCCGTGTCGGTCCGCGGCGGCGATCGCGCCCGGCTCGATCTGCGCGGCCGGGTGCGTGCCGGCCGAGGCCACCGGGATATCGCTGCTGCCGTGCCAGAGCGCAGCGGCGAGCTGGGATCGGGCCGAGTTGCCGGTGCAGACGAACACCACCCGCCGCACCCCGAGCATCGGGGAAGGGGTGAGGCCGTCGAGCGCGCCGGGCGCGAGGTGGAGGTAGGTGCGGCGCCGGTCGGCCTCCGACCGCGTCCGCACGATCAGCCCTGCCTGTTCGAGCTGGTTCAGGTGATGGGCGAGCAGGCTCGATGAGACACCCAGCTCGCCTTGCAGCTCGACCGGGGCGACATCGCCCAGGGTGAGCAGGTCCACGATCCGCAGCCGCACAGGATCGGCCAGCGCCGCATACCGCGCGACCCGACCCGCAAGGCAAGTTTCCTCAATGTTCATTACCTCAAGTTTGACTGAGCGAACCGGATTCGTCAAGATGGGCAGCGATGAACACCACCACGACCGAGGCCGTCCCGCTGTGGCGGCGTGCTGCCGCTGAGCTGCTGGGCGCCGGCCTGCTGGTGACGGTCGTGGTCGGTTCCGGCATCGCCGCCTCGCGTCTCTCGCCCGGCGATGTGGGCTTGCAGCTCCTGGAGAACTCGATCGCCACCGCGCTCGGCCTGACCGTCCTCATCCTGATCTTCCAGCCCGTCTCCGGCGCGCACCTGAACCCGGTCGTCACCCTCGCCGACCGCGCCCTCGGCGCACGGCACGGCGGCGGCGAGATCGCCGTCTACGCTGGCGCTCAGATCGTCGGCGGCATCGGTGGGGCGCTGCTGGCGAACCTCATGTTCGCCGTGCCGGCCGCGCTGTCGGTGACCGACCGGGCGGCACCGGGGCAGGTGCTCGGCGAGGTCGTCGCCACCGCCGGGCTGATCCTCACGATCTTCGCCCTGGCTCGCACCGGCCGCGCGGCGCTGGTCGCCCCGGCGGTCGGTGCCTACATCGGCGCCGCGTACTGGTTCACCTCGTCCACCTCGTTCGCCAACCCCGCCGTGACCATCGGCCGGATCTTCACCGACACCTTCGCCGGCATCGCCCCGACCTCCGCGCTGTGGTTCCTCGCCGCCCAGGTCGTCGGCGCGGTCGTCGGCGTCGGGCTTGTGTTCCTGCTGTTCCCGAATCGAAAGGCCCAGCCATGACCCATCTGATCGCCATCGGCGGCTCCGACGCCGGTATCTCCGCCGCGCTCCGTGCCCGCGAACTCGACCCGACCACCGACGTGACGGTGGTGGTGGCGGACGAGTACCCGAACTTCTCCATCTGCGGCATCCCCTACTACTTCACTGGCGAGGTCGCCCCGTGGCAGTCGCTCGCGCACCGCACGAGCGCTGACTTGGAGGCCACCGGGATGCGGCTGCGGCTCAACACTTTCGCCACGGGCATCGACGTCGCCGGGCAGCGGCTCACTGTCCGCACCCCGGACGGCATCTTCGAGGATCTGGCCTACGACGAGCTGATCGTCGGCACCGGCGCGCTCCCGTCCCACGCCGGCATCGCCGGCCTCGATGCGCTGACCCCGGAGGACGGGGTGCATGTCATTCATTCGATGGGTGACACTTTCGCCCTCGACCACGACCTCACTACCCGGCAGCCGCAGTCTGCGATCATCGTCGGCGCCGGCTACGTCGGCCTGGAGATGGCCGAAGCCTTCATCACCCGCGGGATGCAGGTCACCCAGCTCCAGCGCGGACCCGAAGTGCTCTCCACCCTCGACCCCGAGCTCGGCGCCCTCGTCCGCGACGAACTCACGACGCATGGCGTCGAGGTCGTCACCGGCTCGACCGTGACCGGGATCGAGAAGACCCCGGTCGGGCTCACCGTCACCGGCACCCGCGACGGGCAGCCCTTCGCACAGACCGCGGACCTCGTGCTCGTGGTCGTCGGGGTGCGGCCGAACACCGAGCTGCTCGAGCAGGCCGGAGCGAGCCTCGGCGCGGGCCGCGCCGTCGTGGTCGATGAGCACATGCGCACCGGGCTCCCGCACGTCTGGGCCGCCGGCGACGGCATCATCACGCATCACCGCCTCCTCGGCGCGACCTATCTGCCGCTGGGGACGACCTCGCACAAGCAGGGCCGCATCGCAGGAGAGAATGCTCTCGGCGGCGACCGAGCCTTCGCGGGGTCGGTCGGCACCCAGGTCGTCAAGGTCTTCGACCTCGTCGCCGCCCGAACCGGCCTGCGCGACCACGAGGCGATCGCCGCCGGCTACGCGGCAGCAACGATCACCGCGGCCGCGGACGACCACAAGCGGTACTACCCCGGTGCCCACCCGATCCACTTCCGCATCACCGGGGACACCGGCGACGGGCGTCTGCTCGGCGCGCAGCTCGTCGGGCGGCGCGGCACCGAGGTCGCCAAGCGGGTCGACACCTTCGCCACCGCCCTCTATGCCGGGTTGACCATCGGGCAGTTCGATGACCTCGACCTCTCCTACACCCCGCCGCTCGGCTCTCCGTGGGATGCCGTGCAGCTCGCGGCGCAGGCGTGGTCGGCCGCGAATGCCAGGGTGCTGGTCTAGTGAGCGTCAAGTGACTGGGGCAGACTGAGCGCGATGAGCCTTTCCCCCTCGACCGGCGGGCGCCGCCACCCCGGCACGGTCGGAGAGGTGTTCCTCGTGTTCCTGCGCCTGGGACTGACCTCCTTCGGCGGCCCGGTCGCGCACCTGGGGTACTTCCGCGAGGCGTTCGTGGAGCGGCGCAAGTGGCTGGGCGACCGCGCCTACGCGGACCTGGTGGCGCTGTGCCAGTTCCTGCCCGGCCCCGCATCCAGTCAGGTCGGCATGGCGATCGGGCTGCAGCGCGCAGGGTTCGGCGGGCTGCTGGCGGCGTGGGCGGCGTTCACCCTGCCGTCGGCGATCCTGCTGGTCGCGTTCGCCTACGGGGTCACGGCGCTCGGTGACCTGTCCGGCGCCGGATGGATTCACGGGGTGAAGGCCGCCGCGGTCGCGGTCGTCGCCCACGCCGTGCTGGGCATGGCGAGAACCCTCACCCCGGACGCGAAGCGGGCCACGATCGCCGTGGCGGGCATGATCGTCGTCCTGCTCGTCCCGAGCGCGTTCGCACAGGTCGCCGTGATCGCCGCCGCGGGAGTCGTCGGGCTGGTGTGGCTGCGCCCGCAGGCCGCCACGGCATCGGAGTCGGAGCCATTCGTCGTGCGGGTGCCTCGCTGGGCCGCGATCGGGAGCCTGGCCTTTTTCGTGATCCTGCTCGCGGGCCTCCCCCTGCTCGTGTCCGCCACTGAGAACGGGGCGGTACGCTTATTCGACGTGTTCTACCGGGCTGGGGCACTCGTGTTCGGCGGCGGTCACGTCGTGCTGCCGCTGCTGGAGGCCGGGACCGTGCAGACCGGCCTCGTCGACCACGACGTGTTCCTCGCCGGCTACGGTGCCGCGCAGGCGGTCCCCGGTCCCTTGTTCACCTTCGCCGCCTACCTCGGCGCCGCGACTACCAGCCCGCCGTCCGGGCTGCTCGGCGCCGCGATCGCGCTGGTCGCGATCTTCCTCCCCGCGACACTGCTCGTGGTCGGGGTGCTGCCGTTCTGGGACCGGCTGCGTCGCGCTCCACTCGCGCAGCGGGCGCTCATGGGCGTGAACGCCGGCGTGGTGGGGATCCTCGCCGCAGCGCTCTACACGCCGGTGTTCACCGAAGGGGTCACATCGGTCGCGGCCCTCGGGATCGCCGCCGCCGGGTTCGTCGCCCTGACCTCGTGGAAGGCGCCGGCGTGGGCGGTCGTCATCGCCGCGGGCCTCATCGGCTGGGCCGTACTGTGAGCAAGGGGTGAGTCCGCGCCGCCTCAGCCGACGACCGTGCCGAACAGGGAGCCGACCAGGAAGGTCGCTCCCAGGGCGAGCGCACCGCCGATCACCAGGCGCACCACGGCCCGCCACCGATGAGAGCCGCCGATCCAGGCCGCGACGTATCCGGTGACCGCCAGGGCGAGGAGCACGGCAACGAAGGTCCACACGATGCGCGCCGGGTGCGGCAGCAGCAGGATCGTCAGCAGCGGCAGCACGGCGCCGATCGTGAACGCGATCAGCGAGGCGAAGGCGGCGTGCCAGGGGCTGACGACGTCCTCCTGGTCGATGTTCAGCTCGAGCGCCAGGTGGGCCTTGAGCGCGTCGCGCTCGGTCAGCTCCGTCGCCACCAGGCGGGCGGTTCCGGGGGTGAGGCCCTGCTCCTCGTAGAGCCCGACCAGCTCCTCGAGCTCGACCTCGGGATCCTCCTCCAGCTCGCGCCGCTCCTTCTGGATGAGAGCCCGCTCGCTGTCCCGCTGGCTGGACACCGAGACGTACTCGCCGAGCGCCATTGAGATAGCCCCGCCGACCAGGGCCGCGGCCCCCGCCAGCAACACTGGCGTGACCTCCGCTGTCGCTCCGGCGACACCGACGACGACCGCCGCCGTGGACACGATCCCGTCGTTCGCTCCCAGCACTCCTGCGCGCAGCCAGTTGAGTCGCTGCGCGAGCCCCGTTGCGTGAGGCTCGCCGGAATGCCGGTATGGAGGGGATTGCGTCGTCACGGCTCCTCACGGTAGTTCGGTAGTTCTCCTGCCGCCAGGAAGGAGAGGCAACCCTGCACCTCGGCTCTTCGCCCGCAGATTCCAGTCGTGGTGCTCGGGTTTCAGAGCGTCACACGCGGTGCGAGTCGGACTCCGTGTCGGATCGGCGTGACGGCGGCGGTGCGGCAGCGGGGAGTCCGCTCGGCGGGCCGCCCAGCGCGCGGAGCGCGTAGAGGATCGTGGCGAGGTCCACGAGCTCCTGCGTGAGAGCGCCGGCGACGGCGGGGATGGCGCCCGTCATGGCGATGACCATGAGGACCACGCTGAGACCGATGCCGAGCCATATCGCCGTCAGCGCGACGCGAAGCGTGTGCCGCCCGATCGACACGGCGTCGACCACCTTGCTGAGCGAGTCGACAAGGATCACCACGTCAGCGGCATCGCCGGCCGCGGTCGCGCCTTTCGCGCCCATCGCAACGCCGATGTCGGAGGCGGCCAGCACCGGGGCGTCGTTCACCCCGTCGCCGACCATCATCACGGGTCGTGGATGCAGGTCGGCCGCGAGATGAACCTTCTCTGGCGGAAGGAGCTCGGCATGCACCTCGTCGATCCCGGTCTGCCGCGCGATCGATTCGGCTGTCGCACGAGTGTCTCCCGTGAGCATGACGATCCGTTCGACACCGTTCGCGCGCAGCCACGACACCACCGCGACGGACTCCGGGCGGGGATCGTCGGCGAGCACGAGGACGCCGGCGAACCGGCCGTCGATGGCGACGTAGGCCGCGGCCTCGCCCGTCGTCAGGTCTGCGCGCACCGTGTCGGCCGCCACTGACGCGACGTAGGAGGGCTTCCCCACGACGACCGTTCGCCCCCCGATCACCGCGGTCACACCATTCGTGGCGACCTCACTGGCCTCCTCGGCCGCGAGAAGGTCGATGCCGCGCTCGACCGCGGCCCGGCGGATGCTGTCTGCGAGCACATGCGACGAGTACTGTTCAGCAGACGCGGCGAGCTGCAGCAGTTCGCCCGCCTCGAAGCCGCCGACAGGGCGAACGTCAACGAGGGTCGGCTGGCCCTGCGTCAGCGTTCCGGTCTTGTCGAAGGCCGCGGACTGCACTCGGGCGAGCTGTTCTACGACACCTCCGCCCTTCATGATCACGCCGGCCTTCGCGGCCCGCGAGAGCCCGCCGAGGAACGCGACCGGTGCAGCGATCAGCAGCGGGCACGGCGTCGCTAGCACCAGCACCTCAGCGAAGCGCGTCGGATCGCCCGATACCGCCCACGCTATGCCGGCCAGGGCGAGCGAGACGGCCGTGAAGGGGATCGCAAACCGATCCGCGAGCCGCACGACGGGCGCACGCGAGTCCTCCGCGGCACGCACGAGCGCGACGATCTGCTGGTACTGACTGTCCGCGCTGCGCCGCACCGCCCGGATCCGCACCGCCCGGTTCCCGTTGATAGCGCCGGAGAGCACGTCGCTGCCCGCCTCACGAGTCACCGGCAGACTCTCCCCAGTGAGCGACGATTCGTCGAACGTGCCGCTCTCGGTGAGCAGGATGCCGTCGACCGGCACGATCTCGCCCGGCCGCACCAGCAGCACATCATCGATCCCTACGTGCTCGACCGCGACATCCTGCACCTCGTCCGAGTCCGACGCATGCTCGTGAGTGAGAACATGCGCGGTGCGCGGCGATCGGTCCAGCAGCGCGGTGAGGTCGCGCCTGGCCCGCCGGGCGGCGAAGTCCTCCAACGCTTCACCGCCGGAGAGCATCAAAACGATGATGAGCGACGCGATGTACTCGCCCACGGCGAGGGTTGCGACCATCGCCACCACCGCGAGGATGTCGAGCCCGACATGCCCGCGAAGCACATCACGCACCATCCGAACCAGCGTCCACACGACGAACGCTCCGACGTAGGCCGTCGCCGTCCACCGTCCCACCGCATCCGCTCCGACGGCGTGGAGGACCACGACCGCGGCGAGCACCACGACGGTGACCGAGATGATCGGGTATCGCCACAGCGGCCGCAGCAAGCGCATACGTCTCAGCCTTGTCGACTGCTGCACTCGCCGCTAGCTGTACTGCCCAGGGAGGTTGTTTGATCTGGCTTCCCTGATGTGACGAGAACCTCCCGGCAGAGTGGAGCTGCTACCGCATCCGCTCTGAACCAGGAGGTTCTCGTGTCTCACGCTAACGCGGCGCTCACCCCGCGCCAAAGGCTCCGTCTTGCACAGAAGATCGTCGACGAGGAGTGGACGGTCGCCGCGGCGGCGGACTACTTCCGTGTCTCCTGGCCCACCGCCGCGAAATGGGCGCGACGCTACGTCGAGCTCGGTGAAGCGGGGATGGCCGACCGGTCCTCGCGCCCGCATGCGCATCCGAACAAGACCCCGACGCACCGTGTGAAGAAGATCGTGCACCTGCGGATCCGCAAGCGCCTGGGGCCGGTCCAGATCGCCGACCGCGTCGGGATGCCGGCCTCGACCGTCCACGCGGTGCTGAAACGGTGTCGACTGAACCGGCTCTCGCATGTCGATGTGAAGACCGGGGAACCCGCCCGCCGGTACGAGCACGACAAGCCCGGCGCGCTGATCCATGTCGACGTGAAGAAGCTCGGCAACATCCCCGACGGCGGCGGCTGGCGCTACGTCGGACGGTCCCAAGGCGACCGCAACCGAGCAGTCACGGCCAAGCGCACCGGAAAGCGAGGCATCGCCGGCGACATGGTCACCGGCACCGCCTACGTCCACACCGTCATCGACGACCACTCCCGCGTCGCTTACGCCGAGATCCACGACGACGAACGCGCCGAGACCGCGATCGGCGTCCTGCAACGGGCCGTGTCCTGGTTCGCCGACCGCGGCGTCCGCGTCGAACGGGTCCTCTCGGACAACGGCCCCGCCTACCGCTCCCACGCCTGGCGACGCGTCTGCGCCGAGCTCGCCATCACACCCAAGCGCACACGTCCTTACCGTCCGCAGACGAACGGGAAGATCGAGCGATTCCATCGCACTATGGCCGACGGTTGGGCCTACGTGAAGCACTACAACAGCGAATCAGCCCGCCGCGCAGCCCTGCCCGCCTGGCTGCACTTCTACAATCACCACAGGCCCCACACTGCGATCGGGAAGCTCCCGCCCATCAGCCGGATCTCAAACAACCTGCCTGGGCAGTACAGCTAGGCTGGCGGAATGCCGGTCATCCTCCCCTTCGACGGGCACGAGCCCGACATCTCCGCCGACGCCTGGGTCGCCCCGAACGCGTCCGTGATCGGCAAGGTGCGCATCGCTGCAGATGCCAACGTCTGGTTCGGCGCGGTGCTGCGCGGCGACATCGACGAGATCGTGCTCGGCGAACGCAGCAACCTCCAAGACAACGCGGTGATCCACACCGAGGCGGGCAACCCGACGATCATCGGCGCCGACGTCAGCATCGGCCACGCCGCCGTCGTGCACGGCTGCGTCGTCGAAGACGGATGCCTCATCGGCATGAACGCGACCGTGCTGAACGGCGCCGTCATCGGCGCGAACTCGCTCGTCGCCGCGGGGGCGGTGGTGCTCGAGGGAACCGTCGTTCCGCCGCGATCGCTCGTCGCGGGCATCCCCGGCAAGGTGCGGCGGGAGCTCACCGACGAGGAGGTCGCCGGGCTGCTCGGCAACTCCGCGCGCTATGTGCCGCGGTCGAAGATCTACCGCGCGGCCGAGGTCTAGAAGACCGCCGCGAGGTCACCACCAGAACCTCGCCCACCCCGAACCTCCGTCATCGATCCCCGGATGCCCGGGCGCATCCAATCCGGCGACCTCGCGCACCAGGGCGGCCAGCCTCGCGGGCTGCTCGTATGTGACGAAGTGCCGGGAGCCTTCGATGGTGCGAGTCTCGTAGCCCAGCCGCCGCAGCTCTCTCGCAACATGGTGCCTGGGCGCAGCCGACCGAGACCCCGTCGTGACCACGCATCGGGGTCCCCCGACCGGTCGACGTCGAGGCTGAAAGCTGCGGAACATGGCGATCTCCTTCGCCGTCGTCGCGTCGACGTCTCCGTGGTCATCGAGCAGGTCGACCGACCACCTCCTGCCATAGAGCGCCTTACCCACCGCTGTCGTCCCGCCACGGCGAAAGGCCTCGGCGGTCGGGGAGAGAAGGTCCGGCACCAGGTTCCCCGCCGCCGGCTCATGGAGGACGAATCCATGGCACGCGGCACCCATGCCCGCGAGCGCGAGACCGAGGGTTGCCCCGCCTGACATCCCCACGATGACCGCGCCCGCCGCATACTCGGCCAGCCACTCGATCTCGTCCTCCAACCGACCGGTCTTCGGGCGACGAAGCGCCCGGAGCTGTGGAATCAAGCGCTTCAGAGGATCCCAGACGGCAGGTGAGGCCGCGACCCCGTGAACCGCGAGGATCGGGACGTCGTCAGCTGGCATCGGCCGCCCTGTTGAGATCATCGGCCGCCGCGGCCATATACGAGCGCCACCCGCCGTACGCGGTGATGTCACGCGCTCCCTCGAGCGCCGTCGGATCGCAGACGAATCCGTGGACGGCGGTGCCGTCGTCGAGCTCGAGCGTGCCGATCGCCAACGGTGCACTCACACCGCGGAGAAAGGACCCGACGGTAGCAGTCGGAAGCCGATAGACCTCGACCTCGATACGAGCGCCTTCTCGTAGATCGGTCACCAGCCCGGGACGTCGCGGCTCGTCGCCGGGGAGCGCGTAGAGCCGGTACCGGGGTGCGGTCATCGTGCGCCGGCTCAGGAGCCCGCCGCGATCGGTGATTTGGTGATGAAGTCCGAACCCCTCGAGATGGGCGCCGACGACGGCGACCTCCATCAGCGAGTCCTGGTCGACCGCATCCGCGAGCGCCGACGCCAGCCCTGCGAGTTCCTGGTCGGCACCGGAAGGCCCATGAAGGGTGACACCGAAGGGGACGTGCGCCGCCGTACTCCCCGCCGGGACCGCGATGGCGCACATGTCGAGCAGGTTGGTAAAGGTCGTGTAGGTACCCAATTGCGCGTTGAGTTCGACGGGGTCAGCGCGCATCTGCTCGACCGTGTAGGTCTTCGTCACCGTGGGAGTGAGCAGAGCATCGACCGAACGGAGGATGTCATCCGCCTCCCGCCGCAACTCCCACACGCGGTGCATACTCGACCAGACCTGTGCGGCCGACATCGCACCGGCGCCCGCCAAGATCTGGCGCACGACCGGGTCGACGTCGTCTCGGTCCTCCTCGAGCGCGACCGAGACGGCGGTCGCGCGCTCAGCAAGCCACGCACCGCCATACAGGTGACGACCTGCCTCGAGAAGCGGGGTGTAGTCGATCTCAACCAGTTCGGCTCCGGCTCGGACGAGGTCGGCACGGACCCGACTCCACGCGTCCTCCTCGCCACGCTCGCCCCATCCGGCGACAACCTCAGGCACGCCCAGGCGGACTCCGGCGAGCGAGACCGAAGCAACCCGGGCGGAAGGAACCGGGAGCGGGCGCGACCAGGGGTCCTGATCATCGAAGCCGGCGATCACCTGAGCCACGATGGCTGCGTCGGCAACCGAGTTCGCCATCACCGAAACGCAATCGAGCGACCGGCACGCCGGCACGACACCGCGAGTGCTGACAAGGCCCACACTCGGCTTGAGACCGACGACCCCGTTCAACGCCGCGGGAACGCGCCCGGACCCCGCGGTATCGGTCGCCAGAGAAAACGCAACCAGGCCCGCCGCAACAGCTACCGCGGATCCTGATGACGACCCGCCGGAGATGAGGGAGCTATCGTGGGCCGAGGAGGGCGTCCCGTAAGGAGAACGGGTACCGTTCAGACCGGTAGCGAACTGGTCCAGGTTGGTCTTGCCGACGAGGATCGCGCCTGCCGCGATCAGGTCGCGAACCACGGGTGCCGACTGCTGGGGGCTGTAGGCGAAAGACGGGCACGCCGCCGTCGTCGCCCACCCCTCGACGTCCATGTTGTCTTTGACCGCGAAGGGGATGCCCCAGAGCGGAAGACGATCGCGATCGGCAGGATCGAGTGCTTCAGCATCTCGGACGAGTCGATCGGAGACCGAGATCCAGACTCCGTCACGTCCTCGCGCATCGATCGCAGCCAGAGTGCGCTCCGCCACATCGCGAGGTGTGCAGGTTCCCCGCCGGTACGCGGAGTGGAGGCGGGCGATCTCCATGCGAGGAGAGATCACCGCGCGGATCCCTTACCGAACGCGTCATCCAGCGCCGACGACTCCGCGACCGCACCGAAAACACCCCCCTGCATGGTGATCATCTTCAGCGCCGCCTCGTAGTTTCCGTGATCGGTGGCGCCTGTGCAGTCACTGAGCAGAAGGCACTCGTAGCCGCGATCGTTCGCCTCCCGCATCGTCGTGTGCACGCAGACGTCGGTTGTGATCCCCGTCAGAATCAGATGAGTGATCCCCCGAGTGCGCAAGATCACGTCGAGATCGGTTCCGTAGAACGCCCCCTTGCCAGGCTTGTCGATGACGATCTCGCCCACGAGAGGTGCCACTTCGGGCACAATCTGCCACCCGGGTTCCCCGCGTACGAGGATGCGTCCTCCCGGTCCTGACGACCCGATCTCGGCACCGATCTGCTGCGAGCGCCAGAGTTTGTTGGGCGGGCAGTCCGAGAGATCCGCCCGATGACCCTCGCGAGTATGGATCACCTGGAGGCCTGCCGCGCGAGCGGAACCGAGGATCCGCGCTGTGGGCGCGAGTCCGCGTCGGGTGAGTGTGAGGTCGTACCCCATGCGGTCGACGTAGCCACCGACCCCGCAGAAGTCCACCTGCCAGTCGATACACAGGAGCGCGGTCGACTGGGCGGAGAACGTTCCGTCGAACGGCCACGCGTACGGTGTGGCCGCTACCGGCCCGAATCTGCTCGTCATCGCCTCGTCTCACCTCCGCCCGTGGGTTCCTGCCACACCACCGTCACCGGACCTCCTCCAGGTGGCCCTTGGTTCTCGGCGCCTCCGGAGACGTAGATCGATGTGCGCCCGAACACCCCCGCTAGAAGGCCTCCTACGGCCGCGCGCGCGTGTCGTGTCGACGAGAGGTCGGTGTCGGTGAGCATCGTGTGCCGTAACCCTCGGATCCGCCCGTCCGGACTCGCCTCGGCCTTCGCGAAGACCTGCACGATGGTGCCGCCGGCGGCTCGGATGCGATCGCGGAGCGCGACGATCTCCTCCACGTCGATCGCGTCGTGCATGACCACCGTCTCAGCGTTCAGCTGTCCGCCGGGGTCGAGTCGAGACCCGAACGCCAGCACGAGGCACCGGTCGAGCTCGATACCGGCGGAAGCCGAAGCGACCGCCGACCAGACAGAAGGATCGCCTGCGAGGCCTTGGTCCGCTTCGACTCCGCCGATCTCTCCGCACGCGAGCGCGACGCCCAGCGAGCTAGCCGCTCGGGATCGCGCCATCGATAGGTAGGGATCATCCGTCACGGCCCCGCCTCTCGCTGACACGATCTGCTCGGTCGTCAGCAAAGGGCATTTCACGAGCACCATGTGGGCGTTGCGTGGATCAAAGCCTCCGTTGCGGCACGCTTCGAGCGTCGCCGCAGCGACCGCGTCGACCTGCTCTCGGCGCCCGAGCCCTTCGACAGATAACCGAGGGGTCTGCGCGAACCCCGCCGCAAGTCGCCCGTTGCCTGATGTCGAACCCTCCGAAACCACGGTGACATGCGGGCTGAGGACTCCCTCAGTGCCGCCCGACATGACGGTCAACGCCGGTTCCGAGAGCCCCTCGGTCCAGGCGCGAGTCGCGAGAGCCCGGCTGAAGTCGTTAACGCCGCCGTTCCCCTCCGTCTTTCCGATGACGGCAAGGACCCTTCGCCCGAACACCCTGTCGACCGGGGCGTCGTCGGGGGCAGCAACCGGCACGACCGTCAGATCGACATACATCAGCGCGTCCGGTCGTCGGCCGGGAGCGATTCCGCACCCAGCGCGGCGAGGACGGAGTCCGATGAAGCGACAGCCGCGAACAAGCCGCCCTGCATCGTGAGGATCTCGATCGTCTGCAAGTGCCGGGCGCGATCGGTCGCGGCCGTGCAATCCGACAGCACGAGTACCTCGAACCCGCGATCGTTGGCCTCCCTGATTGTGGTCGACACGCAGACATCGGTGGTCAACCCCGTAATCAGCAGATCGGTAATCCCCGCCATGCGCAGAATGTGCTCGAGGTCGGTGGCGTAGAACGCACCTTTGCCGGGCTTGTCGATGACCGTCTCACCCGCAAGCGGGGCCAACTCGGGGATGATCTCCCACCCAGCCTCGCCTCGAATCAGCACGCGTCCCAGAGGCCCGACGGACCCGATCTCGACCCCCTGACTGGCGGAACGCCACCTCTTGGTGTCGGGCAGATCAGAGAGATCGGGGCGGTGCCCTTCTCGCGTGTGGATCACCGTCAGCCCGAGTTCGCGCGCCCGCCCAAGCACTCTTTGGGTGGGTTCTATCGCCGCACGGGTCAGGCTGATGTCATAGCCCAGCGAATCAATGAATCCACCGCTGCCGCAGAAGTCGACCTGCCAGTCGATGCAGAGCAGAGCCGTGCGCGTGAGATCGAGTTGACCGTGCCACGGCCAGGCATAGGGATCCGCCTGGATCGCCTGCGGTGTTGTCGTGGTCACTATGACTCCCTTGCTCACCTCGATCGTATACGACCTACCGGAGAGGGCCGGCGTCGGAGTGTTACCGCCGTGTTAAACCTCAGCGACGGATGAGCTCGTCGAAGAACGCAAGGTCGCCGAGGACGTGCTCGCGCATGAGATGAGCCGCGGCCTCCTCGCCGCCGAGAATCGACGCGCAGATGTCGCGATGCTCATCCCACGACCCGGCAGCGCGCGCAGCCAGCTCCGCTCCGAATATCCAACTGAGGCGGCTGCGCAGCGTCCTCAGCATCTCGACGAGTTCTCGATTTCCGGAAGCAATCGCCACCGTGTCGTGGAATCGCTCCACCAGCTCCGAATGGCGCTCGGGTTCGGTCACCGGGTCGAGGGTGCTGCCCTCTTCTGTAAGAGATCGAAGTTCGCGTGCCATCGCCCCTCCGTGGGCAGCCGCGGCAAGCCGCGCCGCCATCGCCTCGAGTTCGGCGCGGATCGCGATGAGCTCGCGGGTGCCCGATGACTCGGGCTGGGCGACTATTGCACCCTTGTATTTGCGCAACTCGAGAAAGCGCTGCTGCTCCAGCACCTGAAAGGCCTCGCGCACGGGTACTCGGGAGACGTCGAAATCGGAAGCAATCTCCTCCTCGCGAAGCCGGCTGCCGGGAACGTACGAGCCATCGATGATCCGTCCCCGGATCGCGGCGGCAATCACGTCGCGCAGGGGAAGCCCAGCACGAGAAGCCATGCTCCTCACTCTAGGGACCAACCCCGCCAGATGCCGAGTTCCGGTCGCCTCAGCTGGATGCTCCCCCGCTTGCGGACGATTCCGCCTCCGTCGCGTCCAGTCGCGCGTTCAGCCCGTCGACGATGCGATGCAAGCGATCATCCCGCAGCAGATCCGGCTCACGGGGTCGCTCGAACCCCACTTCGACGACATCGGCGACCTGCGCCGGTCTGGCGCTCAGCACGACGACTCGGTCGGCGAGGAACACCGCCTCCTCGACGCTGTGCGTGACGAGGAGCGTCGTGATGCGCAACCGCGTCCACACCGCCTGCAGCTCCACATTGAGTCGTCGTCGCGTCACCGCGTCGAGCGCTCCGAACGGCTCGTCCAGAAGCAGAACGGAGGGATCCAGAGCCAGAGCCCGCGCGATCGAGACTCGTTGACGCATCCCGCCGGAAAGCTGGGACGGGCGCGCATCGGCGAAGCCCCGGAGTCCGACCAAGTCGATCAGATCATCTACCTGGTGCCGATCGACGTCACGGCCCGCGACTCGGAAAGGGAGCTCAATGTTCTTGCGCACCGTCAACCACGGCAGCAGTGCGTGGTCCTGGAACGCGACACCCAGGCGATGATCGCGCGCGAGGACTCGCGGATGCTCACCGGCGATCGTCACGGACCCCGAAGTCGGCTCGTCAAGTCCGGCAATCATCCGCAAGATCGTCGACTTCCCCGAGCCCGACGGGCCGATGAGCGCGACGAACTCCCCCTCGGCGATCTCCAGGTCTACCCGCTTGATCGCCTGGACCGACGCTCCGCGCTTCAGCCGGAACGACTTCGAGACCGCCTCGACCCGCACGCTGCGCCCGAGAGGCGCGCCGGCGTTCATCGGCCCACCTGGAGTCGTGCGCGGTCCGCGATGCCGCGGGAACGCTCCGAGGCCTCCCGCACCAGGGCCGCGAGGTCGCCGTCAGCGCCAAGGAAGGTAGGAACGCCGCGTTCGACGACGACCCGACCGTCGACTATCACGGTACGTACCGCGACCGTGGGTTGCAAGAATACGAGCGCCGCGTACAAGTCGGCCGCGGGCGTCATCCGCGGCTCCTCCAGATCAAGGATGACGAGGTCGGCGCGCTTGCCGACCTCGATCGATCCGATCAGGTCATCCATACCCAGAACCCGCGCTCCCTCGATCGTTGCCATTTCCACGACCCGCTGCGGACTGATCGCCCCCGGGTCACGACTCACCGCGCGGTGCAGGAGCGCCAGGAGCTTCATCGAACCGAAGAGATCGACCGCATCCGAGCAGTTCGCATCGTCCGTGCCGATCCCCATCGGGATGCCCGCCCGGAGCATTCGCGGAACCGGCGCGACCCCGGCGCCTAGAAAGGCGTTGCTCGCCGGCTGCGTCGATACCCGGGTGCCCGATTCTGCGAGCAACCGGATCTCACGATCGGAGACGTCGATGCAGTGCGCCGCGAGCAACCTCTCATCGAGCGCACCGACGCTGTCGAGATACTCGACCGCGCCCATCATGTGCTGCACGCGCTCCCGCTCGTCCTCGGCGACGTGCATCGTCCACATGGTTCCGCGCTCGCGCGCGATCTGTCGGCTCCGCTGCAGGGCGCGTCGGGAGACGATTCCGGGGATCGCCGGCGACGGCCACACTCGGATCCGACCCTCACCGGCCCTGTCGTACCTCCGCACGATCTCATCGAGGTCGGCCAAGACGCGATCGGTGTCGACGAAGATGTCGCTGTCCGGAACGTCCGGGGCCTTCGCACGGACCGCGCCGAGATAATCCTCGAAACCCGGCGCAGGCTGGTCGGCGAACATGCGAGCGTATACAGCGCGGATGCCGCTCTCGACGAGGGCCTCGACAGTGCTCGCCGCGGTGGAGACCATGGAACGCGTTCCAGCATCCTCGTTGTCAACGATCGTCGTCACACCGTTCATCAACGCCTCCGTCGCGAACAGCAAGGTCGCGCACCGGATGTCGTCGTTCTCGTACACGCTCAGGCCCGGGTACAGCACGTTGTAGAGCCACTCGTAGAGTGGCCGATCGTGGGAGTAGCCGCCGCGAAGCAGGATCTGCGGCACATGGGTGTGCGCGTTCACGAGTCCCGGGATCACCGCGCGCCCCGCCGCCTCGATCACCCGCGAGCCGACGGGAATCTCGACGTTCGATCCCACTGCGACGATCTCGCCGTCCTCGACCAACACGGTCGCCCGCTCGAGGTCGCGGCGCTCATCGTCCATCGTCAGCACTCGCGCGTCAACGATCGCCACCGCGCTCATGCCCGCGCCTCCTCGCCGGCTGCCACCGCATCGAGCTCCGCGAGCAGCGCGCTACGACGGTCATCGTCGCAGAAGGCCGACTCGATCGATGTTCGCGCGATGGCGAGAAGGTCATCGCGCTGCCAGCCGAACGCCCGCGCGGTCGCGGCGTACTCCTGGTCGAGAATCGATCCCAGGGCAGTGCCGTCGTCGGTGTTGAGGCTGATCCGCACCCCGGCTTGCCGCAACTCCTCGACTGGATGCGCGGCCCGGCTCTCGGTAAATCCAAGAGCGACGTTCGACCCCGGGCAGATGCCGAGCGGGATGCCTCGGTCGGCGATCTCGGCGACCAGCGCCGGTTCCTCGATCGCGCGGAAGCCGTGATCGATACGATCGGCCATCAGGAGGTCGATCGCATCGCGGACACCCTCGGGACCACTGGACTCCCCTGCGTGAACGGTCCGGTAAATGCCACGGGATGCCGCGCGGCGGAAAGTGTCGGCGAACCTTGCGGACACACGCCCGGCAACCGCTTCGTCGCCGTCGATCGACAGGGCGACCACCCGCGGATGGTCCCGCTCCAGCATCCAATCCAGCAGTTCATCGGCCTCAGCGGCGGATTGCTGGCGCAACAAGCTCAGGCACAGGCCAGTCGACGGGAGTCCGTCCTGTTCCGCCTCTCGCCATCCGGCGTCGAGGGCGTCGACGAGTCCCGCGATATTTCCGCGCCAGGCCTCCCAGTGGGTCGGGTTGATGATCACGTCGGTGTAGCGGATGCCGCTGGCCGCCTGCCTCTGGGCGAACCGATAGGCGACGGATGCCGCGTCGTCGGCGGTCCTGACCAGCGACGCACCCCAGTCGAGGAACTGGAGAAATTCGGTGAGTCCGTCGAAATCGAAGAGCTGCTCGGCCGGTCGGCGAAGGGGCACCCCGTACTTGCCGGCCAGTCGCATCAGCTCCTCCCGGTCGATGCATCCGTCCAGGTGCACGTGGACCTCGGCTTTGGGTACCGTCCGTACCCAAGCCTCGTCGATGTTGTCGTTCACGATCATCCCTTCCCATTACTGCCGTCGTGATAAGCCGCTTCGAGCCACCGCGTCACGGCCGAAGCCAGCCCGAAGAATGCGAGAGAGAGCACTGTGGCGACGATGGCGGCACCCCAGGATCGCGACATGTCGTAGGAGACCCGCGACACCACGAAGAGCTGCCCGAGACCCGACGACCCGACGACGAACTCGGCGAGCAGCACCCCGACCACCGACCCGACCGCAGAGAGCCGGAACGCCTCCAAGAGCGAAGGGACCGCGGCCGGGAGATCGAGCCGCCGGAACCTCGTCCATCTCGAGGCTCCCAGCACCGTCAGCAGGTCCTGCTTGCTGCGCGAGGCGGAGGCCAGACCGCGCGACACCAGGACGAACGCTGGAAAATACGCGACCAGTGTGGCGACGACCAGCACGGTCGGCGTTCCGTAACCGACAATCCGCGCGAAGATCGGAACCATCGCCACCATGGGAACAGCGCGGACGATCAGCACCGCGGGCCGCACCGCCGCACGCACGACTCCTGAGAGATGGGCCGCGATGGCGAGTCCGATGCCAAGCAGTTGTCCCAGGACGAGACCCGTCGCGGCCAGCCCGGCGCTCACCGTGAGGTCGGGAAGATACGCATCCGGATGTCCGACCAGGTCGGCGAGAACACTCGCCGGGGAGGGCATGACGACCCGGTTGACCTGCCCGATCACGACCCACAGCGCCCACGCGGCGACGATCGCCACGACCGCCACGTTGTCCCAGGCGAACCGGGCGACCGCTCGCCCGATAGCCGTCACGCGCGCGTTCACAGCCCGAACCTCGCCGCGCTCCGCCGGGCGAGTGACGCAGCGCCGCCGTAGACGATGCTGGCGGGCACTGCGGTCAGGACCCCCGCCGCCCACAGCAACGGGATGTCGTAGTTCTGCATCGAGTTGATCAGCAGGGGCCCGATGCCCCGGGCGGAGCCGAACCACTCGCCGATCACCGCCCCCAACAGGGCCGCGGGAATCGCCAGCTGAAGAGCCGCGAACACCGCTGGGAGCGCCGCGGGCGCTTCCAGCTGCGCGAGCACCGCGATCCGCCGGGCACCCAGTACGGCAAACAGGTCCTCCTGCGCCGCCCGTCGGGTCCACAGCGCGGAGCAGATGACGACAAAGGCAGCGAAGTAGGCCGCTGTCGCCGCCAGCGCCGCGGGCACGACGGCGCGGGGCAGAAGGACCATGAGCAGCGGGCCGAGGGCGACGACCGGAACCGCCTCGACGAGAACCGCGAAGCGCTCCGCCGGGCGACGCGTGACCGGCATCAGGCGGGAGAGCACCGCGGTCGCCACCGCGGCGCTGATTCCGATCACGCCGCCGAGAAGCCCCTCCTGGACGGTCACCCCGAGCGCCCCCCACAACCTCGGCGCACGCGCGGGATCGACGATCACCCACAACACGTCGGTGAGGGGTGGCCAGGAGGTGGAGAGGACCCCGGTCCGGCCGATGATCTCCCACGCCGAGGCGAAGAGGAGCACGCCGATCACGATCTCGATGGTCTTTCGGGACCGCGTCGCCGTGCCGACCGGACCGAGGTCCTGCACAGTCATCGGAGCAGGGTTGCCGATCCGCCGAAGACCTCGTCGAGCAGCGATTCGTCAACGTAAGTCGCGACATCAGGAAGATCGGTCATGCCCGCAGCCCGCAGGATCGGGTACATCTTCTGCTCGATGTCCTCCGCCGAGATCCGCAACAGACCCGACTCCGCGGTGAGATCGCTCGTCGTCATCGGGATCTGATTGATGTTCTCCTTGATCTGCTGGCTCAGCGAGAGTCCCAGGTCGGCTCCCCACACGTCGACCGCGAGCTGCGCGGCCACTTCGGGGTCGTCGGCGTTCTTCTCCCAGCCCTTCACGGTAGCCCGCAACCAGGCGACAACCAGGTCGCGGTTCTCTTCCAGGTAGGTGCGGTCGACGAAGATCATGTTGGAGTAGACATCCAGACCCAGGTCCTGCCACGACACGCTGGTGTAGTCCACACCCTGCTCTTCGAGGATGAGTCCCTGGTTGGTGGCGAAGGCGGTGATCCCGTCGACGTCTCCGTTCACGAGCGCTTGCACGTCGTAGCCGATCGGCACGAACTCGTAATCCGGCTCTAGCCCGTTGATGGTGAAGATGGCATCCAGTTCACGCTGCTGCCCCTGGGGGCTTCCGATGCGCTTGCCGATCATGTCCTCGACCGAGTTGATCGGGTTCTCGGAGAGCGACAGGATTGCCAATGGGCTCTCCTGGTAGACAGCACCGACGAGCACCACGTCGGCTCCCTCCGACACGGCGTCGATGAACGAGGTGAAGTTCGTATCGAGTCCGATCGGTGCGTCACCGGATGCGACGATCTGAACGGTGTTGGAGACGTTGGGGCCGCCCGGCAGCCATTCGGCGACGATGCCCTCCTCCGCGTAGTAGCCCTCGCTCTCGGCGATCCACATTCCGGCGAACTCCACGTTGGTGACCCAGTTCAGCTGTGTCGCCACGACCGGAAGGGACTCTTCCTCGGTCGATGGCTCCGCCGCACAACCGGCGATCGTCAGCATCCCCACCATGGTCGCACCCGCCCAGGCGAGACGCCTATCGCGGTGGCTTGAAGTCTTCATAAGCCTCTCAATTCTCGCGGCAATCATGACGCGATCTCTCGCGTTTTGTATACGATCCATGCTCGCTGGCTGTCGTTGCGCGGGCATGGCCTGAACATTTCCAGCGTGTAAAAGATGCTGCGCCGCCCGCAGGGGCGGGTCACCGGCGCCGTTCCCGGCACTGAAGCGTTCGGCGAGCACCCCGAAGTCAGGCGGTCGCTGCGATCCTCAGGATCACAACGCCGACGATCGACGACCCCCGCGATCCGGGAATTCGCGCGGCGATACCTGGGCGTGCTGCCGTGGCGCCTCGCCCACCGGGCGCGGTTCCTCCTGCTGGTGGCGCCCGTGAGGCTCGTCGTCGTGGGCTCCGGGGCGGTCTGGACCCGTGGTCGGCGTGATCGGTGCCTTCACGTCATGATCGTCGCGTTCATCCGGCATTGTCAGGCCGACTGGAACGCCGAGGGACTCATCCAGGGATCGAGCGACATCCGGCTCAACAACACCGGACACCGATAGGTGGCGGATACCCCGATGACCCTGCGCTCACTGCCGTGGATGCGGTCGTGAACTTCCCGCTCCTGCGCGCCCGCGAGACGGCCCGCATCATCGCGGAAGGGCTGAACACCCCGTTCGGCACCGCGTATCCGAAGCTCGCCGAACGCGACTACGGCGAGCTGGAGGGCACCTCGGCCGCCGCCGCGATCGCGCGCTGGCCCGACCGGGAGTATCCGGGCGCAGCGTCGCTCGACTCCGTCGCTGTGCACGGGGTCGTGGCCCTGACCCGCATCGCCACCGACTTCCCGGCAAGGCGGTGCTCGTGGTCTGCCACGGCACGCGAGGTGGTGGTGCTCGAGGGGCACGATCGTGCCGCCGCAGTCGCTCGTCGCGGGCATCCCGGGCAAGGTGCGCCGCGAGCTCACTGACGAGGAGGTCGCGGGGTTGCTCGGCAACTCCGCGCGCTATGTGCCGCGGTCGAAGGTGTACAAGGCGGCGGAGGGTCAGGACGCCGCGGGTTAGGACACCGCCGCGATCCGCAGGATCACGACGCCGACGACCGGCACCAGCGCGACGACCAGCGCCAGGATCGCGATGCCGCGCGCGAGACCGCGCACGAGGCAGACGATCGAGATCACCAGCGCCGCCAGCACGAGCGCGGCTCCGGCGAGGAACAGCACGATGAATCCACCCGCTCCGCTGCCGCTGCCGTCGAGGGCGGCGGGAACCCCGAGCACGAAGCCGGCGTACATGGCGGCGGTGCCAAGCACGGCGAGCAGGAGGGCGATGCCGGCAGGGACGCGGGTGGGGCTGACGTAGACGTCGCTGTCACTCATGGCGACCACCCTAGGTGTAGCGACCCGTGAGGTTGTGAAGGCGGCAGGTGGGGGTGTGGCCTCCGAGGGCGGTGTGGGGTCGTCGGTGATTGTATTCCTCGAGCCAGTCGGCGTAGGTGGCTGATCTTGCCGCGTTCGAGAGGTAGGTCGATGCGTAGGCCCACTCGGCGGCGAGGGTGCGGTTGAATCTCTCCACTTTCCCGTTCGTCTGTGGCCGGTAGGGGCGGGTGCGGATGTGCCGGACTCCCTCGCCGAGGGCCGCGGCGAAGTCGTGGGAGCGGTAGCAGGAGCCGTTGTCGGTCATGACGGCTTTGACGGTGAGGCCGGCTTCGGCGAAGTGAGCGCGGGCGCGGATCCAGAACCCGGCGGCGGTGTCCTTCTGTTCGTCGTCGAGCTCTTCGGAGTAGGCCAGGCGGGTGCAGTCATCGACCGCGTGGTGCAGGAACGAGTAGCCGGTCCCGGCGCGGCGGTTGCGGCGTCCGGCGTGACGGCCGAGCATCCGGTGGCCGCCACCGTCAGGGATCCGACCCAGTTTCTTGATATCGACATGCACGATATCGCCCGGCGCGGCCGCCTCGTACCGGATCGGTTTCGGCTTCCGAACGGGCAGCCCGGTGTTGCGGTCCAGATGCGACAGCCGCGGCATCCGATAGCGGGCAAGCACCCGACCCACGGTCGCCGGGTTCAACCCCAGATGCCAGGCGATCCGCCGAGCACCCCACCGCCGGTTGAAGCGGATCGCGACGATCCGCCGCTCCGTGCGACGGTCAAGCTGGGTCGGCGATCGATACGGACGGGAACTGCGATCAGTCATCGGCTGACCCGCCCGGTATCGATCGGCCCACTTCTTCGCCGTCGCCTGCGAACACTGGAACCGTTCCCCAGCCCGGGCGAGCGACCAGCCGCCGACAACGACCGCACGAGCAAGCCGAAGCCGCCCCCTCGGCGTCAAATGAGCATTAGCGTGAACCACGAAGACCTCCGGTCACCGATGCGAGTTGTCAGATACCCACATCGTCCCGGAGGTCTTCACCTACCCGCGACGCACACAACGTCCCGGGTCGCTACACCTAGGTCGCGGCCCAGCAGTTATCACCGCATGCAGGCACATCTCTCTGAGATCCTCACCACTGTCCACTCTCCCCAACTCTTGACCCTCTGACGTTCGCTGATCCGCCAACCGGACCCCGGACTCGCTCATTTCTGACTTCTTCACAAGAATGGACGTATCCTACCTGATATGGTAGCTGTTATCTTAGGTAGGAGGCGAAGGCATGAAAGGTGGCGTGATCCCGTTCCGGGGCACAGGCTCGGATGCCCTGCGCTATCTGGAGTCCGACCGCGCGCGGGCGGACGAGTATTACCTGGAGGCGGGGACCGCCCTGGCCGAGTTCACGGCGGTCGACGCCGAGGGCCGAGTGATCGGCGAGCTCGGGCTGACCGCCGAGGAGTACCGCCAGTGGGTTGGCTGGATCAACCCGCTCACCGGGGAGTCGATGGGCCGACCCCGGCTGCGGGGCGAGGGTGGCCGGGGGTCGCCCCGGTTCATGGAGATGGTCGTGAACGTCCCGAAGTCCCTGTCGGTCGCCGCCGGCCTGCACCCGGAGGTGTCCGAGGCCCTGGACGCCGCCCAGCGGGACGCGGTTGCGGAGATCCGGTCCTGGCTCGGCCAGCACTCGGTCACCCGCGTCGGCGCGCGCGGGAAGCAGGAGGTCGTGCCGATCGAGCAGCTCGAAACCGTGGCCGTGTCGCACAAGACCTCCCGTGCGGGCGACCCGCACCGGCATATCCACTTCCAGATCGGGACGCGCGTGTGGGCGGCCGGTCGCTGGCGCGGGCTCTACACCGCGGCGCTGTTCCGGCAGCAGGGCGCGATCCGCGCCCTCGGCACGGCGGTCATCGCCGCGCACCCGCAGCTCGCCGCGGTGCTCGACGCGCACGGTCTCACCCTTGACCCGGTGACCGGGGAGGTCGCGGAGCTGGTGCCGTGGAAAGCGGTCATGTCCAAGCGCGGGCAGCAGGTGGCGCGCAACCTCGCCAAGTTCGAGGCCGAGTGGGAGGCCGCGCATCCCGGCCAGGAGACGGGGCCGGTGGTGCGCGCCAGGTTGCACGCGAAGGCGTGGGATCATGAGCGGCCGAGCAAGAAGCCCAGCGTGCTCGGCTCCGAGGCCGGCTGGTTGCGCGAGTTGCAGGAGGCTGGCTACACCCCGGACCTGCCGCGCGCCACCGTGCAACCCCTGCGCACGCTGGACGAGCTGGCCGTGCAACAGGTCGCCTCCCGTGCGCTCGACCGCTGCGCGGCTGCTGCATCCGCATGGACCGTGCATGACGTGCAGGAGCAGGTGGCGCACATCGTCACCGAGGCCGGTGTGCGCGCCACCCGCGAGGAGCTGCGCGAGTTCATCACCATCACGACCCGGCTCGCGGCGGACGACTGCCTCTCGATCCTGCCGCCGGATGCGCCACGGCTGGAGCATGTTGCGCACCTCACGACGCTGCACGTAGTGGCCGTCGAGACGGAGCTGCGCGACCGACTGGCTGCACGCGCCACCCGGCCGGTGCACGGCGCAACCCCGCGCGTGCAGGAGCCGGGGCTGGATGCGGACCAGGCGCGCGCCGCCGCCGCGCTCGCCTCCACCCGGCCGCTCGTCGTGGTCGAGGGCGCGGCGGGCGCGGGCAAGACGACCATGCTCGGTGCTGCGATCCGCGCCGCCGGACAGGAGGGTCGTTCGGTGCGGGTGGTGACCCCGACGAAGAAGGCCGCCGACGTCGCCGCCGCCGAGCTGGGCGTGCCGACCGACTCGGTAGCGGCACTCGTCTACGACCACGGGTTCCGGTGGAACGCCGATGGTGTCTGGACCCGGCTGGCCGTGGGCGACACGGACCCGGTGACGGGCGCGACCTACCGCGGCCCGGCGAAGGAGAACCGACTGGCCGCCGCCGAGCGGGTTGTGGTGGACGAGGCGGGGATGCTCGACCAGGACACCGCCCTCGCCCTGCTGACCGTCGCGGACGAGGCCGGCGCGACGCTCGCACTCGTCGGGGACCGGGCGCAGCTCCCCGCCGTGGGGCGCGGCGGGGTGCTCGACATCGCGGCCGCGCTCGTCCCCCGCGTCTACTCGCTGACGAGCCTGCACCGCTTCGCGGACCCCGACTACGCGCAGCTCACCCTCGCCCTGCGGACCGGCCGCGACCCGGCCGAGTTGTTCGACCGGCTCCACGCGCTCGGACTCGTGCGGCTCCACGAGGACACCGAGGCGCTGCGCGCCGCGGTCGCCGCCGAGCGGATCGACGGAGCCGCGATCACCGCGGCGACCAACGACGAGGCGCGCGAACTGAACACTCTGATCCGAGAGGACCGGGTGCGCGCGGGCGCGGTCGACGACGCCCGCACCATCGACGGCGCGGACGGCCTGAGCATCGGCGCCGGCGACCTCATCCAGACCCGCCGCAACGACTCGGAGATGGGCGTGGCGAACCGGCAGACCTGGATCGTCCAGCACGTCAGCGGCGACGGCAGCCTGTGGGTGCGGGACGCCGCGAGCCAGCGGAAGCAGCAGCGCACCGTGCATCTGCCCGCCGAGTACGTCGCCGAGCACGCGCACCTGGCCTACGCCGCGACCGCCTACGGCGTCCAGGGCATGACTGCCCCCGCGTCGCACACCGTCCTGTCGGACGCGCTCGACGCGGCCGGCGTCTACGTCGGCCTCACCCGCGGGCAGGAGGAGAACAGGCTGCACGTCGTCGCCGCGGACCTCGGGGACGCGCGCGAGCAGTTCCAGGCCGCGCTCGAGCGGGACCGCGCCGACCGCGGACTGCGCGAGGCCACCGAGCGGGCGCAGGCCGCCGTCGCGGGCATCGTCGCGGACGGGCCGGTGCGCGTCGTGAACGCCGAGCGCACCCGACTGCGGCAGAGCATCGAGCAGGCCGAGCGCCAGGCGGCACGGTGGGCGGAGGCGGCCGAGGCGATGGAGCGCCAGTCGGCCGCGCACCGCGTCGAGGCCGAGGCGCTGCTGGCCGAGGTCGAGGCCGCCGCCCAGCAGGTCGAGGCGGCACGGGCCGAGGCCGTCCCGCCGCTGGTCGAGCAGGCCGGCACGGACGCCGCCGCGGTCCTCGCGGTCAGGGAGCGCCACGAGACGGCGATCGCCGCCAGGAGCCGTGCCGGGGCGCTGAGGCGTCGGAGCGCCGACCGGGCGCTGACCGAGGCCGAGCGCCAGCGCCACGAGGCCGAGCACCTGACCCGGCAGCGGTGGGGCTCGATCCCGCGTACGCCGGAGCAGGCGCCGGCGTGGGCGCAGGCGGCGGCCGAGCAACAGGCCGAGGCCGACCCGCGGCTGGCCGACGCCATGCGCACGCACGCGCAGGCCCGGCAGGAGCAGCGCCGTGCCGGGGACCGGCAGGAGCGGCAGCGGGCCATGCTGCACACGCGGCTGTTCAGCAAGCCGTACAGCACCGGCAGCCCGCGCCGCCAGGCCGAGAGCGCCCAGCAGCAGGCCGAGGCGCTGCGACGCCAGCTCGCGGAGCTGGAAGCCCTGCCGGTCGCCGAGGCCGCAGCCCAGGTCGAGGCCCGAGCCGAGGCCGAGCGCGTCGCAGCCGAGGCCCTGGCGCGGCGTGCCGCAGAGCTGCACGACTTCACCCGCGACCAGCACCGTCCGAGCCCGAGCAGCGGACCCGACTTCGGGCCGAGCCTGTAGCGACGCGCTCGGGGGCAAGTGCGCGCCGCTCCCCCGACGACTACCCGCGGCGGCCCGGCGGGAGCAGTCCGCGCGAGCGGGTGCGCACGAGCCAGCCCTGCGCGGTGGCGTGGGCGACGCCGTTGATCTTCGCCATCGTGACAGCAGGCGCCGCGTCCCCCTGCGCCGAGAGCTTGCCGTACTGGAGGGCGACCAGCTCGTAGAAGTCGGGCGTGCGCTTCGGGTTCCCGAGCGGCTTGAGCAGATCCCGCTCGCTGATCTTCCGGCCGGAGGGCAGCACGATCTTCCCGCCGGTGATGGTCACCGTGCGCTTCATGGCGAACAGGCGCTCGTTGATCGCCGCCTCGATGCGCGCGGTCGGCAGGGTGCGGAGGTCTTGGCTGGACACGGGATCGCCCGGCCGCCACGGGAGGTAGACGACGCCGGTGATGCGCACCTCCTCGGGCACGGCGAACTGCTGGCGCTGGAGCCGGATGAACACGCGGGTCGCCGTGGCTGTGTGCTCGATGTAGCGCCAGCGGCCGTCGATCGTCTCGTTCTGCTCCGAGTCGAGCTGCGCCTGCCGGTCGGCCTCGGTCGTCACCTGATCGTTGTAGCCCAGGATCGCGTCGATCTGCGCGCTGGCGTCGTCGTCGCGCTCGCCGGGGAACCGGCTCGGCAGATGCCAGCCGTCCGGCAGGTCGGCCGAGACGATCAGGCCGTCATAGGACTGATCGCCGGGTCTGCGCGGGGCTGCGGTCACATCCCGAGTGTACCGAGCGACACGAGCAACTAAAACTCTTGCTGTGATTGGCGTGTTGTGGTCTAATCTAAGACGACAGCAGCAATCGCGGCTGTGATCGTAGATGCGAAGGAGGCCGTGATGGGTCAGAGCGCATCGCCCCTCGACGCTCGGGAGCCCGAGCGCCTGTTCTACTCCGAGGAGGAGACAGCGGCGCTGCTCGGCATCCACCGCACGACCCTGCGCACCCTCGCCCTGGAGGGCCAGGCCCCGGTGGAGCCGATTCGGCTCACCCGGCACAAGCGCGTCTACCGCCGCATCGACGTGCAGCGCCTCGCGGGGCTGGAGCAGTAGGAGCCAGTCATGGGAAGCATCGAGTCCTACGACACGGCCAAGGGCCGTCGCTACCGGGCGCTCTACCGACGCCCGGACAAGAAGCAGACGCAGAAGCGCGGCTTCACCACCAAGAAGGCCGCCGAGCTGTTCCTGGCGACCACGGAGGTCGACATCGCCCAGGGCCGCTACCTCGACCCGTCGCGTGCGCGGGTGACCGTGGCCGAATGGCTCCAGACCTGGATCGCCGCCCGCGGCGACCTCCGGGCGACGACCCGCAGCCGGGTCGAGAACATCATCGCCAAGCACATCGTCCCCGAGTTGGGGAAGATCCCGATCGGCGACCTCACCCGCCTGCGGGTGCAGGAGTGGGCCTCGGCCCTCCCCGGTGCCCCGGCGACCGTCCGCAAGATCGTCAACGTCCTCTCCGGTTCGCTCCGATTCGCGGTCGAGGACGAGCGCCTGCCGTCCAACCCCGCCGCCCGGCTCAAACTCCCCAAGCCCACCAAGTCCCGCAAGCGGTATCTGTCCCACAATCAGGTCGCCGCGCTCGCCCAGGCCATTGACGAGATGAAGGATGGGCGCGAGTACGGCTACGGCCTCGTCGTCCTCGTGCTCGCCTACTGCGGCCTGCGCTGGGGCGAGCTGTCCGGGCTCCGCATCCGTGACCTCGACCTCGACGCGAAGCACCCGCGCCTCACCGTCGAGCAGACCGTCGTGGCCGACAAGGGCTACCAGCGCATCGAGCCGCCGAAGGACTACGAGCACCGCAGTATCCCCGATCCCGGCGTTCCTCGTCGGGCTGCTCCGCGCGCAGATCGCCGGGCGCCCGGCCTACGCCCCGGTGTTCTACGGCATCCGCACCGGCACCTGGCTTCGCAACCACGTCTACCGGGTCGGCTGGTTCGACACCGCGGCCGAGGCGGTCGGGATCAAGGGCCTCACCCCGCACGAGCTGCGGCACACCGCTGCCTCGCTCGCCGTCAGCGCCGGCGCGAACGTGAAGGCCGTCCAGCGGATGCTCGGGCACGCCTCGGCCGCGGTGACCCTCGACGTGTACGCCGACCTGTTCGATGACGACCTGGACGGTGTTGCCACGGCGCTGAACCTCGCGGCCATGCAATCAGATGTTGCCAATCTGTTGCCAAAAGCGGCATAGCGCCCGTTCGAGCCTTTCGGCAGGAACAAGAAAACCCCCGGCTGACCGGGGGTCTTCTTGTTGGTGACCCCAGCGGGATTCGAACCCGCGTTACCGCCGTGAGAGGGCGGCGTACTAGGCCGCTATACGATGGGGCCTCGCTGACAACCGTTCAAGTATGCCACGGCGTGCACGGGACGGACAAATCGAGGCCACCCGAGTGCAGTGGCCTTGCCGGAACCTGCGCCGAAGCGCTTGAGTGATCGCATGCGCCTGACCAAACACGAGCACGCCGCCCTCCTCCTCGAGCACGAGGGCAAGGGCCTGATCATCGATCCGGGGTCCTTCACGACGCCGTTCCCCGAGATGGGCCACGTCGTCGCGGTCGTCGTGACGCACGAGCACGCGGACCACTGGACGCCCGAGCACCTGGACCGCATCCGCAAGGCTGCGCCCGGCGTGCCGATCTACGGGCCCGCGGGGGTCGAGGCCGCGGCATCCGATCACGGCATAACCGTCGTCGAACCGGGCGACACCGTGACGATCGAGCCCTTCACTCTCCGCTTCTTCCCGGCAGAGCACGAGGTCATCCACGAGTCACTCCCGCGTGTGCAGAACGTGGGCGTCCTCGTCAACGACCAGCTGTACTACCCCGGCGACTCGTACGCCGTGCCGGAGGGCGTCGACGTGAACGTCCTCGCCGCGCCCATCGGCGCCCCCTGGCTGCGTATCGGCGATGCCATGGACTTCGTGCTCGCCGTCAAGCCGCGGAGGGCGTTCGGCACCCACGACATGACCCTGTCGGTCATCGGCCGCGACATGCACCGCGCGCGCCTGCAGTGGGCGACGGCGCAGAACGGCGGCGAGTTCCTCGCCCTCGACCCCGGCGACACGATGGACATCTGATACCCACAGAACGGCGGATGCCGCGGCCTGAGAGGCGCCGCGGCATCCGCCGTTTCGGCCGGGGTCCCGCCGGTCCCCGGGGTCTGGGATCAGGCGGCGACGGTCGCGCCGACCGGAGTCAGCGCCGCCTCCTCCTGGGCGCCCTTCTTGTGCACCCACTTCTTCAGGGCGACCACGACGAGGGCCGCGACGACCGCTCCCGCGGCGATCGAGACGGCGAAGCCCCAGAACGGGTTGATCGCGAAGAACACGAAGATGCCGCCGTGGGGGGCGAGCGACGAGACCCCGAACGCCATGCTGAGTGCGCCCGTGACGGCGCCGCCGACCATCGACGCGGGGATGACGCGAAGCGGGTCCACGGCCGCGAACGGGATAGCCCCCTCCGAGATGAAGGCCGCGCCCAGCAGCCACGCCGCCTTGCCGTTCTCCCGCTCGACGGGGTTGAACAGGCCGCGCGCGAGGACCGTGGAGGCCAGAGCCATCGCCAGCGGCGGCACCATCCCCGCCGCCATGACCGCGGCCATGATGAGGAACGGCGTCGAGGAGAGGTCGCTCGTGGACGCGGCGGCGAGGCCCGTGGTCGCGAACGTGTACGCCACCTTGTTGACGGGCCCGCCGAGGTCGAAGCACATCATGAGGCCGAGGATCACGCCGAGACCGATGATCGACGCACCGGTCAGGCTGTTGAGCCAGTCGGTGAGGCCCAGCATCAGTTCCGCGATGGGGCGACCGAGGAAGAGGACCATGAGGCCGGATGCGACGACCGACCCGATCAGCGGGATGATGACGGTGGGCATGAGTCCGCGCAGCCAGCGGGGCGCCGGCAGCCGGCCCAGCCACCAGGCGATGAAGCCGGCGAGCACGCCGCCGATGAGGCCGCCGATGAAGCCCGCGCTCATGAGCACGGCGACGGCGCCCGCGACGAATCCGGGGGCGATGCCCGGCCGGTCCGCGATCGCGAAGGCTATGAAGCCCGCAAGCACGGGGACGAGGAAATTCATCGACGTGGCGCCGATCATGAACGCGACGGAGCCGAGGTACTGCCCCAGCGGACCGAGCGGCGACGTGATCCCCTCGGTCGGAAGATCCCACAGCGAGTTCTGGATGATGACGTTCGCCGCGTTTGCCGTGACCTCGTAACCGCCGAGGAGGAACCCCAGCGCGATCAGCAGACCGCCGCCGGCGACGAACGGAATCATGTACGACACGCCCGTGAGCAGCCAGCGCTTGATGCGCGAGCCGACGGACTCCTGTGCGGCGGTGGTCGAGGAGGCCTGTGCCGCGCCGGGGACCCGCTCGGCCTTCGGGTCCTTCGCCGCGGCGACGGCCTCCGCGATGAGCCGGTCGGGCTGATCGATGCCGCGCTTGACGCTCGCTCGCACGACGGGCTTCCCTGCGAAGCGCTGCGGCTCGCGCACGTCGACGTCGACGGCGAAGATCACGGCATCCGCCGCCGCGATCTCGTCGGCGGGAAGCGCCTTGTATCCGCTGGAGCCCTGAGGCTCAACGACGATGTCGACATCGTTCTTGGCGGCTGCGGCCGTCAGCGCGTCGGCCGCCATGAACGTGTGCGCGATGCCCGTGGCGCACGCCGTCACGGCGACGATCTTCGGGCGCGGGCCGGATGCCGCGGGCGTCGGAGCGGCGTCGGACTCCCCTGCCGGCGGGGTGGGGGGTGCCGAGTGCGCGGCGGCGGAGCCCTCACCGATCGCCTCCTGCACGATCCGCACGACGTCGTCCTTCGAGGATGCGGCGCGCAGCGCGCCGGTGAACTCGTCGTCCATGAGGCTGCGGGCGAGCTTCGAGAGGACGGCGAGGTGCTCCTCGGCGGCATCGGCGGGGGCGGCGATCAGGAAGACGAGGTCGGCGGGGCCGTCGTCCGCGCCGAAGTCGACTCCGGGCTTCAGGCGCGCGAACGCGAGGGACGGCTGGGAGACGGCGGTGCTCTTCGCGTGCGGGATCGCGATGCCGCCGGGAAGCCCTGTCTCGTCCTTCTGCTCGCGCGCCCACGCGTCGGCGTAGAGCGCGTCGGCGTCGGTCGCGCGACCCTGCGCGACGACCCGCTGAGCGAGGGCGCGGATGACGGCGCTCTTGTCGGCGCCGAGCGGCTCGTCAAGGCTGACGAGCCCGCTGGTGATGGTGTCAGACACGGAAGACCTCCTCTGGTCCTGCTGTGTTCACACGCCCGAAAGGGCGAGAGGGGTGAGTACGACCTCGCCGGCGGGCAGGTCGTGGGGGGTGGGGATCTGGGTGCCCGGCAGAGCGGCGGCTGCGGAGCCGTACCGGACGGCGTGACGCAGGCGTTCGGCTGGGGTGGCATCGGCAAGGTCGGCGAGCAGATAGCCGGCGAGCGAGCTGTCGCCAGCGCCGACGGTGCTCCTGACCCGGATGGGCGGGGGCGCCGCGTGGAACGCGTCATCGGCCGTGACGAGCACGGCACCGTCTCCCCCGAGCGTGATCAGGGCGGCCGCGACACGGGAGGGAACGAACGAGCGGGCGATGCGGACGATGTCCGCGAGACGACCCCCGACGTCCTCGAGGGTGACGCCGGCGAGCTCCGCGAGCTCGTCGTCGTTGGGCTTGACGAGGTCGGCGATGCCCGCGTCCACGACCGCCCGCAGCGCCGGTCCGGACGTGTCGACCGCGATCCTCGGGGCCGCGTCGCCGAGCTCGCCGCGGATGGCGCGCGCGACGTCGACGTAGAAGTCGTCGCCGGGGCCGAGGGGAAGCGATCCGGCCAGCACCGTCCAGGAACCGTCGCGGGACGCTTCCACCACCGCCGCGATGAGGGCGCGTCGTTCGCCGGGGTCGAGCTCGACGCCCGGAAGGTTGATCTTCGTCGTCGTGCCGGCGGCATCCGTCAGCGCGATGTTCGCGCGGACATGACCGTGGACGGCGACAGTCCGGGTCGGCAGGCCCGTCGCGCGCAGGATCGGCCCGTAGGGGTCGTCCTCCGACAGGGGAAGCACCGCCAGCGTGGGAACTCCCGCCGACGCGACCGCACGGGCGACGTTGATGCCCTTGCCCCCCGCATCCTCCCGCGCCGACAGGGCCTGCTGCACGTCGCCGGGCACGAGCGGCGCCTCGAGGGCGATCGTGCGGTCGAGGGCGGGGTTGGCCGTGAGGGTGACGATCATGCCGTCCACACCTCCACGTCGGCGGCGGCGGCGGCATCCGCCACGGAGACCGGCACTGGAGCGTCCGTCACGATGACGTCGACCTCGTCGATCCCGGCGAAGCGCACGAGGAACTCGTCCCCGATCTTGCTGGCGTCGGCGAGCACGACGACGCGGCGGGCCGCACTCACGATCGCCCGCTTGACGGCCGCTTCGTCGGGGTCCGGCGTGCTGAGGCCGAATTCGGCGGAGAGCCCGTTGGTGCCGAGGATGGCGACGTCGGGCCGGAGCTGTTCGATCGCGCGCACGGTCTGCGAACCCACGGCGGCGGCCGTGAGCCCGCGCACCCGCCCGCCGATGATCGTCACGGGCACGTCGCTGCGCGCTCCGAGTTCGAACGCGACCGGCACCGAATGCGTCACGACCTCGGCCCGCGCCCCACGCTCCCGCAGGTGGGCGCCGAGTTCCCGGGCGAGGGCTGCCGTCGTCGTCCCCGCGTCGATGTACACCGAACCGCGGAACCCGTCGGCGATCGCATCCAGCGCGCGGCGGGCGATCTGCAGCTTCTCCGCGCCGCGCACCTGATCGCGGTCGGTCACGGCGGTCTCGTTCGTGCTGCCGCGCTCCGCGGAGACTGCTCCTCCGTGCACCCGTCGGAGCGACCCGGATCGCTCCATCGCGTCGAGGTCACGACGGATGGTCTCGGTGGTGACCCCGAACGAGCGCGCGAGGGAGACGACGGAGACCCGCCCGTCCTGCGAGAGCTGGCGCTCGATCGCCTCGTGGCGCTCCGTCGCGTACACACCGACCTCTTCTCTGCGGCTTCGTGGTTGCCCACACGGTACAACACAGTCCAACAGAAAACAACGACGCAAACCAAGATCGATGAATAGACGCCGCGCACCGCGGCGCGGCCGGACACCGCGGCGTTGCGGAGTGGTGGTCGGACGGACGCACCGGACGGGGGCCTTCGTCGCGATTACGCGGCGGCGTCCGTCCCGTCGCCGGATGCCGGGGCGACCGTCACCTCCACGACGTCGCCGGCGAGCCTCAGTCGAACGATGCTGCGCTCCGGGAGATCGGGGAACTCGTCGGGCAGTCGGATGCCGGGGAAGATCGGGATGTCGAGGATGACGTCCAGTCCGGGCGGCGCGCACTGCAGGGCCCACAGCTGACGCTCGGATGCGACGGCGAGGCATCGGCCCGCGCCGTCCGCCGTGCGCGCCGAGAGAATCTCCAACCCGCCGAACGTCTCGTGCGAACGCACAGAGGCGGGGTCGATGGCGTAGAAGTCACGCGGGTTCGTGTTCAACTGGTCCACCACCGCGGCCGACGGCTCGCCCGCCGGGCGGAGGACGGCGGTGGAACCGAGCCCCGTGAGCGAGGGCAGAACCGCGCCGCCGACCACCACGATCGCAAGCGTCACGACCGCCGCGACGACGACGCGCCCGCCGATCCGGTCGATCAGCCCGCGCTTCGCCGGGGCCGGGGACGCCGGCTCCGGCTCCGGCTCCGGCTCCTCGACGGTCGAGCCGGCGTCGTCCCGGGTGTCCTCGATGGGCTCGCCGTCCGATCGCCCGCTCTCCGGGGCGGATGCCGCGCCGGCGTCGCTTGCGGGCGTCGACGCGTCGACGCGTCCACCGCCCGCCCCTGTGTCGGCGGCGCGGAGGGCCGCCTCCAGTCGGGAGAGCCGCTCCTGCGCCGCCGGGTCGTCGAGGATATCGGCATCCGGTCCGTAGGCGCGGGCGCGCAGCTCGGCGAGCTCCTCGCGCTCGCTGCGAACCCCGTCATCCATCGCGCCCCATTATTCCCGCCCGTGCCGGCGCACGGGCGGGAAGGGGTCACTTCGCCGCGGACTCCGGCTGCGTCCGACGGTGCCGCGCCAGGATCAGCCCCGCGCCGGACACCAAACCGACAGCCGCTTGCCGAGCAAATGGTCGGTGAGCGTGAGAGACGCACCCGTCGCACCGGCGAGCTTCTCGCCGTCCGCGAGCCACTGATACTCGTACAAATCGGGTCCCGGAGCGGGCCCCCGCAGGATCGTGGCCGACAGGGTCTCGCCGACGAGCGGCTGCCCCGTGACCGACACCTGCACCGTGGTCGCGAACGTCCCGAGCACGACACCGGTCGGTAGGACTCCGAGACGGCTCCGTCGATCGGCGCGCCGTCGGCGTACCACTGATAGGCGTAGCTCGCCGGAAGAGGCGTCGCCTCCTGAGTCACCTCGGCGGAGAGACCCGCACCCACCGCCGCCTCGCCCGCGATCCGCACCGCAGACGGTGTGCGGTACTCGCCGGGGGAGATGTGCGAGGCACCGCCCGCCGTGCCCACGCCGCTCGCACTGTCATATCCGGCACGAACGGCGGTGACGCGCACCGTGACCTCTGCGCCCACCAGTTCCGACGGTACGTCGAATACCGAGCTCGTCTCGCCCGGAATCTCCTCGCCGTCGGCCATCCACTGATACGAGTAGGAGTCGGCGACCGGATCGGCGTGCCCGGAGATCGCCGCCGTCAGGGTGGCGCCCACCGACGGCTCTCCCCCGACGATGACCTCGCCCACACCCTCCACGGCAGCGTCCAGAGCGCCTTCATCGTCCTCGAGGCCCGGCTCGGGTCCGTTCTGCCGCGCCTCGGAGAGCGGGAGGCGGACGAGGTCGGCGCGATCGTGCAGGACCTGGCGCGCTTGCGCGACGGGGAGATCCGCACCCTGTCCGCGGCGCTCGCGCTCAAGCACGGCGGGGCGAGCGAGCTCGCAGTGCGGTCTCGGCCGAGGGACGAGAGGTCACGGTGACGGTCGACAACAACGGCGACGCGCCCCCCGCGGCCTTCGAATCGTCCGGACTCGCCCGCCTTCGGCAGAACCTCCCGTTGGCGGAGGGCCGGATCACGCTGTCACCGGGCGGTGACCTCGGCGGCGCCCGGCTGCGCGCGACGCTGACCGTCTGATTCGGAATCGTGCGGCTGTTCGCCGGCCTCATCCGCCCCACGCTCCTTGCGTCCCGCCGGGGTGCTCGCGTTCGCGCGGTCCGATAAGGTGGTCATCATCCACACGGGAGCCCTTCGCAGGGGCTGAGATCGGGCTGACGCGGCCCGCGACCGTTCGAACCTGTCCGGGTAATGCCGGCGAAGGAAGTAGGACTTCTGATGACCGATTCATCGCACTCGCTCGCCTATCTGCATGACGAGGAGCACGGCATCCGTGTACCCGTCACGATGATCGCGCTCGAGGACTCCCCCGGTGCCGTCCCCAATCCACCGCTGACGGTGTACCGCACTGCCGGGCCCGGCAGCGACCCGCTGCAGGGGCTGCAGCCCGTGCGAACCTCGTGGATCGAGGCGCGCGGCGACACCGAGGCATACGACGGTCGAGAGCGCAATCTGCACGACGACGGACGGGCGGCGCTACGCCGCGGGGTTGCGTCGGCGGAGTGGCAGGGCGCGAAGCGTCGCCCCCGCCGCGCTCTGCCGGGGAGAACGGTCACCCAGATGCACTATGCCCGCGCCGGGATCGTCACCCCCGAGATGCGCTTCGTCGCGCTGCGGGAGAACTGCGATGTGGAGCTGGTGCGCTCTGAGCTCGCCGCGGGCCGGGCCATCATCCCGAACAACATCAATCATCCCGAATCCGAGCCCATGATCATCGGGAAGGCGTTCCTGGTGAAGATCAATGCGAACATCGGCAACTCCGCGGTGACCAGCTCGATCGCCGAAGAGGTGGACAAGCTTCAGTGGGCGACGCGGTGGGGCGCCGACACGGTCATGGACCTGTCCACCGGCGACGACATACACACCACGCGGGAGTGGATCATCCGCAACTCGCCGGTGCCCATCGGCACCGTGCCGATCTACCAGGCCCTCGAGAAGGTGGACGGCGACGCGAGCAGGCTCACGTGGGAGATCTTCCGCGACACGGTGATCGAGCAATGCGAGCAGGGTGTGGATTACATGACGATCCACGCCGGCGTGCTGCTGCGCTACGTGCCGCTCACCGCTGATCGAGTTACCGGCATCGTCTCGCGCGGCGGGTCGATCATGGCCGGGTGGTGCCTGGCGCATCATCGGGAGAACTTCCTGTACACGCACTTCGACGAACTGTGCGAGATCTTCGCTCAGTACGACGTCGCATTCTCCCTCGGCGATGGACTGCGGCCGGGGTCGACGGCCGACGCGAACGACGCCGCGCAATTCGCCGAGCTCGACACTCTCGCCGAGCTGACGAAGCGGGCGTGGGCATACGACGTGCAGGTCATGGTCGAGGGGCCGGGGCATGTCCCACTCCACCTGGTGCGGGAGAACGTGGAGCGGCAGCAGGAACTCTGCGACGGTGCACCGTTCTACACTCTCGGGCCTCTGGTAACGGATGTCGCGCCCGGTTACGACCACATCACGTCGGCGATCGGGGCGACCGAGATCGCCCGATACGGCACAGCGATGCTCTGCTACGTGACGCCCAAAGAGCACCTGGGTCTGCCCAACAAGGACGATGTCAAGACGGGGGTGATCACGTACAAGATCGCGGCGCACGCCGCAGACCTCGCCAAGGGCCACCCCGGCGCGAACGAGCGCGACGACGCCCTGTCGAAGGCGCGCTTCGAGTTCCGCTGGCGGGATCAGTTCGCCCTCGCCCTGGACCCCGTCACGGCGGAGCAGTTCCATGACGAGACGCTGCCGGCGGAACCGGCGAAGACGGCGCACTTCTGCTCGATGTGCGGGCCCAAGTTCTGCTCGATGCGCATCTCCCAGGACATCCGCGACCGGTTCGGCGACATGTCCGAGCAGGAGCGGATCGTCGGCATGCGGGAGAAGTCCGCGGCTTTCCGGGACTCCGGTGGGACGGTGTATCTGGAACTGCCCTCCGTGCGCGAGCAGGCCAGCCGGCCGTGACCGCCCGCGTCTTCGCCGAGTACATCGGCGGGATGCTGGAGCGCCCTCGCGCCAAAGAGGCTCTTCGGAATCAAGGGTGTAGCGAGGGTCTGAAACCTCCGGCCTCGAGCAGGCTCCTGGCTGTGTAGTTCGCGAGGTTGCGGAAGCCGAGCGCGGAGCCGCGGAGATGCTCGAGTCGGCCGTTGATCGCCTCTGTCGGACCGTTGCTCGTGCCGGGCAGGTCGAAGAACGCGAGGACGTCCGCGGCGCGCTGCTTCAACGTCCGACCGAGCCGGCGAATCTCGGCCAGCATCGCGGGGACGCCGCTGCTGACGGAATCGATCACCGACCGCATCATCTCCTTCGCCTTCTTCTTGTCGGGTTCGCGGTAGGCGGCGACGATGCGCTGGTAGATGCCCCAGGTCGCTTCGACCTCGACGTGCTCCTCGACCGCGAACACCGCGTCCAGCCGTGCGGTCTGCTTCTCGGTGAGGAAGCTCACGCCGGTGTGGAGGGTGCGGCGGACCCCGTAGAGCGGGTCCCCGGCGTGACCGCGGTGCCCGAGAGTGTCCTGCTGAACCCTCTGCCGGGTCCGGTCCAGGGCGTCACCGGCGAGCCGGACGACATGGAACGGATCCATCACCGGGACCGCGTCGGGGAGTTCCTCGGACGCGGCGGTCTTGAACCCACTGAACCCATCCATCGCGACCACTTCGATCTGCTTCGACCACTCCTTGGGCCGGGCGGCGAGCCACTGCTTGAACACCGCCTTCGACCGACCCTCGACCATGTCCAGCAGCCGTGCGGGACCTGTCTTGTTGCGGGCGGGCGTGAGGTCGATGATCACGGTCACGTACTTGTCACCGAACCGGGTGTGACGCCAGACGTGCTCGTCGACGCCGATCGTGGTGACGCCGTCGAACCTGGCCGGATCGTCGATCAGCCGCCGCTTGCCCTCGGCGAGGATCGCGGTGTTCGCGGTGTGCCACGACACACCCAGGCCTGCCGCGGCGCGGGAGACGGTGAGGTGGTCGACCACGATCGCCTTCAGCGCCCACCCGACCCCGCCGCGGGAGATCTTCGCCCGCGGCGCCGCCGCGTTCGTCGTGTCCTGCCGCCAGGTGCGGCGGCAGTGGCCGCACCGGTAGCGGCGCACCCGCACCAGCAGCGTCGTGGGCCGGTGACTGAACGGCTCGTGCGCGAGCGGACGCGTCACGGTGTCGCGCGGCACGCCCTCGGCGCCGCACTTCCGACACCACGGGTCATCGTCAACGACGCGGCACTCGAGTACCGCCCGGTCGGGCTCGATCAACTGGCCGATGGCTTCGAGGCCGAGCTCATCGAGACGGCAGAACGTGGTCAGGTCAGGGGTCGCGAACGTAGGGTGGTGCAAGTCGAGGTCTTCCGGCAGATGGGCAGTGTGAGAACTTCCATCCTGGAAGACCTCGACGTCTATCCACGAACCAGCCGCCGACCCTCGACTACACCCTCAACTGCGAAGAGCCGCCAAAGATCCCCTGGTGCGGTGACCGACGAACGCCGTCGTCACCGACGTCACCGCGAACGCCCGCCTCGCCATCGGCGCCTCCCCGCGATGGTCGACATCCCCATCGCTGGGAGGCGTTCAGGTCGAGGTCGTCAGTGCGACTGGAGGGCCCATCGGTCGAATCCCCCGTCGAGGACACGCACATCCGGGTGCCCGGCGGCCAGGAGAAGTGCCGCGGCGGCACGCGCACGCGGTCCCGCCTTGCAGTAGACGATGATCGGACGATCGTCGGGAAGCGCGACGAAGCCGGGCCCGTCGGCTCTCAGCCGACTGAGTGGCGCGGAGCGAGCGCCCGAGATGTGTTCTCGGGAGTATTCGTCGGCCTCTCGGACGTCGAGAAGTTCGAACGGCGCCCCACCCGACGAGCGCTCTCCCAGCGCATTGCTCAGCGTTTCGACGTCGATGAGTGCGTTCCCCGGATCCTGATCACTGCACGAGTCCCCCGGAAACCGGTCGCCGGTTACCGCTCCCGCACCGCGGTCGGGGTCGGGGTCGGGTACGACCATGAACTCCCGCCACGTGGCGTCCGCGAGGTCGAAGGTGGCGAGTCGCCCGAGCAGGGTTCGCCCCGTGCCGGTGATGAGCTTGATCGCCTCGGCGGCCATCAGCGAGCCTGCCACGCCGCAGAGAACACCGAACACGCCTGCTTCGCCGCACGAGGGGGCGGACTCGCGGGGAGGTGCGTCCGGGTAGAGGTCGCGGTACGTCGGGCCGTGAGTGCTCCAGAACACACTGACCTGGCACTGAAATCGAAGGATCGACCCCCACACGCACGGCTTCCCGGTCACCGTCGCGGCATCCGAGACGAGGTAGCGGGTAGCGAAGTTGTCCGTCCCGTCGACGACGACGTCGTATTCCTCGAACAGTCCCGTAGCGGACTCCCTCGACAGTCGCAGCGGGTGGGTGCGCACCTTCACCCGCGGGTTGACCGCGGTGACGGCGTCGCGTGCGGAGTCGATCTTGAGGCGGCCGATGTCATCGACGCCGTGCACGATCTGACGCTGGAGGTTGCTCGCCTCCACGACGTCGTCGTCCGCGACCCCCAGCGTGCCGACCCCGGCAGCGGCGAGGTAGAGGAGGATCGGGGAACCGAGCCCGCCGCCGCCGATGACCAGCACACGCGCGTTCTTCAGCCGCCGCTGCCCCGCGACCCCGATCTCGGGGAGCAGGATGTGGCGGGAGTACCTGTCGATCTCCTCGGGCTCCAGTCCCGGAGCCGGCGCGACGAGCGGCGGCAGCGAGGCGCCGTGCGGTGTCGGTGTCATAGGTCGGGCCGTCCTTCCATGGCCGAGGAGGCTCGGGCCGCGGTGCGCCGCGGGATCCGGCCCGACAGGCGGGCGAGTCGACCGGCGATCACGGCGTGGCGGAAGGCCGTCGCCATGCCGACCGGATTTTGCGCGCGCGTGACCGCTGTGGCCAGCAGTACGGCGTCGCAGCCGAGCTCCATGGCGAGGGCTGCGTCGGATGCCGTGCCGATCCCTGCATCCAGCACGATCGGAACGCTGGCGCGTTCGACGATGAGAGAGATGTTGTGCGGATTGAGGATGCCGAGTCCCGTGCCGATAGGGGCACCCAGGGGCATGACCGCGGCGGCGCCGAGCTCTTCGAGCCGCAGGGCGAGTGCCGGGTCGTCGTTGGTGTACGCGAAGACGACGAAGCCCCGTGCGACGAGCTCCTCTGTGGCCTGGGCGAGCTCGGCTCCGTCGGGAAGGAGGGTGTCCTCGTCCGCAATCACCTCGAGCTTGATCCAGTTGGTCGACAGCGCCTCGCGTGCCAGTTCTGCGGTGAGCACCGCCTCCCGTGCGGTGAGGCATCCTGCCGTGTTGGGAAGCAGGCGGATGCCCTCGTCGCTCAGCAGCCGGAAGAGAGAGCCGGTCGTCGACGGCTCGTGCCGGCGCATCGAGACGGTGGTGAGTTCCGTGCCCGAGGCCCGCAGCGCCTCACCGACACCGGCGTGGCTGGGTGCGCCGCCGGTCCCCATGATCAATCGTGAGCCGAGAGCGACGCCGTCGATGTGCAGAGTGTCGGTGGCCACCTCAGCCTCCCTGCGTGGCGCTGACGATCTCGACCGCGTCGCCCTCGGCGAGACGCTCGTGCGCCCACCGTGCGCGAGGGACGACGACGGAGTTGACGGCTACGGCGATGCCCAGAGTCGTGCCGGCGGGGAGGGCTCCGTCCGCCCCGATCCGAACGCCGAGGATCCCTTCCACCACGTCTGCGACCGACTGCGGAGCGGACGTGTGACGAGGTTGGCCGTTGACGGTGATCGTTGTCATCGGTGGGTCCCTTCTGCCGTTTGATCGGCCTGAGTGGTGAATCGATCGGGACGGAACGCGTCCCAGCGGTGATCGGGGTGGCCGTCGATGAGACCCAGGACGATATCCGCCGCGAGCGGCGCGAGAAGGACCCCGTGGCGGAAGAAACCCGTCGCCACGGTCAGTCCGGCCACGGCGGCGCCGCCTCGGCCCAGAACGCGCCCCAGGAGGGGTGCATTGTCCGGCGTGCCCTGTCGCGCCCTGGCCGTCGCCTCGATCAGCGACAGCTCCCCCACCGCCGGCACCACCTGCTGTGCATCCCGAAGGAGCCGGTGAACGGCCCCCGCGGACACCGCATCCACTCCGTCCTCGCGCTGCGTCGCACCGACGACGAGGGTGCCGTCGGCGCGGGGTACCAGGTAGACGCTCTCGCCGTGGACGAGGGCGCGTACCGTGCTGTGAAGCAGCGGCCGGAGCCGGTCGGGCACCCGGAGCCTGAGGATGTCGCCGTACACGGGTCGCAGCGGCAGGTCGAGACTCCCCGGAACCCCGTCGACGACGCTCGCTCCAGCACCGTTGGCGAGCACGACCTCCGCCCCGACGACCTCCGTCCCATCCGAGAGCCGGACGCCGATGACAGGTGAGTCGTCGTCCGCCCGGTCACGATGCAGCAGCGCTACCGCCTGCTCACGCGCGATACCCACCTGACGCCCTTCCCCGTCCTCCCTCTGGAGCCGGTCGAGCAGGCTGGCCGCGAGCATCCGCGGGTCGACCTGGTGGTCGCCCGCCACGCGGTAGACGCTGCTCACCCGCGGTCCGAGCAGCGGTTCGCGAGCGCGCGCATCGCGCGTCGTCAGCGGCTCGACGTCGAGCTGAGCACGACGGTGCGCGGCGTGGAGATCGGCCAGGGCCTGACGGTCCCCCTGATCGACACCCACCAGCAGCGTCTCCGTGCGGAGGTAGCCTGCCGCCCCTTCGACGAGTTCCAACTCGCGGATGAACTCGGGGTAGCGTGCGGCGGACTCCCGCATCGCCGGAAGGAGCGCGTCCTCCTGGTAGGAGTACTCGCTCACCGGCGCGAGCATGCCCGCCGCCGCGAACGTCGCACCCTGGGCGGGGGCGGGGTCGATCAGCAGCACGGAGCGTCCGGTCTGCGCCGCGCGCCAGGCGATGCTCAATCCGATGACCCCGCCGCCGACAACGATCACCTCGGCGGTGGGCCGGCCGCGGCGGGCCGGATCCGCCGATAGGGTGAGCCGATGTCCATCGCCGCTGCACGCCTCTATCTCTGCACCGACGCGCGAGCTCGTCAGGGCGACTTCGCCGATTTCGTGGATGCGGCGTTCGCGGGCGGCGTCGACATCATCCAGTTGCGCGACAAGTCCTTGGAGGGCGGCGAGCAGCTCGACTTCCTGCGCATCCTCGCCGACGCCGCGGCCCGTCACGACGCGCTCTGGTCGGTGAACGACCGCGCCGACGTCGCGCGCGTCACCGGCGCCCCCGTCCTGCACCTCGGTCAGAAGGACCTTCCCGAGCGGCTCGCCCGGACGGTCGTCGGACCGCGGACGATCCTGGGCAAGTCCACCCACACCCCCGAGCAGATCGACGCCGCCGCCGCCGCGGACGACCTCGACTACTTCTGCGTCGGGCCCGTCTGGGCGACACCGACCAAGCCCGGCCGCGCTGCGGTCGGGACCGGGCTCGTCCGCTACGCGGCGGGCATCGGCACGCGGCGGGCATCGGCACGCGGCGGCCGTGGTTCGCCATCGGCGGCATCGATACGTCGAACATCGAGGAGGTCGTCGCCGCAGGCGCAGAGCGTGTCGTCGTCGTCCGCGCGATCACCGATTCCGACGACCCCGCCGGCAGTGCGCGACGACTCCGCGCCGCGCTGCCCGGGATCGTGCCACCCGGGGCTCCCTGATATCTCGGCGTGGCGCGCGACGCGACTTCCGTTCGGGTGAGCCATGCCCGGCGCCTACTGCTCGCGCAGCGCGCGGTGGTCGTGACGTCGGTGCGCACGAACGCGCGATGAATGGACGGACTCCATGGGGCGACTCCTACTTCCTTCGCCGGCATTACCCGGACAGGTTCGAACGGTCGCGGGCCGCGTCAGCCCGATCTCAGCCCTTGCGAGGGCACCCGTGTGGATAGCCGCAACCCTACCGCAGTCGCGCGACGTCAGTCCTCCAGCCCCGCGCCACCGGTCCGCCCCCGTCGGCCTGCCGGGACGAAGCTCCCCCACCGACGGGAGCGCAAACGACAAAACCCCCGAACTATCGGGGGTTTTCGTCTTGCTGGGGTACCTGGACTCGAACCAAGAACAACTGAACCAGAATCAGCCGTGTTGCCAATTACACCATACCCCAAGGGGTGTCGGCCGAAGCCGTACCGAGGGTCAAGTCTAGTCGACCGGCAGACCCACACCAAACCGGCGCCCTACCGGGCGCGCCGCTCCACGAGCGCAGCGAGGCGTCGAAGCGTCTCCGCCTTGCCAAGCAGCTCCATCGACTCGAAGAGCGGCGGCGAGACGCGGCGACCGGTCAACGCGACGCGCGGCGGCCCGTACGCCACGCGCGGCTTCAGGCCAAGGCCCTCCACGAGCGCGCTCGCGAGCGCCTCCTGCACGGCCGCCGCCGTGAACTCCGACTCCGGCACCACCTCGAGCGCGCCGACGCACGCCACGAGCACCTCGTTCGCGTTCTCGGGCAGGCCCTTCAGCGCGTCCTCGTCATATGCGATCTCGTCGACGAAGAGGAAGCCCAGCATCCCCGGCACGTCGCCGAGCAACTGGACGCGCTCCTGCACGAGGGGGGCGGATGCCGCGATGAGCGCTCGCTGCGCCTCGGTCGGCGGCTGCGCCACGAGGCCGCCTGCCACGAGGTACGGGACGATGCGCTCCGCGAAGTCGTCGGGGTCCAGCATCCGGATGTGGTCGCCGTTGATCGACTCCGCCTTCTTCTGGTCGAAGCGCGCGGGGTTGGGGTTGACGTCCGCGATGTCGAAGGCGGCGATGAACTCGTCGAGCGAGAAGACGTCGCGGTCCGGAGCAATCGACCAGCCGAGCAGGGCGAGGTAGTTGAGCAGGCCCTCGTGGATGAAGCCCTTCTCGCGCTGCAGGAACAGGTCGGCCCGGGGATCGCGCTTGGAGAGCTTCTTCGTCCCGTCGCCCAGCACGAGCGGCATGTGGCCGAAGCGCGGGATGAACGTCGTCACGCCCGCGTCGATGAGGGCGCGGTACAGCGACAGCTGCCGGGCCGTCGAGGGCATGAGATCCTCGCCGCGCAGCACGTGCGTGATGCCCATGAGCGCGTCGTCGACCGGGTTGACGAATGTGTAGAGCGGGATGCCGCCAGCGCGGACGATCACGAAATCCGGGAAGGATCCCGCCGGGAAGGTCACCTCGCCGCGGATGAGGTCGTGGTACGTGACGTCCTCGTCGGGCACGCGCAGGCGCCAGGCGGGCTCCCGCCCCTCGGCGCGGAACGCCGCCTTCTGCTCCTCGGTGAGGGTGCGGTCGAAATTGTCGTAGCCCAGCTGCTTCGCGCGCCCGTTCGCCTCGTTGCGGGCGTCGATCTCCTCGGCCGTCGAGTAGCTCTCGTATACGGCGCCCGCCTCGATGAGCTTGTCGAGCACCTCCCGGTAGATCTCGTGCCGCTGCGACTGCCGGTAGGGCGCGTGCGGTCCGCCCTTCTCGACGCCTTCGTCCCAGTCGATCTTGAGCCAGGTGAGCGCGTCGAGCAGCTGGCGATAGCTCTCCTCGCTGTCGCGCGCGGCATCCGTGTCCTCGATCCGGAAGACCATCGTGCCGCCGTGGTGACGCGCGTACGCCCAATTGAACAGCGCGGTGCGCACGAGACCCACGTGCGGCAGGCCCGTCGGCGAGGGGCAGAAACGAACACGGACATCCGCACCGACCGCGGTGGTCGTGGGATACGGGGTGGGGGCAGCGGGGGCGTCAGACATGGCCGCTCCAGCCTAGTCGCGCACGGGGTGCGCGACGGATGCGCGAGCCCTCGGACGGTGGGCGGCGGTCAGCCCCGCGACGCAGGCCGCCAGACGACCAAGAGACCGACGACGACCGCCGCGACGGCGAGGATCGAGACGAGGGCGAGCCCGCTGTAGCCAATCCAGCCCAGCACGACTCCCGCCGAGATCGCTCCGCCGGCCCCCACGAGGTTCATCGTCAGGTCACTGCGACCCTGGCGACGCGTGCGCAGCTGCTCCGCCGTCGCCTCCGTCAGCAGGGCGGACCCCGCCACGGTCGCCGCGCTCCAGCCGAGCCCCAGCAGGACGAGCGAGACGGTAACGGCCGCCTGCGCCTCGGCCCAGAGCCACGCCGTCAGGAGGGACGCCAGCAGCAGCGCCTGCCCGATCGCGACCGTGTGGACCCGGCCCAGGCGGTCGGCGAGGACGCCGAAGATGGGACTCAGCGCGTACATGCCCGCGATGTGGAGGCTGATCGTCAATCCGATCACCGTCAGCGCCGCGCCGTGGTGCTGCAGGTGCACCGGCGTCATCGCCATCACCGCGACCATCACGCCGTGGCTTGCCGCGATGGCGAAGATGGCGAATCGCGCCACGCTCGGCCGATCGGGATGCATGACCGCTCCCGCGGCCGAGTCGGCGGGGGTGTCCGCACGCAGGCGATCCGCGAGCATCAGCGGGTCGGGCCGCAGGGCGACGAGATACAGCCCGATGGCGAGCAGCTGGGCGACGATCGTGAAGACGTAAGGCCCCGTCAGCGGCGGCATCCCGAACACCGCCCCGATGCCCTCCCCCGGACCGACGAGGTTGGGGCCCAGCACGGCGCCAACCGTGGTCGCCCATACGACGATCGACAGGTCGCGCCCGCGGGTGCGGTCGGTGGCGAGGTCGGTTGCGGCGAATCGTGACTGCAGATTGGCGGCCTGACCGGCCCCGATGAGCGCGAAGGCGACGAGGAGAAGCGGGAACATGCGGGTGGATGCCGCGGCGATCACGAGGGCGACGCCGACGAGGGCGATCCCCATGCCCGAGGTGAGGGAGATCCGTCGGCCGCGCCGTCGTGCGAGCGCCGCGAGCGGGATGGCAAGCGCCGCCGCCCCGAGGGTGACGGCGGCCGCGGCGAGACCCGACAGCGCGTCGTCGCCGGAGATATCCGCCGCGAGCACGGCGCCGAGCGCGATCGTGGCGCCGAACGCGACACCGCCCAGCACCTGCCCGAGCGAGAGCACCCACAGGATTCGCACCCGTGCGGCGGCGACGACCGATGCGGCGGTCGTCGCCGGACCCTCAGGCATCCCGTACGGGATTGCGCAGGAGACCGAGCCCGGGGATCTCGATCTCGACGACGTCGCCCGCCACGATCGGGCCGACGCCCGCCGGCGTGCCCGTCATGATCAGGTCGCCCGGGAGGAGCGTGAACGCCGCCGAGGCGTACGCGATCACCTCGGCGACCGAGTGGATCATGTCCGAGACGGGACCGTCCTGCTTGACCTCGCCGTTCACGCGGGTGACGATCCGCGCCTGCGCGAGGTCGAGGTCGGTCTCGATCGCGGGACCGATCGGGCAGAAAGAGTCGAACCCCTTGGCGCGTGCCCACTGTCCGTCGGACTTCTGCAGATCGCGCGCGGTCACGTCGTTGCCGATCGTGTATCCGAAGACGTAGCCCGCGGCATCCTCGACCGAGACGTTGCGCGCGACGCGGCCGATCACCGCGACGAGCTCGCCCTCGAAATCCACGCGCTCACTGATGCCCGGGCGCACGATCGCATCGCCGGGACCGATCACCGAGGTGTTGGGCTTGAAGAAGAGCAGGGGCTCCGCGGGGGCCTCGTTGCCGAGCTCCGCCGCGTGATCGCGGTAGTTGCGACCGACGCCGACCACCTTCGAGCGCGGGATCACGGGAGCCAGCAGCTGCACCTCACCCAAGGGGACGCGCTGGCCCGTCGTGTCGAAACCCGCGAAGAGGGGGTCGCCCGCGAGCACGACGATGTCGGTCTCGTCGACCACGCCGTAGCGGATGGACTCTTCATGGCTGAACCGCACGATCTTCACCCGGACAGCCTACTGTCGACGCTTCGGCGGGCTACCGCAGCGCGCTTCCTGGCCAACAACAGGAGAACGCCCCGGAACAGGACGATCTGCGGAGGATCCCCCTGTTTTCGGGCGTTCGCCTGCGTTCGCGCGGGGGGAACCCCGAAGAACGGGCCCGCGGCGGACGCGTCAGGCGTCCAGGCGCATCAGCCAGCCGTGCTTGTCCTCGCGCCGGCCGTACTGGATGTCGGTGAGCTCCTCGCGCAGCGAGAGCGCCAGCTCCCCCGTGGGCTGCTCGTCGAAGAAGTCGCGGCCCTTCAGCATCCCGATCGGGGTCACGACGGCGGCGGTGCCGCAGGCGAACACCTCGACGATGTCGCCGGATGCCACCCCCTCGCGCCACTCGGCGAGCGAGACCGCGCGGCCCTCGACCTTGTGCCCGCGATCGCGGGCGAGCTGGAGGATGGAGTCGCGCGTGATCCCCTCGAGGATCGACGGCGACTCGGGCGTCACCAGCGTGCCGTCCTTGTGGACGAACACGACGTTCATCCCGCCGAGCTCCTCGACGTTGCGGTCGGCGTCGAGGAAGACGACCTGGTCGCACTCGTTCTCGTACGCCTCGGACTGCGGCAGCAGGCTCGCAGCGTAGTTGCCGCCGGTCTTCGCCGCACCCGTGCCGCCCTTGCCCGCCCGCGCGTAGTCCTCGCTCAGCCAGATCGACACCGGCTGCACTCCGCCCTTGAAATAGGCGCCGGCGGGAGAGGCGATGACGTAGTAGGCGACCTTGTGCGCGGGACGCACACCGAGGAACGCCTCCTTCGCGAACATGAACGGCCGCAGGTAGAGGCTCTGATCCGCGCCCGAGGGCACCCAGTCGCCGTCGACGGAGATCAGCGCGCGCAGCGACTCGATGAAGTACTCCGCGGGCAACTCCGGCAGCGCGAGCCGGCGCGCCGAGCGCTGGAGGCGGCGCGCGTTCTGGTCGGGGCGGAAGGTGTGGATCGACCCGTCGGCGTGACGGTACGCCTTGATGCCCTCGAAGATTTCCTGGCCGTAGTGGAGCACCGAGGCCGCCGGGTCGAGGCTGATCGGGCCGTAGGGCTGGATCCGGGGGCGATGCCAGCCACCGCGCACCGACCAGCAGATGTCGACCATGTGATCGGTGAAGCTCGAGCCGAAGCCGGGGTTGGCGAGGATCTCCTCGCGCTGGGCCGGGGACTTCGCGGCGAGGTTCTTCGTGACGGCGAACTGCAGCGGCGTGAGTCCGGTGTCGGGGTCGGAGTCGATGAGGGTCATGGCTGTCCTGACGGTCGGTAGGTGGACGGCGCCCGCGTCGCCCTGGGCTCCAGGTTACGCCTGCAGCCGGGCGGCGATCGCGTCGCCGATCTCGCTCGTGGTGCGTGCGGCGCCGGTGCGCGCCGCGATGTCGGCCTCGACGGCGCGGGTGACGCGGGAGGCCTCCTCGGCGAGGCCGAGGTGATCGAGCAGCAGGGCCACGGAGAGGATCGCCGCCGTCGGGTCGGCCTTCTGCTGCCCGGCGATGTCGGGCGCCGATCCGTGCACCGGCTCGAACATCGAGGGGAACGCGCCGTCGGGGTTGATGTTCCCGGATGCCGCGAGACCGATCCCCCCGGTGATCGCACCGGCCAGATCGGTCAGGATGTCGCCGAAGAGGTTGTCGGTGACGATGACGTCGAAGCGGGACGGGTTCGTGACCAGGAAGATCGTGGCCGCATCGACGTGGAGGTAGTCTACGGCGACATCCGGGTGTTCCGCGGCAACGGCCGCCACGACGCGCTGCCAGATCGATCCCGCGTGAACGAGCACGTTCGTCTTGTGCACCCACGTCAGCTTCTTCGAGCGTTTCTCGGCGAGGTCGAACGCGTGACGCACGACCCGCTCGACGCCGAAGGCGGTGTTGACCGAGACCTCGGTCGCCACCTCGTGGGGGGTTCCGCGGCGCAGCGCACCGCCGTTGCCGACGTACGGACCCTCGGTGCCCTCGCGGACGACGACGAAGTCGACCGCGCCCGCGTCGGCGAGCGGCCCCGGCACCGAGGGATACAGAACCGACGGACGCAGGTTGACGTAGTGGTCGAGCTCGAACCGCAGCTTGAGCAGCAGACCGCGCTCGATGTTGGCGCCCTTCAACCGAGGATCGCCCGGGACCCCTCCGACGGCACCCAGCAGGATCGCGTCGTGGCCCTTGATGGCCGCCAGGTCCTCGTCGGTGAGCGTGTCGCCCGTCTCGAGGAAACGACCGGCGCCGAGCGAGAACCGCGTCTTCTCGACCGTGACCTCCGTGCCGGCCACCGCGGCATCCAGCACCTTCTCGGCTTCCGTGACGACTTCGGGACCGATGCCGTCACCGGGGATGACGGCGAGTGAGACGACGCGCGACATTGTGCAGTTACTCCTGGGGGACGATCCGGCGGGACCCTCCCAGGCTAGCGGCCGCGACGATGGCCGCGAGCACGATCAGGCCCGCGCCGATGAGCGACGTGATCACGACTCCCCCGTCGAAGGCGTGGGCCGCGGCGTCCCGGAGCTGGGCGCCCATCGCGGGCTCGAGCGAATCCGCCGCGTTCACCGCTCCCGCGAGCGTCTCGCGTGCCGCATCGGCGGCGACGGCGGGGATGCCGACGGGCAGATCCAGCGCGGCGCGGTAGTACGCCGTCAGGATGCCGCCCATGATGGTCGTGCCGAGCACCGCGCCCAGCTCGTACGCCGTCTCGGAGACGGCGCTCGCCGCTCCCGCCTTCGCGGCGGGCGCGCTCGAGAGGATCAGCTCGTTCGACACCGTCTCGGCCATGCCGATGCCCGCCCCGAGCGTCATGAACGCGACGATCAGCATCGACAGGCTCTGCGCGTCCGTCGTCAGAGCGACGATCAGGTAGCCGAGCACCGACAGCGAGAGCGCGGCCGGCACGAGGATGCGGGCCGGGAATCGACGGGCGAGCGGCACGACGCCGAGACCGGCGGCGATCATGACGGCGAGGCCCGGCAGCAGCGCGATACCCGCCTCCATGGGGCTGAGCTCGAGGACGAGCTGCAGGTGCTGCGCGACGAAGTAGAGGAAGCCCACCAACCCGATGACGCTCAGGAGGTTCACCAGGACCGCACCGCTGAAGGTGCCGCGGCGGAAGAGCGCCATGTCGAGCATGGGGTCGGCCGCGCGCAGCTGCCGGCGCACGAAGAGCGCCCCGGCGACGGCGCCCAGGGCGAGCAGCCAGGGGGCCGGTCCCGTGAAACCCTCGACCGCGAGGGACTTGATCGCGTACACGACGGGCACCATGGTCGCCAGCGACAGCAGGATGCTGATCGGGTCGATACGCCCGGGGCGGGGGTCGCGGCTCTCGGGGATGAGCAGCGGAGCGGCGACGAGGAGCGGGATGAGCACGGGCACCGCCAGCAGGAACACCGAGCCCCACGCGAAGTGCTCGAGGAGGAACCCGCCCACGATCGGCCCCAGGGCCATGCCGGCGCTGAACCCCGCGGCCCACACCGCGATCGCGAGTCGGCGCTGCTCCCGGTCGCGGAAGATGCTGCGCAGCAGCGACAGCGTCGAGGGCATGAGCATCGCCCCGAAGACGCCGAGACCCGCGCGGGCGGCGATCAGCAGCTCCGCCGTCGGCGCGAAGGCGGCCAGCACCGAGAGGATGCCGAACCCCGTCGCACCGATGAGGAGCAGGCGGCGGCGGCCGAAGCGGTCGCCCAGCGTCCCCATCGTCACGAGCAGGCCCGCGAGCACGAGCGGATAGGCGTCGATGATCCACAGCTGCTGCGCGCTCGTGGGCGCGAGATCCAGCGCGATCTGCGGCAGGGCGAAGCTCAGCACCGTGTTGTCGACCGAGACGAGCAGCACGGGGAGCATGAGCACGGCCAGCGATACCCAGCCGCGCCAGCCGACGCGCTCGGAGGCGCCGGACGCGAGGGAGGTGTCGATCGTGTGAAGAGCCATGATTCCGTCGTTCGTTTGTAAACCGTCCAGTCGGTACAGTATCAGGATGACCTCCCCCGCGTCCACGCCGCCACGGCGGATACGATCGAGACCATGAGCCGACCGCCGCGCGCCCGCGAGAGCGTGCTCGACGCCTTCGAGACCCTCGTCATCGACGAGGGCGAGCGCGCCGCCACGCTGGATGCCACGGCGCGCGCAGCCGGCGTCTCGAAGGGCGGACTGCTCTACCACTTCTCGTCGAAGGACGCCCTCGTCGAGGGGCTGCTCGAGCGGCTGCGGGTGCTGTCCGCCGACGACATCGAGCAGATCAAGGGCTCCCCCGAAGGCCCCGTCGCGGCCTTCATGCGCACGTCGATCATGACCGACTCCCCGCTCGACCGTGTGATCGTCGCCGTCTCCCGCCTCGCGCAGAACGGTCATCCCACGGCGGGCGCCGCGATCCGCGAGCTGCGCGTGCTGTGGGAGGACGCGCTGCGCCCTCACGCCCGCGACGAGACCGCGCTGCAGCTGATCATGCTCGTCAGCGACGGTCTCTACTTCAACAACGCCCTCACCGTCGGATCCGTGTCCGGCCCGGTGCCCGAGGGCGCCGAGCTCGACGCGCTCATCGCGCTCGTGGAGTCCTCCGCCGGGCGCTGACCCCGGCATCCACTGCCTCCGTCACCGTGCGAAACACCACATCCGCGGCGAGCCACCACGTGCCGTTTGGTGCGTCGGCGCGGAAGTGGTGTCTCGCGGGCGGGGAGGACGCGGGGTGCGTCAGGCCTCGGTGATCTCGATCTGGCGGAACAGATCGGCGCCCACGGCCTCGCGCAGCTCGTCGAGGATCTGCTCGGGCACCTGGCTGTCGACCGTGAGCACGGAGAGGGCGCGCCCACTGGCGTCGGGGTGGGCCACCTGCAGGCTCTCGATGTTGATCTGCGCATCGCCGAGCTTCTTGCCGTAGATCGCGACGATCCCCGGGCGGTCGGCGTACCGCATCACCACGTGGTGGCGCGCGATCGGCACCTCGATCTCGTAGCCGTCGATCGAGACGACCTTGGGAACCATGCGCGTGCCGGCGAGCGTGCCCGCCACCGTCAGGACGCTCCCGTCGGCCAGCGAGCCGCGCAGCACCGTGATGTTGCGGTAGAGCGGGCTCTCGGACTCGACGATCATGCGGGTCTCGATGCCGCGCTGTTCGGCGAAGAGCGGAGCGTTCACGTACGAGACGTTCTCGCTGACGATGTTCGTGAAGATCCCCTTGAGCGCCGCGAGCCGGTACACGCTGACGTCGTAGGCCGCGAGCTCGCCGCGCACCTCGATGTCGAGGCTCGTGAGAGCGCTCGGCGCGAGCGCCGCGAAGAACTGGCCGAGCTGCTCGACGAGCGCGATCCCGGGGCGCACGAACGGGTCGATCACGCCGCCGGCGACGTTCACGGCATCCGGGACGAGGTCGCCCTCGAGCGCGAGCTTGACCGACTTGGCGACCGAGACGCCCGCCTTCTCCTGGGCCTCCTCCGTGCTGGCGCCGAGGTGCGGCGTCACGACCACGTTGGGAAGCGAGAGCAGACGGCGGGCCGGCGAGTCCTCTGCCGGCGGCTCGGTGGAGAAGACGTCGAGACCCGCACCGGCGATCTGGCCGGTCGTGAGAGCGGTGTACAGCGCCTCTTCGTCGACCAGGCCGCCGCGAGCGACGTTGACGACGAAGGCGGAGCTCTTCATGGCGGCCATCTGCGGCGCGCCGATCATCCCCGTGGTCTCGGGTGTCTTCGGCATGTGCACCGTGACGAAGTCGCTCTCGCGCAGGACGTCGTCGAACGAGAGCAGCTCGACCTGCAGGTGCTGCGCCCGCGCCGGGGTGACGTAGGGGTCGTAACCGACGACCCGCACGCCGAAGGCCCGCAGGCGCTCGGCGACGAGCGCGCCGATGCGGCCGAGTCCGAAGATTCCCACCGTCTTCTCGTAGAGCTCGGTGCCCGTGAACGAGCTGCGCTTCCACTCTCCGGCGGAGAGCGAACCGTGCGCCGCGGGGATCCGACGGGCGAGGCTCAGGATGTGACCGACGGTCAGCTCGGCCGCCGAGATCACGTTCGAGGTGGGCGCGTTCACGACCATGACGCCCGCGGCCGTTGCGGCCTTGATGTCGACGTTGTCGAGACCGACCCCGGCACGCGCGACGACCTTAAGGGCCGGGGCCGCCGCAAGGGCCTCCGCATCGACCTTCGTCGCGGAGCGCACCAGTACCGCATGCGCCTCCCCGAGCGCCGCGAGCAGCGCGGCGCGGTCGGTTCCGTCGACGTATCGGACGTCGAAATCGGGACCGAGCGCATCGATCGTCGCGGGCGAGAGTTCTTCGGCGATCAGCACGACAGGCTTCGTCACGGGGATCCTTCGGGACGCACGCCGGCGGGTGAGCGCGGCGCAGGGCGGTGCAGGGATGCCGCGCCGCACGCCAAGGGGGCGAGGCCTAATGAGCCTATCGGCTGCGCCGGGGGGCCGTTGACCGTGTGACGCAGCGCGTGCGACGCGGCCTCATCCGATCACGGCCGAGGTGTTCAGACTCGTGTAGGCGACGACGTTGAGCCAGAACACGCCCACCAGCGCCAGCCCCGTGAGCAGGACGAGCGCGTAGGTGCCGGGGCCGCGGCGCCACGAGAGCGCGAAAGCACACGCGAACACGATGGCCGGCATCAGGATCGCGAAGATCCAGATCAGCCAGCCGAGGCCGTTCAACCCGATCTGAGCCGCCGCCACGGTGTTGCCGACCGCCTGCCAGATCGCGTAGGCGTAGAAGAGGCCGAGCACTCCCCCGATAGCGACGAGGATCCACACCGGGGTGCGGCGCCGGTCGTCCGATCCCACTGCGCTCATGCGCCCACCGCTCCGATCATGATGAAGGGCCACGGCACGAGGAGGACCGCTCCCGCGGTCAGCCACGCCCAGCGCGCCCATGCTCGACCGCCGCGCGTGGCGAACAGGACGGTGCCGAACCAGATGAGGGGCGCCGCCGCGGCGAGCCACAGCGCGCCCTGGTACATCGCGTCGGTAACGAGCACCCGGTACTGCCCCTGGAGCCGCAGGCCGCCGACGAGCCAGCCCACGGCGAAGAGCAGGTACACCCCGCCCAGCACGCCGAGCGCGACGAGGGACGCATTACCGAGCCCTGCCGGCTCCTCCGCCTCGGCGGGCGCCGCGGCATCCACCGGGCTCTCCTCGGCGGGCCCCCGGTCCCCGGCGCCGTCGGCGCTCGCGGCACCGTCGCTCCCCGTGCCCACTGCACGCCAGCCGGCGGGCAGCTCGTCCTCGGGGGCGGCCGGCGAGGCGGACCGGACGGCGTCCTCCCGGGGCGAGGTGACGAGCGTGGGGTCGTCGTCGCCGTCCCAGGAGAGTGCGTCGTCCTCGCGTCCGGTGATCACGGATCCAGCGTAGCCCGCAACGACAGACCCGGCCGCCCCGCCCCTTGATGCGGGGACGGGACGACCGGGCGAAAGCCGTGCCGGATGGGAACGGCTGGTCAGTGTCGGATCAGCGCGCGGCGGATCCCTCGACGTAGTCGGAGTCCTGTTGCTTCCACGCGAACAGCGCCCGAAGGTCCTTGCCGACCGCCTCGATGGGGTGCGACGCGGCCTTCTCGCGCAGCTCCCGGAACTCCACGGCACCGTTGTCCTGGTCGCCGATGAAGCGCTCCGCGAAGGCGCCGGAGCGGATGTCGGCGAGCACGCCGGCCATGTTCTCCTTCACGTGCGGGTCGATGACGCGGGGGCCCGACACGTAGTCGCCGTACTCCGCCGTGTCGGAGACCGACCAGCGCTGCTTCGCGATGCCGCCCTCCCACATCAGGTCGACGATGAGCTTGAGCTCGTGGAGCACCTCGAAGTACGCGATCTCGGGCTGGTAGCCGGCCTCGGTCAGCGTCTCGAAGCCGTACTGGACCAGCTGCGACACGCCACCGCAGAGCACCGCCTGCTCGCCGAAGAGGTCGGTCTCGGTCTCCTCGGTGAAGGTGGTCTTGATGACGCCGGCACGGGTGCCGCCGATCGCCTTCGCGTAGGACTTGGCGATGTCCCAGGCCTGGCCCGACGCGTCCTGCTCGACGGCGATGATGTCGGGGATGCCGCGGCCCGCGACGAACTCGCGACGCACGGTGTGTCCGGGCGCCTTGGGCGCGACCAGGATGACGTCGACGCCCTCGGGTGCCTCGATGTACCCGAAGCGGATGTTGAACCCGTGCGCGAACGCGAGGGTCTTGCCCGCGGCGAGATTGTCCTTGATGTGGTCGTTGTAGATCGAGCGCTGGTGCTGGTCGGGCGCCAGGATCATGATGAGGTCGGCCCACGCCGCGGCATCCGCGACGCTCTTGACCTCGAACCCGTCCTCCTCGGCCTTGGCCGTGGACTTCGAGCCGTCCTTGAGGGCGATGACGACCTCGACGCCCGAGTCGCGCAGGTTCTGCGCGTGAGCGTGGCCCTGCGAGCCGTAGCCGACGATCGCGACCTTCTTGCCCTGGATGAGCGAGAGGTCGGCGTCGGCGTCGTAGAAGATCTCTGCCATGGGGTTTTCTCCTTGATTCGGAAGCGGTGGTCGTTACGTCTCGCCGCGCTCGCCCAACGACCGGTGGGCGGGCGGCGCGGATCCTCAGCCGCGAAGGACGCGCTCGGTGATGCTCTTGCCGCCGCGGCCGATCGCGAGCTGGCCGGACTGCGCCAGCTCCTTCACCCCGAAAGGCTCGACGGCACGCAGGAAGGCCTCGACCTTGCCGCGGTCGCCCGTGACCTCGATCACGAGGGCATCCGCCGCGTAGTCCACGATCGACGCGCGGAACAGATTGACGACCTCGATGACGTTGGAGCGCGTCGCGTTGTCGGCGCGCACCTTCACCAGCATGTGATCGCGCAGCACCGACGAGGCGGGGTCCAGCTCGACGATCTTGATGACGTTGACAAGCTTGTTGAGCTGCTTCGTCACCTGCTCGAGCGGCAGCTGATCGACGTCGACGACGACCGTGATGCGCGACAGGCCGGGCACCTCGGTCACCCCGACGGCCAGCGATTCGATGTTGAAGCCGCGGCGGGCGAACAGCCCCGCCACGCGCGTCAGCAGACCGGGCTTGTCCTCCACGAGGAGGCTCAGGACGTGCGTGCTCACGATCAGTCCTCCTGCTCGCCGAAGGACGGCGAGTGCTCGCGGGCGTACTGGACGTAGCTGTTGCTGACGCCCTGCGGCACCATCGGCCACACCATGGCGTCGGCACTCACGACGAAGTCGATGACGACCGGGCGGTCGTTCGTCTCCAGGGCCGTGCGGATCGCGGCATCCACGTCTTCTTCCCTCTCGACCCTCAACGCGAGACAGCCGTACGCCTCGGCGAGCTTGACGAAATCCGGGATCCGGATCGAGTCGTGCCCGGTGTTCAGGTCGGTGTTGGAGTAGCGACCGGAGTAGAAGAGCGTCTGCCACTGGCGCACCATGCCGAGCGAGGAGTTGTTGATCACGGCAACCTTGATCGGGATGTTGTTGATCGCGCAGGTCGCGAGCTCCTGATTGGTCATCTGGAAGCAGCCGTCGCCGTCGATCGCCCAGACGACGCGTTCCGGCTCGGCCACCTTCGCGCCCATGGCTGCGGGGACCGCATAGCCCATCGTGCCGGCGCCGCCCGAGTTGAGCCACGCGTTGGGGCGCTCGTACTTGATGAACTGCGCCGCCCACATCTGGTGCTGGCCGACGCCCGCGGCGTAGACGCCCTCGGGGCCGGTGAGCTCGCCGATGCGCTGGATCACGTACTGCGGGGCGAGCAGCCCGTCGCTCGTGGGCGAGTATCCCAGGGGGAATTCCTCACGCAGCCCGTCGAGGTACGACCACCACTCGGAGATGTCGGCGCGGCCCTCGGTCGTGGCGCCCGCGAACGCCGCGTCGAGGTCGACGAGGACGTCCTTCAGGTCGCCCACGATCGGCACGTCCGCCGTACGGATCTTGGAGATCTCGGCCGGGTCGATGTCGACGTGCACCACCTGCGCCTTGGGGGCGAACAGCGCCGCCTTGCCGGTCACGCGGTCGTCGAAGCGGGCACCGAGCGAGACCAGCAGGTCCGCCTCCTGCAGGGCGAGCACCGCCGGCACCGTCCCGTGCATGCCCGGCATGCCGAGGTGCTGAGGGTGCGAGTCGGGAAAGGCGCCGCGGGCCATCAGGGTGGTCACGACCGGCGCACCGGTCGCCTCGGCCAGGCGCAGCAGCTCCTCGGCCGCCCGCGCTCGGACCACCCCGCCCCCGACGTACAGCACCGGCTTGCTCGCGGTCGCGAGGAGCTGGGCAGCCGCCTGGATCTGCTTGCCGTGGGCCTTCGTCACGGGGCGGTACCCGGGAAGGTCGATGCGCGGAGGCCAGACGAAGGGCGCCTCGGCCTGCTGCGCGTCCTTCGTGATGTCGACGAGCACGGGGCCGGGCCGGCCGGTGGAGGCGATCTCGAACGCCGCCGCGATCGCGCCGGGGATGTCCTCGGCCGTCTTGACGAGGAAGGAGTGCTTCGTGATCGGCATCGTGATGCCGACGATGTCGGCCTCCTGGAAGGCGTCCGTCCCCATCAGGTTGCTGAAGACCTGACCGGTGATGGCCACGATGGGGACCGAGTCCATGTAGGCGTCGGCGATCGCCGTGACGAGGTTGGTCGCGCCGGGGCCCGACGTCGCGATCGCGACGCCCACCCGGCCGGATGCCGCGGCGTAGCCCTCGGCGGCGTGCCCTGCGCCCTGCTCATGCCTCACCAGGATGTGGCGCACTCCGGTGGAGTCCATGAGCGGGTCGTAGACGGGCAGGATCGCCCCGCCCGGAAGGCCGAAGACATCGGTGACGCCGAGCAGCTCCAGTGAGCGGACGACGGCCTCGGCGCCCGTGAGCACGGGCGCGGATGCGGTCCGGGCGGGCGGCCGGGGAACGGCCGTGGCGGATTCGGCGGGCATGGTGGGATTCCTCTCCGCGAGAGATCGAGCGGGATGGGGTGGCCGCGGTTACCCCGTGACGGCGCCTTCCGCGGCGGAACGCACGAGCTTGGAGTACTTGGCCAGAACGCCTCGGGTGTAGCGCGGGGGCAGGGGCTCCCAGCCAGAGCGGCGGGAGCTCAGCTCTGCCTCATCGACGAGTAGGTCGAGAGTGCGAGCCGCGATATCGACCCGTATCAGATCACCATCGCGCACGAAGGCGATGGGACCGGCGTCCACCGCTTCGGGTGCTATGTGGCCGATGCACAGGCCGGTTGTGCCGCCTGAGAATCGTCCGTCTGTCAAGAGTAGTACATCTTTCCCGAGACCCGCGCCCTTGATGGCGGCCGTGATGGCGAGCATCTCGCGCATCCCCGGACCGCCCTTCGGGCCCTCGTACCGGATGACGACGACGTCGCCGGCCGAGATCTCCCCCGCCTCGAGGGCGTCCATCGCGGCGCGCTCTCGCTCGAACACGCGGGCCGGACCCTCGAACACGCTCGCGTCGAAGCCAGCGGTCTTGACGACGGCGCCGTCGGGCGCGAACGAGCCGTGCAGGATCGTCAGCCCGCCGGAGGCGTGGATGGGGTCGTCGAAGCGGTGGATGACCGTGCCGTCGACGGGGTCGGGGTTCAGGTCGGCGAGGTTCTCGGCGAGCGTCTTGCCCGTCACGGTGAGGGCGTCGCCGTGCAGCAGGCCCTCATCCAGCATCGCCTTCATGACGACCGGGATGCCGCCGTGGCGGTCGACGTCGTTCATGACGTACTTGCCGAACGGCTTCATGTCGGCCACGTGGGGGACCTTGTCGCCGATGCGGTTGAAGTCGTGCAGGTCGAGGTCCACCTCGGCCTCGTTCGCGATCGCGAGCAGGTGGAGCACGACGTTGGTCGAGCCGCCGAGGGCCATCGCGAGGGCGATGGCGTTCTCGAACGCCTCCTTGGTCAGGATGTCGCGCGTCGTGATCCCCTGGCGCAGCAGGTTCACGACCGCCTCGCCGGAGCGGTGGGCGAAGTAGTCGCGGCGGCGGTCGGCCGAGGGCGGGGCCGCGGAGCCGGGCAGGCTGAGGCCCAGGGCCTCCGCGACGGAGGCCATCGTGTTGGCCGTGTACATGCCGCCACAGGCACCCTCGCCGGGCGCGAAGGCGCACTCGATGCGCTTGAGGTCGGCCTCGCTCATGCGGCCCGACAGGCACGCACCGACACCCTCGAACGAGTCGATGATCGTGATGTCCTTCTCCGTGCCGTCGCTGAGCTTGACCCAGCCCGGCGCGATCGAGCCGGCGTAGAGGAAGACGCTCGACAGATCGAGGCGGGCGCTCGCCATCAGCATGCCGGGGATCGACTTGTCGCAGCCGGCCAGCAGGACGCTGCCGTCGAGACGCTCGGCCATCATGACGGTCTCGACGGAGTCGGCGATGACCTCGCGCGAGACGAGCGAGAAGTGCATGCCCTCGTGACCCATCGAGATGCCGTCGGAGACGGAGACGGTGCCGAACTGCAGCGGATATCCGCCACCCGAGTGCACTCCCTCCTTCGCACCCTGCGCGAGGCGGTCGAGGCTCAGGTTACAGGGGGTGATCTCGTTCCAGCTCGACGCGATGCCGATCTGGGGCTTCTCCCAGTCCGCATCGCCCATTCCGACCGCGCGCAGCATCCCGCGCGAGGTGGTGGCTTCGATGCCGTCGGTCACGACACGGCTGCGGGGCTTGATGTCGACGGGCGCGCTGGAAGACGGGTCAGAGGGGTGGGCCATGCCCAAAGTCTATTCCTGCGCCGCGGAGCGCATTCGCGCCAGCTGCGACAAGACCTGGGCGAGTTCTGTGGGGGATGCCACACGTACGGCCGCCGCGGTCTCCCCCGCGCCGACCTTGATCCCGAGGTCGTTATCCCGCAGGCTGCGCAGCGCGTCCTCGTCGGTGACGTCATCACCCGCGAACAGCACCGCGGTGGCCGCCAGCTGCTCCCGCAGGGCCGCGACCGCGGCATCCTTGCCCTCGTGCCGCCACGCGAACTCGAGGATGTCGCGTCCCGTGCGCCGGCGCCATGCGGGTGCGCGCTCCGCGACGATCGTGTCGACGGCGCTCGTCGCGCGATCGGTGTCTGCCGCGTTCGCCAGCCGGGTGTGCAGGCCGAAACCGAACTCCTTGCGCTCGATCCACGCGCCATCGAGCGCCTCGACGGCGGCCTCTACGGCCGCCAGCACCTCGTCCGCCACGTCGGGCCGGTCTTCGTCCACCGGCGAGACGCTCGCATCGTCGCGGACGGAGGACCCGCGCGGGTGCCAGAACTCGGCGCCGTGCGATCCCGCGAGGTGGAAGGGGGAATCGTCGTCGTGCTCCGCGATCACCCTCAGGTCGCGGAGGGTACGGCCCGAGACGAAGGCGACGTCGGTACCCGGTGCGGCGGCGAGGGAGCGCACGGCCTCGGCCGCCTCGGGCAGCGCCCGCACGCTCATCGGCTCGTCGCTCAGGTGGGAGAGCGTTCCGTCGAAGTCGAGGGCGACGAGCAGGTGCGGTGTCGTCGCTACCCGCGCCAGCAGCGCTCGAGCCTCGGGCGATCCGGCGGGTGCGGCGGCGCTCACGCGTGCGCCGCGCTCTCGGTGCGTCCCCGGGCCTGCTCCAGGGCCGCGAGGAACGAACGCGACCACGCATCGACGTCGTGCTCGAACACGCGACGTCGGAGCGCGCGCATGCGCCGGCCCTGCTCGGCGCCGGGCATGTCGATCGCCCGCAGGATCGTGTCCTTCATGCCCACGATGTCGTGAGGGTTGATCAGAAGGGCGCTGCCGAGCTCGTCGGCCGCGCCGGCGAACTCGCTCAGCACGAGCGCCCCCCGGTTGTCGATCCGGGAGGCGACGTACTCCTTCGCCACGAGGTTCATGCCATCCCGCAGGGCGGTCACGAGCATGACGTCGGCGGCGAGGAAGAGCGCGACCATCTCCTCCCGCGGATACCCGTGATGGAGGTACCGGATGACGGTGTGTCCCGTGGTGTCGTAGGTTCCGTTGATGCGCCCTACGGTGAGCTCGATCTCGTCCCGCAGCTGGGCGTACGCCTCGACGCGCTCGCGGCTGGGACTCGCGACCTGCACGAGCGTCACGTCGGATGCCTCGATCCGCCCGTCCTCCAGCAGCTCGCCGAACGCCTTCAGCCGGTGGCGAATGCCCTTCGTGTAGTCCAGGCGGTCGACGCCGAGAAGGATCTTGCGCGGGTTGCCGAGGCCCTCGCGGATCTCCCGGGCGCGTGCCTGCACCTTCGGGTCCCGGGCGAGCGCGGCGTACGACTCCGCATCGATCGAGATCGGGAACGCCTTGGCCAGCGCGGTGCGTGTCGTGCCATCGGGCTGCGGGACGGTGATGCCCGACGCCTTCGTGTCGTAGCGCAGCTGACGTCGCACCGCCCGGGCGAAGTTACCGGCATCCGCCACCCGCTGGAAGCCGATGACGTCGGCACCCAGCAAACCCTCGAGCACCTGACGCCGCCAGGGCAGCTGCGAGTACAGGCCGTATGCAGGGAACGGAATGTGATGGAAGTACCCGATCGTCAGGTCGGGCCGCAGCTCGCGCAGCATCATGGGAACGAGCTGCAGCTGGTAGTCCTGCACCCACACTGTCGCGCCGTCGGCGGCGACGGCTGCGGCCGCCTCCGCGAAGCGACGGTTGACGCGCACATAGGCATCCCACCACTGGCGGCGGTAGCGGGGCGCGGCGATCACGTCGTGGTAGAGCGGCCAGATCGTGTCGTTGGAGAAGCCCTCGTAGTAGAGCTCGACGTCTTCTTCCGTCAGCGTGATGGGCACGAGGTGCGTACCGTCGAACTCGAAGGGCTCGACGTCCAGGTCAGGTTTTCCCGGCCAGCCCACCCACGCCCCGTCTGCGCGACGCATCATCGGCTCGAGCGCCGTGACGAGGCCTCCGGGCGAGCGCTTCCACTCGCCATCGTCACCGCGGTCCACGGGGAGGCGGTTCGCGACGACGACCAGATCGGCGAGGTCGGGGGTCTGAGCGGAGGTCACGGGTTGCCTCTTTCCGGGGATGGGCGGGATGTCGTGAGCCTCCAGGGTATCGGGCCGCTCCCCCGCATTCCCGGGCTTGCGAGCGGGAGCGAAGCATGCCAGAGACTGCCCGAGGGCGCCACCGTGGGGCCGCGTGCTGCGTTGCAGGTAGCGTTGCCGTCATGCGCAAGTACGTGTTCGGCACCGGCATCATCTCGGCCGTCACCGGCGGCATCACCCTGCTGCGGTCGGCGCGCGCGGGCACCTTCACCTGGCGGACGGCCCTTGCGTGGCTCAGCTGGGGCATCAGTCTGGCGCTCGCGATCGGATCGATCGTCGACACCAGGCGCGCGACCCGTGGTCGCCCCATACCCGACGATTCCCCCGTTCACGGCAAGGAGAAGAAGCTTCTCCGCGGCCGCGTGCAGGGTGAGCGCTGACGCAACGCCCCGCTTTCACCGGGTCAGTAGGGGGCCTCGCGCTCGCCTTCCCCCACGCCCGCGATCATCGCGGAAGAGGCAGCCTGAATGCCGGCACCGCGGTATCGTGGACGAGATGCGAGCGACGACGATTCATGCTGCCGGCGATATCCGACTCGAACAGGTGCCCGACCCCGTGCTCAGCACGGGACGCGACGCGATCGTCAGGGTCGTCGCCGCCTGCGTCTGCGGCTCGGACCTCTGGAGCTATCGCGGCGTGCGCGTGCCCAAGGCCGGCTCGCGCACCGGCCACGAATTCGTCGGGGTCGTGGAGTCGGTCGGCGACGACGTCGAGCGCGTCTCGGTCGGCGACTTCGTCATCGCGCCCTTCTACGACTGCGACATGACGTGCGTGAACTGCGCGAACGGCGTCTCGACCTCCTGCCTCGAGCTCTCATGGTGGGGTTCGCGCGACCACTTCGGCGGGTTCGCCGACGGCGGACAGGGCGAGTTCGTCCGCGTCCCCCACGCCGATGGCACGCTGGTGAAGACCCCTGAGTATCCGTCGGAAGACCTCATCCCGCACCTGCTGACGCTGTCGGACGTCTTCGGCACCGGTCACCATGCCGCGCTCTCGGGCGGGGTCGGCCCCGGCACCACGGTCGTCGTGATCGGCGACGGAGCCGTCGGGCTCTGCGCGGTGCTCGCCTCGAAAAGGCTCGGCGCAGAGCGCATCGTGCTGATGTCCCGGCACGAATCCCGCCAGGCGCTCGGGCGTGAATTCGGCGCGACCGAGGTCGTCGCCGAACGGGGCGAGGCGGGGGTGGACGCGGCGAAGGCGTTGTTCGACGGGATCGGACCCGACGCCGTTCTCGAGTGCGTCGGGACGAGCGCGAGCATGGAACAGGCCGTCGCGACCGTCCGGCCAGGCGGCACCGTCGGCTTCGTCGGTGTTCCCGCCGAGGGCAACTCCGTCCCCGTGCAGTCGCTCTTCGGGGCCAACGTCGCCCTGCGCGGTGGCGTGGCGCCCGTCCGCAACTACATCGAGGAACTGCTGCCGGATGTCTGGGGCGGGGTCGTTCAGCCGGGTCGTGTCTTCGACCTCACCCTACCCCTGGCCGATGTCGCCGAAGCCTACGCCGCGATGGACGAGCGCCGAGCGATCAAGGTGCTGCTGCAGCCCTGACGCCACGGCATCCGCTCGCCCGGCGTTCGGTCGATATCAGTCGTCCCACCCGTTCTGGGGGGGGGTCGCGCACATGTCGCGGAAGACGTACTGCGACGGGAGCTTGCGCTCGTGACTCGACCAGTCGATCGGAGGCCGCCGGGCGTTCGGGGGCAGGTAGCCGAGGCGGTACACGGCCATCAGGTCGAGCGTGTCCGGCACCTCGAGCAGCCGCTCGATGCGCTCCCAGTTGCCCGGGACCTCCATAGGAAACGACACGAACTGGATTCCCATTCCGAGCTCGACGGTGGCGAGCCAGACGTTCTCCATCGCCGCACCCATGCTGAATATCGAGTAGAAGGACGACAGCTCGCCCGTGCGGTTCTCGGCCCGATCGAGCAGCACCGCCATGAGCAGGGATGATCCCGCGACGAGCCTCCGGTTTTCCTCCCCCCAGGGTCTGCGGGACCCGCAACGCATTCATCATCTTCTGGCCCCGGCGAGTGAACACCTGGCTCGTGAACGGCCGGAGGGGCGCGGGAAGGCGGTCGAAGAGCATCCCGTCGCGACGCCGCTGCATCTCGGCGGCGCTGAATCGGAAGTACCTCTTGTACCTCTCGAAGAAGTCCCGTTCGACATCGCCGTCGTCATGCTCTCGCCGCTGATCGCAGCGATCGCGTCGATGCTCCCGCGCTGCTCGATGAGCACGAATCGCCATGGTTGGCTGTTCAGCTGCGAGGGCGCACGCCCGGCGACCTCCATGAGCAGGCGCTGATGCTCCGCCGACACCGGATCCGGCAGGAACGGGCCGCTCGTCGTCTTCCGGCGACGCACCACATCGAGGAATTCCATTCCTACCTCCGAGAAGCGATGATCGCTCCGACGAAGAGCGGCGCCGCCGCCAGGGCGGTCGCGCTGTGGCGCCAGGTGCGTGTGCCGACGAACGGGATGAGGGCCAGCACGGCCAGCGCCGCGGACAGCGGGGCGACGAGTCAGGGACGGCGGGCGACACCCGCCGTGGCCGCGGTCACGCTCGTGAGGGCGGCCGTCGCCGCGAACAGGGCATGGTGAACCCAGCGGATCTCGTGCGTGTCTATCAGCCGCGTCGCGACGCTCGTTCCGAGCGCGCAGTTCGCGATATAGCCGATGGATGCCGCGGCCAGCCATGCGCGAACACCCAGCGGGTCGGCTCGGGTCGGTTTCCGGGTGATCGCCAGGGGTTCGGGATTCTACCCGTCGGACATCTCGGGAATCAGCTCGCCCGTCGCGTTCACATGTCGCCCGATCCGGGTCGGAGAACGATGGAAGGCCCGGCCACTGATTCTGCTCAGTGATCCCGGGCCTTCCTTTTCGTGCACCCCCAGGGACTTGAACCCTGAACCCACTGATTAAGAGTCAGTTGCTCTGCCGATTGAGCTAGAGGTGCGAGTGGTGCGCCGCGCGCACCGAGGATCAACGTTATCACCCGCGACCGGCTCGCCGCCAATCGGGACGACCACCCGCGGGTATCCTGGGCGGGTGACCCTCCCCGCTTCCCCGACGGGCGCGCTGACGCCCCCTCGCGCCGACGACCTCGCGCTCGCGCTGCGCATGGCGGATGCCGCGGACGCGGTCTCCATGGCTCGGTTCGACGCCGACGACCTCACGGTCGAGACGAAGCCCGACGCGTCTCCCGTCACCGAGGCCGACCTCGCCACCGAGCGAGCGATCCGCGACATCCTCGCGGCAGAGCGTCCGCACGACGGCGTGTTCGGCGAGGAATTCGGCCGACAGGGCGACCAGGCGCGGCAGTGGATCATCGACCCCATCGACGGCACCGCCAACTACCTGCGCGGCATCCCGATGTGGGGCACGCTGATCTGCCTCGCGGTGGAGGGCCGCCCCGTCGTCGGCGTCGTGAGCGTGCCGGGCATCTCCCGCCGATGGTGGGCCGCCGAGGGTCTGGGTGCCTGGACCGTCGATGCGGGCGGCTCCCCCGCTCGCCTGCGCGTCTCGGGGATCGACCGTATCGAGGACGCGAGCGTGAGCTTCCAGAGCATTCGACAGTGGGATGACGCGGGCCACCTGCCCGCCCTCGTCGCGCTGTCGCGCCGCGTCTGGCGCGACCGCGGCTACGGCGACGTGTGGCCGTACATGCTCCTCGCGGAGGGCCGGCTCGAGTTCGTCGCGGAGTTCGACGTGAAGGAGTACGACATCGCCGCGGTCGTGCCGATCGTTACCGAGGCGGGCGGCCGATTCACGTCGTTCGAGGGCGACGAGACGCTGTCGGCGCGCTCCTCGCTCGCCACCAACGGGGTGCTGCACGAAAGCTTCCTCGCCTTCCTCCATTCCGACCACGTCCCCGTATGAGCCTCATGCCCCGTCGTCCCCTCCTGCCCGCGGTCGCCTTGGTCGGCTCCGTCCTGATCCTGGCCGGGTGCGCGGGCGAGCAGGCACCCTCGCTAGAGTCCGGTTCTCCTCCGACCCCGACGGCGCCGGTCGAGACGACGACCCCCACCCCGGAACCCGCGCCGACGGTCGACCCGGCGAGCGTGACGTGCGAGAACCTCATCCCCGCGTCGGTCGTCGAGGCGTTCGGGGAGTCGGGGTGGACCTACCAGGAAGACGTCTTCCGCGTCGGTGCGCAGGAGATCGAAGACGGCATCTGGTGCACGTGGGGAGACGCCCAGAGCCCAGCCTCCGACAACGTGCAGATCTACGGGTGGACACCGCTCGAGCCCGGACTCGCCGCCGATGCGCAGGACGAGCTCGCCGACCAGGGTTGGGTGCGCGAGGATTCCACCGAGGGCGTGTACGTCACCGAGAATCCCGACACCCTCGTGTCGGCGGATGCCGAGGGCTACGGCATGACCTACCTCTTCGGCGACGGGTGGGTCACGGTGTCCCACGGCAAGTCGAGCCTGCTCGTCATCGAGCGCCCGGGAGTGTAGGCGCCGACCGCCCTCACCCGTCTCCGGCGGGCGTGGCCTTGAACCGTTCAACGGCGAGCGGAGAGGCGGGCCCGTCATAAAGATCCCCACGGCCGCCCGGGTCGTCCAGTACGACCGCACCGGCGGCCCGGATGTGCTGCGGCTGCAGGAGCGGCCCCTGTCGCCGCCCGGGGCCGACCAGGCCGTTATCGAGGTCGTCACAGCCGGGATCAATCACATCGACGCCTTCATCCGCGAAGGACACGAGACGCAGTGGGACGACCCTTTTCCCCGCGGCGCCGGCAGCGACGCTGTTCGGGATGACGATCCCGCGGCCCGCCCCTTCGCCTGTCGCGAACCGTCGGGGCGGGGCCGCGTCGACGACGTTTCGTGACAGGCGAGGAGGCGAAACGACGAAGGCCCGGTCCCCGCGAGCGTCACGCGCGCGGGAACCGGGCCCTGGTCGGTGCGAACCGCGGTCGTGGAGATGGGGGGAATCGAACCCCCGTCCATCGCTGTGTCTCTGGGGCTTCTCCGGGCGCAGTCTGTAAGAGCGTTCTGCTCGGCCCCGACCTTTGTCACAGACACCTAAGTCGACGGGCCCAGCCTGATAAGAGTCCCGCGCGACGCTCAGGCGTCGTCGCGCAGCAAGATCCCTAGATGACGCCAGGATCCGTGTCGGGATCACCCACGGTCTGACGGACTATCGGGCTCGCTTAAGCAGCGAGGGCGAAGTCAGTGCGCTTGGATTCGGCACTTATAGTTTTGCAGGGAGCGTTTACGAGATAACCCTGCATCCTCGGCCCGCTTCTCGCAGATTCGCAGGCGATGTCGAAACCGATCATCCCCGTGAACCTTCGTCGAAGGAACCGCTGTTCGCACGCTGTGGAGTTGTGTGCCGGGCGGATGCCGCCCGAGCCCTTCAGCATACAACGATAGCGAACGCCCGACCATTCCCGAGCCGCGAGGACGCGTCGTCCGCCCGGGTTTCGCCGGGCGTAGGCTCGGCCGCATGAGCGAGGTCATCATCACCGTCCGCGGCGAGCACGAGGCGCGTGTCTCCCCCGAGCGTGCAACGGCTCACCTGAGCGTGCGGTGCGACGGACCGGCCCGCGGCCCCGTCATCGAGAAGATCGCGGCGCTCACCGCGCCGCTGCGCGAGGAGCTCGACGCGCGTCGCGCCGACGGCGACGTGACGGAATGGTCGAGCCAGCGCGCAGCCGTCTGGTCGGAACGCCCGTGGAACGCCGAGGGCCGCCAGCTCACGCCCGTCTACCACGCATCCGTCGACCTCCAGGCGACGTTCGCCGACTTCGCGGCACTGTCGTGGTGGGTCTCCGCCGCGTCCGAACGGGAGGGCGTGCAGATCGGCGGCATCACATGGGAGCTGACCCCCGAGACGCGTCGCGCGGTCGAGGCGGATGCCGCGGCCCAGGCCGTGCGAGAGGCGCTCGCTCGCGCGACCGCGTATGCCGCCGCGATCGACCGCGGCTCCGTCACACCCCTCGAGATCGCCGATCAGGGGCTGCTCCTCACGAGGGGCGATCGACCGGAGCGCGCCGAGCCCCGCGCCCTGCGTGCGATGGCGACGTCCGCCGACGGCGGCGGACCTTCGGTGCAGTTCGAGCCGCAGCCGATCGTCGTGACCGCGAGCGTCGAGGGCCGGTTCTCGGCGCGCTGACGGGCCGCCGGCATGCGCTGACTCGTCACCGGCGCCTGGTCACGCGCGAACCTTCGGTCGCGCAGTCGTCAGGGTGAGGAGGGAGTCCGCGCCCGTCACTCCCCGAGGCGGTTGCGCGTGCGCATGGCGCGCTCGGCCTCGCGCTTGTCCTCGCGTTCGCGGATCGTCTGGCGCTTCTCGAACTCCCGCTTGCCCTTGGCGATGGCGATCTCGACCTTCGCGCGGCCGTCGGAGAAGTAGAGCTTCAGCGGCACGAGGGTGTATCCGCCCGCCGAGACGGCGTGGGAGAGCTTGATGATCTCCTCCTTGTGGAGGAGAAGCTTGCGCGTGCGCTTCGTCGCGTGGTTGGTCCAGTGGCCCTGCGAATACTCCGGGATGTGCACGGCGTCCAGGAAGGCCTCGCCGCCGTCGATGTATGCGTACCCGTCGGTGAGGTTCGCACGACCCTGCCGCAACGACTTGACCTCGGTGCCCGTGAGCACGAGGCCCGCCTCGTACGTCTTCTCGATCGCGTAGTCGTGGCGGGCACGACGATTGGTCGCGACGACCTTCTCCCCGCGTTCCTTCACCATGACGACCTCCGGCATCTGCGCCGCGCGGACGCACGGCAGCCTCTCAGTCTAGCGGTTGCGCACCTCGGGTCAGGCCCGGAGCCAACGCCGGATGGCGAAGCCGGCCGACAGTGCCGCGAGGAATACGCCGACGACGACCATCACCGGGATGACGACGAACAGCTCCTCCGCGCCCACCCACGTCGTGATGAACGCGACTCGCTCGCGGAGATATCCCTCCACCCCGAAGCGCAGCCCCGCCCAGACGGCGAGGGCGGCAAGACCCGAGCCGAGCAGCGCCGCCAGCACGCCCTCGAGGATGAACGGCGTCTGGATGAATCGGTTGGATGCCCCGACCAGCCGCATGATGCCGAGTTCTCGCCGGCGGGCGTACGCCGAAAGGCGGATGGTCGTCGCGATCAGCAGGACGGCCGCGATCAGCATGAGACCGGCGATGCCGACGGCGATGTACGTCGCCACCGTCAGGGCCTGGAACAGCGGATCCAGGTACTGCAGCTGATCGGCGACGTCCTCGACGCCCGCTGTGCCGCTGAACGCCTCGATGATCACGTCGGACTGCGTCTGGTCGACGAGGTTGATCCAGAACGTCTCGTTCATCTGCTCGGGCGCGATGACGCTCGCGTAGTCCTCGCCCATCTGCTCGATGAGGTTGGCGTAGGCCTCGTCGCGGGTCTCGAAGCGGTACTCCTGCACGAGCGGTCCCAGCGTGTCGGAGTCGAGGGACGCCTGCACCTGTGCGATCTGCTCGGGCGTGGCCGCGCCGTCGACGCACGTCGCGCTCACCGAGATCGGCGTGCACATGTAGACCGCGACCTGGGCCCGGTCGACCCAGAAGTCCTGCATCTTCGCGATCTGCATCTGCATGAGGATCGCGGCGCCGACGAACGTGAGCGACACGAAGGTCACGAGCACGACGGAGATGACCATCGAAGCGTTGCGCCGCAGGCCGCTGAACGCCTCGGCGAGTATCAGTTGCCACCTCACGACGTGGGACCCACCCTGTCGTCCTCGTCGCCTTCGCCGAGGCCCAGGCGGTCGGCGACGCCGACCTCGGGCAGCTCGGGCAGCTCGATCTCGATGGGTCCGGTCAGGTGCACGCGCGGCGCAGCTCCGGTGTCGTGGGGCGGCGGCGGCATGGGCGGCGAGGGCGCCTCCTCCTCGACATGGACGATGGGGTCGAAGGGCGGCGGGCTCACGGCGGCGGCGGCCTGACCCGCGACGGCCGAGAGCGCGGCGTTGGCAACGGCCAGCGCGTCCGCGTCGGGGATGGCCTCCCCCGCGGGGGCAGCATCCGCTCCGGCGAGGTGCTCGTCGCCGTCGGAGTGGGATGCCGCGTCGGCGCGGTTCTCGGAGGCCTGTGCCGCCGCGGGTTCCGGTTCGACGTCGGGGGCGAAGACGGGGACGTCGCCCGTCGGGAGCGCCGCGTCGCCCGCGGCGACGCGCTCCTGCAGCTCGAGAACGGCAGTGAGGGCGGCGATGGCGTCCGCGCCCTTCTCCTTGGCAGGGGCGAGGCTCGGCAGCTGCGATGTGTCGCCGTACCCTCCGTGCACCTCGTCGCGCACGATCTCACCGTGCGCGAGCTCGATGACGCGTCGGCGCATCTGGTCGACGAAGCCCGCCTCGTGGGTCGCCATGAGCACGGTCGTGCCGTTCGCGTTGATGCGGGCGAGGAGCTGCATGATGCCGATCGACGTGGCGGGGTCGAGGTTTCCCGTCGGTTCGTCGGCCAGGAGCACCTGCGGGCGGTTGACGAGCGCGCGCGCGATCGCGACGCGCTGCTGCTCGCCGCCCGAGAGCTCGTGCGGCATCCGCTTCTCCTTGCCCGCGAGCCCGACGAGCTCGAGCACCTCGGGCACCGCCTGCTGGATGAACCCGCGCGAGGCTCCCGTGACCTGGAGGGTGAACGCGACGTTCTGGAACACCGTCTTGGAGGTGAGGAGGCGGAAGTCCTGGAAGACCGCGCCGACGTGCCGGCGGAAGTACGGGACTTTGCGGTTGGAGAGCGTCGTGAGGTCGCGGCCCAGCACGACGACACTGCCCGTCGTGGGCATGTCCTCGCGGAGGATCAGGCGCAGGCACGTCGACTTGCCCGAGCCCGAGGGGCCGACGAGGAAGACGAACTCGCCGCGGGCGACTTCGAAGTCGACGCCCGAGAGACCCGGCTTCTGCGAGCCGCGGTAGGTCTTGGTGACGTGTTCGAACCTGATCATGGCCATCCGAGCCTAAGCGTGTCGCGGGGGATGCCCCTCAGCGACACCCGGCTGGCGGCATCCGGATCAGTCGTCGTCCTTGCGCTTGCGCCAGCGGATGCCCGCGGCGATGAAGCCGTCGAGGTCGCCGTCGAACACGACGGCGGGGTTGCCGACCTCGTGTCCCGTGCGCAGGTCCTTCACGAGCTGCTGGCCGTAGAGGAAGTACGAGCGCATCTGGTCGCCCCAGCTGGCCGTGATGACGCCCGCGAGCTCCTTCTTCTTCGCCGCCTCCTCCTCGCGCTTGAGCAGCAGGAGCCGGGTCTGCAGCACGCGCATGGCGGCGGCGCGGTTCTGGATCTGCGACTTCTCGTTCTGCATCGAGACCACGATTCCCGTGGGGAGGTGGGTCAGGCGCACGGCGGAGTCGGTCGTGTTGACCGACTGTCCGCCGGGGCCCGACGAGCGGAAGACGTCGACGCGGATGTCGCCCTCGGGGATGTCGACCTCGACGGCCTCCTCCATGACGGGGATCACCTCGACGGCGGCGAAGGACGTCTGGCGCTTGTCGGCCGAGCCGAATGGGCTGATGCGAGCCAGTCGGTGGGTGCCGGCCTCGACCGAGAGCGTTCCGTAGGCGTAGGGGGCATCGACCTCGAACGTGGCCGACTTGATGCCCGCGCCCTCGGCGTAGGAGGTGTCCATGACCTTGACGGGATACTTGTGGCGCTCGGCCCAGCGCAGATACATGCGCATGAGCATCTCGGCGAAGTCGGTCGCGTCGTCGCCGCCGGCGCCCGAGCGGATCGTCACGACGGCCGAGCGGGAGTCGTACTCGCCGTCGAGCAGGGTCTGCACCTCGAGCTGGCCGATCGCCTCGCCGAGGGCGGCGAGCTCGCGGCGCGCCTCGTCGGCTGACTCCTCGTCCTCCATCTCGCGAGCGAGCTCGACGAGCACCTCGAGGTCGTCGAGGCGACGCTCGATGGCGTCGACGCGCGCGAGGTCGGATTGGCTGTGGCTCAGCGCGCTCGTCACCTTCTGGGCGGCCTCGGGGTCGTCCCACAGGTCGGGAGCCCCCGCCTGCTCGCTCAGGCGAGCGATGTCGGCACGCAGGCCGTCGACGTCGACGACGGCGCGGATGTCGGAGAAGGTGGAGCGCAGCGCCTGGATGTCGGCGGACAGATCGAGTTCGAGCATGACAGTCCAGACTAACGTGGATACGGTGACCCGATCCCCCGTCTCCCCCGCCGACGCCGGCGACAGGGCTCGGATCGGGGCGGTCGTCGGCCGCCTCGCCCCCATGATCTACGGCCCCACGGTGCTCTTCGCGTTCGGCGAGGGGGCCGTGCTGCCGCTGCTGCCGGTGATGGCAGCTCGGCTGGGCGCCGACATCGCCGTCGCCGGCCTCGTCGCCTCGGCGCTCGTCGTCGGCCAGCTCGTGGGCAACATCCCCGCCGGCTGGGCAGTGGCGCGGTTCGGTGAGCGCGCGACGATGGCGGCGGCCGGAGTGGTGGCGCTCGCCGGCGTGGCGGGACTGCTCTGGGCGCCGAACATCGGCGTGCTCGCGGCATCCGTGCTCATCGTGGGTTTCTGCGCCGCGGCGTTCGGCCTCGCGCGCCACTCGTTCATGGCGACGCGGGTGCCGCTGGTGTTCCGCGCCCGCGCGCTATCGCTGCTGGGCGGAACGTTCCGGCTCGGGCTGTTCGCCGGCCCGTTCGCGGCGGCCGCCCTGCTGCTGCTCTTCGACGACGAGCGCGCCGCCGTCTGGTTCTTCGGCGTGTGTCTCATCGCGTGCGTGCTGCTCGTCCTGCTGGGTCCCGATCCGGAAGCGCAGCTCGCCGCGCGCAGCACAGCCACCCCGCCCGCCGGGCACTCCCGCTACTCCCGTCACGCCGATGGCGGCGAGGACTCGGGCGAGCCGGTCACGGGATCGATCCCCACGCAGTCGCGCGCCGGGGTGTTCCGCACCATGTGGGCGCATCGCGACGTGCTGGCGCGCCTGGGGCTCGCGGCGGCGTCGGTGTCGGCGGTGCGCTCGGCGCGCCAGCTGGTGCTGCCCCTGTGGGGCGTCTCGATCGGGCTGGACGCCGCGACGATCGCCCTCGTCGTCGGCATCTCGGGCGCGATCGACTTCGCCCTGTTCTACGCGAGCGGCCAGGTGATGGACCGCTTCGGCCGCCTGTGGGCCGCCCTCCCGGCGATGACGCTCATGGGCCTCGGCTTCCTGGCGCTGTCGGCCACGCACGATCTCGCCGACGCCGACGTCTGGTTCGCCGTCTTCGCGATGGTCGTGAGCGTCGGCAACGGGCTCTCCAGCGGCATCCTGCTCACCCTCGGGGCCGACACCGCGCCGCCCGCGAATCCGGCGCCCTACCTCGGGTCGTGGCGGACCCTGACGGATGCCGGGGGCGCCGCGACGCCGCTGCTCGTCTCCGGGGTGACGGCGGTGTGGTCGATCTCGGGCGCCGTCGCGCTCGTGGGGGTCATCGGGCTCGTCGGGGCCGTCGCGCTGACGCGCTTCATCCCGCGGTTCTCGCCGCGGCGCGGCTGAGGCCGCCGCACGGGCGCGGTCACCGCGCCGCGGTGCGGCTCGTCGCCGTGGACTCGAGCGCCACGCCGCCCGGGACGAACACGCTGAAGACCACCGGATGCCACGTGTCCGACACCGTCACGCGTGCCGACACGCCGTCCGGCGTCCACGCCCGCACGAGCCGCGCCGCGCGTCCGTGCGCGTCGACGATCGACGCCGCCTGCCCACGCACTCCCCCGTCGTGCAGCACCGCTCGGGGCACACCGTCCCAGAGCACGAGGTCGAACCCGTCCGCCGCCGCGAGGGCCGCGGCGTCCGCGATCGCGTCCACCCGCTTCTGGGCGAGGTAGAGGCTCGTGGCGTTCAGGCACACGAGCACGACGGCGATCGTGAGGAGGGCGTACCCGAGAGTCAGCAGCATGACCGAGCCCCCTTCGTCCCGCCTGCACGCGCGGACGCGCCCCGGTCGGTCTGAGCGACCCGTCACGAGGCACCCCAGAACCGAGAGACCTTCTGCATCGCCGTGGCCTCCACGGGCAGCGAGACGATGCGCTCCAGCCCGAAGACCGGAGGCACGAGCGGCAGCGCGACCCGCGTTCGCACGTCCACACGCACCGTCGCCCCCGCGGCGGGGCAGGGCGCGGCGGGCTCGCAGGAGATCGAGAGGACGACGGCGGAGGCATCCATTCCGTACTCCCTCGCGGTCGTCGCGAGCACCGCTCCCGCGCGGGCGTCGGCGGAGCGGATGCCGTCGGCCTGCGCGATCGCCCGGGCGACGTGCCGGGCGGCGGATTCGGCTCCGAGCGCATGCGCCTGCAGGGTTGCGGCGGCGAGCACCAAGTACACCAGCGGCACGAGCAGGAGAAGGCCCACGGCGATGAACTCCAGCGGCGCAGAGCCCGCGTCCGAGGAATCAGTCGAAGCTTTCGAGCGGCGCATGCGCCTGCACCTCCATGCCGGCAGCCGGGCCCAGCAACCCCACGAGCGGCAGGCGCGCCCGGACGGTCACCCGCACGGTCGGGTACCCGAGCTCGCCGCTGCGCTGCGCGCTCACCTCCTGCGCGAACGACTCGCCGACCGCCCGCCCGATCAGCTCGCGCGTGCGCTGCGCGCCCTCGGCGGGTGACGCATCCGCGAGCGCGCCGCGGTGCGCGCCCTCGACCGCCGCGTCGTGCACGACGTTGCGGACGTACACGGCCACGCCCAGCTGGATCACCCCGAGCGTCAGGAAGGTCAGCAGCAGCCCTACCAGGACGAACTCGACGGCCGCGGCCCCGGCATCCTCTGACGTGCGCGCGGAAGGCGGGGCGATGGCCATGAGCGCGGTCAGAACCCCGCCACGCGGGAGATGGCCTGTTCGAACAGGGCGCCGAGGGCGGGCCCCGCGAGCGCCCAGATCACGACGACGAGCCCCGCGGTCATCAGCGTTATCAGCACCCAGCCGGGCACGTCGCCGCGCTCTTCGGATGCCGCGGCACGCACCCGCGCCTCGAGCAGCCGCAGGGTGCGCGTCAGCCGCGACGGGCGGACGCGGGGAGCGGGTTCGGTCATGAGGGTTCCTTTCTGAACGGAGCGATCCGACCGGCGGGCATCAGCCGACGCCGAGCCTGAGCAGCACCACACCCGGAAAGACGGCGTAGATGACGGACAGGGGAAGGATGAGGAAGACGAGAGGGAAGAGCATGGCGATCTCCGCGCGGCCCGCCCGCTCGATCAGCGCACGCCGGAAGTCCTCGCGCGCGTCGTGCGCCTGCGCATGGAGCACCTCCGCCACCGGCGCGCCGCGCTCCAGCGCCGCCACGAGCTGGTCGGTAGCACGCGTCAGCGGGGGCAGCGACGCCCGTTCGGTCAGGGCCCGCAGCGCGGTGGTGAGCGAGGAGCCGGTGTCGACATCGAACACGACACGCCGAAGTTCAGCGCTGAGCTCACCGGAGCCGGATGCCGCGACGCGGCGCAGCGCATCGCGGAGACCCTCGCCCGCCGACAGCGACAGGCTCAGCAGCTCCAGCACCGTCGGCAGCTCCTCCCTCATGCGCTGACCGCGACGCCGCGCGGCGCGCTGAAGCTCGGCATCGCACAGGACGACGGCGATCATCGCGGTCACGGCGGGGAGCACGGCGAGCCCGGGGAATCCGCGTCCCATCAGCGCAAGCGCCACCCAGGCAGCGGCTCCCACGAGCAGCCCTGCCAGCCCCCATGCGAGGCGCCGCGCACGGAACTCCGACACGCTCCGCTCCCTGCCCGCCTGCCCGAGGCGCCGGGCGAGCACGGCGGGATCTCCCAACGCGGCGCCCCCGCGATCGGAGAGTGCCCGAAGCAGGCCGCGAAGCGTGGGAGGCGCGTCGCCGGGCCACCCGCCGGCGCTCTCCCACGGCGTCGTCCCGAGCGCATCGCCGATGTCACGGATGTAGCGGGCGACTCGTATCTGCAACGCGGGCGCACGCCAGCGCGGCACCGCCGCGACGATGCACCACAGGCCTGCGCCGAGCGCCGCTCCGAGCGGCAGCGCCCAGACCGCGGAAGTCGGGATGCCGAGGGTCACGCGAACCACCTCGCCTGCTCGGGCAGGCGGCCCAGCCGCAGCATGAGCCGGTACGCGACCACCGACACGGCCGCGCCGCCCAGCACGAGCAGGATCCCCTCGGGGCTCGAGTACGCGCGGGCCCCCTCGGGCCGGGAGGCCAGCAGGACGAGCACGACCCACGGTGCGATCACCCCCAGCGCGGCGGCGGCACGCACCCAGGACTGCCGGGCATCCACCTCGGCGCGCAGCGCGGCCTCCTCCCTCACCGACGACGCAAGGGCGCGCAACACCGTGCCGAGCTTCGTCCCGCCCACCTGTCGGGCCATCCGCAGCGTCTCGATGATCCGATCCGCGACCGGATCGGCGAGTGCCGTCTTGAGACGCACGAGGCTCGAGTCGCCGTTGCCCGAGGCCGCCATGTCGAGCGCGAAGCGGGCGAATGCGGGGCGGAGCACCTCCGGGCCTGTCGCCTGGAGCGCGGAGACGGCGTCGGTCACCGAAAGCCCGGCCCGCACGCCCGCGACGATGTGCTCGCAGACATCGGGCCACACGGCCCGTCGCCGGCGCCGCCGCGCCGCGCGCCGGGCGCGCAGCCACGCGTACGGCGCGACCGCCCCCGCGCACCCCGCCGTGACCGCGACGATCGCCACCCCCAGCACTGCGGCGGCGAGGACTCCCGCCAGCGCACCGACCGCCAGTGACGCGGCCACCAGCACCCGCACGCGCACATGCGCTAGCCCTGCCTCGTCCAGTAGGCGCCCGAGCCGCCCTCGACCGGCGTCGTGGCGATCCGACCGGCGGGGCCACAGCCACGGTGCTGTCACGAGGAGCGCACCGACAGCGAGCAGGCCGCCCCACACGGCCGTCATGCGACCACCTCGATGTCCGCCCGGCCGTCGCGGATCTCGCCCGTCGGGCGGACGATCTCGGTCACCCGCCGGGAGCCGCCCGGCAGCCGCGTGCAGTGCACGACCAGATCCAGTGCACGGGCGATCGCCGGGAGCGTGAAGGAGGCGTCGATGTTCCTGCCCGCCAGGAGCGGGAGCGCGGCGAGCTTGTCGATGGCGTCGGCCGCGGAGTTGGCATGGATCGACGCGAGACAGGGCAGGCCCGTGTTCAGGGCGAGGACGAGGTCGAGGGCCTCGGCATCCCGCACCTCGCCGACGACGAGCCGGTCCGGTCGCATCCGCAGCGCCTCCTTGATGAGCCGACGGAGCGTCACCTCGCCCGTTCCTTCGAGGTTCGCCACCCGTCCCTGCAGCGCGACGAGGTCGGGCGCGTCGACGGCCAGCTCGAACGTGTCCTCGACGGTGACGATGCGCCGGTGCGGCGCGCAGGCGGCCAGCAGGGCGCCGAGCAGGGTCGTCTTGCCCGCGTGCGTCGGCCCGGAGACGAGGATGCTGGCATCCGCCGCGACGGCGTGGTGAAGGATCTCGGCGTGCGCGGGGTCGAGCGATCCGAGAGCCACGAGCGCATCCAGGTCGCGCGATGCCGCGGGGAACTTCCGGATGTTCACCGCCCAGTGGCGACGCGTGATGTCGGGGATCACGACGTGCAGCCGCGAGCCGTCCGGCAGCGACGCATCCGCGAAGGGCTGGCTCAGGTCGACCCGTCGTCCGCTCGCGTGGAGCATCCGCTCGACGAGGTCGCGCACGCGCGCGTCATCCAGCCGGATCGGCAGCCTCTCGGCCACGCCGTCGCGCGCGGCGAAGACATCGCGCGGAGAGTTGATCCAGATCTCCTCTATACCCGGATCATCGAGGTAGCGCTGCAGCTCGCCGAATCCTCCGATACCCGCCAGCAGCTCCCGGACGAGCTCGTGCTCGTCCGCCACCGGCTCCCACCCCCGGGCATGCGCGATGTCGTTGTGACGACGCACCTCGGCCCGCGCGATCGCAGCGGCCGCTTCCGGCTCCTGTGCCGGATCGACCGACTCCCCCCGCAGCCGGTCCCGTGTGCGCTCCAGCAGCACGACCCCGGAGGGCGAGGCGAGCAGGGCACGAGCAGACACGAGGTCATCCTGCCCAAACCTCGGCCCGGGCCTCGCAAGTTATCCACAGCCGCCGAACCCGGACGGGGCGGGAGGCTCCCGTTAGAATGAGCGCACCCGCGGGAGTGGTGAAATTGGCAGACACGCAGGATTTAGGTTCCTGTGCCTCCGGGCGTGTGGGTTCAAGTCCCACCTTCCGCACGCGGCCGCCGACGATGGCACCCGCATCACATAGCCACCCGCCCAGCACCGACGGGAACATCACGTGCAGCCTGCAGCCCTCATCCCCTGGCTCGACCCCGCCGCCATCATCGAGTGGGCTGGGCCCTGGGCCCTCGTCGTGGTCTGCTTCATCGTCTTCGCCGAGACGGGGTTGCTGGTCGGTTTCCTGCTGCCGGGCGACACGCTCCTCATCATCGCCGGGCTGCTCTCGCACTCCACCTCCATCGCTCCCAACGGCGTCTTCGGGCTCAGCGCCTGGTGGGTCGCGCTCCTCATCGGCGTCTCCGCGTTCGTCGGCGGCGAAGTCGGATACCTCATCGGGCACAAGGCCGGCCCGGCGGTGTTCGAACGCAAGGAATCCGGCCTGTTCAGCGTCAAGAACGTCGAGCGCACCAACGCGTTCTTCGAGCGCTTCGGCGGGCTGACGATCATCCTCGCCCGGTTCGTGCCGATCGTGCGCACCTTCGCACCCGTCGCCGCCGGCGTCGGCCACATGCACAAGGGCAAGTACACCCTCTACAACCTCATCGGCGCCGTGCTCTGGGGCTTCGGCCTGACGATGTTCGGCTACCTCATCGGGTACATCCCCGGCGTTCGAGACATCGTCACCGAGTACATCGACGTGATCCTGCTCGTCGCCGTCGGCGGCACCGCGGTCGTGACGCTCTGGCACTACCTCTCCGAGCGCCGCAAGGCGCGCCGCGCCGCCGAGGCCGGAGAGGACGTCGTGACCGACGACGCCGAGGCCCGCGAGCTCGTGCTCGACCCCGAGGTGTTCGACAAGGCCCCCGAGGTCGGCGACGAGGGCAAGGATCCCACGACGACCGACCGCTGACCCCTCCCGCCGGTCACGGCGGGCGCGGACTCACGACGCCTTCGACGCCTTCTTCTTGGGCTTTTCGGCCTTGGCCGACTTCCCGGACGACGAGTCGGATGCCGCGGCACCCTTACCCTCGCCCCGGGCCGCGCGGGAGCGCTCCACGCTCGCGCGCAGCGCCTCCATGAGGTCGATCACCTCGCCGCCCTTCTCGCCCTCCTCCTGCTCCCCGAAGGTCTCGGAGGTGTCGAGCGCATCGCCCCGCTCGAGCTTCGCCTCGATGAGCGTCCGCAGCTCGCGCTGGTACTCGTCGACGAACTGCCCGGGGTCGAAGTCGTCGGCGAAGCTGTCGACGAGGCTCGCCGAGAGCTCGAGCTCCTTCGCCGAGATCTTCACGGGCTCGTCGAGCGCCGGGAACGCGACCTCGCGCACCTCGTCGGCCCACAGCAGCGTCTGTAGCACGAGCACGTCGCCGCGCACGCGCAGCGCCGCGAGGCGCGTCTTCTGGCGGAGCGTGAAACGCACGATGGCGGTGCGGTCGGTCTGCTCGAGCGTCTTGCGCAGCAGCACGTAGGCCTTCGGCGACGCCGAATCGGGTTCGAGGTAGTACGAGCGGTCGAGGATGATGGGATCGACCTGCTCGGAGGGCACGAACTCCACGACCTCGATCTCGCGGCTGCGCTCGGAGGGCAGCGCGTCGAAGTCCTCCTTGCCGAGCACGACCGTGCGCTCGCCGTCGTCGTAGGCGCGGTCGATGTCGGCGTAGGGAACCACCTCGCCGTCGATCTCGCAGATGCGCTGGTAGCGGATGCGTCCACCGTCCTTGCTGTGCACCTGATGCAGCGAGACGTCGTGATCCTCGGTCGCGGCGTAGACCTTGACCGGCACGTTGACGAGTCCGAACGCGATGGCGCCCTTCCAGATGGCTCTCACTCCCACAGTCAACCGCTTCCTTCCCCGCAAATCGAGCCCGACGGCATCCACCCCGCCTCGACGCCGAGGTGCACGGGGCCGCGGCGGCACGTCCGGCTGGGCCGCGGCCGGGTAGCGTGAGGGCGTGGCGGGCGAGCAGATCGTGCAGATCGGCGGCCGCCGCCTGCGTGTGACGAACCTCGAGAAGGTGCTGTACCCCGAGACGGGGACGACCAAGGCCGAGGTCATCGACTACTACTCGCGCATCGCCGGGTGGATGATCCCGCACCTGGCCGGGCGCCCGGTCACGCGGAAGCGCTGGCCCGACGGCGTGGGCACGGCGGCGGAGCCGCTCGAGGCCTTCTTCGCCAAGGACCTCGAGCCCGGCGCCCCCGACTGGCTGCCCCGGCAGAGCATCGCGCACTCGGGCGGACCGAAGGACTACCCGCTGGTGACGGATGTCGCGGCGCTCGTCTATCTCGCGCAGGTGGCGAGCCTCGAGCTCCACGTTCCGCAGTGGCGCTTCCGTGCGGACGGCGAGCGGGCCAATCCCGACAGGCTCGTGCTGGACCTCGACCCCGGCCCCGGCGTCGGGCTCGCGGAGTGCGCGGAGGTGGCGCGGGTGTGCCGCGACATCCTCGCGGGGATGGGCATGGCGGCGCATCCCGTCACGAGCGGCAGCAAGGGCATCCACCTCTACGCGGCCCTTCCCGGCGAGCAGACGAGCGACCAGATCACGGCGTTCGCGAAGGAGCTCGCCCGCGCGGTCGAGGCGGATCATCCCGACCTCGTCGTGAGCGCCATGAGCAAGGCCCTCCGGCCCGGCCGGGTCTTCATCGACTGGAGCCAGAACAACGGCTCCAAGACGACCATCGCGCCGTACTCGCTGCGGGGACGGCCGGAGCCGACCGTGGCGGCGCCGCGCACGTGGGCGGAGCTGGAGGATGCGGGGCTGCGCCACCTGCTCTTCTCCGAGGTGCTCGAGCGCGCCGAGGCCGACGGCGATCCGCTCGCGGCGCTCGGTGCACCCGGCCTCGGCACCGGTGGCCCCCTCGCCGCCTACATCGCCAAGCGCGACGCCGGCCGCACCCCCGAGCCCGTGCCCGCGGAGCCGACGGGCCGGCCCGCCCGGCCGGAGGAGCGGCCCCGCTTCGTCATCCAGGAGCACCACGCGTCGCGCCTGCACTGGGACCTGCGCCTCGAGCGGGACGGCGTGCTCGCCAGCTGGGCCGTCCCGCGGGGCGTGCCCCCCACGAGCGCCCGCAACAACCTCGCGGTGCAGACCGAGGACCACCCGATGGAGTACGCCTCGTTCTCCGGCGTCATCCCCGCGGGGCAGTACGGCGCGGGCACGATGACGATCTGGGACGAGGGCCGGTACGACCTCGAGAAGTGGCGCGACGACGAGGTGATCGCCACGCTCGAGGGGCGCCCCGGTGGCCCGCTCGGCACCGTGCGCCTCGCCCTCATCCGCACCGACGGCGCCGGCGAGAAGTCGACGTGGCTGCTGCACCGCATGAAGACGGATGCCGCGGGCCGCGCCCAGCCCGACGGCGCTCCCGTCGAACCCGCCGACCATGCGGGACTCGGTGCGACTGCCGAGCCGTCCGTCCCGGGACCCGAGCCGCCGTCCGCTCCGGATCCCGAGTCGCCGCCCGCTCCTACCGCCGGCCCGCCTCCGCCGGACGCCGGCCGCCATACGCCGATGCTCGCGACATCCGCGACTCCCGGCATCGCGAGGGCCACCGCGAGGCGCACCGCCGAGGCCGCCGGCACGGCGCCCTGGGTGGAGTTCAAGTGGGACGGCATCCGCGCGATCGGCGTGTGGAACGGGTCGTCGCTGCGCCTGCTGACGCGCACGGGCACCGACGTCACCGCGCGCTATCCGGAGGTGACGGCCGCGGCACCCGCCGTGTTCGGATCGGTGCCGCTCGTCGTCGACGGCGAGCTCGTGGCCCTGGACGAGACCGGTCGCCCGAGCTTCCCCCTCCTGCAGAACCGCATGAACCTCGCGCGAGACGCCGACATCGCACGCGAGACGTCCCGAACCCCCGTCACCTACTACCTCTTCGACGTCATCGAGCGGGACGGCGCCGACACCGCGGCGCTTCCTCTTCACCGTCGACGCGAACTGCTCGAGGGATCGCTCAGCCCCGGCGAGACGGTGCGCATCCCGCCGGTCGTGGACGACGTCGATGCCGCTCTGGACACGGCGCGCGAATTCGCGCTCGAGGGGATCGTGGTCAAGGATCCCGCCGCGCCGTATCGCCGCGGCATCCGCACCGAGGCCTGGCTGAAGGTCAAGCTGACCCGCACGCAGGACGTCGTCGTCGGCGGCATCCGTCCGGGGAAGGGCGGGCGGCGCGGCTCGATCGGCTCCCTGCTGGTCGGCGTGCACGACGAGCGCGGGCTGCACTACGCCGGGCGGGTCGGCACCGGGTTCTCGGAGCGCGCTCTCGCGCAGCTGGCGAGCACGCTCGAGCCGCTGCGCACCGAACGGTGTCCCTTCGCCGACGTGCCCGCCGCCGACGCCTCCGATGCGCACTGGGTGCAGCCGGTCGTCGTCGGCGAGGTGGAGTTCGCCGAGTGGACACCGGGCGGCATCCTGCGCCACGCCCGGTGGAGGGGCGTGCGCGCCGACGTCCCCTCCGACGAGGTCGTGCGCGAGGACTGACCCGCGGATCGCCGCCGACCCCCGGGTCAGCGGGGTAGCGCCTCCAGCAGCGGCGCGAGTGCGGCGAAGGCCCGGGCGCGATGCGACTGCGCGTTCTTCTCCGCCGCCGAGAGCTCGGCCGCCGTTCGTTCCGCGCCGCCCTCCTGCCCATCGGGCACGAAGACCGGGTCGTAACCGAAACCACCGTCGCCGGAGGGAGCGAGCGCGACGCGCCCCGGCCACACTCCCTCGACGACGTGCTCGCTCGCCTCCTCGTCGCCGTCCGCCGACGGGACGACGAGCGCGATCGTGGAGACGAAGCACGCCCCGCGGTACGGATCGGCGATGTCCGAGAGCTGGTCGAGCAGCAGGGCGAGGTTGGCCTCGGCATCCTTCCGGTGGCCCGCCCAGTACGCCGAGAACACGCCCGGCGATCCGCCCAGCACGTCGACGCAGATGCCGGAGTCGTCGGCCAGCGCCGGCAGTCCGGTGTGGGATGCCGCGGCGCGCGCCTTGATCAAAGCGTTCGCGGCGAAGGTCGTGCCGTCCTCGACGGGCTCGGGTCCGTCGTAGCCGACGACCTCGAGGTCGGGACGGGTCGCCGCCACGATCGCGGCGAACTCCGCGACCTTGTGCGCATTGTGCGTGGCGAGCACGACGCGCCGCCGGGGGCCGGCGCCGGGATCGGCGTGCGTCATCGTCGTCACTCGCCCGCGTCGGGCTGGAGGGCCGCCAGCTGCGCCACCCGCAGGTCGGCGCATCCTGCCACGCCGAGATCCAGCAGGGCGTCGAGCTCGCGCTTGTCGAAGGGCGCGCCCTCCGCGGTTCCCTGCACCTCCACGAACAGGCCGCGCCCCGACACGACGACGTTCATGTCGGTCTCGGCGCGCACGTCCTCGACGTAGGCGAGGTCGAGCATCGGCTCGCCGTCGATGATGCCGACGGAGACCGCCGCGACCGAGTCGACCAGCACCGACGAGCGCTGCGCGATGAACTTCTTCTCGCGGCCCCACTCGATCGCATCCGCCAGCGCGACATAAGCGCCGGTGATGGCCGCCGTGCGGGTTCCCCCGTCAGCCTGCAGCACATCGCAGTCGATGACGATCGTGTTCTCACCGAGCGCCTTCGTGTCGACGACCGAGCGCAGGGCACGCCCGATCAGGCGCGAGATCTCGTGGGTTCGGCCGCCGATCCTGCCCTTGACGCTCTCGCGGTCGTTCCGGCTGTTCGTGGCGCGCGGCAGCATCGCATACTCCGCCGTCACCCAGCCCTTGCCCTTGCCGGTGAGCCAGCGCGGCACCCCGTTCGTGAACGACGCCGTGCACAGCACCTTCGTGCCGCCGAAGCTGATGAGGGCCGATCCCTCCGCGTGAGCGCTCCAGCCACGCTCGATCGTCACGGGCCGCAGCTGGTCGGGGGTGCGGCCGTCGGCGCGCGTGGTGTCGGTCATCTCGTGGGGATCCCTCTCGTGGTTCTCGGATGTCTCGTGGTCGTCGTGCCCGGACGTGCGGGTCACGCCGGGTGGGGCAGGTCGATCGCCCCGGTCTGCACGAGGCGCACGCTCTGCACCTCGCGGCCCAGCAGGCGATTCGCGAGGTCGATGAAGGCGCCCGCGGAATCCCCGGTCGCCTCGTAGACGTGCGATGGGGCGCCCGAGTCGTCGGTGAGGAGGTCTCGGGTGACGAGCTCGCGGTACACGTCGTTCGCCGTCTCCACGTCGCTCGAGACGAGCGATACCGCCGGCCCCATCACGTAACTGATGGCGCCCTTGAGGAAGGGGTAGTGGGTGCAGCCGAGCACGAGGGTGTCGATGTCGGCCTCCCGCAACGGGGCGAGATACTCCTCCGCGACCCTCAGCAGCTCGCCCGACCCGGTGACCCCCGCCTCGACGAACTCCACGAAGCGGGGGCACGCGCGGGCGAAGACCGTGAGCCGCTCGTCGACGCCGAGCATGTCCTGGTACACGCCCGACCCGATCGTCCCCTGCGTGCCGATGACGCCGATGCGCCCGTTGCGGGTCGTCGATATCGCGGTGCGCACGGCGGGGCCGATGACCTCCACCACGGGCACGTCGTAGCGCTCGCGCGCGTCGCGCAGTACGGCGGCCGATGCCGTGTTGCACGCGATCACGAGCATCTTCACGCCCTGCGCGACGAGCGTGTCGAGCACCTCGAGCGAGTAGCGCCGCACATCGGCGATCGGCTTCGGGCCATACGGCGAGTGCAGCGTGTCGCCGATGTAAACGAGCGATTCGCGGGGCAGCTGATCGCCGATCGCCCGGGCGACGGTGAGTCCGCCGACCCCCGAGTCGAAGATCCCGATCGGCGCGCCGTTCATGGTCATCAACCCTACCCGCGGTCGCATCGGCATCCCGGCCTCGCGAGCGCCGTAAAGTGACCGACATGACGGCCGCCACCGCCCTGCTCACGGACCGCTACGAGCTCACGATGCTCGACGCCGCACTGAAGGACGGCACCGCGCAGCGACGCTGCGTCTTCGAGCTCTTCGCCCGGCGCCTGCCCGGTGGCCGCCGGTACGGGGTCGTGGCGGGCACCGGCCGCCTGCTCTCGCTCCTGCGGGACTTCCGATTCGGCGACGACGAGCTCCGCTTCCTCCGCGACGAGAGGATCGTGGATGCCGCGACCCTGTCCTTCCTCGCCGGCTACCGCTTCCGCGGCGACATCAGCGGGTACCGCGAGGGCGAGCTGTACTTCCCCGGCTCCCCCGTCCTCACGGTCGAGGGCACCTTCGCCGATGCCGTCGTGCTGGAGACCCTCGCCCTCAGCGTGCTCAACCACGATTCCGCCGTCGCGACGGCGGCCGCCCGCATGAGCGTCGCCGCGGGCGAGCGCCCCCTCGCCGAGATGGGGTCCCGGCGAGCCGGCGAGCGATCCGCCGTCGCCGCCGCGCGGGCGGCGTACATCGCGGGGTTCGGCGCGACGAGCAACCTCGAGGCGGGACGCACATGGGGCATCCCCACGATGGGGACCGCGGCGCACGCGTGGACGCTCCTGCACGACGACGAGGAGTCGGCGTTCCGGTCGCAGGTCGCGGCGCTCGGCGCGGGCACGACCCTCCTCGTCGACACGTACGACATCGCGCGCGGCGTGGAGACCGCGGTCCGGGTCGCGGGCCCGGGCCTCGGCGGCGTCCGCATCGACTCCGGCGACCTGCCCGCCATGGCCGCCGCGGTGCGCGCACAGCTCGACGCGCTCGGCGCCAGCGGAACGCGCATCACCGTCACGAGCGACCTCGACGAGTACGCGATCGCCGCACTCGCGGCGTCCCCCGTCGACGCCTACGGTGTCGGCACCTCCGTCGTGACGGGTTCGGGACACCCCACGGCGGGCATGGTCTACAAGCTCGTAGCGAGGGAGGACGCGAGCGGCGGCTGGGTCGCCGTGTCCAAGGCATCCGCCGCCAAGGCGTCCGCGGGCGGACGCAAGGCGGCGTTCCGGGTGCGGGAGGGCGCCCACGCCGTGCAGGAGCTCGTCACCGTGTCGGACGGCACCCGGTCGCGTGACGACGCCTCACGGCATCCGGATGCGCGTGCGCTGCAGGTGCCCCTCGTCGTGGCAGGCGAGGCCGACTCCGCCCATCTCGGGGCCGAGGGAACGCGGTCCGCGCGCGCCCATCACGCCACCGCTCGCGCCGAGCTTCCCGTGCAGGCGCTCGCGCTGAGCAAGTCGGACCCGGCCCTGCCGACGGTCTTCCTGGAGCGCTGAGCCCGGCGGTCAGGTCAGCAGCGACTCGTAGATCTCCTTGCAGGTGGGGCAGACCGGGAACTTCTCCGGGTCGCGTCCGGGGGTCCACTTCTTCCCGCAGAGGGCGCGCACCGGCTTGCCCGTCATGGCCGACTCGAGGATCTTGTCCTTCTTGACGTAGTGAGAGAAGCGCTCGTGATCGCCGGGCTCGACGCTCTCCTCGCGGATGAGCTCTTCGAGCTCACGGTCGAGGGTCGCGATGCCCCCTTCGTCGGGGGTTCCGGTGGGCGTGCTCATGAATCGAGAGTCTAGCGGCGGGCCCGCGGGACGGGGGCGGATCAGACCATCTCGGCGTGCTCGAGCAGGCGCGTGCCCCTCCGCGCGAAGATGGCTCCGCCCGCGAAGATGCCGGCCACGAGCAGCACGAGCCCGGCCCCGAGTCCGAGCGCCAGCGCCGCGTCTGCCGCGCCGGCATCGCCCGACAGCGCGCGAACGCCCCACCACAGCGACGGTGCCGCCGCGGCAAGGGCGCCCAGCAGCACGAGCGCCTGCGACCACACCCCGGAGGACCCCGCGCGCTGCGGCTGCCGGAAGGGGCTGTCGCCCGGCCGGGTGACGGCATAGGGCGCGAGCGCCGACGCGATGCTCGACAGGCCGAGCCCGCCGAGGAAGAGGGCGGCGGAGACCCCGAGCAGGGCGGGAAGCAGGTCGGCCTGGCCCGACAGCGTCGACGCGAGCACCGCCCCGACCACGAGGACGGGTGTGCCGAAGAGGAGGATCGGCACGAGCCGGCCCGCACGATCCGCCGCGCCGCGCACGCCCGCCGCGACGTGCATCCATATCGCCGTGTGGTCGTAGGCGACGTCGTCGTGCGGCAGCCATCCGAGGAAGAGCGCGGCGAGCGGAACGGGGATGAGCGCGACCAGTTCGGCCGGAACCCCCGCGACCAACGGAGGCAGCGTCACGAGCAGCGCCGCCACGGGGACGATCGCGATGTTCGTGAGATAGCGCCGGTCGTGGAGCCAATAGATCATGCTGCGCGCGCCGATCGCGCCCGCGGGGTTTCCCGGCATCACGCCGAACCAGCCGAGGCCGGCCCGGCGCGGCACGGGGCGCCTCGCGGGAGCCCGCAGCAGGCCGACGGTCACCGCGGCCCACGCCGCGAGGGTGACGACGAGGGTGATCACCGCGACCGCCCAGGCGTCGCCGCCGCCGGAGAGGAGCGCCCACGGTGCGGCGAGCGGGGACACGACGAGGGCGGATGCCGCGGCATCCACTGCGCCCGTGGGCGGCACGCCGGTGAGGGCGCCGACCGCCGCCGCAGCGGGGGCGGCGGCGAGCAGCACGGCGACCACGACGACGAGGCTGGGCCGCCGCCGTCGCGGGAGCTGGGCGGCGAGGGCGAAGCCGAGCCTCGCTGCACCCACCGCCGTCGCGAGAGCGATGAGAACGGCGAGGACCGCCGTCACGACCCCGAGGCCCGCGGATGCCGCGATGCCCGCCGCCGCGATCGCCGTCGCGACCACGGGGACACTCAGGAACGACGCCCCGAAGACGGCCGCCGCGAGTGGCAACGGCGCGACTCCGATGACGGCGAAGCGGCGGGGGTCGAGGGGGTCTTCCGCTCTCGTGAGAACGGGCATGAGGAAGAAGGACGCCGTCACCGCCGTCCCGAGGAGCACCGCGAAGGTCGTCAGCGCGCCGCTCTCGCGCGAGAGCGCGCCCGCGAGCGGCCAGATCAGGACGGCGCCGAGGCCGAGAAGCACGCCGCCGAGGACCGAGCGCACGGCCGCCCGCCGATCGCCGCGCGCCGACGCCAGCAGCAGGGAGATCCTCAGTCGGAGAAGTTGTGCAGCCACTCCAGGCCCTCCGCGTCGTCGAGCCCGCCGGTGAGTTCGATGAAACGCTGCTCCATCGTGAGGTCGCCGCGCACGTCGTCGACGGTGCCCTGCGCGAGGACCCTGCCATCGACGATCACCGCGACACGCGTGCAGACCCGTTCCACCAGACCCATGCCGTGGCTGGAGAGCACGACCGTTCCGCCGTGCTCGACGTAGCTGCGGAGGATGTCCAGGATGATGTCGGACGACTCGGGGTCGACGGCCTCGAACGGCTCGTCGAGGATCAGCACGCGCGGCGAGTGGATCATCGCGCCGGCCAGCATGATCTTCTTGACCATCCCCGCCGAGTAATCCGACACCGAGCGCGCCAGCGCATCGCGAAGGTCGAAGACGCGCGCGAGGTCGGCGATCCGGTCGTTCACGACCGCGGGGCGCAGCCCCCGGAGCACGCCGTAGTAGTACAGCAGCTGACGGCCGCTGAGGCGGTCGAAGGTTCGCAGCCGGTCGGGCAGCACCCCGAGCTTCGCCTTCGCGGCGCGGGGGTCGGCCGCGGCATCCACGCCCGCGATCTCGACGGTGCCCTCATCCGCTCGCAGCAGGCCCGCCATGATCGACAAGGACGTGGTCTTGCCCGCCCCGTTCGGGCCGACGAGCCCGAAGAAGCTGCCCGCGGGAACTGTGAGATCGATGGCGTCGAGCACGGTGTGCCCGCCGAATCGCTTGGTCACCGCCGTCATCGCGATGGCGGGGCTGTCGGAGTCCGCATCCGCGGTCGCCACCCCCTCTGCGGCTGACTCCGCCGCCACATCCGCGTCCGTCGCGGCGGTGGCGTCTACGGCTGAGACGTCCGCGACCGGCGCCTCGTCGGAACCCTCGGCTTTCGTCTCGGGCTCAGGCCCGGGGGCCGCATCCTCGCGCCCCGCGCGGGGCTGCCGCGCAATCGCCACCGTGTCCGGGACGGGCTCGGCAGCTGTATCGGCCTCGACATCCTCGCCTTCGCCCTCCGCCACCACCGCGATGTCCGGTGCGATGACCGGCGCAGCCGTCCCCGACGGCTCTTCATCGGCGTCGGCTCGACCCGCGTCGTCCTTCTCGCCCGTGCCCGCCGGGATGCCTTCGGCCGCGAGCGCCTCGCCAGGGACCGCGGCTTTCAGCCGGGCCGCCTCCGCAGCGCTCAACGGCGGAAGCGGCGGAAGCGGCGGAAGCGCCGATACGACGCCCGTGCTCTCGTCGTCAGCCGGGGAGGGGGCGGACGCACTCGATTCGGGCGTGGGAAGGTCCGTCTTCTTCGGCACCGCCGCCGCACGCGGCTTCCTGGGCGCCGCACCGGCCCCGGACTTACCGGACGCCGCACCGGACCCGGACTTACCGGATGCCGCACCGGACCGGGGCTTGCGGGGAGCCGTGGCGGCACGCGGCTTCTTGGCCGCCGCCCCGGCACCCGACTTCTCCGGCTTCGCCCCGCCGCTCGCGGCCGTCACACGGGGCGCCCGGGGCGCACGCGGCGCGGCGGGCTTCTTCTCGCCCGTCGGCGTTCGCGCGGGGCGCTTGCGGGGAGGTGGCGTCGACTTCTCCGCGCTCGATCCGGCATCGTCCACGGACGCGTCCGGTGCGGGCGCCGACGCGTCGGGCTCGTCGGACGGATCACGCGGGTCTGAGCTCGAGGCGGTCACCGTCCCAACGTATCAACCCCGTCGGGTTCGCACCGGCGCGGGGGGCAGCCTCGGCGCTCCGCGCGGGGCGACCGAGGCGCATGATGACGCAGTTGTCACGATGGCGCAACGGAGGCGGCATATTCTGCCCCTTCTCAGGGGGCTTCGATACCATGCAGGAGGCACAACGGGGTGTCGCGTCGATGAATCGACGTTGAACACACGAACCGCAACGGTTCATGAGCGGTCACACCACACACAGCGCACACTCCCAGGAGCACCATGACTCACCAGATCGTGATCCTCGCCGCGGGCATGGGCTCGCGGCTGGGCCGCAGCCTGCCCAAGCCCCTCACCGCGCTCAGCGACGGCCGCAGCATCATGCGTCAGCAGCACGACAACATCCGCGCCGCCTTCGGCGACGATGCGCGCATCACGACCGTCGTGGGATATCGCGCCGAGACCATCGTCGAGGCGTTCCCTGACGTCGATTACGTCTACAACGACCGGTACGACCAGACGAACACGTCGAAGTCGCTGCTGCGAGCCCTCAAGGCGACGGGCCGGGCCGGCGTGCTCTGGATGAACGGCGACGTCGTGTTCGACCCCCGCGTGCTCGGCCGCGCCGTCGACCTCATCGAGCGCGAGCAGTCGTTCGTCACCGTCAACACCGCGAAGGTGAGCGACGAAGAGGTCAAGTACACGGTCGATGACCGCGGTCTCATCAGCGCGCTGTCGAAGACCGTTCGCGGCGGGATCGGTGAAGCCGTCGGCATCAACTACATCGCCGCGGCAGACAAGAAGACCCTCATCCAGCAGCTGGGCCGCGTCGACGACCAGGACTACTTCGAGCGCGGTCTCGAGTTCGCCATCATCGAGAACGGTCTGCGCCTGCAGCCCCTCGACATCTCCGATCTGTACGCGGTCGAGGTCGACTTCGCGGAAGACCTGGAGCGGGCGAACCAGTACGTCTGATGGATGCCGCCGAGATCCGTCGACACCCATGAGTGACGAGATCCACCGCATCCACTCGCTGCCCCACGGAGCGGCGTGGGAGGGCGGTCTGCCCCCGGTCGGCTCCGCCGAGCATCCGCTCATGATCCGTGCGCTGGATCGGGTGCTCGCGATACAGCGACCGGTCGTCGTGGCGCACATCCGCAGCATCCGGCTCCGGCACCCCGGCGCCGGCCCGGCTCAGATCATCACGATGCTGGAGCGGCGCTATCTCGCCGCCGTCACGACGGGCGGCGCGGCGGTCGGCGCGACCGCCGTCGTGCCCGGCATCGGAACAGGCATCACGTTGGCGCTGTCCGGTGTCGAGACGGTCGGCTTCCTCGAGTCGACGACCCTCTTCGCGCAATCCGTCGCCGAGGTGCACGGCATCGCCGTCTCCGACCCCGACCGGGCGCGCGCACTCGTGCTCACCCTCATGCTCGGCAAGGAGGGCGTCGACCTCGTCGCGCAGCTCGCCGGACAGGCGTCGGGCCGTGGCGCGAGCCGCTCGGCCTACTGGGGCGAGATGGTCACGAAGACCCTACCGCGCGCGGCCATGGGGCCCCTCGTCGATCGCCTCAAGGGGGCGTTCATCCGCCAGTTCGCGGCGCGCGGCGGCGCGTCGTGGCTCGGCAAAGCCCTTCCCTTCGGCGTGGGCGCCGCCGTCGGAGCGGCGGGAAACCACATCCTGGGCCGGCGCGTGCTCACGGGTTCACGCCGGGCGTTCGGTGCTCCCCCGATCGCCCTGCCCGAGGACCTCGAGCCGCGCCCGGGGGCCCAGCGCGCAGAACGCGCCGCCCTGTCCTCCCTCCGCCGCGCCGGCGGCGCGATGACAGGGGGCGCAACGGCGGCGGCGCGCGGCATCGGGCGGGCGGGGCGCCGGGTGGGCGGCGTCGCGGACACGCTGCGTCGGAGCCCCCGCGCGATCGCACCGCCCGACGACGACGACTGACCAGGCCGCTGCGACTCCCCGCCCCCGCTAGGAGATCGTCGTCTCGTCGAGCTCGGCTTCCTCGGGCTCCTCATCGTCGCCGCGCCGCGCAGCGCCGTCGTGCCACGACTCCCACTCCCGCATGAGGGATTCGACCGCCGCGTGGAACTTCGCCGTGGCTGCCCCCGGCGCCGGGTCGCCGAAGTAGCGCCGCACCCACTCCGCGAGTCGACGTGTGCTCTCGGGATCCGCGACAACCCGCTCGACCTCCTCGGTCACACGCCCCGCGGCCTCCGCGGTGAGCCACTCGCAGTCCGAGAGGTATCCGTGCGTGTCGATCACGGCCTCCTCGTCGACCGGCCGCGTGATGAGCAGTGGCTTGCCTGCGGCGAGACGGTCGTAGACCATCGCCGAGATGTCGACGATTGCGACGTCGGCCGCAGAAAGCTGCCATCCGAGCTCTGGGCCGTCATCGAACACGTGCTGAGCGCGCGGGTCGGCCGCATTCGCGGCCCGAAGCGCGGCGATGATGCGGCGATTCGCCTCGCCGTACTCGCTGTCGACGACGCCGCTGCGCGGGTGCGGGCGGTAGATCACGCGGTGCCTGCCCGATGCGAGAAGGGGCGCGACGAGCGCCTCGCCGTGGCTGCGGATGGAGCCGTAGTGGGCCGAGGGCCGATCACCCTCCCAGGTGGGCGCGTAGAGCACCACCGTTCGGTCATCGGGCGTGTAGGGGGGCGTACCCGAGTAGTGGTCGGCCTGGGGCCGTCCGATCTCGATCGCGCGGCGGTCGAAGTCGTAGTCCCAGAGCACGCGCTCGAGCCGGTCGCGGGCCGCCTGCCCCGCGATGAAGGCGAAGTCGTAGGCCTTGTACTGATTCGTGGTCATGTACATCTTGTCGGACTCGCCATGGTTGATGAACACGTGCCACCGGCGTCCGTAGCGGAACATCTGGAAGTTCCGCGTGTTCTGGTTCACGTAGAACACCACGCGGATGTCCTGGCTCTGGATGGCCCGCTCGAGGTCTCGCACCGTCGGCACGAACGCGACCGGCAGGGCATCGTCGGCCAGCAGGGCCCGCGCACCCGTCGCGGAGCGCGCCAGGACGACGACGGGCCAGCGCGCGGCCAGCTCCTGGAGCGGCTTGTACCACTGCCGCATCTGGTACATGTTCACCTCGCCGTCGGCGAAGTACACGGCGATCCGATAGCGGTTCGACGGATGCGGGGGCGTGTGCGCGAGGGTCTGACGGACGCTGCGCACGGCCGACCGCGCCGCCACCGCCTTCCTCAGCAGCGCAGCCGCCTTGCGTGCATCCGACACGATTCCCATCCCTCCACCCTACCGACGGCCATCTCCGCTCCCGTGGGATGATCGATCGATGCATGAGCCCGGGACGACACGGCGGCCGCCGCGACGACGCGACGCACCCGTCGTGCCTCCGGGCGCGGGCGTGTCGTACGTCATGCCCGTTCTGAACGAGCGGAACTACCTCGAAGCCGCCGTGCGCACCGTGCTGACGCAACAGCTCGACGGCCCCGCCGAGGCGATCCTGGCGCTCGGGCCATCGACGGACGGCACCACCGAGCTGGCGAGGACGCTCGCGGCCGCAGACCCCCGGATCACCCTCGTGGACAACCCGGAAGCGGACATTCCGCGCGGCCTGAACCTCGCGATCGCCGCCAGCCGTTACCCGACGATCGTCCGCGTCGACGCCCACTCCGAGCTGGCCCCGGACTACACCCGCCGTGCCCTGCGCACGCTGGAGCGCACGCGAGCCGCCAACGTCGGCGGAGTCATGCGTGCGGACGGCCGTACGCCCTTCCAACGGGCTGTCGCCCGCGCCTACAACTCGCCCATCGGTCTCGGCGGAGGCGCCTATCACGGCGGTACGCGAGAGGGCGAGGCCGAATCGGCCTACCTCGGAGTGATGCGCAGAGCGGTGCTCGACGAGGTCGGCCTGTTCGACGAGTCGATCCGACGCGGCGAGGACTGGGAGCTGAACCTCCGTATCCGGGCGGCCGGCTACACGGTGTGGTTCGACCCGACGCTCGCCGTGACGTATTGGCCCCGCGAGAGCTGGGCGCGCCTGGCCCGCCAGTTCCGTGCCACCGGGTCGTGGCGCGGCGAGCTGGTACGACGGTACGGCCGGCGCAACTCGCTCCGTTTCTTCGCACCCCCCGCGCTGGTCATCACGATCGCGCTCTCGCTGGTCGTCGCAACGCTCCAGGCAACACGGGTGCTGACGGGATGGATCGCGCTGGCCGCGAGCATCGTGTACCTGCCACTCGCGGCGTATGCCGCCCTGGTGGCCGTCGTGGCGGTCGGTCCCGGCGGCGGGCGGGGCCTGCGCGACAAGCTCTGGACGCTCGCCGTGCTGCCCACGATGCACATCGCCTGGGGCGCCGGCTTCCTGCTCGGGCTCGCCCGGGGGGCTCACGACACGATCGACACGTCGCGCATCGGCGACCGGAACACACCGCTTCCCTGACCCGCCGCCGCCCGTCGCCGCTCCCGCCTCGACAAGGCGCAGATGGAGCCGTCAGCCGCGGAGGAGACCCTGATCGCGGAGACGCGCGACGACCCGCTCGGCGGCGCGCCCGTCGTCCCGGGCGTTGAACACCGCACGCCACGCGTCGTATCGCGCGGAGAAGACCTCGGTGACGGCGGGATCCGTCAGAGCGTCGACGAGCTCGCCGTGCGTGCTGACGACCGGTCCCGGTGCGCGCTCGGCGAGATCGAAGTAGAAGCCCCTCAGCCGCCCGCGGTAGTGGTCCAGATCAGGAGCGAAGAAGTAGATCGGCTTGCCGGTGACCGAGTAGTCGAACATCACGGACGAGTAGTCGGTGATGAGCGCATCGGACGCGAGGACGAGGCGTGAGACATCGGGATACCCGGTGACGTCGATGACGCGAGGACCCGCCACGTCGCTGCCGGGCAGGAGCGTGCGGGAATGCCCGCGCACGAGGACGACGGCATCGGCATCCTCTGCCAGCCGCTGCGGGTCCAGGAAGTCGACGATCAGCTCGCGGTCGTCGCGCCACGTCGGGGCGTAGAGAAGCACGCGCTCCCCGTCGCCGATCCCGAGCCCGCGCCTGACCGCGGCGGCCGGCCCCCTCGCGCCGGAACCGCCCGGCCCGTGGGTCGTCAGGACGTCGTTGCGCGGGTAGCCCTCCACCCAGATGGGACGCCGGAGGAACGCGTAGGCCTTCCGCAGGATCCGCGCCGCATAGGGATTCTGCGCGAGCAGGATGCTCCACCGCCGGGATTCCCTCACCACGGCGGCCATCCGCCGGGGATCGAACCCGGGGCGGTGCAACGCGAGTCGCTTGAGCGGCGTCCCGTGCCACGTCTGCAGCACGTGCTGCCCAGGACGGGCCCGGAAGCCGTGCCGCAGCCAGTCGTTGACCACCAGCAGCCGGGACGTCGCCCGCGCCCGCCACCACGACGCGGAGCCTTCCACCAGCGCCGTGGCGCCCTCGGGGACGGCCACGGAGAGGTCGACCACGCTCCAGTAGCGCGGTACGTGCGGCGCCACGCGCGCGATCTCCCGGTCCAGCGCGAGGGGGTTGCACGACGCATTGCGACCGTAGAAGCTCTCGAAGAACACGGCATCCTCGAGCGGTTCCCCCGCGGCCGCGCGGCGCGCCGCGACGGCTGCCGGGCCCTGGGGGGCGAGCTCGTCCGGATCCTGGGGCGGACCCACCTCCACCACCCCGCTGCCGCCGTCGAAGGACGCGCGCAGCATCTCGAAGCCCTGGGTCTCGAGCGAGTCGCGGGGCGCCTCCGCACCGTCCACCACGAGGCGGTACCGTCCCGAGGGCACGGGAAGCGACGGGTTGCCCCACCGGCGCGTGTGCAGCACCAGACGCGCCCGCCACGTCTTGCCGCCTCCGGTCAGCACCGCGTCGATGCGCGCGCGTGCGCCCTCGAGGCTCACGGCGGAGGGTCGCTCCCCCGCACCCGTCAGCTCCAGCGAGGGGACACCGTCCCGAGTGGTGAACGAGACGGTCGTCATGGTGTCCTCTCCGCAGCGGCGGGACGCGTCGTGGCGAGCGGTTCCCGTCTCAGGATGGCACGGTGGACGCGCTCGGCGTTCCGACCGTCTCGATAGGCGTGCACCTTTTCGCTGAGCTCCGCCGACCGGCGCGCGCGACGCTCCCATTCGGCGCTGTCGACGAGCAGCGCGCGCAACTGGTCGGCGGTCTCGTCCCAATCGCGTGCGCAGTCCGTGCCCGCGACATCCTCGTACCTGCCGTAGAAGCCGCGGTCGCGTGCGTATTCGCGGACGTCGGGCGCCAGGTACACGACGGGGAGCCCGAGCAGCCCCGCGTCGAACGCGAGAGAGGAGTAGTCGGTCACCAGCGCGTCGAATGCCGGCAGCACCGGCGTCACATCCCTCACCACGTCGGCACCGAGCGCCCGGATCCGCGGCGAGGGGACGGCGGGGCGGTACTCCCCCGCCCCCAGCGGGTGGGAGCGGATGCACAGCAGCGCGTCCTGCTCGTCGAGAAGGCGGGAAAGGCGCGACCATTGGTCCGGCGAGGGTATCGCGGGGTCCGGCGCGCCGTCGCGCCAGGTGGGCGCGTACAGCACGAGACGTGTCGCCGGGGTCGGGAGGTCGCCGATCGCGGCCCGGAGCGTCGCCGCCGCGGCGCGACGGCGCTCGGAGACGTCGCCCCGCGAGAGCACGTCCGTGCGCGGCTCCCCGGTCACCGGAACCTGCGCATCCGTGAGGGTGAACGCCGACTCGAGGCGACCGCGCACGAGGTGGGATGCCGCGGGAAGGAGGTCTATCTGGGACGTCGTGGCGCGGTAGAGCGCGCCGATCAGGCGGCGGAGGGCCCGGGAGTCGGGCAGCAGGGAGCTTCGCACCGTGGCGGGCGAATCGGCGCCGATGCGCTTGAGGGGGATGCCGTGCCACAGCTGCACGACGAACGCTCCTCCCACCGCATACCGGTTGACGTCACCGAAGCCGTGGGTGACGACGATGACCCGCGCCCGCGCGGTCGCCCAGAACCCGCGCAGGGAGACCGCGGGAACGTGCGGGATGCCGAGGGCGTCCGCCTCCGCCGCGTCGCGAGCGGAACCGGTCAGCCAGATCGAGCTCCGCGTCTGCGGGGCGGCGACGCGCCAGAGAGCGAGCGCCCCATCCGCGACGCCGACGCCGCAGCCGAAGACCCAGCGCCCACGCGCACGCGGGATGACGAGGGTTGCGAGATGGCCCAACACGTAGAGCGGGATGCGGACGAGCTTGGCGACGTTTCCCGCGCCGAACGAGAATGGCGCCACGATCCCTCCTCTCCGGGCGAGCCTATCGCGCGATGGCGTCTCCTCGCGGCGCACGACGAAGCGCCCCGCGAGGTGTGCGGGGCGCTTCGTCGTGCGTCGTCGTGTCAGTCGAGCGCGCCGAGTGTCGCCTCGACGGTCTTCTCAGCGCCATCCCGGACGAAGGTGACGGTCACCTCGGCACCGGCCGCCTCGGCCCGGACGAGCGCCGTCAGATCGATCGAATCGGCCACCGGGACGCCGTTGAGCGCCGTCACGATGTCGCCGGCCCGCAGACCCGCCTGCTCGGCCGCGCCGCCTTCGGTCACGGAGTCGACGTAGGCCCCGGAGATCTCGGCGTCCTCCACCGCCGCGGCGGACAGGACGGTCGCCCCGAGGAGGCCGTGCGTGGCCTCGCCGTCCTCGATGATCTCGTCGGTGACGCGCTGGACGATGTTCGACGGGATCGAGAAGCCGACGCCGATCGATCCCGAGCCGGACGACGAACCCGCCGTGGCGATGGCGACGTTGATCCCGATCAGAGCGCCGTCGCTGTCGACGAGGGCGCCTCCGGAGTTGCCGGGATTGATCGCCGCGTCGGTCTGGATGACCGAGATCTTGATCGTTTCGCCCGCTCCGGTGCGCTGCTGCTGGCCGGGGATGTCGAACTGGAACGGGCTCTGCGACTGCCCGTCCTCCTCGTCCTCCTCGGCATCGCCGCGGGACTCGGGCACGGCGGCGGAGGCGATTTCGATGCTGCGGTTCAGGGCGCTCACGATGCCCGTCGTGACGGTGTTCGACAGGCCCAGGGGTGCGCCGACGGCCACCGTCTGATCGCCCACGTTCAGCTCGCTGGAATCGGCGAACTCGATCGGCTGCAGGCCCTCGGCATCCACCAGCTTGATCACCGCGAGGTCGTACATCGGGTCGGTCCCCACGACCTCCGCGTCGAAGATGCGACCATCCGAGGTCGTGACGCGGATCGTCGGGTCGTCCGCAGCACCGTCGAGGGTGATGACGTGCGTGTTGGTGACGACATAGCCGTCCTCGCTGAGGATGACACCGGAGCCGCTTCCGCCCGAGCTGCCGTAAGTTACCTCGATCGTCACGACGCTCGGAAGGACCTTGGCGGCGATCGCCGTCGCCTCCGTCACGTCTTCCGTGTTGTTGATCGTGACGGCACCTCCCCCGGTGGCCACGGTCGTCGCGGGCTGATTCCACAGCTGCGATCCGGCATACGCGCCGCCGAGCCCCGCGGCGCCGCCAACGAGCGCGGCGGCCACGATGAGTCCCGCGACCTTCGCTGCGCCCGAGGCGCGTCGCGGCGGCGCGGCGGCGGGGCCGAACGAACCGGAGAGGGGAACGGTGGGCTGGGTGGGATTCGTCGCGGCCTGAGGCGGCAGCGGCGGACGCTCGGGGTAGGCGGTGCCGGAGTAGGGCGCAGCCGGAGCGGTCGGGGCCGCGTTCGCGTGCGCCGAGGCAGGCACTCGCTCCGCGTCTGTGGCGCCGGCGCCCTGCTCCTCGTGCGCGGCGGGCTGTGTCGTGTCGTGGTGGTCGTCGTCGTCGGGGCGGACGCCCAAGTTCTCGCTCATCGATGCTCCTTCGTCCAAAGCCCTCTCACCATCCCGCGCGATCCTGTGGGATTCTTATGACGCCGCCCCATTTCGGCTATGCGTACGCGTTGGCCTGGCCTTGAGCGCGGCCCGACGGACCGGAAAGGCGGGCGATGTGACCACGCTACCGGGGGCCTGGCGCCGTGCGGCCGGCGGGGCGGGATTGCTCTCCTCCGACGGTGTCGTGGCGCCCACGATCTTCGCCGAGATGAGCGCGCTCGCGGCGAGCACGGGTGCGATCAACCTCGGACAAGGGTACCCGGACGAGGACGGGCCGGCCGAGGTCCTCGAGGCCGCGCGCCAGGCGATCGCAGACGGGGCGAACCAGTATCCGCCGGGCCGCGGCATCCCCCGGCTGCGTGAGGCAGTGGCCGACCACCAGCGCCGGTTCTACGGCGTCCACCTCGACCCCGAGCGCGAGGTGATCATCACCGCCGGCGCGACCGAGGCCCTCGCGGCGACGGTGCTGGCGCTCGTGGACTCCCCGGACGACGAGGTCGTCGTCTTCGAGCCGTACTACGACGCCTATGCGGCGCTCGTCGCTCTCGCGGGGGCCCGCCTGGTTCCCGTCCCCCTCGAGTGGCCGCTGTTCCAGCCCGACCTCGATCGGCTCGAGTCGGCAGTCACGGATCGCACGCGTCTCATCATCGTCAACGACCCGCACAACCCCACGGGGGCGGTCTTCGACGCCGACGTGCGCGAGCGCATCGTCGCGCTGGCCGAGCGCCATGACGCCATCGTCGTCACCGACGAGGTCTACGAACACCTCCGGTTCGGCACCCCCCACGTGCCGATCGCGACGCTGCCCGCAGCGCAGGAGCGCACCCTCACGATCTCGTCGGCCGGCAAGACCTTCTCGGTGACCGGCTGGAAGATCGGGTGGCTGTCGGGCCCGGAGCCGCTCGTGACCGCCGTCCTCGCCGTGAAGCAGTTCCTCACCTACGTGAACGGCTCTCCCTTCCAGCCGGCCGTCGCCGCGGGCCTCCGGCTGCCAGACGCGTTCTTCACGGGGATCGCCGACGAGATGCGTCGAAAGCGCGACCTGCTCGGCTCGGGCCTCCGGCTGGCCGGTTTCGACGTCGGCGTGCCCTCGGGCTCGTATTTCACCGTCGCCGACGCGGCGCCGCTCGGTGTCACCGACGCCGTCGCGTTCTGCCGGGCGCTCCCCGAGCGGACAGGGGTCGTCGCCATCCCCCTGACGGCGTTCGTGTCGCCGGAGCACCGGGGCCGTTACGCCACGATGGTGCGCTTCGCCGCGTGCAAGCGCCCCGGGGTCCTCCGGCGCGCGGGCGCAGCCCTCGCCGGCCTGCGGCCCTGAGCGGGCACGCTCAGCGAGGCACGACGCGGTAGCGGCGCAGCTGCAGCGCCGGATTCACCCGCCGCACGTCCTCGAGCGCCTCGAGCGAGACGACGGCGACCGCGACATCCGACGCCGTGCCCACGGCCGCCAGGGTCACCCCCTGGGGATCGACGACGCCGCTGTGCCCCACCCCGAGGGGCGGAGGATGATCGGCCGCGGCGACGAAGAGGGTGTTCTCGATCGCCCGGGCCGCCAGCAGGGTGCGCCAGTGGTGCTCCTTCAACGGCCCCCGGACCCACTCGGCCGGCACGAGCACGACGTGCGCCCCGGCATCCGCGCACGTCCGCGTCACCTCCGGGAACCGGAGGTCGTAACACGTCTGCAGAGCGAAGCGGATGCCGCGGCACTCGAACGTCTGCGGATCGCTGATCGCACCGGGCTCCACCCAGTCGGACTCGCGCTGCCCGAAGGCGTCGTAGAGGTGCGTCTTGCGGTACGTCGCACGGAGACCCGTCGCATCCACCGCGACGACGGTGTTCCGCACCCGTACGCCGTCGGTCGCCGTCTCGAGGAGCCCCGCGACGATCACGGCACCCGTCGCGGCGGCCGTCTCGCGCAGTGCCGAGACGAAGGGACCGTCCAGCGTCTCGGCGTTCTCGCGCAACGAGCTGTCGAACGGGTGGATGAAGTAGCTCGAATACTCGGGGAAGAGCACGACGTGCGCTCCTCGCGCGACCGCGCGTTCGGTCAGCTCCCGCACCGTGGCGATGTTCTCCGGCCGGGAGTCGGTCGGTGCGAACTGCGCGACGGCGAGGCCGAGCGTGCCGTCGTGTGTCGGAGAGTTCACGTCGAAGACCCCCCGCCGCGCACGCGCCAGACGACCGGAACGACGATCCAGAGCACGACGATCGTCGCACCGAGCCCGGCCGCGGCGACGAGAGCTGCCGCCTCACCGACGACGACGTCGAACACGAAGGCGACCACCCCCACGACCAGCACCGACACCGTGATCAGCGCCGTGAGCAGCGCGGCGTGTCCGTATCCGACGATGCGCTTCTTCTCGTGCTGGCGGAACAGGACGCGGTGAAGGGCGACGGGTGCGAGGGCGATGATCGTGCTGACCGCCGCGGCGACGATGAGGAAGAGGTAGAACGCACGCTGTCCGCCCGTCAGATCTCCGAAGGCCGGCTGGAAGGCCAGTGCGAGCAGGAATCCGGTGAGGATCTGGGTTCCCGTCTGCAGCACGCGCAGCTCTTGGAGCAGCTCGATCCAGTTGCGGTCGTACCGCTCGGTCTCGGTCTCGTCCCGTCCGTCGGCGATGTCGTCGGTGCGCGCACGATCGCGGCGTCTCCGGCCGAAAGACCCCGCCCCGGCATCCTGCGCGGCACTCATACGCCCATCCTCGCGGTGCGGCGCGGCGCGGACAACTCGGGCGGGGACGCGGCCCTGCCCGACGCGGACGGAACGATCCAGCCGCAAGACGGGGACAATGAGAAAAGGCCCCTTCACCAGCTATTTCTGGTGAAGGGGCCTTCTCTTCTCGTTGCGGGGACAGGATTTGAACCTGCGACCTCTGGCGTTCGTCATCGCGGATGTCGCTCGTCGGCAGGCGGAACAGGAAGCGTTCGATCAGGATGTCGCGTACGACGCGGATGAGTCCGCGTACGTGTGAACGCAGTCGTCAGTTCCCGCTCGTCAGCGATGAGAGGAACGCGCGGAGTTCGCGATCAGGGTACGTGTGGCTGGTGCGGAGCGGGCCGCATGGCGTGTGTGCGGACATCATGGATAGCTCGCGCAGATCATCGGTGCGCTCGCGGCGGTGACCCGCGAGGAAGATGAACTCGTTCATCACCCCGACGACCTGTCGGTCTGCCGTCGGCGCAACCCTGATGTCGCGCATCCGGGCGTGCTCGTGATCGATGACTTGCTCGGGTACGCCGTGATCGCGGAGTGCGGATGCCACGACGTCCGGAACGCGGTCCGTGAGCGTCTTCGCGGGGGCGAGCGGCGCGAACACGGGCAGCAGGGTCCGGGCGTTCACGAGAAGCACCAGCGGTCGACGCCACGCGATGAGATTCCCGTACCAGTCGCCGAGCATCGTCGTCGACTCCTTTTCGTCGGTGGGCGCGACACCGCCGATCTTGTCACGGAGCTTCTTCGTGGCACGGAGGATCAACACCTCTCCATCATGCGCGGTCGATCGCGTTGACAGCGACGAGTCCGCTCCCTATGAGCCTGCTTATCGCGCCGAGGATCGGGGTGGGTGCAGGTCGATTGTGGGCGCATGGTCCCCGTCGACCCCGCGCTTGCGCAGCAGTTCGACCACATCTTATCTTCGAGTGCCCTGCGCGATAGAGACGATCGCGCAGGGCACTCGTCGACGCGATGGCGTCGACATTCAAGCTGCATCGAGCGTTCCGGCTCTCTCTGGCAACCCCCAATCCTGCTCGGGGCCAACGATGAGGATGGATGCCTCTCTGAGCGCGTCTGACGTCACGTCACATCCATGCGTCGTTGGACCCCCTGCTCCCAGCGAGATTGCCGATACCGGCGCTACGAGTACGAGAGACTGCTGTGGCGCTAATAAGCTGGCCGCACCACGCCCCGCTGCGGGTCACCAATGGGAATCGGCCACAAACGGGTGACCTCGGGGCTGCCGACGAGCAAGCCATCGAGCGCGCGGTTCAGCTCATCAACGATTCGGCCTTGCGAGTGAAGGTCGAGGTCATGCTCGCTTGCCCACCGTTCGAACATCACGATCCGCCCGGTCTTCTCTTCCTCCTGAATGCAGTAGAGGTCACAACCCTGCTCGCCATGGACCCGTGGAATGTACTTCCTCATCACTTCCAGCACTTGGCTGCGCGCACCGGGAGCGGGTGTAAAGATCGCGAGAACCGTGATGGGGTCTGTCTGCATCATTGGGCTCCAGCTCTGTGGGGTTGATTCATCGACCGAGCGCGCGCATGACGCGCAGGAGAGTATCGGAGGCGCCGACGTTACCCGGCACAACGACGTACAGCCGTTCTCGCCCGTCAAAGGCGCTCAGCTGCCAGAGAGAAACGCCGGGCAAGATCTGCCCAAGGACCCGGGCACTTGAGGCGCCAAGCGCGCTTCGAGCGATCTCTGCCGATGTAATGCCGCCCTTGGCGACGACGACATCGACCCTCGGTACGATTTCGCGTGCAGCGTGGACTAGCCCGCGCATGACCCTCTCCCCGTGGTGGAGTCCGTTGTCCGTGCCACGGCGGTTGCGTTCAGACGAGATGATTGTCACGTCAATATCACGTGCGAGCGCGCGGTTTGCCAGCGCATGACCCGCCCCGTCAGGATCGGCGAGGGCATCGTCGGTATCGAGGACTTCTGGTTCCCCGAACTCCTGCGCAAGTGCCGCGAGTTGTCCCGTGGCGCCTCCGGTGTGGGAACCGCATACGACGAGTACTCGCGACCCACGGTCTGCAATCGGGCCATCCAAGAGGCCTTGACTGCGTACGCCGGCGAGTTCGGCCGCCAGTGGTGCCGCCGAGCGCACGATGATCTCGCGCCCGCGGAGCTCGGCCGCCTCCGCGGCACGGGCAATTGCCGTGATGTCGGCGTCCGTGACAGCGTCAGGAACGATGACGCTGCCCGGTGGTGCGGCCAGGATCGCGTCCGTCAGGCTATCCCCACCCGAGCGTACTGACTCCAGCGGAATTGCCACCGGAGTGCGGTCGGACTTCTCGCGTACATATTGTTCCAGCCCGGAGCTGTGGAACGGAAAGACTGGGTCGTCCGCATACTCAGTTTCGCTCGCGGGCACTTCCGCCCCGTCGATGGCGACGTAGTGGATCCCGTTGCGGGTGGTGCGCCCGCCAGCGGGGAATGCGGGTACGAACAGCATGACCGCGTCTGGGGTCATGAACTGCTCGGTTTCAGCGAAGACATGCCCTCGCAGGGTCGAGTCGCCGCGAAGGACGATGCGGACGGGGGTGTTCGGTAGCGCGGCGCTCAGATCACCGCGGATCTGGTTTGCCAGGGCAACGGCAGACGCTTCATCGAGTGCGCGCGAGTTGGTCTGCAGATACACGCTGTCGGCGTGCTCCAGTGCGTCCCGGATGCGATCTGAGTCCCACGTCATCAGCACGCGGACGTCGGTGGCGGACTGCGTCCCGGTCGGGTCGTCGTCTAGGACTAGTGTCTTCACTCGTTGCTCCGTGACACTCGGTACGTTTCGCGGGGGCGTAGTTCGATGCCCCCGAGTTCGTAGAAGTCGGTGATGTGCTTGTGTACGCGTTCTGCCGCCGCGTCGTGGTCGCGGCTGAGCAGTGCGTCGAGGATGGCGCGGTGCTCGCGGCGGACGATTCTTGCGGTTGCCTGCCAGTCCGGGAGGTCTGCGTATGCCTCGATCATCTGACGGTTGATGGCGGTGCGAAGAGATTGCATCAGGTGTGCGCACAGCGCGTTGCCGGTGGACTCGGCGATACGGACGTGGAATGCGGCGTCGAGCGAGTTGAATTCGGCAGTGCTGATGTCTTCGTGATCCATTCGATCGAGGATGTCGACCAGCGCGGCGTGGTCATCGGCGGTGGATCGTTCCGCTGCTTCTCGACAACTCCAGGTTTCCAATGCGATGCGGGTTTCGAGGACATCGGTTTGATCGAACTGGCCGAGCGCGAGCTGCAACTTGAGGAGATTGACGAACCCGGATCCTGGTGTCCCCTGGAGGATGGCACCGCCTTCGCCGCCGCGCCGGATCTCGACGATGCCAAGGGCTTCCAGCACTCGGAGCGATTCGCGCAAGGATGCGCGGGATACGCCGAGCATGACTGACAGGTCGCGTTCGTTGGGGAGATGATCGCCTGCCGCCAGATGTCCCTCGAGGATGCGTTCCTCGATCTGTGCCATCACCTGTTCGTGCGCGCGGACCCGCTGGACCGGTTGCCAGTCGTCATTGGCCATGGCGGCATCCAATCTGTTTGGCGGAGGGGCTCCGCGGGTGCGGAGCCCCTCCGCTCCGTCACTTGAGGAACTCGTCGATGTTGGTGGCGTCCGCGACCTTGACGGCGAGGTTCTGGATCTTGTCGACACTCTCACCGGCGGCCAGCGCAACCGCGGTGTTGACGGCGGTTTCGCCCATCAGGATGGGGTCCTGCACGACCGTCGCTGACAGCTGCCCGGCCTTGATGGATTCGAGGGCATCCTGGATCCCATCGAAGGAGATCACAGTAATGTCGGCGAGCTTACCTGCCTGCTGTGCGGCCTCCACGGCGCCGAGAGCGGCGAGGTCATTGCGTCCGAAGATGGCGTTCAGGTCGGGGTTTGCCTGCAGGATGTTCTGCGTGACGGTGTAGCCCTTCTCGCGGTCCCAGTCCGCGGGCTGCGAGGCAACTGTCTCGATTCCCGGGTAGTTGGCGAGGGCTTCCTTGCATCCCTTGTCGCGGTCGAGTTCCGGCGACGTTCCCGCGATGCCTTCGAGGACGGCGAGCTGGCCCTGACCGTTCAGCTTCTTGCCGAGCCAGTCGCAGATCAGTCTTCCGCCCTCGACGTTGTCTGAAGCGATGTGGGACGCGACGTCCCCGCCGGCGGAGCTGCGGTCGACAGTGATGACGGGGATGTCGTTGCTGTTGGCGAGTTCCACGATGGGTGTTGCGGACTCGGGTTCGACGGGGTTGAGGATGATGACCGTCGCCCCCTTGGTGATCATGTCCTGCACGTCGTTGAGCTGCTTCTGGGTGTCGTTCTGCGCGTCGGAGACGATGGTGCGGATTCCGTCCTCGTCTGCCTTCGCCACTGCGCCGTCCTTGACGGTACCGAAGAATGGGTTCTCCAGGGTGGACATCGAGATGCCGATTGTGATCTCGCTCGAGCCGCCCGATCCGGGGTCGCCTCCGTCGGAGCTGCAACCGGTCAGGGCGAGGGTCGCCGCGACAGCGAGTCCGGCGGCCGCCGCCAGGGTCTTCTTGATCTTCATGGGATAGCTTCCTTGCTTTCTCTTGATGGTGTTGCGGAAGGGATGAGTCAGGTGCGTCGGCGACGACGGTGTCGGCCAAGGGTGTCGATCATTACGGCGGCCGCGATGACGGCTCCGATGACGACTTGCTGCCAGAACGCGGAGACGTCCAGCAGGTTGAGGCCGTTGCGGAGCACGCCGATGATGAGCGCGCCGATGAGGGTGCCGATGACGGTGCCGACACCGCCGCTGAGGCTTGTTCCGCCGATGACGACAGCCGCGATCACGTCGAGTTCGAGGCCGGCGCCCGCGGTCGGCTGTGCTGAGTTCAGTCGGGAAGTGAGTACGAGTCCGCCGAGGCCGGCGAGGGCGCCAGCGACCATGTAGATGCGGAGTTTGACCCAGCCGACGTTGATGCCCGAGAGGCGGGCGACTTCTTCGTTTCCGCCGACCGCGTAGATCTCGCGTCCGGAGGGGCGGAACTTCAAGTACCAGGCGCCGAGCGCGTAGAGCACCAGCACGAGGATGACGACCGCGGGGACGATGTCGCCGATGTCGAAGCTGGTCAGTGCTCGGAACCAGTCGGGGAAGCCAGAGATCGGCTGCCCATTGCTGAGCACGAGGGTGAGTCCTCGGGCGATCGAAAGGGTCGCGAGCGTTGCCACGAACGGTGGCACTTTGCCGTAGACGATCAGGAGTCCGTTCGCTCCTCCCGCTGCGGCGCCGGCGAGCAGCGCAAGCAGGAGGGCGACAGCCATCGGAAGTCCGACCTGTGAGAAAGTTACCCCTGCGATCATGCCGGAGAGCGCGGCCACCGATCCGACGGAGAGGTCGATGCCCCCGGAGATGATGACCATCGTGGCGCCGAGCGCGATGATCGCGAGCACGGTGATCTGCTGGAAGACGTTGAACAGATTGTTCACCGTCAGGAAGTAGGGCGAGAGGATACTCAGCAGCACGATCAGAACGATCAGGCTTCCGAGGGGGCCAATTGCTCCGAACTTCCTCACGCTGGCAAGCGCTCGACGCCACCCGGGGTCTGGCTGGGTGGGGACAGCCGTGGTCGAGGTGATGGTCATGATGCCACCGCCAGTGCCATGGTGCGTTCCTGGGTGGCTTCTGCGCGATCCAGGATCCCGGTGACTTTGCCGCGGGAAAGAACGACTACTCGGTGAGACAATCCCAACACCTCCGTGAGTTCAGACGAGATGACGATCACGGCAGTTCCCCGGTCGGCGAGGTCCGCGATCAACTGATAGACGGCTTCTTTGGCTCCAACGTCGATGCCGCGGGTCGGTTCGTCGAAGATGATCACTCTGGGGTTGGTCAGCAGCCATTTCGCGATGACCACCTTCTGCTGGTTGCCACCGGACAGTGTTCCTACCGGTTGGTCCGGGCGCCCCTTCAGCGCAAGCGATTGGGCAGCGTCCGCAACGATGCGGCGAATCTTCGGCCCGAGCAGCATTCCGCTGGTCAGCGCTTTCTTCATCGAGGCGCTGATGATGTTCTCGGACACGCTTTGCCCCAGAAGCAGACCCTCCTGCTTGCGGTCTTCGGGGACGAGCGCGATCCCGGCCCTGATCGCGTCGGACGGGTGGTGCAGGTTGAGTTGGGTTCCGTCGAGCTGGATCGTGCCGGACTCGGGTGGTTCGGCACCGAAGATCGCGCGCGCAATCTCGGTGCGTCCTGCCCCGACGAGGCCGGCAATGCCGAGCACCTCGCCCTCATGCACCTCGAAGCTGACGTCCCGGAATGAGCCGCTGCGGGTGATCCGGTCGACTTTCAGCACGACCTTGCCGTCGTGGGGATGCGGGTCGGGGAACACTCGATCGATGGGTCGATCCACCATGGCCTCGACGAGGACATCCGGGTCGACCCTGGCTGTGTCGAAGTCTCGGACCCTGCGGCTGTCGCGCATCACGACGATGCGACTGCCGATGCGGGCGATCTCTTCGAGTCTGTGCGAGATGAAGACGAACCCGACTCCCTCCGCGGCTAGTTGGTCGACCACGGTGAACAGCTGCTCGGCGTCGTCGTACCCCAACGCGGCTGTGGGCTCGTCGAGGAGGAGGAATCGTGCGTTCAGTGCAAGCGCCTTCGCGATCTCCACCTTCTGCAACCCCGCGACGGAGAGCGCGCTGACCGGCAGGTCGGGATCGAAATTCGCCCCGAGTCGCGCGAGGTGCTTCTGGGCTTCTTCCCGCATGAACTTCATGTCCACGCGCCCGTTGCGCACCGGCTGTCGTCCCAGGAACACGTTCTCCGCGATCGACAGGTGCGGAATCAGGTTTGTTTCCTGGTGGATGAGACCGACGCCCGCGTCGATCGCTGCCGCAGGCGTAGCAGGGGCATAGATCTCACCGGCGATCGACATTTCGCCCCCGTCCGGGTGGACGACACCGGACAGCATCTTCGCGACGGTGGACTTTCCGGCGCCGTTCTCACCGAGGAGACAGAGCACCTCACCGGGCCGGACTTCGATGTCGACGTCGCGGACGACGGTGACGCCGCCGAAGGACTTTGTGAGCCCTTTCGCGGTCAACGCTGCGCTCATGACTCGCTCCATGCCGCGTACACGGTCTTCTTCCGTCGGTACAGCTCTAGTCCGTGGACGCCGTCGTCGCCGCCCAGGCCGCTCTCACCCCAGCCGCCGTGGAACCCGTTCACTTCCTCAGGGCCCCCACGATTGATGAACACCTCGCCGCTGCGCAGTGCATGCGACATCCGCATCGCGCGGGAGAAGTTCTCGGTGTACAGGTACGAACTCAGGCCGAAGGTCGTGTCGTTGGCCAACGCCACAACCTCGTCTTCGGAGTCGAACGCGACGACTGGAAGGACAGGCCCGAACACTTCTTCGCGGATGACCGGCGAATCGGGTGCGACGTCGGTGAGGAGCGTGGGACGGTACCAGTAGCCTCGCTCGAAGCCGCTACCCTGGGGGCGCTCCCCACCGGCGAGCACGCGTGCGCCAGCGTCGACAGCAGCGCCGACGATTCGTTCGACGTTCGCGAGCTCACTGCCGGACGCCTTCGGACCCACTTGGGTCGTCTCCTCGAGCGGGTCCCCGAGGACGATGTGTTCCATCCGCGCGGCGACGAGGTCGGTGAACTCGGTGAACACCGACCGCTCAATGTAGGTTCGCTCGTTCGCGACGCACGCCTGCCCGTTGTTGAGCATGCGGGTCGCTACCGCGGCCTCAGCAGCCGCGTCCAGGTCGGCGTCGGCGAACACGATGAACGGCGCCTTCCCTCCGAGTTCGAGGGACACCGGGATGATTCGGTCGGCCGCATTGTGGAGGATCGACCGTCCTGCGCGTACGCTGCCGGTCATCGTGACGAACCCGATGTTGGGGTTGCGCACCAGCGCGGAACCGATGATGGAACCGCGACCGGGCAGTACTGAGACGATCCCGGCTGGTACGCCTGCTTCGATTGCGAGTTCCGCGATCGCCAGCGCCGACAGCGGCGTGATCTCGGCCGGCTTGAGCACGATCGCGTTGCCTGTGACGACGGCCGGCGCGAGCTTGCGGGTGGTCAGAGCCATCGGGAAGTTCCACGGGATGATGCCCGCGACAACACCGATCGGCTCCCGTCGCAACCACAGCTCCTGGGACGGGGCGGACGTCGGAAGCACCTCGCCGCCCTGCGTGGTGATGATGCCCGCGAAGAAGCGGCAGAACCCCGCGGCAGCGCTCACTTCCCCTCGCGCTTCACGAACAGGTTTGCCCAATTCAGTCACGAGAATCCCGGCGAGGCGCTCACTGTCCCGTTCGATGAGCGATGCCAGACGGTGCAGCACACCGGCGCGGTCTGCTGCGGGCACCTTCGCCCAGTCCTTCTGCGCACGGGCAGCCTCCGTCACGGCGACTTCTACGTCGTCTTCACTCGCAGTCGAGACCCGCGCGATGATCTCCTCTGTGGAGGGGTTCTCGACCTCGTCGTACGCGCCGGCCGATCCCTCGACCCAGCGCCCCGCAAGCAAGAGCGGCGTGATCGTGTCAGACATTGACCGTGACCTTCCTGTGGTCGAGTTCCGGCGCGTCCGCGTTCGCGGGCGTGACCTTCTGCGATCGGATGTGCGCGCCGTTGGCGATGATGTACTCGGCGGCGCGCACGGCGAGTGCGCCGATCGTGGGGGTCGGGTTCACTGCGGCGCCCGTGGTGAGGCTGGAACCGTCCACGACGAACAGGTTCGGCACCTCCCACGTCTGGTTCCACTTGTTCGTGGTGGAGTCCTCTGGGCTGTTGCCCATCCGGGCAGTCCCCATGAGATGCCAGCCCGGGTTCACGTTTTGGTGGCCTGTCGACCGCACCCGTGACGCGCCGGCTGCCGCCGCGACCTGCTCGAGGCGCTCGACCCCGTAGTTGGTGAGGAGGATGTCGTTCTCGTGCGGCGTGAAGTCGACGGTGAGTCCGGGAAGCCCCGACGAGTCAGTGATCGAGGTGTCCAGACGCACCCTGTTGTCATAGACCGGGAGGTCTTCGGCGAGCACGTACACCAGCATCTGGTTGCCGAAGTCGTCGTCGAACCTGCTGTGGTGCCCGGCACCCCATCGGATCGGCTCGCGGGTGTGGGATCCCGTCGCCGTGAATGCGGCCCCGTAGGAGCGGCCCACCTGCATCGTGAATCCGTTGACGAACGGCTTCGTGGGGTCAGTGTCGTAGAACTCCTGCGAGTAGAACGGTGCGCCGAAGGATGCCTTGTACCCTTCGATCGGCTCGTCGAACCACACGTCGCAGTTGGCGTAGCTGTGATGCATGAGGTGGCGGCCGACGAGGTCGTTGCCGTTTGCGAGGCCGTTTGAGAAGCCCTTCTGCTCCGACATCAGCAGGATGCGGGGTGTTCCGAGGCCGCTCGCGGAAAGGACGACCATGTCCGCCGAGACGTAGTGCCGCTGACCGGTGGCGAGGTCGATGTAGACCGCTCCGGTGGCTCGGCCGTTCTCGACCTCGATCTTCTCCACGCGAGCACCCGTGCGCAGATCGACCCCGTTGCGGAGCGCCTTCGGCCAGTACGCGTCGTGTACACCTCCGAGCGAACCGCGAGGGCAGCCTGAGAGGCAGCCGCCGCACTCGTTGCAGCCGAGACGGCCATCCTTGGCCTGTGTGATGATCGCGTTATCGGAAGGCCACCAGTGCCATCCGAGGGCGTCAAAGCCCTCCGACAGGCGCAGACCGAGCTTGCCCGGCCGGGTCGTGGGTTGACGCGGCGCGTTCGGGCGCGCCGGGTACGCGGGATCGCCGGGAACGCCCGAGATCCCCATCTCGGCGTCATTGATGTCGTAGAAGGGTGCGAGCTCTTCGTACGAGATCGGCCAGTCGATGGTGCCTTCGAGTCCATGCTCGGTGCCCTTGCGGAAGTCGACGGGCTTGTACCTCGGCCAGTGACCGCCGTAGCAGACCGTGCTGCCACCTACGGCGTTGAACAGGTACGGGCGGATGTGACCGTTGACCGGGTAGTCCTCGGGAAGCTGGCGGTCATTCGGGCTGTACGACCACCCGCGGAGCTTCTCGAGCTCCCAGGTGTTGAGCTCATGGGAGTAGTCCACGCTGGGGTCGAGCCATCCGCCCTGCTCAAGGCAGACGACGCGAACCCCGGCGTCGGAGAGGCGCTTGGCGACCGCTCCGCCACCCATTCCGGACCCGATGACGAGGACGTCGAAGTGGTCAGTGGTCATGCGCCTGCCTTCCGTGCCTGCGGCGCGCGGAGCACCGCGTTCGTGGGGATGAACGTGCCGCGATCGGGTGATGGGCGGCGCGTGCCCCAGTTCTCTAGGACCGCGTCATAGCCGATCGGCTGCGGGCGACCGTGGAAGTCCTTGCCGTATCTCGTGCGCTGGCGGATGAGTTCCACCACATCGGAGTGGCCGTAGTACACGTAGTAGACGAAGTCGAGAACGCGACGGAACGTGGTCGCATCTTCATCCTCGAAGTTGGACACCGCGGCCACCCGCTCAGCCGGCGCGAGGTCGGCCAGGCCTGGCACACGCTCGTCGAGCAGCGCGAAGAACTCGCTGACCCGGAAGTTCGGGTACAGGGAGAGATCAGCGTCATCGGGCACGAGGTACTGAGCCGCGAGCTCAGCGAGCGAGAGCTCATCGGCGGGAGGCCAGCCGTCCTCGGCGGGGATGAACGTGTCGACGAGCGCATTGAACGAGTCGCTCTGCGTCCTGGTGAGCGGCCTCGCGGAGGCGTACCCGCCGTGCATCATGCGGCTACCCGAACGGGCGGCGCTGCTGCGTTCAGAATTGGAGAGCATCAGTGAACCTTCTTTGGATCGTTGATAGTCGGGACTTGCGAGCCTACGAACTAGCGGTGAGATGCTCCGCCCGGAACTCGTTCTCCAACTCCCGTCGGACCTTCACAGCGAGGAGCGTCTCGTCCGCGTCGACGTCGTCCCACGACACCGCGCGGTCCTTCGGGACGTCGCGAATGAGCTTCGCCCCATGGGCGAGACCCAACGGCAGCGCATTGTGGGCCAAGGACATCTCGGCCGGCGCCAGCTTGCCGTATACGGTGAACCCGCCCTCACCATCGAGCGTGTCGCCAGCGCGAAGGTCAGTTTTGGCGGTGGACACGACATCTCCACGGAACCCGGTCGGAGAACCGGTCGGCTCGCCGCGCAGCACAGCCGACGCGATCGACACCGGCAGTTCCAGCCCGATCATGTGGTACGGGCGGTACAGCGCGCCGTAGCGGCCGCTGTCGTCAGTACGAACCCCGTACTCCGCGAAGCACTGGACCGCGTAGTCGGTACGAGCCTCGAACGTCACATACACACCCCACCGGAGATCGCGGTAGACCTCGCTGCCGTCGCGGTTGAGGCTTGAGATGAGCTCTACAGTCCCGCGGCGTGTCAGCGTGCCGCCACGCTCACGCTCCTTCAACAGCTGCGGCAAGTCATCCACTCCCACCGGGGTGAACTGCAGGCCCTCATCCTGCGGAATGAGGCCCGTTCCGTTGGCGACCGCCGCCATCTCGATGGCGGACTTGGTTCCATCCAGGAACGAGTTGAACATCTTCGGGTTGAAGTCGCCGGTGGCGAGCTGTTCCTGGGTGAATCCGTAGTAGTCCCACACCGTATCCGGGGTGGAGTAGTGATACTCGGGCAGATACTTCGTGCCTTTGCCCGCAGCGACCACATCGAATCCGACAGTGCGGCACCAATCGACGAGCTCGGAGATCAGCGCGGGCTGGTCCCCGTAGGCCATGGAGTAGACCACGCCCGCGGCCTGGGCGCGACGCTGCAGGATCGGGCCGACCATGCAGTCAGCCTCAACATTGACCATGACGATGTGCTTGCCGTTGTCGATCGCCCGGAGTGCGTGGTAGGTCCCGATGATCGGGTTCCCCGTGATCTCGAGAATGACCTCGATCTCCGGCAGTTCCAGGAGCGAGTCCGCACTGTCGGTGACGTGCGTGCCACCCGAGGAGAGTGCCTGCTGCAGGCTGGTCGCGGCGTAGCGTTCCGCAGGCCAACCTGTGCGCTTGAGCGCATCCATTGCCTTCGGCACATTGATGTCGGCCACGGCGACCACATGCAGGCTCGGAAGATTCACGGCCTGGGTGAGGAACATCGACGCGAACTTGCCAGCACCGATGACGCCGACACGGATCGGGCCGGCCTCTTCAGCGCGACGCTGCATAAGCGAATAGAGATTCATACGTGGTCCACTCCGGTGTGTTCGGCAACAATCTGCGTTGATGGTCTGACCATCAGATTAGTGGACCAGGCAGAGATGTCAACCCCTACTATTGCGTTCAGACGACCAAACACCTCATAGCGTCTCGCGTCCCCCGTTACTTTCTTCGCAGCCGTCTGGTGAGCATGCTGGGCGGTGACGGCCTGCCGGGCCCGGCATGATTGCTGCCCCCTGTCCTCGATGATCTGGGGGGTGTTGTCACCGGGCCTGGTTGGCGGTGTGTGATCGCTGATAGGGGCTGGACCCGAGCATGCTCGAGGCCGTTCGTAACGTGGATGCCGAGACGCACCGCCTGCGGACGCCGTCGCGAGCGAACGGGAGGCAACGTGGTCACCAGCATCGACAGATACGACGAGGTTGACGTGTTCGTCGGGCTCGACGTCGGCAAGGGCGAGCACCACGCCGTCGCCCTCGACCGGGCCGGCAAACGGCTGTTCGACAAGGCGCTGCCGAACGACGAACGTCGGCTTCGTGGAGTGCTCGACCAGCTCGCGACACACGGCACGATCCTCCTGGTCGTGGATCACCCCGCGACGATCGGCGCACTTCCGGTCGCGGTCGCACAGGCGGTCGGCGCGCTGGTCGGGTATCTACCGGGTTTGGCGATGCGACGCATCGCTGACCTGCACCCGGGCGAGGCGAAGACCGACGCCCGCGACGCGGCGATCATCGCCGAGACCGCACGCACGATGCCCCACACACTCCGAGCGATCCAGGTCGCCGACGAGCAGGTCGCGGAGCTGTCGATGCTCTGCGGATTCGACGACGACCTCGCCGGACAGATCGTCCAGGTCTCCAACCGGATCCGCGGCCTGCTCACGCAGATCCACCCTGCGCTGGAGCGGGTGATCGGACCGCCGGCTGGATCACCCGGCGATCCTCGACCTGCTGCAGCGCTACCCGTCTCCGGCCGCGATGCGCGCCGCCGGCGAGAAGCTCGCCGCGTTGCGGCGGCAGCGGGACGAGATCGCCGTCGAGGTCGAGAAGATCGTCGATGCTCACCCTCTTCAGCCGGTCCTGACGAGCATGCCCGGAGTCGGCGTCAGGACCGCAGCCCGGCTCCTCACCGAAGTCAGCACCGAGACCTTCCCCACCGCCGGACACCTCGCCGCCTACGCCGGCCTCGCACCCGTCACCAGACGCTCCGGCACCTCGATCCGCGGCGAGCATCCATCCCGGCGCGGGAACAAGATCCTGAAACGGACCATGTTCCTCTCCGCCTTCGCCGCGCTCCGCGACCCCGAGTCCCGCGCCTACTACGACCGCAAGATCGCCCAGGGCAAACGCCACAACCAGGCCCTCATCGCCCTCGCCAGGCGACGATCAGACGTCCTGTTCGCCATGCTCCGCGACGGCACCCTCTACCAACCACGCCTCACCGGACCAGCCTTCGCTGCTTGACAAGAGACATAGGGGCACCCCCCGGCGCCCGGGCATGCGGATGTGAGCGGGGTACCAGGTGATGCTCACCGCATCCCCAGCGGCCAATCAGTTGCAGGTGTTCGCCGCCCTCGAGGAGCCTCCGGAACATGACGTTGACATGAAGGCCCCATAGCTTGACGACGAAGTTTCGCCGCGTGCGTCCAACGGTGCCGTAGCGAGTACTATCTGGGCACCCCACCGTCCCGACGTCTGCGCATTTGGAGGTTCTCCCCGTGCGCTGCCTCGAGCGCGCGCTCAAGCCTGGTCACCTCTTCGCGGTGTGCGGCACGTTCGCGTTTGAGCTGTTGAGCGAGTTGCCGGACGGCGGCGCTCATGTGCTCTGCCGTCGTGGCCGGGACCGGTTCTCCCCGGCGTGGGCGTGGCACGCGCAGCCGCTCGATCCGGACCCGGAGGTCGGTGTGCCGGTAGAGGAAGTCGGTGGACACGCCAGCGCGTTCGGCGACCGCGACGAAGTTGATCCGGTCGTGGCGGCGTTCCATCTGATCAACCGCACGGGTCGCGCGTTCGGTCGCCTCAACGGTGCGGCGCCGCGCCGCTGCCGCGAGATGCTCGCGGGACATCGTCACGCCTCCGACTCTCCGCCCGCGAAGGGCGCGCCAGCGGCGCGTACCGCAGAACCGTCGGGCGCATTGCGAATGCTGAGGAGGATCCGGTGGAGCCCGTCGACTTCCCGCTCACGGCCTTCCAGCCAGACGTTGTCGGCGCTCATCTCTACCCCGTATTTCTCCGCGAAGGCCTTCTTGCGTTGCGCGATCAGCTGCCGGGTTGCGTCGCGTTGCGCTTCCAGCTGGGGGGCGTGGGTGCTGTCGGTGACGAACTTGTTGCATGTCAGGCACGCGTTCCCGCGGTCGCAGGTCTGTTTCGGGGGGAGCATGCACCACCCGTTGGGCAGCACCCGGTCCGCACGCTGGTCGAGGTGGAGCACGTCGAACAGGTCCTCCGCGGACATCTCCAACGGCTTCCCTTCGCTGGTGTACTTCTGGAACTTCATGAACTCCTGCTCGGCGACCTTCTGGCTCGTCATGGCGTAGTGCAGGGTCATGTCGGCGGACACGTGCCCGAAGTACCGCATCACCACATGCAGCGGGACGCCGGCGTTGAGCAGGCTGGTGGCCTTGGTGTGCCGGAACTGGTGGGTCTTCGAGATCCGGACCGGGTTGCCGACCGAGTCGCGGATGTCGAGCGCCTCCGTCAACCGGCCCAGCAGCGAGTTCAGGGTCCCCGCAGGGTACGGGCGGTCACCGTTTCGGTTCTTGAACCTTGCGAGGAACAGGTACCGCGGCGTCGCCCCCGGTGCCCCATTCTCCGCCAGCCACGCGTTCGTGATCTGCTGCTGGTCGTGGACGATGGACACGATCTCCGCGTCGACCGGGATGCTGCTCGGCAGCGTGGTGTCGACCTTCGTCTGCTGGTAGCGCAGCCGCGCCACAAGCCCCACCCCGTCACCCTCCGCCGTGGCGCCGACCAGCGGGGTCAGCGGGTCGAAGTCCATCATCAGGATCTCGTTGAGGCGCCGTCCGGTGCGCATCAGCAGCATCAGCGCGTTGAACGCGGACGCGTCCCCGAACCCGCCCTCCGCGGTTGGGCGGCGGAGGAGATCCGCGCCGGCGGCGATCTGCGACATGACCTGGTCCTCGAGGACGAGCTCATCGTGGCGCTTGTTCGTCAACCGCGGCTTGTCGCCGGGACGGAACAGCACACTGTACGGGTGGGTGAGGGCGGCCCACCGCGGATCAACTGTCCGTAGGGCTTGCTCGGTGCGGTTGTCGTACGCCCACTGGTAGAACTGCTCGATGCCGACCATGATCTGCCGGACCGGGTTCCCTCCCAACGGTCGCCCCGCGTTCGTGCCCTGCGTGACCCGATGCGCGCGGACACGGCCGATCAACTCGCGAACGAACCCCCGGAGCTCCTCCGGCGCCGCCACCAGTAACGGTCCCTGGTCGCCGTGCTCGTCGATCGTGTGCTGCAACCACTTCAGGTTGTCGACGCGGGTCTGAACAGTGCTCCACGAGTAGCGGGACGCGTCGAGACACTCCCCCAACCACAGCCTCGCCGCGCCACGAAGCCAACCGCTGGTCAGGCGGCTGAAGTTCACCACACTCCGACCAGCAGGGTCGTGCCGCCGCAACGGAATCCGCGAGTCAAGCTGCGGATTCCACACATCCAGTTCCCACCACTGGCCGGAATGGTAAGCAGGCACCAGCACGTCCTGCAGCGCACTGATCCGGTTCAATGCGACCGAGTCCCCCGCCGTCCCGATCTGAGCGCCCTGCAGTCGGGCGATCGCGACATGATGAAGCCACCCCTCCGGAGTCAGCGCGAGCAGCGACTCCGCCTCCCGCGCCTTCCTGCCACCGGAGGTGACAGCGACCCGCAACCGTGAGGTGGCGGAATTGAACGCCGACGGGTGGATCGAGCGGCCCAACTCGATCTCGCGGTGGATCAGCCACGCCAGCTCCCACACCATCGGCTCTGGCAGCCCCCGCATGCTCAACGCGACGGAGAACCACTTCGGTTCCACACCCGCCTGCCGGTGCGGCCGCGGAACCACCCCACCCCTGTACGCGTCCGGCAAAGTTCGGTAGTCGAAGTGGTCCCGGCGTTGCTCCACCGGGAGCGACTCCCACAGTTCCCGTGCACGGTCAACGTCGAACAGCCCGTCGGCAGGGAGCCGGACGTCCCGCCGCTCCGGCCGCCGCACCGCCACACCCTGGGGCCCATCCACTCTCGGGGTCATCGGTTCGTCTCCCATCCGCGTGTGACCGCTTCCCAGTTCGCGAACGCCGCAAGCTCCGCGTCGTCCGTGACGTGCCCGTAGTGATCGATCGTGGTCTGGATACTGCGATGCCCCAACCGTCGGCTGACCACCTCGATCCGAGCGCCCGACATCAGCATCGCCGTCGCGTGCGTATGCCGGAACCAATGCGGCGTCGCCGCGGCCGGCAACACGGCGATCCGCTTCTTCATCACTCCGAGATGCGCGTACACCGACTCGACCCGCAACGGCGCGTACAACGGCCGACGTTTCACGTTGCAGAAGATGAACGAGTCGTCCCAGTTCGCGATCTCCCGATCCGCGCCACGCTCGCACAGCCACCACACGTAATCCCCGTACAGGCCGTCCAACGCCGCCCCCACATGCACATCCCGCGGGCCGCTCTTCGGCCGGTAGCCGTGAGGGTGCGCGCTGGGCCGGATCAGCACCTTCGCCGTCGAACCGCGCGCGACAACCCAGTCACGGTGGCGCAGACCCAGCGCCTCCCCGATCCGCATCCCCGACTGCCACAGCAGCAACCACAACAACCGGTACCGCAGATCCCCCACCCATGAGCCCCGTGCCGGATCGAACCTGGCCTCCGCGTCCAGCAGCCGGTCGATCACCACCGGATCGAGCACAGGCAGCTCCCGCGGGGAAGCACGAAGGACAACCGGCGCTTGCGCCCTGACCGCATGCCGGCGGCTCAGGTGCCCCAGGAACGGCACGAAGCTCCCGGTCGGCTCGGCGCCCCACGCGGATGATGACGGCAACACCTGAGTGCCGAGCTGCGCGTGATACCGGTACATGCTCAGCACTGCACGCACCCGAACATTCACCGTCGCCTCCGCCCGCGCCGGCACCCGAACCCCGATGCTCGGAACCCCCACCTGCCCGGAACGAACCGCGCTCATGAACCGAGCGAGATCCGCGGCCGTCACCGAATCCCACCCGCGGCGCCCGCCCTCCAAATGCGTCCACCACAACGAGAGACTCTTCGCGTAGCCGCGAATCGTGTTCGGCGAGTAACCCGCCCCGCGTGCGAACTCTAGAAACGACTCCGCAGGCCCGACGACTGCGCCGACGTCGTCGACCACCGTCCAGGTGACAGCCTCGGCCGCCGCGACCCTCTGCACCCTCGCCATGCACCCTCCCGAACCACGTTGCCAACGAGTGATAACCCTGCCGACGACAACGCGAGATTCCCAAGATCCGAGGCGCAATCCGTCATCGACTCCACACCGAGGAGTACCAGATAACATGTCTTCCTGCCGCGGTTGGCCGAGCGTCAGTCGGTAGAGGGCGAGATCGTCGCGAAGTCGCTCGTATCGGTCTTGGTCGCGGCTGAGTGGGTATCGCGCGAGGATCCGTTCCACCTGTGCCGGCCCGGGGTACACCCACCATGGGGCGAACTCGCCGAACTGCTCGACTGCTTCGGACTGGGACGCCGCGTCGAAGGCCGCAGACCACGGGTCGTCGCCCTCGCCTGCGAGTACGTCATCCCAGTGTGCTTCTGCGACGTTGCGGCGGATGGCATGGCCGGCGAAGCGGTTGACGCGCCCTTCACGCTGCTCGAAATCGACGGGGTTGCGCGGGAGGTTCCAGTGGACGACCGCGTGGCACCACCAGTGGAAGTCGATGCCTTCTTGTCCGACGCTGGTCGAGATGAGCACGAAGGGTGCGAAGGGGCTGTTGAACGCGGCGCGCACAGCACCGTCGCGGATGTCGGCGTTGTCGCCGAATCGGGCACCGTACCGCAACGCGAAGCGTGCGTGGAACGGGATGGGTGCGCGGTCTCGCGTGGTGTCGTGGCCGAGGTAGCGGGCTGGGCGAAGGCGGAGCACCTCGGACGCGTGTCGAGCGATGTGCAGGAGTTCGGCGTCACCGACCTCGATGCCGCCGAGGTCGCTGCGGAGTTGGAAGAGGTACTCGTCGAGGACGGCTTGCAGGTTGCCGTCTGCGCAGTATGAGAGCACCGACGACCAGTACGGGTGTTCGACTCTGTCGTCGCCGTAGATGCCGACGAGTGTGGCGACGCTCTCGGTGCGATCGAAGAGGCGACGCAGACCATCGGCGAGCGCAAAGGCGGCCACCCAGATCCCATCGGGGGTCACGCTCGTTCCTGCAACGCGCTGCAGCGCGCGATAGGCGATGTTGCCGGGCGCGTGCATTGCGAGCCGAACGAGGTCGGGATGCCCGGCTTCGTCAGGTGAGGCTTCGAATCGTCGCATCGCTTCTTCGACGTGTCGCAGAACCCCGGAGTCTGGGACCTCGCTGCTGGTGTCTTCGCTGGCTTCGTCTCCGAGCGCGGCACGTACCAGGCTGCGAGCGTCGGTGAGAGAAGGTCGGAGTCCTTCCACCGAGAAGAAGGCGTCCCAGGCGTTGTCAGCGGCGTGGGTCGGGAGTGCGCGCGCGACGTGATTCTCGGCGTCGACAATGGATAGACGGCGCCCGGCTTCGCGTGATGCAGTGAGGGGGTCGCCGGTCTGCGCCAACGACGGGTGCGGCCAGAAGAGTGCGAGGGTCGACAGGGCGCCGACTTCGCCGGCCTTGGTGCGGTAGGTGAAGCGTTCGGCGACCTTGAGGCGCGCTGCGGAGGTGTTCTCGGCGAGGAATCCGCCCGATGCCTCGGCGACCTTGCGATCTGCTTCGTAGGACAGCAGCGACGCCACCGAGGTCGGCACGCCGGACCATGCGGAGAAGACGAGCCGCTTCGTGACATCGCCGATCGCGGAGTAGATCTCCCCGGGCTCGAGGTAGGGCATGGAAGGTGGCATCCACAGCATGCGCCACCACCCCGCGTCGACTGTCTGAGTCTTCAGCGCGGCAAGGTAGCCGTTGGCGGGTTCGACGGCGGCAAAGGCCTCCAAGTCATCCGGATTCATCGATCGTGTTGCGGCGAGGATGCCTTCGGCGCGGTGTCCCTCGGGTGTCGCGAAGGTGGCCCGCGCCTTCACTCCGGGCTTGTAGCCTTCCATGAAGTTCGCGAAGTACGGGATGGATTTCCAGTACTCGATGTCGATCGGCGCGCCGATCTCCTCACCGAAGGTGCGGAGATGAACGAAGTCGACGATGTCGGCCGGCGCGGGCACGTCGACAGGGAGACCGCTGACGACGAATCCGTGCGTGAGTTGGGGGCGTTCGGACCTGGTCATGTACGGGAGCAGGGCCTGACGGACGTCGCCTGCAGCTGCGTGTGCGTCACCGCCGAGGATCAGCGCCGAGCGGTAGGCCTCTAGTGCGTCGCGGATACGGCGAACCGGTTCTTCTTGCCAGCCGGCCAGGAATCGGACCGTGTCGAGGAACTCCTTGTAGTGGTCGTCGTCGGCGTCGTCGGCTCGTGTGAAGGGTGAGTACGGGGTTGCCGACAAGAGGAGCACGCGTGCGTCCTCATGAGTGAACATCGCGTGTGCCAACTCAGCGGCTTCGCTCGTATCGGGGTCGGCGAGCAGTTCACGGAACTTCTGGAATTCGTCGAGGATGACTAGGTCGGGTTCGAGCGCGTTCACGCTGGCTTTCGCGAGGGCTTGGCGTAGCCGTCCCACGAGTGACGCGACACGCTCCCAGTGCACGTTCTGACCGGACGCGCGCTCCTGGACCAGCGCGCGCATCCGTCCGAGCATCGACGTACTGTCGTCGTCAGTGGTGGCGCCCTCGCGGATCAACGCCTCGAATGCTCCCTGGATGGCGGGATCGACGGTGCCGCCCATCCGCTGGGCCAGGTCGTTCACGCCTTCGCGGAATCTCTCGACACCCTTGGTCGCCTTCATCAGATCGATGAGCGCGTCCCATTCGCTGGCGCCTGCGGCGATCAATGGTCGGAGAAGGATGCTCAGCAACGCCCGTTCCTCCCATTTCCCGGTGCGCCACCCTCCACCCGTCATCCCTGAGGTTGCGGGCGTGAAAGAGATCAGATTGACCTTCTTCCCGCCGTCGGTCGACGGTGCCGACAGCCGCGGCAGCACGGTCGCGAGGAGCGTCAGCCTCGTTGCGAGCGGCAACTCTCGTTCTCCGGTGACGTTGAGTCGTCGCAGGTTCTGTTGCGCGAGGTCTTGGTTGGAACAGATGTAGACGATGTCGATCCGTTCGACGTTGGGATCGGTTTCGAGCTTGTCGATCGCTCGCGCAATCGCGCCGCGCGCGACGATGCTCTTTCCGAGCCCCGTTTCATCCGCGATCAGGAAGCGGGGTGACGCGGGTTTCTCACCGTCGGGGTAGAACTGTGCGATCAGGTGGTCGACCGCGTCGCGCTGGAAGCCTTTGAGTGCGCGCAGGACTCCCGCCACATCGACGTCAGCCATGCTGTCTGCTCTTCTTCACGGTCTGCTGCGCCGCCCAGATCGACGCCCAGAGTGCATCGAATCCTTCCGGCAGGACGGAGGTGCCGTCGGGCTGGCGCCCCATGTAGTCGATGACCCGCTGCACTTCTTCGAGGCCGGTCCGGTCGGGACCGACAGCACGCATTAGCGCTTCGAACAGGCCCGTCGCATGTCCGTCTCCCGCGGAGATCGGCTGCCAACTGCCGCCGTCACCCGCACCGGGGAGTGCGAAGCCCCCGAGTTCCAGCAAAAGCATGAGGAAGCGCATGAAGGCGGCACGGTCGGTGAGATGTGCGGCGATCACCGCATCACGACGATCGACCGGGTCGTCGTGCAGCTCGGCCAGAACGACGGTCCGCTGCGCGAAGCGCTCGCCCCGAGCGTCACGGGCCGTCACGATGATGAACGGCGTGATGTCGGTGAGCCCCAAGTCGCCCACGACCGACGGGGCGCTCTGCTCACCCGGCAGTCCTGGGATGGCGAGTCCCGTGCGAGTGATCGGATGCCACGACAGCTCTACCTCGCGTGGAACCGTGACGTCGCCGTCTCGCCAGACGTGCAGTTCGTACGACTCGGCGTGAGCGACACGGGCATGCAGCCGGATGCCGGCAATTCGTCTCAGCGCGGCCGACAGGTCTCGATCGGCCTTCTCGTTCTCGCTCTCTTCGACGCCGCCGGTGTACTCGAACTCCTGAAGGAACTCCTTGAGCCCTTCCAGTGTGTTCTCCACACCGAACGGCTTCACCTTGCCGACGGCTTCGACCATGACCTCCACGTTCTCGTGCAGAGCAGGCCCGGTGGCGTTCAGCGATCCCAGGAAGACGTGCGCGCCGTCCTGACGGTCGAACACGTAGGTCTTGGCGTGCAGCCCGGTCAGGAGGGACCGCCGAGCCTTCTGCTCGTCGTCTTCCGTCGCGATGTCCGCCGCGTCGTCAAGGACGTACGCCTGCCGCAGCTTCTTGTCGAAGGTTGCCGGCGCGAGAGCGTCGATGCTCGTGCCACGAGAGACGAGATATGCGTCGCCGTACGCACCCTTCTTGAGCTCGATCAGCCCGGCGTCGGTCAGGAACGGTGAGATGAACAGCCCGCGGATTCCCCAGAACTCGGGCTGGGGACGTTCCCCGACGCCCCACACGTGGAACCGGATGTCACGCATGCCTTCCGGCGGCGTCCAGGCGACGTCACGGATCCGTGTCGCGAGTGCATCGATACGGGCGCGCCGCGGGCCCGGAACTGGGCGCACGGACATTTTCGGCAGTGAGCGGAGCAGACGCACCAGAGGCTCGTTGATCTCCCGGGCTGCGGCGCGATCAGACGGCATAGCAGGTGATCCATCGAGGGAGATGACGACGTCCCAGCTGCGGTCCGCGGTGAGATTGCGGCTCGCGCAGACGAACCGATAGGCGCGCTCGTCGCCGCGTTCGTACTCGAGGAACCACACCTTCGGGTGGAAGATCCCGCGTTCCACCTCTACCGGGTGAACCATGGGCTCTAAGAACGCGACCAGCGCGCTCGGCGGGATCTCGATGCCGACCTGACCGGCTTGCGCGAAGATGTCGACTTTGTCCGCGGCTCGCCGCACAGCATCGAGGATCCCGATCGGGTCGTCGCTCGCTGTGACGCGGTGCGCCGCGAACGACAGCGGAATGGTCAGCGCCGTGTCGAGGTCGAGGGTGAAGGTCGTCGCGACGGCGTGCGAGAGGGCGAACCCCGTCGGCGGGTGGAGCATGTCGGTGAGTGCGGCCCGTGTCTGCGGCTCAAGCATCGCGCCCCAACCCCGCGTGGATGTCGAGCGCGATATCTCGCACCGTATCCCAGCGGAATGTGAGCGCACCGGCTCCGGCAGCACCCGACCAGGCGCTGAGCCGCTTCGGGTTACCCAGTCGCGCAAGCGCACGCTTCTGTCGGCGCTCTCGTTCACGGACGAGGTCGCGCGCCGCCGAGTCGTCGGAGATCGCGCGAGGGTCAATGCCCTGAATGTGTGCCACCCAGTCAGAGATGAACCGCGCGGACCCAGGCGCGATCGTCGCCTTCGCCGTGTCGAGAACCCAACCCCACAGGTCACCGACGTCCCACTGAGCAATCCGTGCCCGCTCGACCCGATCCGCCCATTCCGCCAACTCACCGCGGTATTGATCCACCGGTGCAGAGAACCTGCGCCGATCCTCGGGGACGACGCGCTCGTACTCTTCCGCGAGCTGAAGGTTGTAGAGCAACGCGGCACCGTGCATCGCGGTCGAGAACGCTTCGGCGTTCCGCAACAGCAGCGCCGCCTCACCCTCGACGCCCTGGACAGCCGGGTCGGTCCACGGGCTACGGCTGTCCTTCATGGGCGCGTGATTCATGAGGTGCGCCATGACTGTGTCGGGGGCGTGCTCCAGCACGCGCTCGCGCAGCCATCCCGCTTCGTCGCGCGATAGGGCGAACGCGTCATCGATGCGGTGCGGGAACTCCGGCGGTATCGGAGGGACTGAGTGCGACCACGCCGAGATCCGTTTGCGGGCGCCTTCATCGTCGCCGTCCTCGGGACGGGACACGGCCCCGAACGCGTCGGATTTCCATGCGTATTCCTCGCGAACGATGCCGTAGCGACGCAGTGTTCCCCAATAGATCGTTGACGGAAGTGTCTGCAGCGCTTGCCCGACGCGCGCGCCGAGCAGTCCGGTGAGGTCGTCGCTCCCTGACTTGCGAAGCGTGGAGATCACCTGCCGCTCGTTCTTGTCTGCAAGGGCCAGCGGATCGGGTTTGCCTTCGGCGAGCTGGAAGCACCATGGCACGAACAGCAGATATCGGGCGCGCGTCAGCAGCACTGTCGTTCCAGGAAACAGTCCGTCGGAGATCACGTCGCGGACTTGCCCGAGCCCGAGCTCATCCCGACTGTCGCGATCCGTGAACAACTTGATGATGTCCCGCATGCGGGCCTGGTCTTCAGTGTCAGCATCCAGCCAGGCGATCGTTGAGGGCACACCCTCACGGTAGTGCGAGGTGCGGACACTTGGCGGGCGCCACCGCCTACCCGTCGTCCTTCCGCCGTGGCGCGAGCGACTCCAGGATGTCGGCGGTGACGGGGTTCACGGCCTCGTCTGGCTCGATGTAGTGCTGCAGCGTGATCTTCGACGACGTGTGTCCAAGCATCTCGGCCGCAAGCTCCGGCCCGCTCGCGCGATCCAGCACGGTCGCGACCGTGCGGCGGAACGCGTGCGGCGTCACGCCTTCGATCCCGGCCGCGCTCAGCGCAGTCCCTAGCCGACGCCGCACGTTGTTCGTCGTGAACGGCGTCCCGTTTCGGGTGAAGAACAACAGATGCTCGGCATCCGCCCCCGAAGTGGCCACGAGCCTCACCCGCAGCGCCTCGGCAGCGAACCCCGGCACCGCGACGACGCGGGTGGACTTCGCGGTCTTCGGATGGTCCTGCCGATGTGTCGGCGTGCCCTTCTCGGAGATGATCGTGCCGCAGATCCGCACCGTCGCCGGCGTGACCGTGACGTTGACATCGCATTTGCGGATCGCGAGCACCTCGCCGATACGCGCCGACGTGCCGAGCATGACCTCGATGATCTGCTCCAACTGCCCATCCGGCGGCGGACCGGAATGACCCGGATCGCGTCGCCACGAACTCACCGCCGAGCGGATCGCCTCGACCTGCTCGATCCGCAACGCCATCGCCTGCGAGGCGGGCTTACGGAGCCGGGCGATATCGCGCACCGGGTTGGAGCGCATCGCGTCGTACCTGACCGCCAGCCCGAACGCAAGGCTGAGGACGGTGCGGGCCTGCTTGGCGCTGCTGTAGCTCTTCGTCGCTTTGAGTGTCTTCACGAGCTGATCGATCATCCGCACACTGATCTCACGTAGCGCGTAGTTCTCCAACGCCGGCAGCACCAGGTTGCGCATGTTCCACTCGTAGAGCGTGCGGGTGCGTGACGAGATCACCCCGTCGAGGTCAAGGTCAGCGAGCCACACCTCGACCAACTGGCGGAACGAGCTGTCTGCAGTCAGCTCACCCTGACCGATCGCGGCTTCTGCGCGCACGGCCAGGATCGTCTTGAGTTTGTTCTCGGCGGCCTTCTGTGTGTCGGCGGTGGCACTGACTTTGCGCAGGCGACCGTCGTTGTCACGGAAACGCGCGACCGCTCGGATCTGTCCGTTCTCCTTCGACTCGAATCGAATCTGCCCGAAAGTGCCGAGCGGGGTTCGCGGCCTAGCCATGAGCACTCACCGCCCGTGCTGCGGATGCCCCGGCGTGGTCTCGCGTTGCGACGTGATCCACTCGCGTACATCGCTGACGCAGAAGCGCAAACGCCCGCCGATACGAACAGCCCGCGGACCCTTACCGTCGGTGCGCCAGTCCCGGATCGTGGCGACCGGCACGTCGAGATACGAGGCAAGATCCTCGATCGTCAGAAGCGGCTCCAGATCGCCCAGCGCCGCAATGCTGGTCGCCATGCAGAGGAGGTGTGTCGAAGAACCCACCGGGTTCCGACGTCATCCGACGACTCCCATGAGGATCGACGGGGCGAAGCCCACAAAGGGCTTCAGCGAGGAGTTCATGGCCACTTTGTGGCGTCGGGTTCAAATCCGGAACCTTTCAGGCCCGGAGATCTACGATCTCCGGGCCTGAAATTCGTTGCGGGGACAGGATTTGAACCTGCGACCTCTGGGTTATGAGCCCAGCGAGCTACCGAACTGCTCCACCCCGCGGCACAAGAAGTAAGCCTAGCACGGGGCTGGAGAGCCGTCCAATCGGCCCGCTCAGCGGGATTCGGGCTCGAGGCGTCCGACACCGTACCTGCGGTTCTCCGGCACGTCGGCCGCGGAGCACAGGGCCAGCCACACGTCGCGCGGCGGCACGCCGTCGCGGAGGGCCTGGTCCGCGGTCCGCCCGCCGATGTCGGCGAGCTGCAGGTCCGCCCTCAGGACGGCGCCGTAGGCATCGCCGAACTCATCGTCGACCGCCCGGCCGAATTCGCTGCGCCGCACCGGGTCAGCTGAGCGTGAGCTCTTTGTCCACCGAGGCCACGAGGTCGTCGGGGACGACGTCGGGGAACGTCGAGACACCCTCGAGCACGGAGATCCGGTCTCCGACCTCGCGCATGATCGTGGAAATGGGGACATCCAGCGCTTCGGCCACGGATGCGAGGATCTCGCTCGAGGCCTCTTTCTGACCGCGCTCGACCTCGCTGAGGTAGCCGAGGGCGACCGACGCCTTGCCCGCCACCTGACGGAGGGTCTGACCCCTCTGCAGACGGAAATCACGCAGAACATCGCCGATCTCTTGACGAACCAGGATCATGATGGCCCCCTCCTCACTGTGCTCGTCGTGTCGCCCGAGTGTTAGAGAGTACAACACCGGGTTGAGCCAATCTAATGCCCTCGACTGAGGGATGGCTCGGAATCACCGAATGTAACGGAGACGAAACACTCGCTATTCCCTCACGCGGCGGCGTCGACGAGCACGCAGAGGGCGTGGCGCACGGTCGCCTCTCGGATCTCGTCGCGGTCGCCCTCGAGGCGCAGAGACACGACACGCGACCCCCCGGGGGTGCAGATCGCCAGGTGCACCGTGCCGACGGGCTGGCCGTCGGGCGAGTCGGGACCCGCGATTCCCGTCGTCGCGATCCCCACATCGGCGGCGCGCCCGCCCTCGGCGGTGGCACGACGGACCCCCTCCGCCATCTGGAGGGCGACGTCCGGGTGGACGGCACCGTGAGCCGCGAGCAGGCCGGCGTCGACGCCCAGCAGCGAGTGCTTGAGCGACACGGCGTAGGCGACTATCGCGCCGCGCACGGTGTCCGAGGCACCCGGCACGCCGATGAGCGCGGCGGCCAGAAGACCGCCCGTGAGAGACTCCGCGACTCCGAGCGACCAGCCTCGGGCGCGCAGGCGGCTCAGTGCGAGTGCCGCTTCCCCGTGCACGTCCGCCTCCCCCGCGCAGGGGGGCCATTCGCCGCCCACCGCGGTGGACCGGTCGCTCATGGCCGGGCGGGGCGCGCCCGACGCGAGCCGCGGATCTCGGCGACGAGGTAGTCGATACCGCTTGCGACCGTGAGGATCACCGCGATCCACATGGTCACGACGTTGACCCAGAGCACCCCGTCCCCCACGATCGTCCAGAGCGGCATCAGGGCGAGGGAGAGCGCGACCGCCTGCGCGACGGTCTTGAGCTTGCCCATCCACGCCGCGGCGACGACATGGTCGCTCGCGACCAGCAGCCGGTGCACCGTGATGCCGATCTCACGCACGAGCACGAGGATCGTGACCCACCACGGCAGTTCGCCGAGGATCGACAGCCCGACGAAAGCGAAGCCCGTCAGCACCTTGTCCGCGATCGGATCCAGCAGCTTGCCGAGGTCGGTGACGATCTCGTACCGCCGGGCGATGTAGCCGTCGATCCCGTCCGTCGCGATCGCGACGACGAAGAGCGCTCCCGCCCACCACCGCAGCGCACCGTCCCCGCCGGCGTCGGCGAGCAGCATCCAGAGGAACACGGGAGCGCAGAGGATGCGCGCGATCGTGATCGCGTTGGGAAGCTGCCGTGGCACTGCCATCAGTCGCGACCCGTCAATCCCCAGGCATCCTCGTCGGTCTCGGCCTCCACGACGGGAAGGCCGGCGTACTGCGACTCGACGGCGTCGGACCCGTAGGGATCGGAGTTCGACGACGACCCCGCGTCAGCGGGCGGGTCCTCGCCCCTCAGGCGCGCGAGCACACCCGGCAGCTGCTCGGCCGTGACGAGCACGTCCCGCGCCTTCGAGCCTTCCGAGGGCCCCACGATCTCTCGGGACTCGAGCAGATCCATCAGGCGCCCGGCCTTCGCGAAGCCCACGCGCAGCTTCCGCTGCAGCATCGAGGTCGACCCGAACTGCGTCGAGACGACCTGCTCGGCGGCGGCGAGCAGCAGCTCCAGGTCGTCGCCGATGTCGGCGTCGACCTGCTTCTTCTCCGCGGCCGCCTGCACGTCGGCGCGGTACTCGGGCCGGGCCTGCGCCGTGACGTGCTCGACCACGGCCTCGATCTCGGGCTCGCTGACCCAGGCGCCCTGCACGCGCAGCGGCTTGGACGTGCCCATCGGCAGGAAGAGGGCGTCGCCCTGGCCGATCAGGCGGTCGGCGCCGGGCTGGTCGAGGATGACCCGCGAGTCGGTGACGCTCGTCACCGCGAACGCCAGGCGCGATGGCACATTCGCCTTGATGAGCCCGGTCACGACGTCGACGCTCGGCCGCTGCGTCGCGAGGACCAGGTGGATGCCGGAGGCGCGCGCAAGCTGGGTGATGCGCACGATCGAGTCCTCGACGTCGCGGGGCGCGACCATCATGAGGTCGGCGAGCTCGTCGACGACCACGAGGAGGTAGGGGTACGGCTTGAGGATGCGCTCGCTGCCGACCGGAACCTCGACTTCGCCCGCGACGACGGCGCGGTTGAAGTCGTCGATGTGGCGGAAGCCGAACGACGCGAGGTCGTCGTACCGCATGTCCATCTCCTTCACGACCCACTGCAGCGCCTCCGCCGCCTTCTTCGGGTTCGTGATGATCGGCGTGATGAGGTGCGGAACCCCCGCGTAGGACGTGAGCTCGACACGCTTGGGGTCGATGAGCACCATGCGCACCTCGGACGGCTTGGCGCGCATGAGAAGGCTCGTGATCATGGAGTTCACGAAGCTGGACTTGCCCGATCCCGTCGAGCCGGCCACCAGGAGGTGCGGCATCTTCGCGAGGTTCGCCACGACGAAGCCTCCGCCGACATCCTTGCCCACACCGATCGTCATGGGATGGGTCGACTTCGCGGCCGCCGTCGAGGTGAGCACGTCGCCGAGCGTGACGATCTCGCGGTCGGTGTTGGGGATCTCGACGCCGATCGCGCTCTTGCCGGGGATGGGTGCGAGGATGCGCACCTCGTTGGATGCGACGGCGTAGGCGATGTTGTTGGTGAGGGCCGTGATCCGCTCCACCTTCACGCCGGGCCCGAGCTCGATCTCGTACTGAGTCACCGTCGGGCCGCGCGAGAAGCCGGTCACGCGCGCGTTGACCTGGAACTGGTCGAGCACCTCGGTGATGGCGCGGACGACGTGGTCGTTCGCCTCCGAACGCTCCTTGTGGGGGGTGCCGGGCGCGAGGCTCGACACCGACGGGAGCCGGTAAGGGGTGGTCGCACCCGAACCCGCACGCGAGCCATCGGTGCCGAGCCCCGACAGGCCGGGAAGCGCCTCGCCCGTGTCGCCGTCGTCGCCGTCGTCGTGGATCGATGTGTCGGCGCGGGGCGCGGATGCCGCGGCACGCTCGGCGTCGGACAGCAGCGACGGGTCGAGCACCTCCGTGAGCGCATCGGGAGCGAACGTGGGCGCCGGCGGCGTGCGGGGCGCGGCCGGCGGCGCGGTCGCGACGGGGGTGTCGAACCCGCCACGCGACGCACCCGGCGTCAGCAGTTCCGTGAGGTCCTGGGAGCCGAGGCCGCCGTCGGCGTCCTCCTCGCGGCCGCTGCGGTTGCGCCGCCACCACGGGATCCCGGCATCCTCGGCCGGCGCGTCATCCGTCGCCGCGGAGCTGCGCTCGGGCTTCTCGACGCGCTCCGCGCCGAACATCCACGCGTACAGGTCGCCGAGCCGCCGTCCGATGCGGTTCGGCGGCGTCTTGGTGATGATCAGGACGCTGAGAACCGCGAGCAGCACCAGCACGATCCATGCGCCGATCGGCGTCAGGGCGATCGCGAGGGGCTCGGCGACCATCCACCCGAAGAGACCGCCCGAGCGGCTCAGAACCGGCAGGCCGTCGCTCGGAACGGGGCGTTCGCCGCCGAGGTGGCAGAAGCCCGCGCCCACGAGGGCGAGCAGGCCGAAGCCGATTCCGATGCGCCCGTTGTCGTGGACGGTCGCGGGATGGCGGAAGAGCCAGCCCGCGAGGATGAGAAGCATGACGGGCACGATGAACGCCAGCCGGCCGACCATCCCCCCCACGGAATAGTCGGAGATCGTGAGGGCCATATCGCTGCCGATGAAGAACCACTCGATGATCGCGCCCACGACGGCGAGCAGGACGAGCAGGAAGGGAAACCCGTCGCGGCGCTGGTCCTTTTCGAGGGTCTCCGGGCCGAAGGCGCGGAACAGACCTCCCACGCCGTGGGCGAGACCCATCCACGCGCGGACGACGACGGGCGGCTTGTCGTCCTCCCCCACGTAACGCTTGGGCGCGGGCTCGGGCTTGCGGGCGCGCGAGGACGGTGCCTTCGCCGGCGCGCGGGAACCCTTGGTCGGGCTGGTGCTCCTGGCCATGCCACCACGCTACGTCCGACGGGCGACATTTGCCCGCAGCGACGCGGGGGCACTCTCGGGCGGCGCCCGCCGAATCAGGCCTCGATGACCAGCGGAACGATCATCGGACGACGCCGCAGCGACTGGTTGACCCAGCGACCGATCGTGCGACGCACGATCTGCGAGAGGGCGTGAGGGTCGCGCACGCCCGACTGCGCGGCATCCGCGAGGGCCGCGGCGATCTTCGGCTTGACGCCCTCGAACACCGCGTCGTCCTCGGCGAAGCCGCGGGCGTGGATCTCGGGCCCGGTGACGACGCGTCCGGTGGAGGCGTCGACGACGACGATGACCGAGATGAAGCCCTCCTCGCCGAGGATGCGGCGGTCCTTGAGGTCGGCGTCGGTGATCTCGCCCACCGTCGAGCCGTCGACGTACACGAAGCCGATGTCGAGCTGACCGACGACCGACGCGATGCCGTCGCGGAGGTCGACGACCGTCCCGTTCTCACCGAGGATCGTGCGCTCGGGCGGGATGCCGGTGTCCTGCGCGAGCTTTGCGTTGGCCATGAGGTGCCGGTATTCGCCGTGGATCGGCAGGACGTTCAGCGGCTCGACGATGTTGTAGCAGTACAGCAGCTCGCCCGCCGCGGCGTGGCCCGACACGTGCACCTTCGCGTTGCCCTTGTGCACGACGTTGGCGCCGAGCTTCGTCAGGCCGTCGATCACGCGGTAGACGGCGTTCTCGTTGCCGGGGATGAGGCTCGACGCGAGGATGACGGTGTCGCCGGGACCGGGCTCGATCTCGTGGTCGAGGTTGGCCATCCGCGAGAGCACGGCCATGGGCTCGCCCTGCGACCCCGTGGACATGTAGACGATCTTGTCCTCGGGGAGGTTCCGGGCCTTCTTGTAGTCGATGAGCACGCCCTTGGGGACGTGCAGGTAGCCGAGGTCCTCGGCGATCGTCATGTTGCGCACCATGCTGCGCCCCAGCAGCGCGACCCGGCGGCCGTGCGCGGCTGCGGCATCCAGCACCTGCTGCACGCGGTGGACGTGGCTCGAGAAGCTCGCCACGATGACGCGGCGCGGCGCGCGGCCGATCACCTGGTCGAGCACGGGCCCGATCTCGCGCTCGAGGGGGGTGAAGCCCGGCACGTCAGCGTTGGTCGAGTCGACGAGGAAGAGGTCGACGCCCTCCTCCCCCAGCCGGGCGAACGCGCGGAGGTCGGTGAGGCGGCCATCCAGTGGCAGCTGGTCCATCTTGAAGTCGCCGGTCGCGAGGGCGAGGCCGGCGGGGGTGCGGATCGCGACGGCGAGAGCGTCGGGGATCGAGTGGTTGACCGCGACGAACTCGAGCTCGAACGGGCCTACCTTCTCCTCCTGCCCTTCGGCGACGGTCAGCGTGTACGCCTTGATCCGGTGCTCCTTGAGCTTGGCCTCCACGAGCGCCAGCGTGAGGCCCGAGCCGATGAGCGGGATGTCGCGCTTGAGCCTCAGCAGGTAGGGCACGGCGCCGATGTGATCCTCGTGCCCGTGCGTGAGCACGACACCGACGATGTCGTCGAGCCGGTGCTTGATCGGTTCGAAGTCCGGCAGGATCAGGTCTACCCCGGGCTGATGCTCCTCGGGGAAGAGCACGCCGCAGTCGACGATGAGCAGCTTGCCCTCGTACTCGAAGACGGTCATGTTTCTTCCGACCTCGCCGAGCCCGCCCAGCGGGATGACGCGGAGGGTTCCGGGCGCGAGAGCGGGCGGGTCGATGACGCTCGTGGGCATGCATGCCTCCTCGGGATGACGCGGTCCGCGTCACCCTCTGTGTTGTTGTGTTGTGGTGCGATCCGTCTGCGGAACGCGTGAGGTTTCGGGGCCGACAGGTCGAGTCAGCGGGTGGTGCCGTGCACCTTGGGCAGCGCGCCGCCGGCGGCCGCGTTGCGGTCGGGGCGGAAGTTCCGGAAGTCGGCGCCGGCGACGTCCTTGACGAGGGCGAGCTCGTCTTCGATCATGGCGGCCTCCCACTCCTCCGGCCCCACGAGGGGAAGGCGGACGCGGGGGCTGCCGATGCGGCCGAGCCCGTGAAGGATGTACTTCGCCGCCACGGTTCCGGGCACGTGCGTCATGACCGCACGCACGAGCGGCTCGAGCTTCATGTGCGCCGCCGTCGCCGAGGCGAGATCGCCCGTGTTGACGGCGTCGACGATCGTGCGGTACGGGCCCGCGGCGATGTTGGCGGTCACGCCGATCAATCCCGACGCGCCGATCGAGAGGTGCGGGAGCACGTTCGCGTCGTCACCGGAGAAGTAGATCAGATCGGTCTGGTTGAGCACGCGGCTGACCTCGCTGAAATCACCCTTGGCATCCTTGATCGCGAGGATGTTCGGATGCTTGGCGAGGCGGAGGATCGTCTCGTACTTGATCGGCACACCCGTGCGGCCCGGGATGTCGTAGAGGATCACGGGCAGGTCCGTGGCGTCCGCGACGAGACGGAAGTGCGTGAGGATGCCGGCCTGGGTCGGCTTGTTGTAGTACGGCGTGACGATCATGATGCCGTCGGCGCCGGCCTTCTCGCTCGCCTTGTACAGCTCGATCGCGTGCGCGGTCTCGTTCGAGCCGCCGCCCGTGATGATCTTCGCGCGTCCGGCGGCGACGTCCTTGCCCACCTCGACGAGGCGCAGCTTCTCGGGGTCGGTGAGGGTACTCGTCTCCCCCGTCGTGCCGGTGACCACGATGCCGTCGGCGCCCGCGCTGATGCACGAGTCGATGTGCTTCTCCGTGGCGGGCCAGTCGACCTCGCCGTCGGCCGTCATGGGGGTGACGAGCGCGACCAGCACCTGACCGAACGGATTGGCGGTGTGCGTCATGGTTCTAGGCTATCGGGCCGCTCCGGTCGGCGCGTCCCGCCCCTCCGAGGGAGGACTGCACGATCGCCGCGCGTCAGGGGGCGACGCGGCCGTTCGCGTTGAACGACGCGTGGGTGAGCGGCATCAGCTCGGTCCAGGCCCGCTCCATCTTCTCCGCGACCATCTCGATCTCGCGCTGCGGGAAGGACGGGAAATGCGTGCCCTCCCGCTTGGTACGCAGGGAGAGGAAGTTCATCAGCGACCGCGCGTTCATCGTGACGTACATGGACGAATAGATGTTCAGCGGCAGCACGATGCGCGCGACCTCGCGCGCGACGCCCGCGTCGAGCATGCGCTGGTACGCCTCGAACGCCTGCACGGATGCCGCGCGCGTCGCCTCGTCGACGAGGGCGGTCTGCTCCGGGGTCCCGTCGAGGAACTCGTACGCCCCGGGCTTGCCGACCTGGATCAGCTTGCGCTCGGGCGCGGGCACGTAGAACACGGGACGCAGCTCGCGGTAGCGGCCCGACTCCTCGTTGTACGAGGCGATGCGGTGGCGCATGAACTCCCGGAAGACGAAGATCGGCGCCTGCACGTAGAACGTCATCGAGTTGTGCTCGAACGGGGAGCCGTGGCGATCGCGCATGAGGTAGTTGATGAGGCCGCGGTCACGGGCGGATGCCTCGGCGCCGGAGGCGGCGTCATCCAGCGTCTGCTCGCCCATCGTCGAGACACGGGCGGCGAAGAGCACATCGGCATCCGATGCGCTGGAGCGGACGAGCTCGACGGCGACGTCGGAGCGGAACTCGATCGGGGGCACAGGCGATGCAGCGTCGGTCACGCCGCCAGACTACCCTCGGCGGGGCAGCAGCCCCGCGCGAGAACGACGGCAACTCCTTTGTTACGGCGCTGCGTCATACTCGAGCGCTCCGGCGCCTGCCGCCCCCCGCGGGTTTACGCTGGGATGTTGTGAATCCGCTTGATGCACTCCTCATCCTGGCAGCCCTGCTGGCGGTCGCCGCGGGGCTCGGCGTGCTGCTGCGCCGGCACCAGGGCCGCGCCCGCCACGATGTGTCGCACGAGGTCATCGACCCGCTCCGTCTCGGCGCCGACGCCCTGGGCGAGAACGCGACGCTGCTGCAGTTCAGCACGGAGATGTGCGCCAAATGCCCCGGTGTGCACCGCATGCTCGCGGCCGTCGCCGATCGCCACGACGGCGTACGTCACCTCGATGTGGATCTCACCCACCGGCCCGACATCGCCAAGCACTTCCACGTCCTGCAGACCCCGACGACGCTCATCCTCGATGAGAGAGGCGTCGTGCAGACGCGTTTCGGCGGCGTCCCCCGGCGCGACGTCGTCGAGCTCGAGGTCCTCCGCGTCGCGGGAGCCGTGGAGGCCGAGCGTGTCTGAGCTCCGTTCGCCGGCGGGCATCGACCCCCGCGGGCCCCGCTTCGCGGCGGGCATCACCTCCGTGCTTCTCCTCATCGCCGTCGCGCTCGGCCTCACCGGTCTCTCCACGGCGCGGACGCAGACCCTCGGCTGGGCGGAGTACGTCGGCGAGACGGATGCCGCGTGGGCCGTGACCGCGGCATCCCTCGCGCAGCGTGCGCTCGACCCGGGCTTCCTCCTGCTGCTCGCGATCGCCCTCCTCTTCCTCTGGGGCGTCCTCTCGCCCCGCTCGGCGCCGTGGGGCGTGCTGTTCCGCCGCGTGGTACGCCCGCGGCTGAGCCCTCCGACCGAGTGGGAGGACCCGCGCCCGCCCCGTTTCGCCCAGGGGGTGGGGCTGTTCGTCACGGGCCTGGGACTCCTCCTGCACCTGGCGGGCGTACCGTGGGCGCTGCCCGCCGCGGCGGCCGCCGCGTTCGTCGCGGCGTTCCTCAACGCGTTCTTCGGCTACTGCCTCGGCTGCCAGATGTATCTGCTGCTCCAGCGCGCGGGAATCGTCGGCCGCGAGCGACCCGCAGCGGCCTAGCGGCCGTTCGTCGCGCGCGCAACCGGTGGCCCGCTCCGGTTCGCCGTGGATAGGCTGACGACGCACATCCCCGAGCGAAGGAGCACCCCATGAGCGTGACCAGCGAAGCCACCACCGCCTGGAAGGGCGGACTCGCCGACGGCGCCGGCACCGTCGCATTCGACAGTTCGCACCTCGGCACCTTCGACGTCAACTGGAAGGCCCGCTCGGAGGGCTCCGACTCGACGACGACCCCCGAAGAGCTGATCGCAGCGGCGCATTCCGCGTGCTTCTCGATGGCGCTCTCGCACGCGCTGGGCGAGAACGGGACGCCGCCGCAGAGCATCGACACCACGGCATCCGTCACCTTCGTGCCCGGCAAGGGCATCACGGGCAGCCACCTCAACGTCAACGCGGTCGTGCCGGGACTGTCGGCCGACGACTTCGCCCGCATCGCGGAGGAGGCGAAGACGGGCTGCCCCGTCTCGCAGGCGCTCGCCGGCATCGACATCACCCTCGAGGCGACCCTGGCCTGAGGAGGCGCTGCGGATGCCCGAGCGCATCGTCATCGCGGGCGCGTCGGGCCTCATCGGCCGGGCCCTCGTCGAGAGCCTGCGGGCCGACGGGGTCCGAGTCGACACGCTCGTGCGCCGTGCCCCGCGCGCGGACGGCGAGATCGAGTGGCTGACGGATTCGCGGCCGCTCGATCCCGACGTCCTCGCGGGGGCCGACGCCGTCGTCGGGCTCAACGGTGCGAGCATCGGCCACATCCCCTGGACGCAGCGGTACAAGAGCCGGCTGATGTGGTCGCGGCTGACCCCCACCCGCACCCTGGCGCGCGCGGTGCGGGAGTTGGGAGCGGATGCCCCCGCCTTCGTCTCCTCCAGTGCGGTCGGCTTCTACGGCTCGGTCCCCGGCGCCCGCCTCGATGAATCGGCGTCGGCGGGCGACCTCTTTCTCTCGAGCGTCTGCGTCGAGTGGGAGTCCGCCGCCCGCGAGGCGGGCGATCGGGCTCGCGTGGCTCTGCTTCGCACGGCTCCCGTCGTGCACGAGAGGGGCGTGCTGCGTCCGCTGCTGCTCCTCACGCGCGCGGGTGCTGCGGGCCCGATCGGCCGAGGCACCCAGGTGTGGCCGTGGATCTCGCTGGTCGACGAGGTCCGGGCCATCCGGCACACGATCGACGGCGGCCTCACCGGTCCCGTGAACCTCGCGGGCCCCACCCGCGCGACCGCCAACGACCTGGGCTTCGCGCTCGCGCGGCGCATGAACAAACCGTTCCTCCTGCGCGCACCGGCATGGGCCCTCCGCGCGGCTCTCGGGCGTGACATGGCGGAGTCGGTGCTGCTCAGCGACACCCATGTCGTGCCCGATGCCCTGGAGGCGAGCGGCTTCGTCTTCCGCCACCCCACCGCGGAGGATGCGATCGCCGCGGCGGTTCCCGCTCCCTGAGCGTGCCCGAGCGCGCCCTCAGCGGGCGGCGCGCTCGAAGCGGATCGCCTGGCGGACGGCGTGTCGAGCACGACGTCGATCGCCGGCCGCGTCGTAGGCGAGCGCGAGCCGGTACCACGCGCGCCAGTCCTCGGGGGCGGCCGCCACGGCATCCCGGTAGCGAGGGAAGACGGCTTCGCCCTCCGAGCGGTCAATGCGCCCCGAGGGATGCGTGGCGACGACCTCGTCGGGCAGCGCCCCCTCCGCCTCGAGGCGGCGCCCCAGGCGCTCCGCGCCGACGCCGAACCAGAGTTCGCGCCCGATCGCCCACCCCGCGATGACGGGCAGCACGAGCAGCGACACGCCCATCGCAACCCCGACCGCCTCGCCCGCGCCGATCAGCACCACGGCTCGCTGACCCACCAGGACGAGGTAGAGGACCAGGAGCGCCGCCATGACGACGACGCCGATGCGCGCCTTCACTGCGCGGTCGTGCGCGCGACCTGGCCCGGCACGCCGTCGTCGGCCACGGGTGCATCATCGGTCGGGGCAGGGCTGCGCACGCCGATGTCGATGAAGGAGTCGAGCCCGACGACGACACCCGACGCGGAACGGGCGTGCTCGAGGGCGATCCGGATGCCGGGGGCGTAGGCCGCCGCGGGATCGACCGTGTCGTGCACGATCTGGAGCGTCTCCCCCGGGCCCGACAGCAGCACCTCCTGACGGGCGATCACCCCGGGCCGGCGCAGACTGTGCACCGGCACGCTCGCGACCCTCTGCCCGCGGGCGCGCTGGTCGGTGTGCGGCGCCTCCACGGGCCCCTCGTCGTCGCGCGCGGCGGCGATGAGTTCTGCCGTCCGCACGGCGGTGCCGCTCGGCGAGTCGACCTTGCGCTCGTGGTGCGCCTCGACGATCTCGATGAACGGGAAGAACGGCGCAGCGGCTGCCGCCAGCGCCGAACCGATCACCGATCCGAGCGAGAAATTCGGGATGAACACGATCCCGGTGCCGGATGCCTGCACGAGCGGCCGGACGAGCCCGATCCGCTCCTCGGACCAGCCGGACGTGCCGACGAGGACGTTGATCCCGCGCTCGATCGCCGCGCGCACGACATCCACCGACACGGCGGGAGTGGAGACGTCGACCACCAGGTCGGCGCCCGCCATCTCGTCGAGGTCGCTCCGCGACGACAGCGTCGCGGAGATCTCGTACCCCTCGGTCCGCTCGACGACATCGCAGACGACCTTCCCCAGTCGTCCCGTCGCACCCACGATGGCCACTCGCGTCGTCATGCTCCCATCCTAGTTTCGGCGGGCGGCCTACACTCGACGCGTGGTTCTGCTTCGCGAGTCCTCGACCGACGCCCCCGACGCTCGTACCCTCGTCACCGAGTACTTCGGCGAGCGGGCCGACATCTTCCCCGGGGGCGCGTACCGGACCGTGTTCCCGGATCCCGCAGCGTTCGTCCCGCCGGGCGGTGTCTTCCTCATCGCCGACCCGGATGCGCACGAGGACGGCGCCGACGGGCCGGTGGGGTGCGGTGGCATCCGCCGCATCCCGGACGGGCCCCTCGGTGTTCGATACGAGGTCAAGCACCTGTACGTGCGTCCCCTCGGACGAGGCCGCGGGTGGGGACGGGTGCTGCTCGACGCCCTCGAAGAGCGGGCGCGGGGGTGGGGCGCCGCCGAGCTCGTGCTCGACACGCACCACACGCTGGAGGCCGCGGGATCGCTCTACGCGCGCTCGGGGTTCGTCCCTGTAGCCCCCTACAACGACAACTCCAACGCGACCCGCTGGTACGCGAAGCCGCTCCAACGCTCCGACGCGGCGGGCTAGACGGGCGGGGTCTCGGGCAGGCCCGTACGCAGCTCGAACGGCAGGTGAGCCAGGTCGTTGTGCGTCACGAGGGACCACGGCCGGCCCTGCTTCTGCGCGATAACGGTCAGACCGCAGTGGGCTTGGTTCAGGGTCATCCAGCGCCACTCGGGCGCGCCGAGCACCTCGCGCACGAACCATGCGATGACGAAGTTGTGCGTGATGATCAGCTCGTGCACGTCGCCGGTGCGGCGACGCAGGAACTCCGCCGTGGCATCCGACATCTGCGCCCGCCCCGCGTCGATCTCCGCCTCGGTGACCGCGCCGAAGAACGGTTCGAACGCGGAGGGGACATCGGGCGTGGGTCCTGACGGAACACAGTCGAACAGCAACGCGGACGCCTGAGGCTCGACCGACGGCATCCGCTCGGACACGATCTTCGCCGTCTCGGCCGCGCGTACGAGGGGCGAATGCCAGACCGCGCTCAGCGGCACGCCCGATAGACGATCGGCGATGAGCGAGGCCTGACGCTGACCCCGAGGAGAGAGCGGACCATCCACGAGTCCGTGTTCGGCGTCCTGATGCTCACCGTGTCGGACGAGGTAGATGTAGTGCGTCACGCGAATCGTCCCTATCCGGCGGGCCCCGACGTCCGCCTCACCCAGCCTATGTCATCACGGCGACAAGGCGAGGATCACTGCGCGGCGCGTGAGAGTTCTGCGAGCTGGGCACGGCCGAGATGAACGCCCACGCCCTGGACGAGCTCTTCGACGTGCTCGGGCGCGTAGGCGTTGACGATCGGCGCGGCGACGGTGCGCTGCGCGATCAGCCACGCGACGGCCACCGCGGCATCGGGCACGTCGAGCTCCAGCGCCACATGGTCGAGCGCCTTCAGCACCCGTTGGCCGCGACGGTTGAGATAGGCCGCCAGCTGCACACCGCGCGCGGACATCCCGACGCGGTCGCGGCTGCGGTGACGGCCGGAGAGGAAGCCGTGGGCGAGCGGGTGCGACGGCGTGACGGCGATGCCCTGGGCGCCCGCGACGAGCCGGAGGTCGCCCTCGAAGGGCGTGCGGTTCACGACGTTGTAGTGCGCGTCGAGCACCGTGATGCGCGGGTATCCCGCGGATGCCAGGATGCGGGCCTCCACGAGGCGCTCGGGGGTGAAATCCGCCGCGGCGAGGTGGAGGACCTTGCCCGAGCCGGTCAGCCACTCGGCCGTCGCCAGCGTCTCCTCGAGCGGGACCGACGCATCGCTGCCGTCGAGGTAGAGCACATCGATGCGGTCGGTCGCGAGGCGCGTCAGCGACGCCTCGACCGCGCGCACGAGGTTGACCGGACCGAGACCCGGGTTGTCGGGATGGCCCCCCACCCGCACCATGACGGCGATGTCGTCGCGCAGCCCGCGCGAGTTCATCCACTGGCCGATGATGTGTTCGCTGCGCCCGCCGGCGAACGAGTCGGCCGTATGCAGGGCGTTGCCGCCGAGCTCCACGTAGCGGTCGATGATGCGGTGGCTCGCGGTGATGTCGACGTTCCAGCCGAACTCCGCGCCGCCCAGGATCAAGGGGAAGACCGACAGGCCGGTCTCGCCGAGTCGCGTGCGCACCGCGTCTCCGACGGCGGGCCCCTGCACCGGGATCGGCGCGGACGGGTGCGCGCGCGCTGATCGCAGCCCCTCGGCATCCGCCGAAGCCACCGCCGAATCGACGCCGGATACGCCCATCATCCACCCCCCTCGCGACGTCGAATCGACGCGATCTGTTCTCGTGCACGCCCCCCGGCGCCTACCTCCGAGGGTAGGCCAGCCACCGCGGCACGACGGCGGATCCGGTCGCCGCGCCGGGAATTGTATATAACGCTTTGATCACGAACGTGACGAATGCCCCGGCATCCCGCCGGGGCGGGACACCGGGGCATCCGGTCTACGCTCTATCAGCCTTCGGCGGGCGCCTCCGGGGCCTCGCTCGCGGCGTCGCGCCCCTCCTGGTCGGCGGCCTCCTCGAGGACGGGCTCGAGCGACAGCTTGCCGCGGTCGTCCACCTTGGTGATGCGGACGAGCAGCTTCCGGCCGACGGAGACGACGTCCTCGACGTTCTCGACCCGCTTGCCGCCGGCGAGCTTGCGCACCTCGCTGATGTGCAGCAGGCCGTCCTTGCCGGGAAGCAGCGAGACGAACGCGCCGAAGGTCGCGATCTTCACGACCGTGCCGAGGAACTGGTCTCCCACCTCGGGGTTGGTCGGGTTGGCGATCGCGTTGACCCGCGCACGGGCGGCCTCGGCGGAGGGACCGTCGACGGCGCCGATGTAGACCGTGCCGTCCTCCTCGATCGAGATCTGCGCGCCGGTCTCGTCCTGGATGGCGTTGATCGTCTTGCCCTTGGGGCCGATGAGCTCGCCGATCTTGTCGACCGGGATCTGCACGCTGATGACACGAGGCGCCGTGGGGGCCATCTCGTCGGGCGCGTCGATCGTCGCGTTGATCAGGTCGAGGATCTGCAGACGCGCGTCCTTCGCCTGCTGCAGCGCGCCGGCGAGCACCGACGACGGGATGCCGTCGAGCTTCGTGTCGAGCTGGATAGCCGTGACGAACTCGCTCGTGCCGGCGACCTTGAAGTCCATGTCGCCCAGGGCGTCCTCGGCGCCGAGGATGTCGGTCAGCGCGGCGTAGCGCGTCTGGCCGTCGACCTCGTCGGAGACGAGACCCATCGCGATGCCCGCGACGGGCGCCTTCAGCGGCACGCCCGCGTTGAGCAGGGAGAGCGTCGAGGCGCACACCGAGCCCATCGAGGTGGAGCCGTTCGAGGACAGCGCCTCGGAGACCTGACGGATCGCGTACGGGAACTCCTCGCGGCCCGGAAGCACCGGGACCAGGGCGCGCTCGGCGAGGAAGCCGTGCCCGATCTCGCGACGCTTGGGGCTGCCGACCCGGCCGGTCTCACCGGTCGAGTAGGGCGGGAAGTTGTAGTGGTGCATGTACCGCTTGCTCGTCGTGGGCGAGAGCGAGTCGATCTGCTGCTCCATCTTGAGCATGTTCAGCGTGGTGACGCCCAGGATCTGGGTCTCACCGCGCTGGAAGATCGCCGAACCGTGTACGCGCGGGATGACCTCGACCTCGGCCTCGAGCGCGCGGATGTCGGCGAGACCACGGCCGTCGATGCGCACGCCCTCGGCGAGGATGCGTCCGCGGACGATCTTCTTGGTGACCGACTTGTACGCGGCGGAGAACTCCAGGTTCGCGACGGCCGGCAGCTCGCCGGATTCGACGGCCGCGAGGAGTTCGCCCTTGACGCGCTCCTTGACGGCGTCGTCGGCATCCTGTCGCTGCTGCTTGTCGGCGATCTGGTAGACGCCCACCAGCTCGTCGTACGCGCGGCCGGCGACGAAGTCGTAGGTCTCCTGGCTGTAGGGCAGGAAGACCGGGTAGTCGCGGATCTCCTTCGCGGCGCCGTCGGCGATGACCTGCTGCGCCTCGACGAGCTGCTTGATGAACGGCTTGGATGCCTCGAGGCCCGCCGCCACGACGTCCTCGCTCGGCTTGGTGGCGCCGCCCTTGATGAGGTTCCAGCTGTGCTCGGTGGCCTCGGCCTCGACCATCATGATGGCCACTTCGCCGTCGGGCAGCACGCGGCCGGCCACGATCAGGTCGAAGACGGCGTCCTCGAGCTGCGCAGCGGTGGGGAACGCGACCCACTGGTCGGCGTGCTCCCCGTGACCCGGGATGAGCGCGAGGCGGACACCGGCGATCGGGCCGGAGAAGGGCAGGCCCGAGATCTGGGTGGACGCCGAGGCCGCGTTGATCGCGAGCGCGTCGTAGAACTCGCCGGGAGCGATGGAGAGCACCGTCACGACGATCTGGACCTCGTTGCGGAGTCCGTCGACGAACGACGGGCGCAGGGGCCGGTCGATGAGCCGGCAGACGAGGATCGCCTCGGTCGAGGGGCGGCCCTCGCGGCGGAAGAACGAGCCCGGGATTTTGCCCGCGGCGTACGAGCGCTCTTCGACGTCGACGGTCAGCGGGAAGAAGTCGAAGCCCTCGCGGGGGTGCTTGCCGGCGCTGGTGGCCGAGAGCAGCATTGTCTCGTTGTCGAGGTATGCGGCGACGGCGCCCTGCGCCTGCTGCGCGAGACGGCCCGTCTCGAAGCGGATGGTACGGGTTCCGAAGCGGCCGTTGTCGAGAACGGCCTCGGCGGATGTGATTTCAGGACCTTCCAAGAGGTCACTCCTTCTTTGTTTAGACTCGCACGCCCTGGTGGCGCACGAGGTCGCACGAAGGAGCAGGAACAGGCAGTTATGGGCGCGGCGCGAATGCGGTTCGCCTGCGCTGGCCACCAGTGAAAATCCACTCGGCGCGCGACGCGACGAGGAGACCACCACAGGGGACCAGCTTCCTGCCAGCCTGCTCCAGTGTGCCGGGAGACCCCGGCGTATTCGGTTGTCGCCGTCCGAATTCTGCTCGGACAGACCCGATCAGCCTACCAGCGCCCCGCGTGCCACGTGCGTAGGCTGGGCCGCATGGACGAACAGCGCAGTTCCGAACCGGTGCCCGACGACGAGCGCGAGGTCGCCGTCGACGACGAGACGGAGTTCGAGACCCCTCCCCCGACGATGGATCCCGAGGAGGAGATCGAGTATCGCGAGGACGTGGACTTCGAGCTCGAGCAGTTCGAGCAGGGCATCGAGTAGACCGGCCCGGATGGCTCAGGCGGAGTCGGTCGCCCGCGTGTCGGGGCGGCGCAGGCTCCTTGAATCGGATCCGCCGCGCCCCGGAAGCACCACGAGCGCCTCGTCGAGCGGGCGCAGCCGGATCGCCTCCTCGTAGTGGCCGACGAGCTGGGCTCCGAGCGCCTCCCACGTCCGGTCCCGCACGCCCGCGCGCGCCGCGACGCCGAAGGCGGCTCGCTTCGCCTGATCGCCGACCAGGTCGCTCACGCGCAGACGGAGGTCCCCGAGGTCGCCCGGGCGGTAGAGCCAGCCATCGATGCTGCTGCGCACGAGATCGAGCGGTCCGCCGCGGCCCGTGGCGACGACCGGCACGCCGCTCGCGAGCGCTTCCTGCACGCCCTGGCAGAACGTCTCGTGCTCGCCGGGGTGGACGAAGACGTCGAGGGATGCCACGGCCTCCGCCAGCGCGTCGCCCCCGAGGAACCCCGTGAAGTGCGCATCGGGGAGCAGCGCCTCGAGACGAGCCCGTGCGGGCCCCTCCCCCACGACGACGAGCTTGACACCGGGGATGTCGGCGAGCGCCGCGAGATCCTCGACCTGCTTCTCCGCCGCCAGACGGCCGGCGTACCCCACGAGCATCCGCCCGGCGCCCACGAGGCGCCGCCACGCCTCGTCGCGGCGTGACGGCGCGAACCGCGCGGCATCCACACCCCGTGCCCACGTGCGGATGCGGTCGACGCCTATCCCCTCCAGCTGGGCGCGCGCGGCGCTCGAGGGCGCCAGGGTGAGGGTCGCCCGACGATGCAGGCGCGCGATGTGCCCCGCGACGAGCGGGGCGGCCCCGGCGACGCCGTACTTGTGCGCGTATGCGGTGACGTCGGTCTGGTACACGGCGACCGAGGGGACACTGAGCGCGTCGGCGGCCTGAACGCCCTGCCATCCGAGCACGAAAGGCGAAGCCAGATGGATGACGTCGGGTCTGAACTCTCGAAGGATCCGCGTCAGCGTCGCGGTGCGGGCGAAGACGATCCGCACCTCGGGGTACGCCGGCAGGGGCACCGACCGCAGGAGCGCCGGGCGGGCGCCGTGCAGGTCGGCCTCGATCTCGCCCGCCCGCGGCGCGATCACGAGCGTCTCGTGGCCGGCGGCCCGCAGGTATCGGAGGACGTGGAGGACCGAACCCGTCACCCCGTTCATGTGAGGGAGGAAGGACTCTGCCAGCAGCGCGACTTTCACACGTCCACGGTGCCCCCTTCGCCCGGGCTCGCGCGCGTGATCCGCGCTCGGGCGGCAAGAGTTCACCGAACGCACCCTCGCGCGTCACCGGCCGTCTGCCGCTCGGTGGCGGCTCTGCGGTGCGCCCCCTGGAGCGGAGGCCGTCGCGTCCTACTCCCCCGAGAGGCCGCCCAGAAGGTGACCGAACGACCGCCCCTCGCCGAGGTAGGTCGCCGGGTCGAACGGGTCGGGGCCTCCCGCGGGATCGCGCCGGATGATCGCGTCGGCGAGCTCACGGGCGCCGCGGGCGATCCGATCGCCGAGCGGTGCCACCCCATCGGCCGACGCCCCCCAGTCCGCGGACGCCGCGAAGACCCCGGTCGGCACGGGGTCGGCGTGCAGATAGGTGAACAGGGGGCGGATGGCGTAGTCGATCGCCAGCGAGTGGCGCGCCGTGCCCGCGTTCGCCCCGAGCAGCACCGGCGTCCCCTTCAGCGCGTCCGGGTCCAGCACGTCGATGAACGACTTGAAGAGCCCCGAGTAGCTGGTCGAGAAGATCGGCGTCACCGCGATGATCGCGTCGGAGGACACGACGGCGTTGATCGCCGACTCGAGCGCGGGGGGCGCGAAGCCCGTCAGCAGGTTGTTGGTGATGTCGTGCGCATGGTCGCGGAGCTCGAACACGTCGACGGATGCCTCGACGTCGCGCGATGCGAGCTCGGTGAGCACCGCCTGCGTCATCCGATCGGCGAGCAGTCGGGTGGTCGAGGGGTTGGACAGGCCGGCGGAGACGACCGCGATGCGTCGGGCGCCCATCTCAGGCTCCCTTCCGCGTCGCGGCAGCACCGAACGCCGATCCCGCCAGCACGGGCGCCGCGGGCTGGTCCTGGTAGGGCGACGGGCCGGAGAGATTGTCACCGCGGTTGGCCCGCGGGCGTGCCTCGCGCGTGGGCCCCTCGCCGTAGACCGCGCGCACCCGAGCGGCGTGCGTGGGTCCGTCGGGGACCTCGGCGGGCCGATCCTTGGCAAGCTCGCGCCGCAGCACGGGGACGACCTCGCCGCCGAGGATGTCGAGCTGCTCGAGCACCGTCTTCAGCGGGAGACCGGCGTGATCGATGAGGAAGAGCTGGCGCTGGTAGTCGCCGAACGTGTCGCGCATCGCCGCGTACCGGTCGATGACCTGCTGGGGCGAGCCCACCGTCAGGGGCGTCATGTCGGCGAAGTCCTCGAGGGCGGGGCCGTGTCCGTAGACCGGAGCGTTGTCGAAGTACGGCCGGAACCGGGCCACGGCATCCTGCGACTTGGCGGCCATGAAGACCTGGCCGCCGAGCCCCACGATCGCCTGCTCGGGAGTGCCGTGCCCGTAGTGCGCGAAGCGCTGCCGGTAGAGGGTGATGAGCCGCTGGTAGTGCTCCTTGGGCCAGAAGATGTTGTTGGCGAAGAAGCCGTCCCCGTAGTAGGCCGCCTGCTCGGCGATCTCGGGTGTGCGGATCGAGCCGTGCCAGACGAAGGGCGCGACGCCGTCGAGGGGTCGCGGGGTCGACGTGAAGCCCTGGAGGGGCGTGCGGAACTTGCCCTCCCAGTCGACGACGTCCTCCCGCCACAGCTTGTGCAGCAGCGCGTAGTTCTCGATCGCGAGAGGGAGCCCCTGGCGGATGTCCTGCCCGAACCACGGATAGACGGGACCGGTGTTGCCCCGCCCGAGCGTGAGGTCGACGCGTCCGCCCGAGAGGTGCTGCAGCATCGCGTAGTCCTCGGCGATCTTCACCGGGTCGTTCGTCGTGATGAGGGTCGTCGCCGTCGAGAGGATGAGGCGCTCGGTCTGCGCGGCGATGTACGCCAGCGTCGTGGTGGGCGAGGACGACCAGAACGGCGGGTTGTGGTGCTCGCCGAGGGCGAAGACATCCAGCCCCACCTCCTCGGCGTGCTTGGCGATCGTCACCGCGTTGCGGATCTTCTCGGCCTCGCTGGGGGTCTGACCCGTCGTCGGGTCCTCGGTGATGTCGCTCACCGAGAAGATGCCGAACTGCACGGCCCGTGGCGTGGTGTCGTTCACGATCTGCTCCGTCTCCGCCCGCGTCGGGATCGCCGCCGAGGCTTTTCTATGCAAGTGAATGTACCTGATGGAACGCGTGTGCGCCCAGGTTATTCCCCGCGGCGCAAGCCCGGACGCCGGCGACGCGGCGGGCGATAGTGTGGCCTCGCCATGAGCGCATCCCCGCCCGCCGACGACCCGGTCACACCCGCGGACGCAGCCGCGACCGGGTCTTTCCCGCGCCCGAACCGCCGCGTGCCCTTCTGGGACAACGCCCGCTTCGCGTGCATCGTGCTCGTCGTGCTGGGCCACGCCATCCAGCGCCTCACGTACGACTCCGACATCGCGCTCGCCGTGTACCTCAGCGTCTACGCGTTCCACATGCCCGCGTTCGCGATCATCGCGGGGTACTTCTCCAAGTCGGGCGCCCCGACCAGACGGCAGATGGGGCGCGTGATCACCGACATCCTGCTCCCCTACGTCATCTTCGAGGGGCTCTGGACCCTCACGAAATGGCTCGTCGAGGGAGACGGCTCGCCCAACCTCACCCAACCGTCGTGGACGCTGTGGTTCCTCCTCGCGCTCGGGATCTTCCGGCTCGTGCTGCCGTACCTCGCCCTGCTGCGGTGGCCGTTGCTGTGGACCGTGGCGATCTCGATCGGCGCCGGGTATCTGCCGAACATCGACTCCACGTTCTCCCTCTCCCGAACCCTCGGCCTGCTGCCGTTCTTCACGCTCGGCTGGTGGCTGAGCGAGAAGGATGTCGTGGCGCGCTTCCGGCTGCTGGAGCGCCGCCCCTGGTGGGTGCCGGTGGCGGCCCTCGCCGCGTTGGGCGTGACGGGCTGGGCGGCCTGGGCCTACGTGGACGTGTGGGAGCGGATGAACCTCCGCACGTGGCTGTTCTACGACGACTCCTACCCGGACCTGGGCGGCGACCAGTGGTGGGCGGGAGGCGTGCGTCTGGCCCTCATGGCGATCGCCCTCGTCCTCAGCGCCGCGTTCTTCGCACTCGTGCCGCTGCGGCACACCTGGTGGACGCACTTCGGCCGGTACACGATGTACGTGTACCTGCTGCACTCGTTCGTGCTCTACCCGTTCCGCGAATCGGGCGTGTTGCGCGGGCTCGACCCCACCTGGCTCTGGCTGCCCCTCGTCATCGTGCTCGCAGTGGGCGTGGCGCTGGGACTGGCCACGAGGCCCGTGCGGCGCATCTTCCGGCCCCTCGTCGAACCGCGTCCGCGGTGGCTGTTCTCCGATCCCGAGCTCTCCGGTCGGGAGGGGCGTCGATCCGACCCCACGGGTTCACAGCGCCCCCGCTCGGGATCCTGAGGAGCCCGGGCGGCTGCGTCGGCGGTCGGTCCGCCCGGCTCGCGCCGCTCTCATCGGCGAACGGTCTCGACTCGCCGCATGCTCGCCCATCCTCGCGGCGTGTCGCGACCGTTCGCGATGGGAGACAGCGCCGCGCAACGCGGAAGGGCCGCCCCACACCTGGGACGGCCCTTCAAGAACGTTTTGCGCGATTGAACGCTGGTCGCGGTGGCGACCCCTGGGTTATCGGCGCAGACCGAGACGCTCGATGAGCGAGCGGTAACGGCTGATGTCGATGTCCTGGAGGTAGCCGAGCAGCCGACGGCGCTGACCGACGAGCAGGAACAGCCCACGACGCGAGTGGTGGTCGTGCTTGTGCTCCTTGAGGTGCTCGGTGAGGTCCTTGATGCGCTGCGACAGCATTGCGACCTGCACCTCGGGGGATCCGGTGTCACCGGGGTGCGTCGCGTACTCTTCGATGATCGCCTTCTTGACTTCTGCTTCGAGTGCCATAGATTCGATCCCCTTCCTCTTCACTGCGCGGCGCCCGACGCCTGATGCGTGAGCTCTCTTTATCCGCGGCCGATCAAACGGCAACCAAGCAAGTCTACCAGCGCCCGGCAGCTCCGGCGACCGGGACCGGCGGCATCCGCTAGCCTCGACGGGTGCGTATCGGGGCGGGTGAGTGAGGGCGCGGCTGCGCCGTGACCACTTCATCGATCTGCGGCCCTTGACGAGCAGTCCCGCCTTCGCGCGCCTGTGGTTCGGAGCCACGCTCGCCGGGCTCGGCGGCCAGCTGACCATCGTCGCCGTCATGCTCCACGTGTTCGATCTGACGGGCTCGACGCTGGCCGTGTCGATGATCGCCGTGGCGGGCCTCGCCCCCATGGTGATCGCAGGACTCTACGGCGGCATGCTCGCCGACTACTTCGACCGCCGCTCGGTCGCGCTCGTCGCCGCGACCGTGACGTGGGCGTCGACCGCCCTGCTCGCGGCGCTCGCGTGGACCGGGACCGAGAGCGTCGCGTCACTGTTCGTGCTGTCGATCGTCAACTCCTCCGCCAACTCGATCGTGTCGGCGACGAAGTCGGCGATCACGCCGCGTCTCGTCGCTCGGGAGCTGCTCCCCGCCGCGGCCGCACTCAATGGGATCACCGTCGGCATCATGGTGATGGCGGGCCCGGCTCTCGCCGGCGTGCTGGTCGCCCTCGTGGGATATCCCTGGACCTACACCGTCGACGTCGTCCTGATGCTGGCCCTCTTCCTCGGGCTGGGTACGCTTCCCCGCATCCGCCCCGAGGGCGCGACCGTCCGGCCGGGGCTGCGCTCCCTCGCGGACGGGTGGGCGTTCCTGCGGCGCGCGCCCAACATCCGCCTCCAGTACCTGCTCGACGTGATCGCGATGACCTTCGGGCACCCGCTCGCGCTCTTCCCCGCCGTCGGGTCGGTGCTGCTCGGGGGCGGGGCCATCACGACGGGCGTGCTCACCGCGTCGATCGCCGCGGGGGCCTTCCTCTCGAGCCTGTTCTCGGGGCCGATCGGGCGGGTCCATCGCCACGGGCTCGGCATCGAGCGCTCCATTCTCGTCTTCGGCGCGGCGACCGCCGCGTTCGGTGCGGTGCTGCTCGCGGCATCCTTCGGAGTACTCGCTCCCGAAGGGGTGGGCGAGGACGTTCCGAACCTGCCCCTCATCGCGGTCTCGATGCTGCTGCTGGCGGTCACGGGCGCGGCCGACAACGTCAGCGCGATCTACCGCCAGACGATGATGCAGTCCGCCGTCCCCGACGCGATCCGCGGCCGGCTCCAGGGCGTGTTCATGGTCGTCGTCGCGGGCGGCCCACGACTGGGCGCCCTGTACGCCGGCGTCCTGGCCACCGTCACGACCCTCTGGTTCCCGCCCCTCATCGGCGGCGTGATCATCCTCGTGCTCGTGACCGCCCTCGTGCGGCGCAGTCCGCGGTTCCGCGCCTACGACGCGCGCGATCCCCAGCCGTGAACGGTCGGAGCGACCGCGAAGCGCCGTCCACCTTCGGCACCACCGCGTGCGACGGCTCCAGCCTTGCGTACGGGCGGCGCCCTCGTCGTCTTCCTCGGGATCCTGCTCGCCCAGAACCGGCTCCGGTTCGGGCGCGGTGCGCGCCCAGCCCCATGACACGACGAAGGGCCGGATGCCTCGGCATCCGGCCCTTCGTGAGAGGTCACGCCTGCAGCGAGCCCTGCAGATCGAGCGTGATGGTGACGTCCTTGCCGACGAGGACGCCGCCGGTCTCGAGCGCCGCGTTCCACGTCAGGCCGAAGTCCTCACGGTTGATGACCGTCTTGGCGGTCGCACCGGCCTTGTAGTTGCCCCACGGGTCGGTGCCGAAGCCGCCGAACTCGAACTCGAACGTGACGGGCTTGGTGGTGCCGCGGATCGTGAGCTCGCCGTCGACCAGGAAGTCGCCGTCCTCTACGCGGACACCCGTCGAGCGGAAGTCGATGGTCGGGTAGGTCTCGACGTCGAAGAAGTCGGCGGAGCGCAGGTGCTGGTCGCGACCCTCGTCCTTCGTGTCGATCGACGCGGCGTCGACGGAGGCGGTCACTTGGGCTTCGAGCGGGTTCTCGGGAGCGATCAGCGTGGCGCTCTTGACGCCGAAGGTGCCGCGCACCTTCGAGATCATCATGTGGCGGACACTGAAGGCGACCTCGCTGTGCGAGGGGTCGAGCACCCAGGTGCCAGCCTTGTAACCGGGAACGTCGAGGGCGGTGGTCGTCATGTTCTCTCCTTGGGAAGTTCGGTGCCGCATGCGCGGCGACGCAGGTTCGTAACCAGTATGCAGGTGAATGTATTCCCCGCACGCCGATCCGGCGTGTCGGGCATGTGGACGACGAGACAGAACGCCGGGGGCGCCGGCCGTCGTGCGGTCCGGCGCCCCCGGCGCGAAGAAGTGCTGTCGGCGATCCGCGCTCAGCCGACGGCGAGCAGATCGATAACGAAGATCAGCGTCTTCCCTCCCAGGAAGTGACCCCCCGCGGGCCCGTACGCGAGGTGCGGCGGGATGACCAGCTCGCGGCGGCCGCCGACCTTCATACCGGGAATGCCGTCCTGCCACCCCTGAATGAGACCGCGCAGGGGGAACTGGATGCTCTCGCCCCGGTTCCACGACGAGTCGAACTCCTCGCCCGCGTCGTACTCGACACCGAGATAGTGCACCGTGACGGTGTCGCCGGGGTTGGCCTCGGCGCCGTCCCCGACGATGATGTCGCGGATGACGAGCTCTTCCGGGGCGGGCCCCTCGGGGGCGTCGATTTCGGGCTTGGTGCGGTCTGCAGTCATATGACCATCCAACCGGAGCCGAGGGCGCGGGTCAAAGCCTGCGGCAGCCCGCGCGATCCGCAGGGGATGCCGTGAGGGACCTTGACAGCGCGCTCGGCGCGGAGCACGATTGAGTCACGACCAACTCAGCGCCCGGGAGACACGCAGGCATCGCCGCGGCACCGGGCGCTGAGTCTTGGAGGGGGTCGGACCGGGGCGCAGAGCGCCCTGTCAAAGGGCGAGCAGGGCCTGTCTCGCGGCGGCGGTGCGTTGCAGCAGCACGCGCTCGTCCTCCTGCGCCCTCGGGTCGCGCCCCGACAGGGACCGCTCCCGCGCCGCGGCCAGCGCGGTGGCGTCGTGGATGAACTCCCGCATGAGCGGTGTGCGATCGCCGCGCAGACCGCGCGCCCACTCGAGCCCGCGGCGGCGCCCGGCCGACGTGGCGAGCATGTCTACCTCCTCGGGAGTGAACCACCCGGCCTCCGCGTACTCGCCCAGCCGCCGGTGCGTCAGGCGCGACTCCTCGCGCTTGAGCGCCAGGACCCCGAGGGTGAACAGGACGAACAGCGGCACCTGGAGCGTGAGGTACAACGCGAAGAAGTCACCCAGCATCGCCGACCCATTCCAGAACGCGTGCAGCGCGATCGCTCCGAGCAGGCCGAGCAGCCAGGGCCCGAGGATCGCGGTCCCGCGGGAACCACGGCGCGCGGCAAGACCTAGCGCGAAGCCGATGACGGCGGTGAACATCGCGTGAGCGAACGGCGAGAGGATGCCGCGGACGAAGAACGTGGCGCTCACCTCGGACACGCCGCCCTCGATGAAGCTGATCGCGAAGTACTGCACATTCTCGGTGAGGGCGAACCCGGCGCCGACGAGCGCTCCGTACACGACGCCGTCCACCGGTCCGTCGAACGCCCGGCGCGCCGTCGCGATGATGAGCAGCAGCCCCAGGCCCTTGCCGACCTCCTCGACCACCGGCGCCTGGACGACCGAGGAGAACAGGTCGCGGGCGAAGGACCCGTCGGCACCGATAAGCGCCCCCACGCCCAGATCGACGAGGAGGGCGATCGCGACCGAGGCGATCGCACCCCAGGCGGCGGCGAAGACCAGCAGGCTGCGCGGCTCCGGCTCCCAGCGGTCGATCAGTCGCACGGCGAAGAGCACGACGGCGAAGGGCACGAGGGCGAGCACGAACCCCACGATCGACGCGCCGGCCCCGAGGAAGGTCAGGAAGTAGCCGACGAGGCCGACCAGGACGACGGCGAGCAGAGCGAACAGCCAGACGGAGGCGGTGCGCCCGCGCGTGGGCATCTTCGGCAACGGAGGCGGCGTGCCGATCGACGGCGGCGGGGGCGGGATGAGGGCGCCCCGCCCGGGGTGAGGCTGCTCCAGTGGTGAGGCGAAGTCGTGGGCCCCGGGCGAGGAGTCACTCGCGGGCCAGGGCGGCGGTTGGTACGTCACATCGGCCAGCCTAGGCGCGGGCCGGTACCGTGGGAGGGTGCGTTTCGCCCACATCGTCTCCCCCTCGTCCCCCGAACCCGCCCTCGTCGTCGTCTCCGGCGAGGAGGGGGTCGTCGTCTCCGAGCTGTGGAAGGGTGCTCCGAGCGACCTGCAAACCCTGATCGAGGGCGGAGACGACCTGCTCGCCCGGGTCCGCGACGCGATGGCGCAGCAGCCGGGGACGGCGACGCGGCATCCCCTCTCCTCCGTGTCGTTCGCGTCCGCCGTGAGCGCGCCGCCGCTGATCCTCGCGATCGGCCTCAACTACTCGGCCCACTCGAGCGAACTGGGGCTGAAGACCGATGCGGCTCCGACCGTCTTCACCCTGTGGCCCAATTCGCTCACCGGTCACGGTCAGACCACGACGTGGCCGCGGACGCTCAGCGAATCGGTGGACTACGAGGCCGAGCTCGGCGTCGTCGTGGGCCGGGCGGGAGCCGACATCGCGCCCGAGGATGCGCTCGATCACGTGTGGGGGTACACCGTGGTCAACGACATCACGGCCCGCGACATCCAGTTCTCCGAGGCCCAGTGGTCGCGGTGCAAGTCCTTCGACGGTTTCACGCCGACGGGCCCGTTCGTCGTGACCGCCGACGAGATCGCCGACCCGCAGGATCTCCACATCTGGACCGTCGTCGACGGCCACACCGTTCAGGATGCCTCGACCGGTCAGATGGTGCGGTCGGTCGCGACCCTGGTGGCGCACCTGTCGCAGTCCGCCACCCTGCTGCCGGGGACGTTGATCTCCACCGGCAGCCCCGGGGGCGCGGGGTACTCGCGGGATCCGCAGATCTTCCTGCGCGATCGGTCCACGGTGACGGTGGGCATCGACGGCGTGGGCGAGCTGACCACGCACTGCCGCATCCTCGGCTGACCCGAGCCGCCCTAGAGGTCCTCGGCGGAGGAGACGGTCGGAATCGCCGCCGTCACCGCTTCGAGCCCCGACAGCCGCGCGGGCGAGAGCTGCTTGACGACCTCCTCGCGCGACATGAGCCCGGCCTCCACGACGAGGTCGGCCACGTTGCGCCCGGTCAGCAGCGCCGTCTTGGCCAGCGCCGCCGACGCCGAATAGCCGATGAAGGGCGTGAGGGCGGTGACGACGCCCACGGACGAGCCGACCATCGCGCCCAGACGCTCGCGGTTCGCGGTGATACCGTCGACGCAGTTGACCCGGAGGGTGAACGTCGCCTGCCGCATCCACGTGATCGACTGGAAGATCGAGTGCGCGATGACCGGTTCGAAGGCGTTGAGCTGCAGCTGCCCCGCCTCGACGGCCATCGTCACGGTCGTGTCGGCGCCGACGACGGCGAAGGCGACCTGATTGACGACCTCGGGGATGACGGGGTTGACCTTGCCGGGCATGATGCTCGAGCCCGCCTGCCGCGCCGGCAGGTTGATCTCGCCGAAGCCCGCCTGGGGGCCGGAGGAGAGCAGTCGCAGGTCGTTGCAGATCTTCGACAGCTTGATCGCATTCCGCTTGAGCGACGACGAGAACGACATGAAGGCGCCGGTGTCGCTCGTGGACTCCACGAGATCGGTGGCCGTCTGGAGATCCAGCGCGGTGATCTCCCGGAGGTGCCGCAGGACGGCGACCGAGTACCCGGGGTGCGCCGTGATCCCGGTGCCGATCGCCGTGGCACCCATGTTGATCTCCGTGAGCAGGTAGGCGTTCTCCTTCAGGCGGTTCCAGTCCTCGCGCAGCGTCGTGGCGAAGCCGTTGAACTCCTGTCCGAGGGTCATCGGAACGGCATCCTGCAGCTGCGTGCGGCCCACCTTCAGGATGTCGTGGAACTCGTCCGCCTTGGCCTGGAAGGATCGGCGAAGCAGATCGAGCTGCTCGAGAAGGGCCCGCAGATCAAGGCTCAGACCCACCTTGATCGCGGTGGGGTAGACGTCGTTCGTCGACTGGCTGCGGTTGGTGTCGTCGATCGGCGAGAGGAATGCGTAATCGCCCTTCTCGCGTCCCGCCATCTCGAGCGCGACGTTGGTGATCACCTCGTTGGCGTTCATGTTCGTCGACGTGCCCGCCCCGCCCTGGATGACGCCGACGACGAACTCGTCGTGGAACTCGCCGTCGATGATGCGCTGGGCCGCCGCGTCGATCAGCGACGCCTTGTCCTCCGGCAGGACGCCGATCTCGCGATTGGCGCGCGCCGCGGCCTGCTTGACCATCGCGAGGCCGCGCACCAGGTCGGGATACACCGAGATCGGACGCTTGCTGATCGGGAAGTTCTCGAGCGCTCGTGCGGTGTGGATGCCCCAGTAGGCGTCGGCGGGGATCTCGAGCGATCCGAGGGAGTCGGTCTCGGTGCGGGTACGGGGCGCTGCGCCCACGTCCATGTGGGAGGCCATGTGGTGTCCTTGTGGGTCGATCACGGCGGATAGTCGGATGTGCCCCGAGCCTACTCGCGACGAACGCCGGGACCGACGCGAGGTGCGACGATCCCGGCGCCCGGTGTGTGCGCGATCAGCGATTCAGCGGCGACATGTCGGCGTAGCGGTCGCCCACCTCGGCGCCGACCGCCCCGACTTCGCCCGCGACGGCCTCGACCTTGTCGACGATCGCGAGGTTGGCGTTCAGGGCGTCACCGGCGAAACGCGGGTTGGAGCGGCGGAAGTCGCTCTCGTCGAGTTGGTCGAGCGAGCGGATGGCTCCGGTCAGGAATCCTCGCCCGAGCGGCGAATAGGGCACGAACCCGATGCCGAGCTCGCGGACGGTCGGCAGGATCTCGGCCTCGCTAGAACTTCGAGCGCACTCGAAGTCAAGCGTCCGGCGCGCCGTGCGGGCCGGGCTTGCGTGAGAACACCTCGAGGCGCTCATCGGGGGTGAGCCCGGACATCCGCTCGTACCACCCCGGACCGAAGAAGTCGCCGGACGGCGCCTCCGCGACGGGGACGACCGTGTGCGTGATCGTGTCGTCGTAGACGTGCACGAGGTGGAAGGACTGTCCGGCATCCATGCCGTTCACCGACGCCGCCGGACGGCCGAGGTCCATCGTGTAGCAGGTCGCCGACGCCACGCTCACGGGGACGCCCGCGAACGTGCCGTGGGTGGAGTAGTGGAGGTGCCCCGCGAGGACGGCGCGCACGTCGGCACCGGCGATGGCTTCGGCGAGGAGTTCCTGCCGCTGCAGTTCGAGGATGCCGAAGAGCGGCACATGGCTCGGGAGCGGCGGGTGGTGGAGGGCCAGGATCGTGCCGAGCGGGGCGGGGTCGCGCAGCCGCTCGCGCAGCCACGCGAGCTGCGCGTCGTCGATGTCGCCGTGGTGCCAGCCCGGGACGGTCGAGTCGAGCGCGATGAGGCGCAGACCGCCCAGGTCCCACTCCCCCGTGATCGGCTCCTGCGTGGGCTCGCCGCCGAGCAGGTCGCGACGCATCTGCGGACGCTCGTCGTGATTGCCGGCGACCCATACGATCGGCGCCGACAGACGCTCCGCGAGCGGCTCGACGACCTCGCGGAGGAGCCGGTACGCCTCCGGTTCGCCGAGATCGGTGAGATCGCCGGTGAAGACGAGCGCGTCGGGCGCGAGCTGCATCCCCTCGATGCGCTCGATCGTGCGGCGCAGGTTTGCCTCCACGTCGTACACGCCGCCCAGGCGCCCGCCGCCGCCCAGGAGGTGGGTGTCGCTCAGGTGCAGCAGCGTGCGCAGCGGGGCGGGGTGACGGCCGAACGTGTAGGAAGTGCTCACGCCGACAGCCTAGGAGCGGCTCACCCCACCACGATGAGGACGATGCCCGCGATGACGGCGAGACCGCACGCAGCGAAGCATGCGTATGCACCCGCGGCGGAGATGCGCTTCTGTCCCAGGGACAGCGGGTTCTTCTTGGCGGCCTTCGCCGCCGCCTTCTCTGCGCGCCGCGCCTGCTTCTCGCTGATGACGGTGATCGCGTCCGTGAACTCCGCCGGCGAGACGACGGGGACGCGACCCGCGCGCACGAGCAGGCGCAGGCCCAGCGCGTAGAAGCCGACCACGAGGATCGCCCCGACGAGGGCGGCGGCGAAGACCTGGAGGAATGCGAGCCAATCGATCGCCACGCCCGTCACCGCCCCGCCCTGTCGTCCTGCTCGCGACGCGCGGCCGCGGCGGCCCGACGGCGCGTGGGCGGCGGGTCGCCGGTCACCGTCACGGCGTGCCCGGACTCGGCGACCTCGCTCATCGCGTTGCCCGCATCGACGACGTTCCGGCGCGAGCGCAGGAACAGACCCACGATGATGACGAGGGCGATCGCGGCATCCACCATCACTCCCCACGTGCCGAACCAGACGACGACCAGCGCGGCGAGCGCGCCCACGAACCCGGCGGCCGGAAGCGTGAGCACCCAGCCGATGGCGATCCTCCCCACGGTGCGCCACCGCACCGTGGAGCCGCGGCGCCCGAGGCCGGATCCGATGACCGAGCCGGAGGCGACCTGGGTGGTCGAGAGCGCGAAGCCGAGCGCGCTCGAAGCGAGGATCGTGGAGGCCGTGGACGTCTCGGCGGCGAACCCCTGGGCGGGCTTGACGTCGGTCAGGCCCTTGCCGAGGGTGCGGATGATACGCCACCCGCCCATGTAGGTGCCGAGCGCGATCGTGACGGCGCAGGCCACGATCACCCACAGCTGCGGGTCGGGGTCGCTCTGCCAGCCCACGGCGAGGAGCGCGAGGGTGATGACCCCCATCGTCTTCTGCGCATCGTTCGTGCCATGGGCGAGCGCGACCAGGCTCGACGTGAAGATCTGCCCCCACCGGAAGCCCGAGCGTCCGTCGGGCTTGCCGTCGTACCGCCGCGTCAGGGCGTAGGCGATCTTCGTGACACTGAAGGCGATGAGGCCCGCCGTGACGGGCGCGATGACGGCGGGCAGGATGACCTTCGACATCACGACGCCGAAATCGATCGCGGCGACGCCGACGCCGACGAGGGTGGCGCCGATGAGCCCGCCGAACAGGGCGTGGGAGGAACTGGAGGGCAGCCCGAGCAGCCAGGTCAGCATGTTCCAGGTGATCGCGCCGATGAGCCCCGCGAAGATGATGGCCGGGAAGACGGCGCCCGAGATCTCATCCTCGCGGATCATTCCGCCGGAGATGGTCCGCGCGACCTCGGTGGACAGGAACGCCCCGACCAGATTGAGGACGGCGGCGAGCAGGACCGCCACCTTCGGCTTGAGCGCGCCGGTCGCGATGGGCGTCGCCATCGCGTTCGCGGTGTCGTGGAAGCCGTTGGTGAAGTCGAAGAAGAGCGCCAGTCCGATGACGAGCACGATGACGAGTGCTGCGGTGTCCACGTTCGCTTTCCGGGAAGGGGATGGGCGTGCCGCGCGTGCGGCGTGACGAACGAAGAGTTCACCGGCTGTTCAGGGGCCGTTCACGGGCCGTTCACGGGCCGTGGAGAATCCTCGCACCGGCCCCCGTGTCGGTCAACTCCCGGCACCACGGCCCATCCCCAATCCGATCCACGCTCCGCTGCGGATGACCGAGAGGACGCAACACGGCGACCCGGGAAGGGAGCGGACCCATGCGCACGAGGACGACGGGAACAGCATCCCGGCTCAGCGGCTTCGTCTGGGCGGGCGTTGCCGGGATCGTCGCGGCGGCGGCCTTCCTCGCCGCCGCCGAGGTCGTCGCCCTGCTCGCCGGCCCCACCGCGAGCCCCCTGCTGGCCGTCGGATCGTTCGTCATCGACATCGCGCCGCAGTGGCTCAAGGAGTTCGCCATCTCGACCTTCGGCGCCTACGACAAGGTCGCCCTGCTCGCCGGGCTCACCCTCGCCGTCGTCATCGCCGCGGCGATCGCCGGAATCCTGGAGTATCTGCGCCCTCCGCTCGGCATCCTCGCCTTCGTCGTCGCGGGCGGCCTGTCGCTCGCTGCGACCCTCACGCGTGCCGGGACGGGCGCGTTCGCCTTCCTGGGACCCCTCGCAGGAACGATCGCCGCCGCGATCACGATCTTCCTCCTGGCCAGACGGCTGCGGGCCGCGGACCGCGTGGCCACCGGGGGCGAGGATGCCGCGGGGCCCGACCGGCGCGGCTTCTTCCGCCTGGCGGGGATCGCCGCGGCATCCGCCCTCGTCGTGGGGGCGGGGTCGAGGATCCTCTCCGGGGTCATGACGTCGATCACCGCCGCGCGCGAGGCCCTTCGCATCCCGGACCCGCGATCGAGGGTCACGGTGCCGGAGGGCGCGAAGCTCGACGTCGAGGGCATTTCGCCGCTGTTCACCCCCAACGGCGACTTCTACCGCGTCGACACCGCCCTCACCGTGCCGGAGGTCGATCCGGCATCCTGGCGCCTCGTCGTCGACGGGATGGTCGATCGCCGTGTCGAGCTCAGCTTCGACGACCTCGTGGGCATGGGGCTCGACGAGTACTCGATCACCCTCACGTGCGTCTCCAACGAGGTGGGCGGAGGGCTCGTCGGATCCGCCCGCTGGCTCGGCGTGCCCGTGCGTGATGTGCTCGCGACGGCCGGCGTGTCGGCGGACGCCGACATGGTGCTCTCCCGCAGCATCGACGGATACACGGCGAGCACGCCGCTGGATGCCCTGACCGACGATGGCCGCGACGCGATCTTCGCGGTCGCGATGAACGGCGAGCCGCTCCCCCTCGAGCACGGCTTCCCCGTGCGCATGGTCGTTCCCGGGCTCTACGGCTACGTCTCCGCCACGAAGTGGGTGACGGAGCTGAAGGTCACGACCTTCGCGGAGGACGAGGCCTACTGGACGCCGCGCGGCTACGCCGCCGAGGCGCCGATCAAGATGTCCTCGCGCATCGACACGCCGCGATCGGGAACCCCCGTGAGCGCGGGGACGGTGGCCGTGGCGGGCGTGGCGTGGGCCCAGACGGTCGGCATCGAGCGCGTCGAGGTGCGCATCGACGAGGGCGGGTGGCAGAGCGCGCGGCTGTCCGCTCCCGTCAACGAGGACACCTGGGTGCAGTGGGTGCTTGAGTGGGATGCCGAGCCCGGCACGCACTACATCACCGTGCGGGCGATCGATGCCGAAGGGAACATGCAGATCGAGGAGCGGGCGCCCATCGCGCCGAACGGGTCCTCGGGATGGCAGCGCACCCTCATCACCGTGAACGGAGGCGCGGCGCCGGTGGCGAGGCCCTGGACTAGCGTGGACGGGTGAGCATCGACGAGACCACGCCGGCAGCACCCCGCCCCCCGATCGCCCTGCGTGCGCCGCGGAGCCGGGCGTTCCACGGCGACTCCGTGGACGACGACTACGAGTGGATGCGTGCGAAGGACGACGCCGCGGTGATCGCCCACCTCGAGGCGGAGAACGCCTACACCGAGGCGCGCACGGCCCACCTCGAGGGCCTTCGCGAGGCGGTGTTCGCGGAGATCAAGGGACGCACCCTCGAGACGGACCTCTCGGTTCCGTCGCGCCGTGGGCAGTGGTGGTACTACGGCCGCACGGTGGAGGGGAGCCAGTACGGCATCCAGTGCCGCGCACCCATCTCGCACCCCGACGACTGGGAACCGCCGAGGCTAGAGCCGGGCGTGGATGTTCCCGGGGAACAGATCCTGCTCGACGGGAACATCGAGGCCGACGGCCACGACTTCTTCTCCCTCGGCTCCTTCGACGTGTCCGACGACGGCACCCGGATGCTGTTCGCCGTGGACGTGGCCGGAGACGAGCGCTACACGATCCATGTGAGAGACCTCGCAACGGGCGCCACGCTCGGCGAGGAGATCCCCGGGACGGCCGCCGGGGCATCCTTCTCCCCCGACGGCGCCTCCATCGTCTACACCACCGTCGACGACGCGTGGCGACCGGACACGCTCTGGCTGCACACCGTGGGAACGGCCCCGGCGGATGACGTGAGGCTCTTCCACGAGCCCGACGACCGGTACTGGCTCGGTGCCGGCTTCACGCGCAGCGACCGGTACCTCGTGATCGGGCTGGGTTCCTCCATCACGTCCGAGGCGTGGCTCGTCCCCGCCGACGACCTCCGAGCGGAGCCCACCGTCGTGTGGCCGCGCCGCGAGGGCGTCGAGTACTCGGTCGACCACGCCGTGATCGACGGCGAGGACGCGCTCTACATCCTGCACAACGACGACGCCCTGGACTTCGAGCTGGTGCGCGTCGCGGCGGGCGACCCCGCCGGTCGCCGCGAGACGGTTCTGCCTCACACCCCGGGCGTGCGCCTGCTCGATGTCGACTGCTTCCGGGACTTCTCCACCGTGGAGTACCGCCGCGGGGGTCTCGCCCGCATCGGTCTGCTCGATCACGGCAGCTCCGAGGTCCGCGAGCTGAGCTTCGAAGAGCCCCTGTATGCCGCCGCGTTCGGCGGCAACCGCGAGTGGGCGCCCCCGCTGCTGCGGCTGGCGTACGACTCCTTCGTGACCCCCAACACCGTGTGCGACTACCGGCTCTCCGACGAAGCGCTGCTCGTGCGGAAGCGCCAGCCCGTCCTCGGCGGTTACGAGAGCTCCGACTATGCGCAGGCCCGGGTGTGGGCCCCGGCCCAGGACGGCACATCGATCCCCGTCTCACTGGTGTGGAAGCGCTCGTTCGGCGAGGCGGGCGCCGCCCCTCGCCCCGTCCACCTGTACGGCTACGGCTCGTACGAGCACTCGATCGAGCCCCGCTTCTCGGTCGCGCGCCTCTCCGAGCTCGACCGCGGGGTGGTCTTCGCCGTCGCCCACGTGCGCGGCGGCGGGGAGATGGGGCGCCAGTGGTACGAGGACGGCAAGCTCGCCCGCAAGAAGAACAGCTTCACCGACTTCGTCGACGCCGCGCGGCACCTCATCGAGCAGGGGTACACCACGCCCGAAAGTCTCGTCGCCGAGGGCGGCAGCGCCGGCGGCCTTCTCATGGGCGCGGTCGCGAACCTCGCGCCCGAGCTCTTCGCGGGCATCCTCGCGCAGGTGCCCTTCGTCGATGCCCTGACGACGATCCTCGACCCCACCCTCCCCCTGACGGTCATCGAGTGGGACGAGTGGGGCGACCCGCTCCACGACCCCGACGTCTACGCGTACATGAAGTCCTATTCGCCGTACGAGAACGTCCGAGAGGGCGTCTCCTACCCGCGCATCCTCGCCGTCACGTCGCTCAACGACACCCGCGTGCTCTACGTGGAGCCCGCGAAGTGGGTCGCCCGCCTGCGCGAGGTCGGCGCCGACGCGCTGCTCAAGTGCGAGATGGTCGCCGGGCACGGCGGCGTCTCCGGGCGCTACAACGCGTGGCGGGAGCGAGCCTTCGAGCTCGCGTGGATGCTCGACGTGCTGGGCGTCGCCGAGGTCTGAGCCCCTTCGGCGGCGGTGGTCCCGCCGTCGGCGGCAGGAGATCGGCCCAGAACAGGATGCCCCGGCGACGTTCGTCCTGTCTCCAGCCGTTCACCTGCACCCGCTCGCCGGTCGCGCGAGTGCATATCCCCAACCCGGCTGTGCTGCAGCCGTCCACAGAACCGTCGGCCGTCACCGCCCTGACGCGCCAGCGACGCGACAGTTGCAGCATGCTCGATCCTTCGGAATTCACCGCCTGGCTCCGGGCTCAGGGCGGCGTCGCTCACACGCGCACGGCCCGGGTCGCCGGATTCTCGAAATACGACATCGACGTCGCCGTCCGACACGGCGCCGCGAGCCGCGTGCGGCGCTCGTGGCTCGTCGGTCCGAGCGCGTCCCGGTGGCGGCATGCCGCGGCATCCGTCGGCGGACGTATCACGTGCCTGAGCGCGGCAGCCGAACGCGGCCTGTGGACGCCGGAGCACCAGACGATCCACGTCGCCGTCTCCGCCACGGCCTCGCGCCTGGAAAGTGCGGGCATGCGTCTCCACTACGCGACGGGTCCGGCCCCCGTCGCGCGCACCAGCGCGACCGAGCCGATCCTCAACGTGCTCTTCCACATCGCGCGCTGCGTGCCCACGCTGGATGCTCTGGCGGTGTGGGAGTCCGCGCTGAATCGAAAGGTCGTGGACTCGGCGACGCTTTCCCGGGTCGTGTGGCGGAGCACCGCCGCCTCCGCACTGTCGGCCGCGGCCACCGCGCTGTCCGACTCCGGCATCGAGACGGTCTTCCGGGAGCTCATGGCGAGCATCGGCGTGGCGGTGCGCCAGCAGGTGTGGGTCGACGGACATCCCCTGGACGCTCTGATCGGCGACCGACTGGGGATTCAGCTGGACGGATTCGCGCATCACAGTTCTGCCCGCGACCGCCGCCGCGACCTCCGTGCCGATGCACGGCTCGTACTGCGCGGATACACGATCCTGCGCTTCGACTATCAGCAGGTGCTCTTCGATCCGGCGTATGTGATCGAGACGATCTCGATGGCCATCGCCCAGGGTCTCCATCTCGCGGGGCGACCGTCGAAGTGACCCGACGGGCCGGAGATCGCCCCGGCACAGGACGTTCTCCGGCCCGTCGTCCTGTCTTGGACGACTTTCCTGTTCTCGGCGACTCAGCCGAAGAGCGCGGCGACTCAGCCGAAGAGCGCGGCGGCCTCGTCGTAGCGGTGGCGCGGCACGGTGTTGAGCTCGCCCAGCGCGTCGACGAACGGCACGCGCACGATCTCGGTGCCTCGCATCGCCACCATCTGGCCCCAGGCGCCGTCGACCACCGCATCCGCCGCGTGCAGCCCCAGGCGGGTCGCGAGCACGCGGTCGAAGCCGGAGGGCGAACCGCCGCGCTGGATGTGGCCGAGGACGGTCGCACGGGTCTCGACGCCCGTGATCCGCTCGATCTCGGGCGCAAGCACCTCGCTGATGCCGCCGAGCCGCGGCCGGTTGAAGGCGTCGAGCCCCTTGTCGGAGTACGCCTCGTCCATCCCCGTGAGCGTGAAGCCCTCGGAGACGACGACGAGCGGCGCGCGGCCGCGGTCGTGCGCGCTCGTGACCTGCGCGCAGATGTCGTCGATCGAGAGGGGGACCTCGGGGATGCAGATGACGTGCGCCCCCGCCGCGATCCCGGCGTGGAGGGCGATCCAGCCCACGTGGCGTCCCATGACCTCGGCCACCATGCAGCGCTGGTGCGAGTCGCCCGTCGTGCGCAGGCGGTCCATGGCATCGGTGGCGATGTTGACTGCGGTGTCGAATCCGAACGAGTAGTCGGTGGCCCGCAGGTCGTTGTCGATCGTCTTGGGCACACCGAGGACGTTGATGCCGTCCTTGGAGAGCCGGTCGGCGGCGGCGAGCGTGCCTTCGCCACCGATCGCGATGATGCCGTCGATGCGGTGGCCGTACAGCGTCTTCGCGATGTTCTCGGCCCCGCCGCGCGGTCCGTCGTACGGGTTCGTGCGGCTCGTGCCGAGGATCGTGCCGCCCACCTTCGACAGGCCCTTCACCTCGTGGCGGGTGAGGGGGAAGAAGTCGGCGTCGACGACGCCGCGCCAGCCGTCGCGGATGCCGACGAACTCGAGATCGTACGTCGTCGTCCCCTTCAGCACCACTCCCCGAATGACCGCGTTCAAACCGGGGCAGTCGCCGCCGCTGGTGAGGATGCCGATCTTCATGGGAGTCCTTGCTGTGGGGTACGGATTACCGGCGACGCTGCCTGTCCGACACTATCGCCGGATGACCGAGCGTGCCACACGGGCCGACGGCACCCCCGCAGACCCTGCTGGGCACGCCGTCGAGAGCGGCGTCACTCGCCGCCGAGTGAGCGCCGCGTGAGGTGCATGAGCGCGCTCAGCTGCACCGATTCGCTCGAGCCCGGCTCGACCGCGACGCCGTCGAGCGCGCGGAGCGCGAGGCCCTGCTTGGAGTCGATCAGCTCGGCGATCTTGGTGTCGATCGTGTGCGCCGCGATGATGCGCCACGCCGTCACGGGCTCGTCCTGACCGATGCGGTGCACCCGGTCGATGGCCTGGGTCTGCTCCGCGGCCGTCCACGACAGCTCGGCGAGGACGACGTTCGACGCCGCCTGCAGGTTCAGTCCCACGCCCGCGGCCGTGAGCGAACAGACGGCGATCCCCACGCCCTCGTCGGTGTTGAAGTCGTCGATCGCCTGCTGCCGCACGGGTGTGCTCTGGTCGCCGCGGATCGACACCGTGCGAAGACCGGATGCCGCGAAGTGGGCCTCTGCGGCATCCATGACGTCGATGTGCTTGGCGAAGAAGACGACCTTCCCCACCGACCGCTGCAGCTGCACGGCGTAGTCGGCGGCGAGCTGCGCCTTCGCCTGACCGATGCGTCGCACCATCGTGAAGACGTTCTCGGACCCGGAGCCGGCGGCCTTGGACTCGTCGAGCTCGTTCTGCGCGACGAGGCGGACGATGTCCTCGTCGATCTCGCCGCCCACGCTCGCGCCCCGGCCGCTCGCGCCGCGTGCCTCCACGATGCGCCGGTATCGGGCCGCGAGCCGCTCCCCGAGTTCCCGCTCGGCCTGGCGGATCGATCGTCCGTACTCGTCGTCGAGCTCGACGGGGAGGTCGGCGATCAGCTTGTCGGGCAGGTCGGCTGCGACATCCTTCTTCTTGCGCCGCACGATGCCCATGGAGATGACGGCATCGCGCGCCGCGGGATAGAAGGCCTTGTCGGCGGGGGTCAGACCGGTGGCGTCGAGCTTCTCCATAAGCTCGGGACCCGGCTTCTCCCCGTTCGTCCAGCCGAGGAAACGCCAGATCGCGTCGAAGTCCTCGACATCGTTGATGAGCGGCGTCCCGGTGAGGGCGAGCAGCAGCGGGTGTCCCCCGGGCGTAGCCTCCCGGATGCGTCCAGCGAGCGCCAGCACGTTCTGCGAGCGCTGCGAGGACAGGTTCTTGATGAAGTGCGCCTCGTCGACGACCATGCCCTTGAGGCCGATCGAGCTCAACCAGGACAGGTGCCGGTCGAGGATCTCGTAGTTCACGATGAACACGTCGGCGAACGCGTCGATGTCCGCGCCATCGCCCTGGATCACCGTCGCGCGGCGGTGCGGAGTCCAGCGCTCGACCTCGCGCGCCCAGTTCATCTTCACGACGTTGGGCACGACCGCCAGCAGCGGATACGCATCGGCGACGGATGCCGCGAGCAGCGACTGCGCCGTCTTGCCCAGTCCGGGCTCGTCGGCGAGGAGGAAGGTGCGGTGCCCCTCCCGGACGGCTTCCAGGAAGCGCGACTGGTGGGCCATGACCTCGCGTCCTCGGGGCGAGAGCCTGTCGAACTCCGGCACGGGAGGCAGATCCATGGATGCCGCGCCGCCGCCGGCGCCGGTCTCGAAAGCCTTGTAGAGCGGGCCCATGAGCTCCCAGCCGTCCAGTCGCCGCCGCGGGTTCTCCCGCCGGATCGGACGGGAGAGGTCGGGCGCGAGGAAGGGATTGGCCATCTGGCGCGACTCGATCGCCGGCGGGGTCACCTGCCGCTCCGCGAGGGCGGTCGGAACGACCGGCTGCGCCACCGGGGCGACGTCGGTGATGATGAGCTCGTCTGCGGCCAGCTCTGCTCCCGACTCCAGCAGCCAGTCGCGGCGCATCCGGCGCGCGACCGGAGACGTGGCCTGGTCGACTTCGAGGAGCTGGATGAGCGAGGTGTCGCGCGCCGCCGTCTTGGCAAGGATCGTCGCGACCCCGTCGAGGCGCTTGAGCAGTTCGCCGCGGACGGCATCCGACAGCGACGTGTCGGCCTTCACACGGGCGCGTTCCTCGCGCACGAGGAACGCGATGACCTGGAACTTGACCCGGTTGGTGGGCCCCAGCTTGCCGCGCTGGGCCTTCGCCTCGACCTCGCGAACCTTGCGGGCGAGGATCGGGATGAGGGGGGCGTCGTCATCGCGACGTGCGGACGACTGCTTGCGGCGCCGCTGTAGCTGCGCCTGTGCCGTGCTCGGCATGCTCCTCCTGAGCGTGTGCGCCGGTCGATCCGGCGGTTCTGACGTCGGAAACCGACGACGGGCGTGGCGTCCCGCGGGCGATGGATGCGCCTTGCGCCTCGGGCGACGCTCGCCGCGGCTGCGTGCGAGGGCCCGCGCGAGGACGACCGCGGGATGGGACCTCGATCCTGCGCCGGAAGGCGTGCCTCGACGCTCGATTCCGATGGTCCCCTGTGGGTGCGGATGCCGCTCCCTCGCCTCAGTCTACGCCACGGGCCGCTCGCCGCATAACGTCCCGCGTATGCGGCGTATTCCGACGAGCGTCGGCGCGCGGGATCAGCCCCAGAGCGTGGCGACGACGTCGTCGGTGTAACCGGGAGGATCGAAGTTGATCCAGCGCGTCGCGACCCAGCCATTGCCGTGGAGGTGGTGCGTCTCCCCGAAGGCGGCGATCTCATCCTCACCCGACCGGGCGCAACGCGTGCCGGCCTCGTCATCGGCGCATGTGAAGCCCTCGGTCGAGAGCGCCTCCCGCACGAGGGCCGCCTGCGACGCGTCGACCACCGTGACGTTCGTCGCGAGACCCACCTCGCTCGGCACGCCCCAGGAGCAGCGCAGCGTCGGGGCACCGGATTCGATGATCTCGAGGGCCGTCACGACCTGGGTCGCGTGCATCGTCACGCCCGGATCGTTCAGCGGCGGGTTCTGCTCCTCGAGCAGCGCGAGCATGCCGGCGGAGTAGATGTCCTCGCACGATGCGGGCATCTCGATGTCGGCGGATGCCTCGGGTGACGCGCTGTGCGAGGGGTCGGGCGTCGCCGTCGACGGGTCGGGCGACGGGTCGCCCGTGCTGGTGGGCACGGGGGTCGGCTGGGCGACACAGCCGACGAGCAGCAGGGCGGCGACCGACGCGGTTCCGAACAGAGCAAGGGCACGGGCGGGCAGGCTGCGGGCGGACATGCGATCCTCTCGACGCGGGCGACGCGTCCGAGCCTAGTCACGCGGGTCGGCTCGGTGGGGTCGCCCGATCTCACCGGGGTTGGGATACCTCTTCCGAGAGCCAGTCCGCGAGGCGCGCCGGGACATCGGTGACGATGCCGTCGACCCCCGCCCGCAGGGCCTCGCGCCACTTCCCGTCGTCGTTGAACGTGTAGACGACCACCCGCATCCCCGCCGCGTGCAGTTCGTCGATCACCTCGGGCCGCTCCAGCACCTCGCGTCCCGCCGCGATCACCCCCCGCACCCCGAGGGCGCGCGCTGCGCCGACCACGTCGTCGGGCAGCTGGCGGAGGATGGCGAGCCGCGAGATCACCGTGTTCTGGGAGGCGACGAGCGCGAGGGTGCGGGCGTCGAAGCTCGCGACCGCGACCCGGCGTTCGAGGCCGTGCCGGGCGATCGTCGCGACGAGCGAGGCGACGGAGTCGGCATCCCACTCCCCCTTCAGCTCCACGAGAGCGCGCAGGGAGGAGGACGCCAGCTCGGCCAGGAACTCCTCCGCCGTCGGCACGGGCGTTCCGGCGAAGTCGGGCCCGAACCACGACCCGGCATCCAGCCCCCTGATCTGGGCGAGGGTCGACTCGGCCACGGCGCCCCGGCCGTCCGTCGTCCGATCGACGGTCGCGTCGTGCATGAGCACGGCGTGACCGTCGGCGGTGAGGGCGATGTCCACCTCGACGTACTCGTACCCCGAGGCGATCGCCGCGCGCACGGCGGGCATCGTGTTCTCGGGCGCCCCCTCGGAATCACCCCGGTGCGCCGCGATGAAGGCGGCGTCGCCCGGGTCGCGCGCCTCGCCGAGCAGCTCGCTGGCGGTCACGGGGGCGCGGGAGGCGCCGAGCGTCGCGACGAGGACCCCCGCGACGACGAGGACGCACATCACGATGAGTGCGGGCAGCCGCTCGGTGCGGGCGGATACGGCAGGTTCGGGCATCGGGCGTGTCCTCCACGGTGACGTCGTCGTCTACGTCGTGCCAGATTACACACACCGTTATGCGTTCGTTATATTTTCCGCTCGCACACCCTCGTCCCGGCGGACTGCCCGGGCCTGGCCCCGCGACGTAGGCTTGACGCATGCCCACGGACATCACGCAGGAGCAGCTCGCTGCCACGATCGACCACGCGATCCTCAAGCCCGAACTCACCCGCGCAGAGGTGGATGCCGAGCTCGACACGGCCGCCGAGTGGAGCGTGTTCAGCGTCTGCGTGCGCCCCTCCGATATCGCCTACGCCGTCGCCCGGCTCGAGGGCAGCGGCGTCGCCGTCGGCACCGTCATCGGCTTCCCGCACGGCACCACCTCGACGGCCGCGAAGGTCGCGGAAGTCGCGCAGGCCGCGGCCGACGGCGCCGTCGAGTTCGACATGGTGATCAACATCGCCGCGCTGCGATCGGGTCTCGACGAGGAGGTCGTGCAGGACATCGCCGCCGTGAAGGAGGCGGCGGGCCAGCACGTGCTGAAGGTGATCCTCGAGACCAGCCTCCTCGACGAGGAGCAGATCGCCCGCGGCAGCCGCCTCGCGGAGGAGGCGGGCGCCGACTTCGTGAAGACGTCGACCGGATTCGCGGGCGGCGGCGCGACGGCCGCGCACGTCGCGTTGATGCGACGCACGGTCGGGGACACCGTGCAGGTCAAGGCCTCCGGAGGCGTGCGCGGGCTCGACACCGCTCTCGCGATGCTCGACGCGGGCGCGACGCGCCTGGGCACGAGCGCGAGCGCGACCATCCTCGGCGAGCTCGCCGCCCGTCTCTCGGGCGCCGAGGCGAGCGCTCGCACCGACGAGAGCTCGTACTAGCGGCAGGGCGCCGCCAGCACCTCGCGGGCTCGGACGACGTCGTCCGCCATCTGGACCTTGAGCGCGTCGAGGCCGCGGAAGGCCACCATCCCGCGGATCCGCTCGACGAACTGAACCTCGACCTCGTGGCCGTAGAGGTCCAGTCCTTCCCGGTCGAGCACGTATGCCTCGACCTGGCGGCGGGTCACGTCGTCGAACGTGGGGTTGTCCCCCACCGAGATGGCCGCCGGATAGCGCACGCGCGATCCCGCGCGGTGGGCGGAGGTTCCGTCCACGAGCCACCCCGCGTAGACGCCGTCCGCCGGCACGAAGCCCTCGAGCTCCGGAGTGAGGTTGGCGGTGGGATAGCCCAGCTCGCGACCGCGCTTGGCGCCATGCACGACCTCGCCCCAGACGGAGCTCGGGCGGCCCAGCAGCTTGGCCGCATCGGCGACGTCGCCCGCCGCGAGCAGCTCCCTGATCCACGTCGAGGAGACGCGTCGGCCGTGGACGCTTCGGATATCGGCGATCTCGTCCACGGCGAAGCCGGCCTCGGCGCCCATGCGGCGCAGAAGGGCGACGTCGCCCTTCCCCCCGCGACCGAAGCGGAAGTCGGTTCCGACGAGAACCGTACGCGCCCGGAGCGCCTCGACGAGCACGCTCTGCACGAACTCCTCCGCGGGCTGCGCCGCGAGGGTCTCGTCGAATCGGAGCATGAGCGTGGCATCGATACCCGTCTCCGCCAGCAGCGCGGCCTTCTGCGTCACGCCGAGGAGCGAGGGCGGACACTTCTCCGGAGCGAGGATCGCGAGCGGATTGCGGTCGAACGTCACCGCGACGGTGCGGGCGCCCGTGCCCGCGGCATCCACCAGCATGCGCTCGATGATGGCGCGATGACCCGCGTGGAGCCCGTCGAACTTCCCGATCGCGACGACCGTCTCCCCGAAGTCGGCAGGCACCTCGGAGGGGTCGTGGAAGAGGATCACGAGCCCGCCACCGTCAGCTGCGCCCCGGGGACGCGGCTCGTTCGCGGCGGGTGCGCCACGAGCCACCACAGACCGAAGAATGGCAGCACGAGCGGGATGAACAGATACCCGTAGCCGAAGACGGACCAGACGCTCGGATGCCGGAACAGCTCGGGCAGCGTGAGGCTCAGGGTGCCCACGACGATCACGCCGACCAGCTCGAAGCCGATCGCGACCCAGGCGATGAGGTACCAGGCGCGAGTACCCGCGAAGACCAGCGCCAGCGTGGCGACGATGTAGACGACGGCGGCCGCGGCGGAGAGGGAGTACGCCAGCGGCGCCTCCTCGAAGCGCTCGGCGATCTGGACGAACGAGCGGCCCGTGGCGGCGAGGGCCATGACGGCGTAGACGATGACGAGGACGCGGCCGACGCCGGTCATGCGACGGGAGGGGTGGGACGAGGTCATGACGGGACAATCCTAGGCCGGATCCCGCGTGCGATCCGCCGCCCGATCACGCGACCTGCACCATCCAGATGACGTGCATGCGCCACACCATGACCGCGATGGAGAGCGCGACGATCCCCATGATCACGGTGCTCCACCGACTGCGCTCGATGAGCGCCCACGCGACGCCTCCCAGCGGCAGCAGCACCGCCGAGACGAGATACACCCAGAACTCGAGGATGCTGCCCGTGGGCGGGTTCCCCGCGAGGGGCGCGATGATCGCGATCACCACCTGGACGATCAGAAGCACCTCGATCAGCGCGAGCGACCCCACCGTGAGATCGCTCGGTCGTCGCCCGGCCAGGCCGGCGATGACGCACAGCAGCCCCGCCACGACCGCCACCGCGACCTGTGCGATGGTCACTCCCAGGATCATCCCGGCTCTCCCGTCCCGCTCGTCGCCCGCCCCGGATCGGGCAGGTTCATGACGCTCTTGATGTCGGATCCGCGCGCCTCGACCACTCCGACGAGCAACCCGGCCGGATCGATCGCGGCCCGCAGGCCTCCCCCCAGGCGGCTCGACGCGCCCGCCAGGCGCTTGCCCTGCCGCAGATCGCGCGCCTCCTCGGCGGACACGTCCAGGCGGCCCAGCACCCGGGCGCCGACCGTGGCGGGATCGATCGGGAGCGCCGAGTCCAGAGCGTCGACCCGCACGGCATCGTCGACCGAGAAGGCCCCGACACGGGTCCGGCGCAGCGCCGTCAGATGGCCGCCGACCCCGAGGGCGGCGCCGAGGTCACGGGCGAGCGCGCGGATGTACGTACCGCTGGAGCAGTCAACGACGACGTCCAGCTCGATGCCGTCGGGAACCCGCCGTGCGGCACCCGCATCGAACCGGGAGACCGTGACCTCGCGGGCCTCGAGCACGACGTCCTCGCCGGCCCGAGCGAGGTCGTAGGCGCGCCGTCCGGCCACCTTGATCGCCGACACGCGGCTGGGCACCTGGGAGATGCGTCCCGTGAGCGACGCGACCCCGGCGGCGATCGCCGCGTCGGAGACGGCGTCCAGGGACGAGTGATCCGCGCGCCCGGTGACCTCGCCATCGGCGTCGTCGCTGTCGGTCGTCACGCCGAGCAGGATGGTCGCGTGGTAGGTCTTGTCGAGGCCCACGACGAAGGTGAGCAGTCGGGTCGCGGCTTCGACCCCGAGCACGAGGAGGCCCGTCGCCATGGGATCGAGCGTGCCGGCGTGGCCGATCTTGCGGGTGCCGAAGGCACGGCGCGCCCGCGCGACGACGTCGTGGCTCGTCATCCCGCCCGCCTTGTCGACCAGCACCACCCCGGCAGCCGGCGCCATCAGGCGCTCCCCGTGAGGACGCGGCGCGGGGACTCGGGGTCGGTGTTGTCGATGACCGCCGCGGCGCGGTTGCGCGGATCGACCTCTGCCATGTACGACTCCTGACCTCGGCGACGGTAGCGGTTGCCCGGCGCGTCGGGGTCCGGATCGGAGCCGTCCCGCAGGGCCATCCGCGCGGAGGCGACATCGGGCGGCGTATCGAGCCAGACCGACCAGTCCCAGATGTCCGCCAGCTGCGGGCGATGCAGGAAGACGCCGTCGACGACGAGCACCGCATCCGCGGGCCCCGTCACCCAGCGCGCCTCTACGGGCGCGTCGCGCACCGCATCCCACGCCGCGAGCTGGAAGCCGATGGATGCCGCGGTGCGGCTTCCCTCGCGGAACGGGTCGATCAGCACCCGGCGGAAGCTGCTGTAGTCGTAGGAGTCCTCGTATCGGCCCCGCCCCGAATCCTCTCCCCGGGTCGGACGCTCGGCCCGGGGGCGGTGGAAGCCCTCGATCGATGCACGGAAGACGTCCGTCCCCTCCTCGGCGAAGGCCTCCGCCAAGCCGTCGGCGAAGATCGTCTTGCCGGCGCCGTCGACGCCGTCGACCGCCAGGACGACACGGCCGCGCGGGCATCGGGCCCGCACCTCGTCGCGCAGCGCCCGCAGCACACTCGTGCGGGCGGTGACGGGCAGGCGCATGGGCTCCAGCCTACGCGCGCCGGGTCGCCGTAGGCTTGCGTCCGTGCCTGCGCCGCTTCCGCCCCTCGTCCTCAACGAGTGGTTCCGGCGCAGCGCCCGCGACCTCCCCTGGCGACGACCCGGCTTCGGCGCCTGGGGAATCCTCGTCAGCGAATTCATGCTGCAGCAGACACCGGTGACGCGCGTCATCCCCCGCCTGGAGGCGTGGCTGCGCACCTGGCCCTCCCCCGCAGCACTCGCCGCCGCCACGCCGGCCGACGCCGTCCGGGAATGGGCGAACCTCGGCTATCCGCGACGCGCGATCTGGCTGCACCGCGCCGCGGGCGAGATCGCCACGCGACACGCAGGGCGGGTGCCCGACGACGTCGAGCATCTCCTGGCACTCACCGGCATCGGCGACTACACGGCGCGGGCGGTCGCCGTCTTCGCCTACGGCAAACGCGAGCCGGTGGTCGACACGAACACACGGCGGGTCATCGCGAGGGCCGTGCAGGGACGATCCCAGCCGGGGCCGCCGTCGCGAGGCGACCTCGCCGCGATGGCCGCGCTCCTGCCGGAAGACGACCGCGAGTCGGCCGTCTTCAACGCCGCGATGATGGAGCTCGGCGCCGTGATCTGCACGGCACGCGCTCCGCGATGCGGCGAATGCCCGCTCCTCGACGCATGCGCCTGGGTCGGTGCAGGCAGGCCCGACACGGGAGACCTGCGGAGGAAGCAGGCGCGCTACGAGGGCAGCGACCGGCAGGCGCGGGGGGCCGTCCTCCGCGCGCTGCGGGCGGCCCCGAGGCACGAGGCCAGGACCGAACACGTCGTCCCCGACTGGCCCGACGCGGCGCAGCGCGACCGAGCGATCGTCTCGCTCGTCGACGACGGACTCATCGAGGCCTTCGACGACCTCATCCGCCTTCCCGGCGGCGGACCTCAGGCGTCGTCGTCCTCGGAGTCGTCGGAATCGGCGTCGCGCGCCGGCAGATAGGGGTCGGCGTCGCCGGCGAAGTTCGCCGTCGCGGCGATCCCTGCGACGGCCGCATCGCGCTCCCGCGCCTCGCGCAGCAGCTCCTCGATGTGCCCGGCGTTCTCCGGCAGGGCATCGGCGATGAACTCCAGGGTGGGTACGAGGCGGACGTTCAGCTGACGACCCACCTCGCTGCGAAGCATGCCGGTCGCCGACCGCAGCGCGTCACCGGTGGACGCGCGCTCCTCGTCCGTGCCGAGCACCGTGTAGAAGACGCTCGCGTGCTGCAGGTCGCCCGTCACCCGCACGTCCGTGATCGTGACGAAGCCCAGGCGGGGGTCGCGCAGACCGCGGTCGAGCCGCTCCGCGATGATCACCCGGATCCGATCGGCCAGCCGTGCCGCCCGTGCATGATCCACCATGTCTCCTGCTCCTCACCGCCCGGCGCGCCTGCGCCCGGCCTTCGCCTCAACTGCTCAAGCCTACGCACAGCGGCGGATGCCGAAGCATCCGCCGCTGTGCGTCATACCGGGGGTCAGCCCCGAGGCTTCTCGACCATCTCCGTGGTCTCGATCTCGTCGCCGACCCGGATGTCGTTGAATTTGCCGAGACCGATACCGGCCTCGTAGTCCGTGCGCACCTCGGTGACGTCGTCCTTGAAGCGACGCAGCGACTCGATGGCCAGGCCATCGGCGAGCACGACACCCTCGCGGATGACGCGCGCCTTCGCGTTGCGCGTGATGGTTCCGCTGCGAACGATGACACCGGCGATGTTGCCGAACTTCGAGGAACGGAACACCTCGCGGATCTCGGCGACACCCGACTGCACCTCTTCGAACTCCGGCTTGAGCATGCCCTTGAGCGACTGCTCCACGTCGTCGATCGCGTTGTAGATGACCGAGTAGAAGCGGATGTCCACGCCTTCGCGCGCGGCGCGCTCGCGCGCCTTCGTGTCGGGGCGGACGTTGAACCCGATGATGATCGCGTTGTCGATCGTCGCGAGGTTCACGTCGGACTCCGTCACCGCACCGACACCGCGGTGGATGATGCGCAGCTGAACCGAGTCGTCGACCTCGATCTTGAGCAGCGACTCCTCGAGCGCCTCGACGGCACCCGAGACGTCGCCCTTGATGATGAGGTTGAGCGACTCGACCTTGCCCTCTTCGAGAGCGCGGGTGAAGTCCTCCAGCGAGATCCGCTTGCGCGCCTTGGCGAGAGCGGCGTTGCGCTCCGCGGCCTCGCGCTTCTCAGCGATCTGACGCGCGAGACGGTCCTCCTCCGTGACGAGAAAGGTGTCACCGGCGCGCGGCACCGAGTTCAGACCCTGCACCTGCACCGGACGCGACGGAGCGGCCTCGGTGACGGCCTCGCCGTTCTCGTCCATCATGGCCCGCACGCGGCCGTACGCCGTGCCGGCCACGATCGCGTCGCCGACACGCAGGGTTCCGGACTGGATCAGCACGGTCGCGACCGAGCCGCGGCCCTTGTCGAGCTTGGCCTCGATCGCCACACCACGGGCCGCCTTGTTCGGGTTGGCCGTGAGGTCCAGGCCCGCGTCGGCCGTCAGAAGCACCGCGTCGAGCAGCTCCTGGATGCCCTGGCCCTTTATGGCCGAGACATCGACGAACATGACGTCGCCGCCGTACTCCTCCGCCACGAGCCCGTACTCGGTGAGCTGCTGGCGCACCTTGCTGGGATTCGCGTCGGGCTTGTCGACCTTGTTGACCGCGACCACGATCGGCACGTCGGCCGCCTGCGCGTGGTTGAGCGCCTCGACGGTCTGAGGCATGATGCCGTCGTCCGCCGCGACCACGAGGATCGCGAGGTCGGTGACCTGCGCGCCTCGGGCACGCATGGCCGTGAAGGCCTCGTGACCCGGCGTGTCGATGAACGTGACGGCGCGCTCGACGCCGTCGTGCTCGGTCCACACCTGGTAGGCGCCGATGTGCTGCGTGATGCCGCCGGCCTCTCCCGCGACCACGTTGGCGTTGCGGATCGCGTCGAGAAGACGCGTCTTTCCGTGGTCGACGTGTCCCATGACGGTGACGACGGGGGGACGGATCTCGAGATCCTCCTCGTTCTCCGCCTCGAGCTCCGCCTCGAGGTCGAGACCGAAGCTCTCGAGGAGCTCCTTGTCCTCGTCCTCGGGCGAGACCATCTGAATCTTGTAGCCCAGCTCCTCGCCGAGGACCTCGAAGGTGGCCTCGTCGAGCGACTCCGTCGCGGTCGCCATCTCACCCAGGTTGAACAGGATGGTGACGAGCGTGCCGGGCTGCACCGTGTAGCCCGTGATGTTCTCGATCTTGTCCGCGAAGTCGGAGATCGACGCACCGCGACGCATGCGGATGACCTGCCCGTTGCCCCGCTGGACGTTGACGCCGCCGACCGACGGCGCGTCCCTCATCTCGAACTCTTGACGCTTCGCCCTGCGCGACTTGCGCTGCTTGGACTTGCCGCCTCCCTTGCCGAAGGCACCGGCGGTGCCACCGCCGGGCCCGCGGCCGCGTCCGCCACCGCCACCGGGACGACCCGCGAAACCACCGCCGGGACGACCCGCGAAGCCACCGCCGCCGGCACCGGGGCCGCCGCCGCCGGGACGACCGGGACCGCCGGGACGCTGCTGGAACGGCGCGCCGGGACGACCGCCGCCACCGCCGGGACGACCCGCCCCGCCGGGACGCGGCGCACCGGGGCGCGGGGCGCCCGGGCGCGGCGCCTGGGGCCGCGGGATGTTCCCCGGCGTGGGCCGCTGACCCATCCCCTGCTGCGAGGCGAACGGGTTGTTGCCCGGACGGGGGCCCGCGGGACGCTGCCCCATCCCCTGCTGCGAGGCGAACGGGTTGTTGCCCGGCCGGGGCGCGCCGGGGCGGGGTCCGCCCGGCTTGGGCGCCGAATCGGACGGAGCGGACTCCGAGGATCCCGACTCGGACGGAGCCTGGGATAGAGCGGTCTCCGAGGGAGCGGGGCCGGATGCCGCGGGGGCCGCGGGGGCGGGCGCAGCGGGCGCCGGCGTCGGTGCGGCATCGGCCACCGGCGCCTGAGCCGCGGGCGCGGCCGGGGTCGCTGCGGGAGCGCTCGGGCGGGCGGGCGCCGGGCGAGCGGGGCCGGGGCGACCGGCCGGGCGCGCGGGCGCCGGGGCCGAGGACGCGCCCTGCGGCGACCCGTCGGCCTGCAGCGCAGCGCGGAGCTTGCGAGCCACGGGGGGCTCGATGGTGGACGACGGGCTCTTGACGAACTCGCCGAGTTCCTTCAGCTTGGCCAGAGCGACCTTGCTGTCGACGCCGAGTTCTGAAGCGATCTCGTGCACGCGTGGTTTGGCAGCCACAAATTCTCCTGTCTGAGTCCACCCAGACAGGGCAGACCGTTAGTCGCGGACGGGTCTCATTTCGAGCCGTTCACTTTGTTTCCATAGCCGTTCAGCCGTTTCTCGAGGGTCTGCGTGTCAAGCGGGCTCGACGCGCGCAGTGCTCGTACGAATGCCCTGCGCTGGATGGCTTTCGCCACGCACTCGGGAGTGTCGTGGACCCACGCGCCTCGTCCCGGCCGGACCGCACGCTCGTCGGGGACGAGGGTCGAATCCTCCGCCACAACACGAAGAAGGGCGGTTCGGGGAGCACGCGTGCGGCAACCGACGCACATTCGTACGGGTTCCATCCTACACCTCCCGCCCCGGAGCTCGCCCGGAACGCACGGCCGGGCGACCGATGCCGTGCGCTCAGTCGCCTTCCAGGACGCTGTCGGGCTGTATGTCGATCTTGGCCCCCGTCAGCTTCGCGGCGAGGCGCGCGTTCTGGCCCTCCTTGCCGATCGCGAGCGAAAGCTGGTAGTCGGGAACGAGCGCCCGCACGGCCTTCGTCGATGCGTCGATCACGAAGCTCGAGGTCACCTTCGCGGGCGAGAGCGCGTTCGCGACGAACTTGGCCAGTTCCGGATCGAAGTCGACGATGTCGATCTTCTCGCCGCCGAGTTCCTCCGTCACCGCGCGCACGCGACGGCCGAGTTCGCCGATGCAGGCGCCCTTCGCGTTGATCGAGGGGTCGTTGGCCTTCACGGCGATCTTCGTGCGGTGGCCCGACTCGCGAGCGAGCGAAACGATCTCCACCAGCCCACCGGCGATCTCGGGCACCTCCAGCGCGAACAGCTTGCGCACGAGTCCGGGGTGGGTGCGCGAGACAGTGATCGCGGGCCCCTTGGTCCCCCTGGACACGCTCGTCACGTAGACCCGAAGGCGCGATCCGTGGCGGTACTCCTCGCCGGGAACCTGCTCTTCGGGCGGAAGGATCGCCTCGATCGTTCCCAGATCGACGTGGATCATGCGGGGATTCGGGCCCTGCTGCACGACGCCAGCGACGATGTCGCCCTCCTTGCCGCGGAACTCGCCCAGCACGGCGTCGTCGGCGATGTCCCGCAGCCGCTGGCTGATGACCTGCTTCGCGGCGAAGGCCGCGATGCGGCCGAAGTCGTCGGGAGTGGTCTCCTCCTCGCCGACAACCGCCCCCTCCTCGTCCGTGACGGGCAGGAAGACCGCGACGTGGCCCGTCTTGCGGTTCACCTCGGCGCGCGCCCCCGAGGGCAGCTCGCCGACGGACGATGTGTGCTTGGCGTAGGCGGTCAGGATCGCCTGCTCGATGATCCGCACCAGTTCGTCGAAGGGGATTTCCTTCTCCCGCTCGATCGACCGCAGCAGGCCGAGATCGATATCCACGATGACCTCCCTATTCAGCTCTCGTCGCCGCGTCAGGCGCGACGACATCCCCCCTACGTTACCGGATGCGCGTCGCGCGCACCCCACGCAGGAAGCACACCGATCTTCCCCATGATCGACTTCTTCTCCCTTCCGCGCGCCGTTGCAGCCGTGACCGGAACATAGGCTGTCCCCATGGACCGCGCGGCGCCCCGGCGTGCCGCGCGCGAAGCGGCAGACACGACGTGGTTCCGACTGCTCGCCCGAGCGGGGTACGGCGCCAGCGGTCTCGTCCATCTCCTCATCGGCGCCATCGCCCTCATCGTCGCCTTCGGCGGCGACGCCACGCCAGACCAGTCCGGGGCGCTGCGTGCCATCGCGGGGATGCCGTTCGGTTTCGCGGTCCTGTGGACGGTCGCCGTGGCGCTGTGGGCGCTCGGGGCGTGGAAGATCGTGGAGGGGATCCTCGTACGGGGCACACCGCCACTGCGGCGGTGGATGCGACGCTTCGGCCAGTGGGGGCAGGGCGTCGTCTTCGCGGCCATCGGCGGGATCGCCGCGGCCGTGGCCATGGGCGCCCGTGTGAGCAGCGAGGAGGCGACCGAGGCGGTCAGCCGCGGCGTGCTCCGGATCCCGGGCGGTGCGTATGTCCTCGCTGCCGCGGCCGTCGTCGTCGGCGCCGTCGGGATCTCGTTCCTCGTGATGGGATTGCGGCGCAGCTATCGCACGCAGGTGCGGGTTCCCGACGGAGCCCTGGGCGCGGCCATCGACGTGCTCGGCGTCGTGGGGTTCGTCGCGAAGGGTGTCGCCCTCGCCGCCGTCGGAGTGCTCCTGGTCATCGCCTCGATCCGTGGGGAGGCCAAGACGGCGGGTGGGCTCGACGGGGCCCTCACCGCACTGCTGCGGCTCTCCCTGGGCCCCGTCGTCGTCGGCGCCATCGGTGCGGGACTCATCGCGTACGGCGTCTTCTGCTTCTTCCGGGCCAGGTACGCGCGCCTCTAGGCGCGGCCCTACGCTGAGCAGATGGGTTCTGACACCGCCGACGGCCTCGCACGCACCACATCCTCCCATCCGGCCGTTCGTGTCCTGGCTCGCGCGGGCTACGCCGCCAACGGGGTCGTCCACCTGCTGATCGGCGCGGTGGTGCTCGCCGTGGCGTTCGGAGGCTCCGGCGAGGGCGACCAGCAGGGCGCCTTCCGTGCGATCGCACAGGCCCCGCTCGGCGGGGTCGCGCTGTGGGCCCTCGCTCTCGCGCTCGCGGCTCTGACGCTCTGGTACATCGCGGAGGGCATCCTCGCGTCGGGCGAGAGCACCGCGCGCCGGTGGGGACGCCGGCTCGCCGAATGGGGAAAGGCGATCGTCTACGCGTCGTTGGCGGCCACCGCGGTCTCGATCGCCCTGGGCGCACGCCCCGACGGCGACGAGAGCACGCGCAGCATGAGTCGGGCGCTGCTCGCACTGCCCGCAGGCCCCTTCCTCGTCGGAGCGATCGGGGTCGGCGTGGTCGTGGTCGGCGGCGTCTTCGTCGTCCGGGGAGTCACGCGCGGCTTCCTCCCGAAGATCACGCCGCCCGGCGGCATCCTGGGTCGCGTCGTCACCGCCACGGGCGTCGTCGGGTACATCGCGAAGGGCGTCGCGCTCGCCGTGGTCGGGGCCCTGCTCACGACCGCCGCCGTGACCGTGGACCCCGGCGCTTCGGGCGGCCTGGATGCTGCGATCAAGTCGCTCCTGGCCCTTCCCTTCGGTACCGCGCTCGTCGCGGCCGTCGGCATCGGACTCATCGCCTACGCGGTCTACTGCTTCTTCCGCGCGCGCTACGCCCGCCTCTGACGACCGCTCAGCCGCAGTCGTCGGCCGTGACGGGGATGCCCTCGAAGCGCGCCTGCGTCCACGTGATCATGCTCTGAAGCAGCGGCGATCCGGGGAGCATGACGCCGGTGTGGTCCTCGCCGCCCAGGCGGCGGATCTGGAGGGCCGCCCCCTCGGCGCACCGCTCGGCGACGAACTGCTCGTACAGCGCCGCGGGGATGACCTCGTCCTGTTCCCCCCAGGCGATCAGGACGGGCGAGTCCCACGGACCGGTCGCGGCGTTCTGGGCAAGCCGCTCCCCGAGCGCCCCCGTCGTGAGATCCCCGTCGTAGAGCGGCCGGTCCGCGGACACCCCGAGCGCCGCGAGCACCGACACGATCACGCCGGGCTCCGTCGGACATCGCTGGGTCATCTCCCGCACCAGGGCGCGGCCGCCCGGCGCGACGTAGTCGTCGACGTCGACATCGGGGTAGGTGTCGGCGTACGGCACGAGCACCCAGGAGATCAGGACCGACAGCATCGCCTGATCCTGCGAGCGTCCCAGCTGCTGCGCGAGTGCGAGCGGATCCGCGGCGGGTGAGAGCGCGACCGTGCCGACGACGTCGAACTCGGGCGCGTACTCCGGCGCCAGCTGTGTGGTCCACAGGGCGGCGTGTCCCCCCTGGGAGTGCCCCCACACCGCGACTTCGTCGCCGAGCCAGAGGCCCTCGATCTGATCCGCGGCGCGCACGGCGTCCAGAGAGGAGCGGGCCTCGCCCTCGCCGATGAGGTAGGGGAAGACGCCCTCGGCGCCCTGCCCGGTGTAGTCGGAGGCGACGACGGCCCATCCCCGTTCGATCGCCTCGTTGACGCTCGGGATCGCCCATCGCGTGGCGTAGCTGTCCATCAGGCTCGGCGCGCACCCGCGCGCGACCCCCGTCGTCCCGTGATTCCAGATCACGACGGGCAGGGCCCGGGGCGGGCGGTCGGCCGGATAGATCACCATCCCGCTGGCGAGCGCACGGCGTCCGAACGAGTCCGTCGTGGAGTAGAGGATGCGCCGGACCTCCGCCCCCGGCGGAATGCGGCCCGTGTAGGCGTCGTCACGCAGCAGCGTTCCGGGCGCGCTCGGGGGTTCGTCGGGCGCATCGTAGAAGGCGTCGACGACCGGCGCACCCTCCTGCAACCAGGTGCTCACTCCCCAGGACCCGGCCGCGGTCGCCAGCAGAACCAGGGACAGGCCGAAGCGCGCGACATCCCCCCAGATCCGTGCGCGGCGCGAGGACGGACCCTGTCCGATGCGCTCCGACCGCCCGCGCACCCGGCGGGCGGCGCGCAGGGCGAGCGACGCTCCGAAGATGACCGTGCGCACACCGAACACCACCGCGACGACGAGGAGCGTCACATCGGGCCAGGCCAGGGCGAGCACTCCGAACGCGACCTGCGCGGCGCCCGACGCGGCGGCGAGGACCCGTTCGCTGACGCGTCCGCGGAACACGCCCCCGGCGGCAGCGAGCCCCGCGACGACGAGCAGGATCGCGATCACGTCGGGCAGCAGATCGAGGCTGCCGCCGAGGAAGACGAGGATGACCGCGCCTCCCACGATCCACACGCTCGACGCGATCGTGTTCCATGCTCGGGGGATGTCGCGCGGGGAGACGAGCTCGATGACCCCCGACGCGATGGCACTCACCCCGACGTAGACCGCGAGCACCCACAGCGAGGTGAGCGGTCTCATCACGATGAAGATGCCGAGGAGCACCAGCGCCGTGCCGACGACGACGCCCACCCACGCCGGCGCACGTTCCACGAGCCGCCGCAGGGCACCGCGCCGCGGCAGCGGCACGACACGGGCGCGTGGCGGGTTCATCCGCGTCATGTTAGGTCGCGTCCTTGAGCGCGCGCCGACAGGGCGCGCCGGGCGAGCACGTCAGGAGGACAGTTCGGCGACGGCGTCGGCCACCGGCAGGCTCCGGCGGTCGCCGGTGCGGCGATCCCAGAGCTCGACCTCGCCGTCGGCGGCACCGCGGCCGACGATGAGGATGCGCGGAACGCCGATCAGCTCGGCGTCGCCGAACTTCACACCCGGCGACACCTTCGCGCGGTCGTCGTAGAGCACGTCGAGACCGGCCGCTTCGAGCCGGTCGGCGACCGAGGCGGCGAGCTCGAAGGCCACCGCATCCCGACCGGTCGCGACGACGTGGACGTCGAACGGCGCGATGGATGCGGGCCAGATCAGGCCCTTGTCGTCGTTGTTGAGCTCCGCGATGATCGCCAGGATGCGGGTCACGCCGATGCCGTACGAGCCCATCGTGACGGTGACGAGCTTGCCGTTCTCGTCGAGCACCTTCAGCCCCAGCGCCTCGGCGTACTTGCGGCCGAGCTGAAAGACGTGGCCGATCTCCATGCCGCGCGCGAGGTGCACGGGGCCCGAGCCGTCGGGGGCCGGATCGCCCTCACGCACCGTGGCGACCTCGACGAATCCGTCGGCGGCGAAGTCGCGCCCGGCCACGAGAGAGTGCACGTGCTTCTCGTGGGCGTTCGCTCCGGTGATCCAGGACGTCCCGTCGACGACGCGCGGATCGAGCACGTAGCGGATGCCGGTGGCCGACTCCTCGCCGAGCAGCGGACCGGTCGGCGTCCAGGGCCCGATGTAGCCCTTCACCAGCAGCGGGTGCCGCTCGAAGTCGGCCTCGGTGGCGGCCTCGACGGCCGCGGGCGCGAACGCGACCTCGACGCGCTTGTCGTCGACGTCGCGGTCGCCGGGCAGACCCACCACGACGAGCTCGCGCGTGCCGTCGAGGTGCGTCAGGGCGAGCACGACGTTCTTGAGCGTGTGCGCGGCCGTCCACTCCCCCTCCGCCGGGGCGTCGAGGTGCGCGTTCGCGTGGGCGACCAGCGTCGCGATCGTCGGGGTGTCGGGAGAGTCGTAGATCACGGGCTCGGGGAGCCCGTCGAACGGGATCGGCTCGGGCGCGACGGTCGTGAACGCCTCGACGTTCGCCGCGTAGCCGCCGTCGGAGCGCACGAACGTGTCCTCGCCGACGGGCGTGGGGTGCAGGAACTCCTCGCTGCGGGAGCCTCCCATGGCCCCGGCATCCGCCTGCACGATGACGTACTCGAGGCCCAGGCGCGTGAAGATGCGCTCGTAGGCCTCGCGCTGCGCCTGGTAGCTCGCGTCGAGACCGGCATCGGTGTAGTCGAAGGAGTAGGCGTCCTTCATCGTGAACTCGCGCCCGCGCAGGAGGCCGGCGCGGGGGCGCGCCTCGTCGCGGTACTTGTCCTGGATCTGATAGATCGTCAGGGGCAGGTCCTTGTAGGACGAGTAGAGGTCCTTCACGAGCAGCGTGAAGACCTCCTCGTGGGTCGGCGCGAGCAGGTAGTCGGCACCCTTGCGGTCCTGCAGGCGGAAGAGCGCGTCGCCGTACTCCTCCCAGCGACCGGTCTGCTCGTAGGGCTCGCGCGGCAGCAGCGCCGGGAAGTGCACCTCGTACGCGCCCGCGTTCGCCATCTCCTCACGGACGACGGCCTCGATCTTCGCCTTGACCTTCAGGCCCAGCGGCAGCCAGGCGAAGACGCCCGGTGCCTGGCGGCGGATGTAGCCGGCGCGCACGAGCAGGCGATGGCTCGTGACCTCGGCGTCGGAGGGATCCTCTCGGAGCGTGCGGAGGAAGTAGTGCGAGAGACGGGTGACCACGATCGTCAAGCTTAGTTCGCGGGATGCTGCGGCCCGCGGCATCCGCGCCCGCTCGCTCCCCTGCGCCGGTCGTGGCCGCCCCGCTCCCCTGTCACGAACGGCTCGCTCCGCCCCGCTCGCCTGTCACGAACCGCTCGCCGCGGGATCCGGATGGAGCGTTTCGTGACAGCCGAGCGTCGCCGACGCCGCCGCGGTGGTCTAACGGAACAGGCCGCTGTACGCGTTGAGCGCCGGCTGGCCTCCCAGGTGCGCGTAGAGCACGTTGCTCGTGGCCGGGATGTCTCGAGACGACACGAGGTCGATGAGGCCGGCGAGCGACTTGCCCTCGTAGACGGGGTCGGTGATCATCCCCTCGAGCGAGCCGCCGAGGCGGATCGCATCGAGGGTCGATGCGACGGGGATGCCGTAGAGATCGCCCGCCCAGCCCTCGAGGATCGTGATCTCGTCGTCGCGGAGTTCGCGGCCGAGGCCGATGAGCTCGGCGGTGTTGCGCGCGATCCGCTCGACCTGCGCACGCGTCTTCTCGATGGTCGCGGAGGCGTCGATGCCGATGACCCTGCGGGGACGTTCCTGCCCCGCGAAGCCCGCGATCATCCCCGCGTGCGTCGATCCGGTGACGGTGCACACGATGATCGTGTCGAAGAAGACTCCGAGCTCCCGCTCCTGCTGCTCGACCTCGTAGGCCCAGTTCGCGAAACCCAGACCACCGAGCCGGTGGTCGGACGCGCCGGCGGGGATCGCGTAGGGCTTGCCGCCTTCGGCCTCGACCTCGTCGATCGCCTGCTGCCAGCTGGAGCGGATGCCGATGTCGAAACCCGCGGCATCCAGCGTCACCTTCGCGCCCATGATGCGGGAGAGCTGGATGTTCCCGACGCGGTCGCTCAGCGGATCGGGCCACTCCACCCAGTTCTCCTGCACCAGACGGGCCTTGAGGCCGAGCTTGGCGGCTACCGCGGCCACCTGGCGGGTGTGGTTCGACTGGTAGCCGCCGATCGAGACCAACGTATCGGCGCCCTGAGCGAGCGCCTCGGGGACGAGGTACTCGAGCTTCCGGACCTTGTTGCCTCCGAACGCGAGCCCGCTGTTGACGTCTTCGCGCTTCGCCCAGATCTGCGCGCCGCCCAAGTGCTGCGTCAGCCGCGGGAGGTGGTGGATCGGGCTCGGCCCGAAGGTCAGCGGGTAGCGCTCGAAGTCGTTGATGGCCATGTCGTCCCTGTCGTTCGCGGCGGGTGGTTGCCTGGTCGTCCCACAATATTCTGCATATTGCGCGCGATGTGCATCCTTCCGGTGTCGGCCGTTCGCGACGGCACAGGATGCCGCGGCCGCACCGGCGTGCGCGAGCCCTCGACCCACCCCGGCCATACCCCTCCGGGCGCCGTCCGCGCAAGCCGCTGCCGGATGATCGCCCTGCGCGGGAGCCTGTGACAGGTTAGAGATGTGGTGCGCTTCCCGCCCGCCGCCCCGTGAGGTCGAGGACCAGCGACGACCGCCCCTGAAGGTGAGGACGAACGCATGACCGCAGAGCCCGCCCCGTACACGGCCTCGATCCCGATCCTGACGCAGGAGCCGTTCCCGGACACCCCGGGCAGCCCCGAGCCGGAGTGGTTCAAGACGGCGGTGTTCTACGAAGTGCTCGTCCGATCGTTCAAGGACGGCGACGGCGACGGCACGGGCGACTTCCGCGGCCTGATCGACAAGCTCGACTACCTGAAGTGGCTCGGTGTCGACTGCCTGTGGGTGCCGCCGTTCTTCCCTTCGCCGCTGCGCGACGACGGGTACGACGTGGCGGACTATACGGGGGTGCTCCCCGAGCTCGGCACGACCGCCGATTTCCAGGAGTTCCTCGACGCGGCGCACGCCCGCGACATCCGCGTGATCATCGACTTCGTGATGAACCACACGAGCGACGAGCATCCGTGGTTCCAGGCCAGCCGCAACGACCCGGACGGCCCCTTCGGCGACTTCTACGTCTGGAGCGACACCGACGAGCTGTACCAGGACGCCCGAATCATCTTCGTCGACACCGAGCCGAGCAACTGGACGTGGGACCCGGTGCGCAAGCAGTACTACTGGCACCGGTTCTTCTCGCACCAGCCCGACCTCAACTTCGACAACCCGAAGGTGCACGAGGCGATGATCGACGCGATGCGCTTCTGGCTCGACATGGGGCTGGACGGATTCCGGCTGGATGCCGTGCCGTATCTCTACGAGCGGCCGGGCACGAACGGCGAGAACCTGCCCGAGACGCACGAGTTCCTGAAGAAGGTGCGCCGGATCGTCGACGCCGAGTACCCGAGCCGCGTCCTGCTGGCCGAGGCGAACCAGTGGCCGGCCGACGTCGTCGACTACTTCGGCGACGCGGATGTCGGGGGCGACGAGTGCCACATGTGCTTCCACTTCCCCGTCATGCCGCGCATCTTCATGGCGGTCCGCCGGGAGTCCCGGTTCCCGATCAGCGAGATCCTCGCCGAGACGCCCTCGATCCCCTCCGGCTGCCAGTGGGGGATCTTCCTCCGCAACCACGACGAGCTCACGCTCGAGATGGTCACGGACGAGGACCGCGACTACATGTGGAACGAGTACGCGCAGGATCCGCGGATGAAGGCCAACATCGGCATCCGTCGTCGCCTCGCTCCCCTGCTCGACAATGACATCGACCGCATCGAGCTTTTCACCGCACTGCTGCTGTCGCTGCCCGGCTCGCCCGTGCTGTACTACGGCGACGAGATCGGCATGGGCGACAACATCTGGCTCGGCGACCGCGACGGCGTCCGCACCCCGATGCAGTGGACCTCCGACCGCAACGCAGGGTTCTCGACCGCGAATCCGGGCAAGCTCGACCGACCCATCGTGCAGGACCCGGTGTACGGATACCTCGCGGTCAACGTCGAGGCTCAGCAGGAGGACCGCTCGTCGCTCCTGCACTGGACGCGCCAGATGATCCAGGCGCGCAAGCGCCACCCGGCTTTCGGGCTCGGCAGCTTCAACGACCTGGGCGGCTCGAATCCGTCGGTGCTGTCGTACTCCCGCGAGCACACGAACGAGGACGGCACCGTCGATGTGATCGTGTGCGTGAACAATCTCTCCCAGTTCCCCCAGCCGGTGGAGCTGGACATGCGTCGTTTCGAGGGCATGGTGCCCGTCGAGCTGATCGGTGGAGCCCCCTTCCCGCGGATCGGGGAGCTGCCCTACCTGTTGACGCTGGGCGGCCACGGTTTCTACTGGTTCCAGCTGCACGAACCGGCGAACGAATCCGAGGAGGTGGGGTTGCTGTGACCTCGATAGACCACGCCCTGATCGAGGGCTACCTGGTGCGTACGCGCTGGTTCGGCGGCAAGGGGCGCCCCTTCGCCGTGACGCGGGCGCGCGTGCTGGCCGACCTGTCCGGCGACCAGGATCGACCGCACGTCACGGTGTACCTCGTGACCGTCGAGTACGCCGACGAGGCGGGCGGCACCGAGCTCTACCAGGTGCCGCTGGCCGGCTACGACGACCTCGAGGAGCGGATCAGTCACGCCTACGTGGGTGCGCTCGAGGCGGACGGGCACGTACGCCACGTCTACGACGCGGTCCACGACCGTGACGCCATGGCCCTGTGGCTCGACGGGTTCGTGGCCGCGGAGGACGCCGGACACGCCGAGGTCGGCGGGCTGCGCTTCCGCCGCCTGCCGGGCGAGCACGTCGACGCCGACCTGCGACCCTCGCCGATGACCGGCGAGCAGTCGAACTCGTCGGTGCGCTTCGACGAGACCGCGATGATGAAGATCTTCCGCAAGCTCAGCCCGGGCGTGAACCCCGACATCGAGATCCACGAGGAGCTCACGCGCGGCGAGTCGGAATACGTCGCGGCGCTGTACGGATGGATCGAGACCACCGTCGACGGCGAGCTGCTCCAGCTGGCGATGCTGCAGGAGTTCCTGCGCACGGCGACCGACGGGTTCGAGCTCGCCCTGGCGAGCGTCCGAACCCTGCTGGCCGACCTCGAGCAGGAGCCCGACGACTCCGGCGGCGACTTCGCCGGGGAGGCGGCGCGCCTGGGCGAGGCCCTCGCCGCGGTCCACGCCCTCATGCGAGAGCGGTTCCCCGCCGAGCGGCGCGGACCGGAGGCCAGCGCCGAGCTGGCCCGGGCCATGACCGAACGGCTCGATCGGGCGCTGCGGGTGGCACCGGAGATCGAGGCCTTCGCGCCGCGGCTCCGCGACGCCTACGCGGCGGTGGCGACCCTGGACGGACTGGACGTGCAGCGCGTCCACGGCGACCTTCACCTCGGTCAGACGCTGCGGACCTCGCGCGGCTGGCGCATCGTCGACTTCGAGGGCGAGCCCGGCCGGCCGTTCCACGAGCGGTCGTGGCCCGACTCGCCGTGGCGGGATGTCGCGGGCATGCTGCGCTCGTTCGACTACGCGCCCGGCGTGGTCGAGATGTCGCTGGCCGGCTCCGGCCGCATCCCCGACGAGGCCGAACGGACCCTCCGCGCGGAGCGGGCCGCGGAGTGGGCGAGCCGCGCGCGCCGCCACTTCATCGACGGCTATGTCGCCGCACTCGCATCGGAGGTGGCGCCGGACGAGGGCGGCGGGCACCCGTGGGATGACGGGCGCGAGGAGGAGCGGCGCGTGCTGCTCGACGCCTATGTCGCCGACAAGACGGTGTACGAGGTCGTCTACGAGAAGCGCAACCGGCCGGGATGGACCGGCATCCCGCTTTCGACCCTCGCACGCATCGACGAGGGGTGACGTCCGCTCAGGCGGTGATCACCTGCGCGGTTCCGGGGGCCGCGTTCGGGCCCATCTCGTCGGCGATGCGGTTCGCCTCTTCGATGAGCGTCGCGACGATGTCGGCCTCTGGGACGGTCTTGATGACCTGACCCTTGACGAAGATCTGCCCCTTGCCGTTGCCCGAGGCGACGCCGAGATCCGCCTCGCGCGCTTCACCGGGCCCGTTGACGACGCAACCCATGACGGCGACGCGCAGGGGCACGGTCATATCCTTCAGGCCCTCGGTGACGCTGTCGGCGAGCGAATAGACGTCCACCTGGGCGCGCCCGCATGAGGGGCACGAGACGATCTCGAGCTTGCGCTCCCGCAGGTTCAGGGACTGCAGTATCTGGTGTCCGACCTTGACCTCCTCGGCCGGCGGGGCGGACAGCGAGACGCGGATCGTGTCGCCGATCCCCTCGCCGAGCAGGATGCCGAAGGCCGTCGCGGATTTGATGGTGCCCTGGAACGCGGGGCCGGCCTCGGTCACGCCCAAGTGCAGCGGCCAGTCGCCCATCTGCGCGAGCAGGCGATAGGCCTGCACCATGATGACGGGGTCGTTGTGCTTCACGGAGATCTTGAAGTCGTGGAAGTCGTGCTCCTCGAACAGCGACGCCTCCCAGCGCGCGCTCTCGGCGAGGGCCTCGGGCGTCGCCTTGCCGTACTTCTCGAGCAGGCGCGGGTCGAGCGATCCCGCGTTCACACCGATACGCAGCGAAACCCCCGCAGCCTTGGCAGCGGCGGCGATGGCACCCACCTGATCGTCGAACTTGCGGATGTTGCCGGGGTTGACCCGCACGGCCGCGCACCCCGCGTCGATCGCCTGGAAGACGTACTTGGGCTGAAAGTGGATGTCGGCGATGACGGGGATCTGGCTCTTCGCGGCGATGATGTGGAGGACGTCGGCGTCGTCCTGCGATGGCACCGCGACGCGCACGATCTCGCAGCCGGAAGCGGTGAGCTCGGCGATCTGCTGGAGCGTCGCGTTGATGTTCGTCGTGGGCGTCGTCGTCATCGACTGCACGCTCACGGGTGCGTCGCCCCCGACGAGGACCTTCCCGACCTTGATCTGACGGCTCTTGCGACGCGGGGCGAGGGTGTGGGGGACCTTCGGCATCCCGATGTTCACGGCTGGCACCTCTTCAGCCTACGTGGTGACGAGGCGCCGCGGCCGATCGCGACTCAGTCCGAGAGCCGCTTCATCTCGCTCCGGATGCGGCTCTCCGTCGGCGCGCCGCCGCCCGATCCGAAGGCGGCGACGCCCGCGAAGACGACCCCGATGGCGATGCCGGCGATCGGCCAGACCGGCCAGAAGCCTTCGATGCCGCCGTCCATGCCGCCCGAGAACGCCCAGATCAGGACGAACAGCAGACTCAGCACCACCCTGCGCAGTTCGCCGTCGCTCATGGCCGAAGCTAGGGCGGGACGCGGTTCGAGCGCATGCTATCGTGACGGAATGTCCGCGAACCGTGCCTCCTGGCCCGCCATCTAGGCGGTGTGTTCGCGTTCCCACGAAACCTGACCGCCCGAGGGCGGTCTTTTCGTGTGAGCGACCGCCCCACCGGGCCGAGCCGAAGGACCCAACGATGACCGGCCATCGCACCCCGCCCGCCGCCGACGGCAGCGCGCTCCTCGCCCGGCTGCGCGAGCCCGAGTCCGATCGCCCCCTCATCCTGATCGCTCGCGACGGCGCCGACGTCGAGGTGCTCACGGGCACCGTGCTCGACGTGGAAACCCTCGCCGAGATCCCGCTGCACGCCCAGGACGGCTCCGCCCAGGAGGTGCTGGCGCTCGTCCCCTACCGGCAGGTGCGCGAGCGCGGGTTCGACTGCCACGACGACGATGCACCGCTGCGCTGCGTCATCGTGTCCGAGCGGGGCACCCTCCCCCGCGACGAGGCGATGCGTCTGCTGCCCGATGCGCCGGTGACGCTCCACGACGCGGGGTTCGATGTGAGCGACGAGGACTACGCCGCGATCGTGCGCGAGGTCATCGCCGACGAGATCGGGCGCGGCGAGGGCGCGAACTTCGTCATCCGTCGCGACTTCACCGCGCGCGTCGACGCGGATCCGCGCGAGAGCGCGCTGACGTGGTTCCGTGCGCTGATCCAGCAGGAGCGGGGCGCGTACTGGACGTTCGCCGTCATCACGCCCGGACACGCCGCCGTCGGAGCGAGCCCCGAGGCGCACGTCAGCGCCCAGGGCGGCGTGGTCACGATGAACCCGATCTCGGGCACCTTCCGTCACCCGAAGGGCGGCGCGACGCCCGAGGGGCTTCGCGCATTCCTCGAGAACACCAAGGAGACCGAGGAGCTCTTCATGGTGGTCGACGAGGAGCTGAAGATGATGAGCGCGGTGTGCTCCGACGGCGGCCGCATCACCGGCCCGCATCTCAAGGAGATGTCACGCCTCACCCACACGGAATACATGCTGCGCGGCCTCAGCACGCTCGACCCGCGCGACATCCTCCGCGAGACGATGTTCGCCCCGACCGTGACCGGCTCCCCCATGCAGAACGCCTGCGCCGTCATCCGTCGGCACGAGAGGACCGCGCGCGGGTACTACTCCGGCGTCGCGGCGCTGTTCACCCCGGCGGCGCCGGATGCCGCGGTGTCGCACGACCTCGACGCGCCCATCCTCATCCGCACGGCGTATCTGAAGGACGGCGCCCTGCGCGTGCCGGTCGGCGCCACGCTGGTTCGCCACTCGGACCCGTACGGCGAGGTCGGCGAGACGCACGGCAAGGCCGCGGGCGTGCTCGGGGCGATCGGCGCGATCCCCCGCGATGTAGAGGTCGACGCCGATGCGCCGACCGCGAGCCGTCGCCTGCTCGGAGACGACCCGGAGATCGCCGCGCTGCTGCGCTCGCGCAACGAGCGCCTCGCCCCGTTCTGGCTCGAGCCGCAGGACCCGGATGAAACGGGTCCCTTCTCCGGCCGCTCGGCCGTCGTCGTCGACGTCGAAGACCGCTTCACGACGATGCTCGCGCATCAGCTCCGCCACCTCGGGCTCGACGCCCGCATCGTCCCGTGGGACGAGCTGACGGACGCCGACGTCGACGAGGCCGAGCTGCTCGTGACCGGCCCCGGCCCAGGAGACCCGCTCGACGTCGCGACGCACCGGATCGCACGCCTTCGCCAGGTGGTCGCGCGTCGCCTCGACAGCGGAGCGCCGCTCCTGGCCGTCTGCCTCAGCCACCAGGTGCTCGCAGACCGGCTCGGCATCCCGCTCGCGCCCCTCACCCGTCCGCACCAGGGCGTGCAGCTGCGGGTGGATGTCTTCGGCGAGCGCGTCTCGATCGGCTTCTACAACACCTTCACGGCCCGCGTCGCACCCGGCACCGACCGGATCGGGGACACCGAGGTCTCGGCCGATCCCGACTCCGGCGACGTCTACGCCCTCCGGGGGCCGGGATACGCCAGCGTCCAGGGTCACCTCGAGTCGATCCTCTCGCGCGACGGAATCCGCACGCTCGAGAGGCTCGTCGCCGACGCCCTCGCCCCCGCGCGCCGCTGAGGGCCGCAGGGAGGCTAGAGCAGCTGGATCGGGTTGACGAGGTCGGCGAGGATCAGCACGGCTCCCATCCCGATGAGCAGCACCACGACGACGAACGTGACCGGCACGAGCTTCGTCGCATCCACGGGACCAGGCGGCGGACGCCGGAACAGCTTCGCCCACGCCCGCTTGATCCCGTCCCACAGCGCCACGACGACGTGTCCGCCATCCAGCGGCAGCAGCGGGATCAGGTTGAAGACGAACAGCGCGATGTTCAGCGACGCGAGCAGGCCGAGGATGCCGGCGACGCGGTTGAGCACGGGGGCGTCGATGGCGGCCACCTCGCCCGCGAGGCGCCCCACGCCGACGACCGAGAGCGGGCCGTCGGGGTCTCGTTCGGATCCCGTGAAGAGCGATATCGCCGTGTCGGTGAGCTTGACCGGCAGCTGCACGATGACGCCCGCGACGGCACCGACGTTCTCGATCGCCGCCTCGGGACCCGTCCAGATGGGCTGCCTGACGTACTCGGCGGTGGGCGAGAAGCCCACGAAGCCCACGGCCTCGGTGGTCGCCTCGCCCGCGGCATCCGTTGCGGGTCGCTCGGCGAGCATCGGCGTGACCGCGACCGCGCTCTGCCGCCCGTCGCGCTCGATCGTGAAGGTCAGCTGCCGGTCCGGGCTGTCGCGGATGATCGCGGAGGCCTCGTCGAAGCTCGCGACCGGCGAGCCGTCGATCGCGAGGATCCGATCGCCCGGTCGCAGTCCCGCCTCGGCGGCGGGGGCCGCCGGATCGGAGGCGGAGCACTCCGTCTGGGTCGATCCGGCGGGCGCGACGCACTCGCTGATCGAGGCGATCGTGGTGGAGGCCTGCTGTACGCCGATGCCCGTGAAGAGGATCGCGAACAGCACGATCGCGAGCACCAGGTTCATCAGCGGCCCGCCGAGCATGATGACGATGCGCTTCCAGACCGGGAGGCGCCAGAACACCCGATCGTCGTCGGCATCCACCATCGTGTCGGCGTTCGCGGCTCGCGCGTCCTGCACCATCGTCGCGAAGAACCCGCCGCCAGCCCGACCCGATCGGGGGCCGGATGCCGCGGCGTCGCGTTCCTCGGGCGGGGGCGGGTACATGCCCGCCATCGAGATGTAGCCGCCGATCGGGAGCGCCTTCACGCCGTACTCGGTCTCGCCACGGCGACGCGAGAACAGCGTGGGCCCGAATCCGATCATGTACTGCCCGACGCGGACGCCGAAGCGCTTTGCGGGGACGAGGTGCCCGATCTCGTGCAGGGCGATCGACACGGCGAGCCCCACGATCATGATGAGGATGCCGATGACGAAGGCGAGCGCGGTCACACCCACACGCTACTCCGGGCTTCCTTTGCACCGGCCGGGAGCTGCGCGCCGGACGGTAGGTTTGAGTCAGGAGACGACCGGGGAGGCCCAGTGACCGCACGTTCGCTGCGCGCCGCGCGAGGCGCGGGCGCGACGGTCGTCGCCGTCCTCCTGGGTGCGGTCTCCCACACGATCGGGGGCGGCTCCGCACCCGACGCGGCGATCCTGCTCGCGGTCGCGGCGCTCGGCTGGCCCCTCGCCACGATCCTGGTGGGTCGCCGGCGGCGACCGTGGGGCCTGGCCGCATCGGTCGTGCTCACGCAGGCCGCGCTCCACACGGTTTTCGCCGTCGCGGGCGGAGCGCGGGTGCCGTCTGCGGGCGGCCATGTGCACGGCGTCCCGGACCTGAACCTCGTCGCCGCCGCGCACACGTCGGCACCACTGGCATCGTCGGCACCGGATGCCGCGATGTGGGTCGCCCATCTCGCCGCCGCTCTCGTCGCCTTCGCCGTGCTCGCGCGGGGCGAGTCCGCCCTCGTCGCGATCGCCCGCTGGGTGCGCCGGCACGCCGAGCGTGCAACCTGGTCGACGCCCGCGCCCGCGGTGCGTGCCCGGCTCGCCCCGGTCGCTCCCGTCCTCCGGCGACTCCCGCCCCGGTACCTCATCGCCGCGCCCCTGCGCGGCCCGCCCTCTTCTCCCGGCGACCTCCGCGTCGCGTGACCCGCGCCGGGACCTCCGTCCCCGCGCCCCACAGGAGTGCACCGCAGACGGCGATCGCCGCGGGTGCCGAGAAGAGAGAACCCATGAACGATCACATCCAGACCCCCGCTCCCGCACGCCGACGCTTCCGCGCGGGACGCCTCGTCGCCGGCTCGGCCATCGCCGCGGGCCTCGTGCTCGCTGCGCCCGCGGCCGCGCAGGCCCACGTCACGGCGACCCCCGACGCCGACGCCGCCGCCGGCGCCTACGGCGTGCTCACGTTCGCCTTCAGTCACGGATGCGACGGGTCCCCCACCACCGCCCTCGAGATCGAGATCCCCGATGGCCTCGCCTCGGTGACCCCGACCATCGAGCCTGGCTGGGACGTCGCCCTCGAGCGGGACGGGGAGAACGGCCCCGTCTCACGCATCGTGTACACCGCCGCCGTACCCGTCGCCGACGGCTTGCGAGCCACCGTCGACCTCGGCGTGCAGTACGCCCAGGATGCCGCAGGTCGGACGCTGGCCTTCCCGGTCAACCAGGTGTGCGAGGTCGGCAACACCTCCTGGAGCGAGATCCCCGAAGAGGGTCAGGACCCGCACGACCTCGACGCGCCCGCGCCCACCGTGGCCGTCGGCGAGGCGAGCGAGGCGGGCGGCCACGTTCTCGGCTCTGGCGATGCCGCCCACGAGGAGGGCGAGAGTGCGGATGCCGCCGCGACGACCGCCTCGCCGGAGTCCGCGGTCCTGCCCGTCGTCCTGGCGACCTCCGGCCTCGTCCTGGGGGCCGCAGCCCTCGTCGTGGCCCTGCTCGCCCTTCGTCGGCGCGCCTGATATCCCGGAGGCGCCGGCGCGCGCACGACGCCGCCGGCGCCTCCCGCCCCTCCCGCGGGTGTCTGGTTGAATGGGTGGGCTATGCCGAGCCCCTCTGACTCCCCCGTGACGCCCGCCCTCCCGCCGGTGCTGCGGCCCGCTCACCCGCCCGCGCGGCGACTCGCCGACCTCGCCGACGTGATCGATGCCGAGCTCCGCGGCGACGCCGGGAGCACGACCGTGTCGGGCATCACGCTCGCGACGGCGGATCTGCGTCCGGGCGAGGCCTTCGTGGCGATTCGCGGCGTGAACCGCCACGGCGCGGAGCTCGCGCGCGACGCCGTCGCGAAGGGCGCCGTCGCCATCGTGACCGATGCCGAGGGCGCGGAGATCGCGGCGGACTGCGGCGTCCCCCTCGTGGTCGTCGACCATCCCCGTGCACGACTCGGCGCCCTCTCGGCCTGGGTGTACGGCACCGGTCCGTCGGACGCGCTCCCCCTGCTGCTGGCGACGACCGGCACCAACGGCAAGACGAGCACGTCGCACCTCCTGGCGGGCATCCTCGAACAGCTCGACGTCGTCACCGGCCTCAGCTCGACGGCCGAGCGTCACATCGCGGGCGAGGTCATCGTCTCGCGCCTCACGACTCCCGAGGCATCCGAGTTCCACGCCCTCCTCGCGCTCATGCGCGAGCGCGACGTCGAAGCGGTCGCCGTCGAGGTCAGCGCGCAGGCGCTGAGCCGCCACAGGGTCGACGGGCTCGTCTTCGACGTCGCGGCCTTCACGAACCTCACTCACGACCACCTCGACGACTACGCCGACATGCGGGAGTACCTCGAGGCCAAGCTCCCCCTGTTCCAGCCGGACCGGTCGCGCCGGGCCGTCGTCGCGCTGGACTCCCCGGCGGGCGCCGAGGTCGTCCGCGCCGCCGGGGTGCCCGTCACAACGATCGGCACGCCGGCCATCGCGACCGATCCGGATGCCGCGGCGGCCGCGGACTGGACCGTGACGATCCACGACGAGACGCAGGCCGGCACGCGCTTCACGCTGAAAGGGCTGGGCGGATCGCTGACCACGGTCGTACCCGTCATCGGTCCGCACATGGCGGCGAACGCCGGCCTGGCGATCGTCATGCTGCACGAGGCGGGCTACGCGTGGGACCGCATCGTGCAGGCGCTCGATCGCGACGGCGGCGTGCGCGCCTACCTGCCGGGGCGGACCGAGCGGGTCTCCGGCGACCGGGGCCCCGCCGTCTACGTCGATTTCGGCCACTCCCCGGATGCCTTCGAGAAGACGCTCGCCGCCGTGCGGCGCGTCACCCCCGGACGCGTGCTGATGCTCTTCGGGGCCGACGGCGACCGCGACACCACGAAGCGCGCCGACATGGGTCGCACCGCCGCCCTGGGCAGCGACATCCTCATCGTCACCGACCATCACCCCCGCTTCGAGGATCCCGACTCGATCCGCGCCGCTCTCATCGAGGGGGCCCGCGCGGCACGACCCGACGCCGAGATCCACGAGCACTCGCCTCCCGAGAGCGCGATCGTCGCCGCCGTCGCGATGGCCGGTGAGGGCGACGCCATCCTCTGGGCGGGTCCGGGACACCAGGACTACCGCGACATCCGAGGCGTGCGCACGCCGTACTCCGCACGGGAGCTGGCACGGCGCGCCCTGCGCGACGCCGGCTGGCCGGTGCCGGACCCCCGCTGGCCGGTCCCCTACTCCGACTGACGTCGGACGCCCGCTCAGGCCGCGGCGGCGATCGCCTCATCGGCGCTGCGACGGGCCCAGCCCTCGGCGTCGGCGAGCGACTCGCGAGTGAGCTCGCCGGGGGCGTCGTGCGCGTCGACGATGCGCTCCACCGTCTCGACGATCCCGGTGAAGGCGATGCGCCCCTCGTGGAACGCGTCGACGGCCTGCTCGTTGGCCGCGTTGAACACGGCCGGGTAGGTGCCGCCCGCGCGCCCCACGCGCTTGGCGAGCTCCACGGCGGGGAAGGCCCCGGCGTCGAGGGGCTCGAACGTCCACGTCGCGGCGCGCGTCCAGTCGAGCGGCGCTCCGACCCCGCCCACGCGGTTCGGCCAGTCCAGGCCCAGGGAGATCGGCAGGCGCATGTCGGGCGGGGACGCCTGGGCGATCGTCGACCCGTCGATGAACTCCACCATCGAGTGGACGATGGACTGGGGGTGGACGACGACGTCGATGCGGTCGTAATCCACGCCGAACAGCAGATGGGCCTCGATCACCTCCAGTCCCTTGTTCACGAGCGTCGCGGAGTTCGTCGTGACGACCCGCCCCATGTCCCACGTGGGGTGCGCGAGCGCCTGTGCCGGAGTCACCTCCGCCAGCTCCGCCCGCGACCGCCCGCGGAACGGGCCGCCGGAGGCCGTGAGCACGAGGCGGCGCACCTCGCCGGGCGTGCCCGAGAGCAGCGACTGCGCGATCGCCGAGTGCTCGGAGTCGACGGGGACGATCTGACCCGGGGCTGCGAGCGCCGTGACGAGCCCCCCGCCGACGATCAGCGACTCCTTGTTCGCCAGCGCAAGGGTGCGGCCCTTCTCGAGCGCCGCCAGGGTCGGGCCGAGGCCGACCGAGCCGGTGATGCCGTTGAGCACGACATCGGCCTCGACATCCCGCACGAGCTGCTCCGCCTCCACCGCCCCGATCGCGCAGTGCTCGACGCCGAACCGGCGGGCCTGGACCGTCATCGCCTCGCGGTTGCGACCAGCGGCGAGGCCCACGACCTCGAAGCGCTCGGGGTGCGCCCCGATCACCTCGAGGGCCTGGGTACCGATCGAACCGGTGGATCCGAGGATGAGGACGCGACGCACCTCGTCAGCCTAGCGAGAGCGCACGGCGGATGCCGGGGGCGCTCAGGCGGCGGCGTGCTGCGTGCCGAGGATGTCGACGACGAAGACGAGCGTCTCGTTCTGCAGCTCGTGCCCCTCGGAGGCGCCGTAGCCCGCGGCCGGCGGCACGACGACGACGACCTGGGATCCGACCGTCTGACCCTCCAGCGCCTGGCGGAAGCCGTCCACGACGCCCGTCGTCGCGAAGGCCGCGGGGGTCCCGCGATCCCAGCTCGAGTCGAACACCTCGCCATCCGACCACTTCACGCCGTGGTACTGCACGAGCACGTTGTCCCCCGATTCGACGACCTCGCCGTCCCCGCGCTTGAGGACGCCCAGCTCCACCTCGCCGGGAGCCTCGGCGTCGGGGATCTCGACGGTCGGCACGCCGCCCTCGCCGAGCTCGACCGTCGGCAGGCCGCCGGCGGGGGTCTCCTCCTCGCCCCACGCGGCGGCGGGGGTGACACCGAGCACGTCGACGATGTAGACCTCCGCGCCGGCCGACTCCGACGCGGGGAAGGTCACGACCAGGCGGGACCCGACGTTGGCGCATCCCATGATCTGTCCGAGGTTCGACTCCGCCGAGACCGTCGTGGGCAGCACCTCGCCACCGACGTAGCCGATGTCGCCGACCTTCTCGGCGGTGTCGGCCGAGAAGGCGCTCAGCGCATACTCCACGAGGTCGCCCTCCTGCAGCGCCTCGCCGTCGCCGTCGCTCACGACCGTGCGCTCGAGTTCCTCGATCGTCAGCCCGGCGTCGAACGTGGCGGTGGAGATCTGCCCCGCCTCGCCGTCGACGGTGACCGCCTCCGACGCGTCTCCCGACGGCGCGGCCGCGGCGCACAGCGCGTCGGCCGAAGCCGACGCTTCGCCGTCGGAGGTACCGGTGCAGCCGGCCAGGGCGAGGGCCGACACGGAGAGGGCGGCCAGGGTCAACAGGGGGCGAGAGCGCACGGAGATACCTCGGAGTGATCGGGGACGAACCTCCATCCTGCCGGAGAATCCTTTGTCTCCGCTGAGTCATCGCATAACGGCCGGCGCATGAAGCGGGCGCTAGCCTCGGTGGGTGACCACTGCGAAGGATGAGCCGGCACCCGCCCGCGCAGAGGAGACGGAAGCCGCGACCGACCCGGCCCACCGGATGACCTGGACCTACGCCGTCGGGCGGTTCTTCATCGCCCCCCTCGCGAGAGTGGTGTACCGGCCGATCGTCGAAGGCCGCGAGCGCGTGCCGCGCCGCGGACCGGTCATCTTCGCGAGCAACCACCTGTCGTTCATCGACTCCATCGCCATCCCCGTCGCCGCTCCCCGGCCCGTCCACTTCCTCGCGAAGGCGTCCTATTTCGAGGGTCGGGGCCTCTCCGGCTGGGTCACGCGGGAGTTCTTCACCTCGATCGGCGCCATCCCGGTGCGGCGAGGGGCGGGCCAGGCCGCCCTCGACGCCCTCGATCAGCAGCGTCTCCTGCTCGATGAGGGCAAGGCCGTGGCCCTCTACCCCGAGGGAACCCGCTCGCTCGACGGACGTCTCTACAAGGGGCGGACGGGGGCGGCCTTCCTCGCCCTCCAGACCGGCGCTCCCGTCGTGCCCGTCGGCCTCGTCGGCACCGACGAGGTGATGCCGGTCGGCGCCAAGATGCCCGTGCGCGGAAAGCGCATCACCGTGCGTTTCGGAGACCCGATCGACGTCAGCGCCCACGGCGCCGCGACGTCGGGTCGGGCCCGCCGAGCGGCGACCGACGAGATCATGGCGGCCATCCACGCCCTGTCGGGTCAGGAGCTCGCGGGCGAATACAACGAGGCGCCCGCCCACGGCGCCGTCGAGCGCATCAAGCAGGTCCTGCCCCACGAACGCCGCTGACGCGGCGTCCTACTCCGCCGTCACCTCTGCCTCGTGGCGCACGGGGAAGGCCACGGAGTTCGCGATGAAGCACCACGCGTTCGCCTGCGCATGGGCGCGCATCGCGGCATCCACCATCGCCGGCTCGGCGACCACGACCCGGGGCCGCAGCACCGCCTCGGTGAACGCGCCTCCCCCACGGCCATCGAGCCTCATCGTTGCGACGGCCGTGTCGGAGTAGCGTGTCACGACCACGCCCTCGCTCACGCAGGCGTGCAGATAGCTCAGCAGGTGGCACTCGGCCAGAGCCGCGAGCAGAAGGTCCTCCGGGTTCCACTTCGCCGGATCGCCACGGAACGGGCGGTCGGCGGAGGCATGGATGGCGGGCTTGCCCTCGATCTCCAGCGTCACCGCCCGGGCATAGTCGCGATATCCGCTCGTCCCCGAGCCGAGATCCCCCGTCCACGTCGCCGTGACCTCGTAGGTGTGCTCTCCGTGCATGTCAGCAGTCTCGCATCGACCCTGCCGCCGGGCGGGGCGCGCGCCCGCCGGTAGGCTGTGTCGGTGCTGCAGACCTTCTCCTCCACGGATGCCGTCGAGCTCGCCACGCTCGAGCGGGGCGGCTTCATCGAGTCCCGGCACAGCGGCAGCGCCGTGGTCCTCGCACCGGACGGGTCGGTGCGTGCGTCGCACGGATCGCCGGATGCCGCGGTCTTGCCCCGCTCCAGCCTCAAGCCCCTGCAGGCGGTCGGCATCCTCACGGCCGGCGCACCGCTCCAGGGCGAGCAGCTCGGTCTGTCGACGGCCAGCCACTCCGGCACGGATCGGCACATCGAGGTGGTGCGCGACATCCTCGGCGCGGCCGGCCTGACCGAGGATGCCCTCGCCTGTCCGGCCACGCTCGCGGGCGACCCCGCGACCCGCGAGCGCATGGTGCGCGACCTCGAGGCGAAAGCCGCCGTGCGCCACAACTGCTCCGGCAAGCACGCCGGCATGCTCGCGGCGTGCGTCGCGTCGGGGTGGGCGACCGACGGGTACCTGGACGTCGATCACCCGCTTCAGGTCCATCTGCGCGACGTCGTCGAGCGTCTCACCGGCGAGAAGGTGCGCGCGAGCGTGACCGACGGCTGCGGCGCCCCCGTGCATGCGATGTCGCTCACCGCGCTCGCACGCGGTGTGCAGCGCGTGGGGACCGCAGCCGAACGCTCCCCGTTCGCCCTTCATCGCCACGCAGCCGCTGTCCGGGAAGCGGTCCGGTCGCACCCGTGGACGATCGCCGGGCCGGGATGGCCCGACACCGTCGTCGGCGAGCGCCTCGGCCTGTTCTCCAAGCTCGGCGCCGAGGGTGTGCAGGTGATGGTCGCCTCGGACGGCACGACGGTCGCGCTCAAGGTGCTCGACGGAAGCCAGCGCGCCGCGACGGCCGTCGCTCTCCGGCTCCTCCGGATCGCGGGCGCGCTGGCCGAGGACGCCGAGGCGGATGCCCTCGCCCACCTCGATCTCGCCGTCTACGGCGGAGGGGCCGTGGTCGGCGCGATCCGGCCCTCGCCCTCCCTGGGCTGAGCCCCGAGGCCCAGGGTGCCGGTGGAGAGGCCCTTTCCCCCGCCCGCGCGTGCCTCGTTCCTGGCGAATCGGTGCGCTCATGGCCTCACCCTGGCCGACGCCGGATCGCCGCGCACGCATCAGCGCTTCGCCGGCGTCAGCAGTACTCGTCGTGCCCCGCGACCGGCGCGCCAGAGCCACGCGCGCCCCGCTCCCGGCTGCGCCCAGGGCGGCAGATCCCGCTCGCCGAGCAGCGTCCGCAGCGCGTCGGGACAGCTCGCGTCGACGACGACCTGCCCCTCCGCGATCGTCCGCTGCAGGTCGCGCCAGTGCGCCTGCCAGTGCGCCGGCTCCCCCACCACGACACGGGGCGGATCCTCGGGCGCGGCGTCGCCGGATGCCGCGGCATCCGCGCGCAGGAGGACGGGGACCCCCGTGCCGGCCCATGCCTCCCGCAGCCGAGCCCGCACGCCGTGCGGATCGCGGGCGATCACGGCGGTGTGCCGAGCGGGCAGCCAGGCGGGCGGCTCCGGGGAGGCCTCCGCCTCCCCCGCGTCGTGCGGGGTCCACCCGAACTGCGTCTCGAGACCGTCGAGCATGCCGCGACCGGGCCCCCGCACAGAGAAGGAGTGTCCGTCGCCGCCGGCGGCGACGTGCTCGGCGCGCGAGGGGAAGCCGAGTACCGCCCTGCGCGGCAGGCCCTCGACAAGGCGGGCCACAGCCCCGGACACGCGACGCGTCGTCAGCACGACGGTCGGGCCGCCGGTGCCCGCCCTGCGGATCAGCGCCTCGAGTCGATCCGTCAGCTCCGCGGCGTAGTCGTGTCCGAACCCGGCGAGCAGCCGGTCCACGTCGTCGACGAGGAGGAGCCGCGGAGGGTCGGTCGCCCCGCGCGCGACGGCGTCCCACGCGGCCTCGCCCGCCTGTGTCAGGATCGTCGCCTCGCGGCCGTGGGAGGCGACGAGGCGGAGGATCGCGCTCTTGCCGCTTCCGGCACCGCCGACGACGACGAGGCCGCGTTCGCCCATCCGGAGTCCGACCCCGAGCCGGGACTGCGCCGCGGGATCGTCGGCGATCCCGAGCGGGATCGTGTCCTCGCCCTGCGCCGGAAGCTCGCCCGCCCGGATGAGGGAGGGCAGGGGCGGCAGCCAGGACGCGCGGGGACGCTCCTGATGTGCCACCTCCGCGACCACCATCGCGAGGTCCTCGGCGACGGTCCGTGGTATCTGCGCGATCACCGGCGAGGAGTCGGCGGCGCGGCGGATCAGCGCGCGCCCCCGCGCTGCCTCACCGCCCGGGAGACGGGCCGCCGCGGGGGTGCCGAGCAGGGTGCGGCTGTCGGCGTCGTCGGCCGCGCGCAGCGCGATGCGCAAGGGGGCGTTCGCCAGGATGCCCTCTCGAACGACGCCGGTGACGCGCTGCGTTCCGAGGATGAGGTGGATGCCGAGGGCGCGCCCCCTCGCGGCGATGTCCGTGAAGACCCGCTGCAGGTCGGGCAGGTCGGACACGAGGGCGGCGAACTCGTCGACGACCACGACCAGCCGCGGCAGGAGCAGGCCCGCTTCGGCGATGTGGCGGACGCCCGCGCCCGCCAGGATGCGCTCGCGCCGCCGCATCTCCGCACGAAGGCTCGAGATGGCGCGATCCGCTCCATCGCCGTCGAGGTCGGTGATCACCCCGGTGACGTGCGGAAGCGCCGAAAGGGCCTCGAAGGAGACTCCGCCCTTGAAATCGGCGAGGAGGAAGGTCACCTCGGTCGTCGTGTAGGCGCGGCACAGGCTCGTGATCCAGGTCGTCAGCAGCTCGGACTTGCCCGCCCCCGTCACCCCCGCGACGACCGCGTGCGGACCGTCGCCCACGAGATCGACGAGCACCGGCGTCCTTCCCATGCCGAGCGCTACGACCAGGCGACCGGGTACCCCGACGCCGTCGGCACGCCACAAGTCCCTCACCGCAGCGACGGCCTCCGGGCTGCTCGGGTGGAGGGCGCGCGCACGAGCAGCCAGCGATGAGGCGATGGCCGCGGCCTGTGCCGAGCCCAGCGCCTCGGGTTCGAGCGCCGCCGTCACCGTTCCGATCCGCAGCTCGGCGCGCAGGGGTGAGCCCGCCTCGATCAGCGCGGCGCATCGGGGGTCGAGTGCACCGGCCTCGTCATGCCAGGCGAGGACGACATCGCCCGAATCCTCGGCGCGCTCGCGGGGCGCGCCCAGACACAGGCGAAGCGCTCCTCCGTCGCCCTCCGTGTCATCGCCACGGTGCGGCAGTCGATCCACCCACCCCCATCCCTCGGGCGTCGTTCCCACGATCCGCAGTGCCCTGGGCGGGTGGATGAGGCAGAGCTGGATCAGCAGCGCCCGCGCGACCGCTTCCGCCAACGGCCCGGGCCCGCGCACCGCGAGGCCGTCGCGCCACGGCACGGTGACGGGCGCGCGGCGCAGCACGTTCGCGTCCGCGCGCAGCCGGGCCGCGGCATCCCGACCCGCCGGGTCGCCGCCCACCGCGATCCCGCTCTCGCGGTCGCCGCGTCCCACGATCACGGTGGCGGCGCGTTCGGGCACCGGCCGCCAGACCTCGTCGGGCGCGCTCGCGAACCCCGCCACGTCGGGATGGCGCGCCTCGAGCGCCGTGCGACGACGCTCGAGCGAGGCGTCCAGCCGCTCGCGCAGCGATTGCAGGGCGAGGGCGTACTCCCTCTCGTGGCGTCGCCGCTCACGGCGGCGTGCACGCAGCGAATCGAGCAGCCCGCCCAGGGCGATCACCGGCCCGAGGACGGCGAACCACAGCGCGAACATCGATCCTGTGATCAGCCACAGGGCAACGCCGCCGAGCACCGGGGCCAGGGAGGCCAGCACCGGCACGGCGGGCCGACGCGGTGACGGCGGCGCGACGGGAAGGGCGAAGACGTCATCGGTCAGCATCCCGCCAGTACATCCCGCCCCGCGCCGCGGGAATGCGGTCGTGGCGCGAAGGCGGGGTCAGCGGGCGAGAATCGGCTCTGTGGAGGAGCCGTCGTCGCGCGGGCCGCGACGCGCGGCCGTGTCGGTGTCGGCTTCGGCGTCGCCGGCGCGGTGGCCCGTGCGCTCGACATTGAGGACGATGACCGTGATGTTGTCGCGCCCGCCGTTGTCCAGAGCCGCCGCGAGCATCGCCTCGACGGCCGCCTTGGGATCGCGGTTCTCGGCGAGGAAGTGCCGGATGCCGTAGTCGGTGAGCTCCTTCGTCAGACCGTCCGAGCAGATGACGAAGCGGTCGCCGTCGACGACGTCGAGGCGTACGTAATCGGGCTGCACGCTCTCGCTCGGCCCGACGGCCCGTGTGATGACGTTCCCGTACGGATGGTTCTCCGCCTCTTCGGGGCTCAGGCGTCCCGCCGCGACGAGCTCCTGCACCACCGAGTGGTCCGTCGTGACCTGGACGAGCGAGTCGTCGCGCAGCAGGTAGACACGGGAGTCGCCGATGTTGAGCGTGACCCAGGTGGGCTCGGCCCCGCTCTGATCGAGGAACATGCCGGTCACGGTGGTCCCCGTGCCGTCGTCGGTGGCCTGGGGGTGGGAGAGGATGTCCTTGACCGCCTTCGCCAGCGCCCGCTCGATGGTCTTCACCGACACCTTGCCGTCCCGCACGACGGCTCCCAGCCGGTCGATCGTGCTCGCGCTGGCGATCTCGCCCCCGAGGTGCCCACCCATCCCGTCGGCGACGATGAACAGGGGGAAATCGGCGAGCACGGCGTCCTGGTTCTGGTCTCGCCTCACTCCGCGGTGCGTCACGGCGGCCCACGACAGCGTCAGTTCGCCGCCCCCGCTCAGGGGCAGCGTTCGCCGGTCGGCGGATGCTGCGGTGTCGGTGTCGGTATCGGACAAGCCGTTCGTCCCTCTCGTGGGCGTCTGCGTGCGCCGTCGGCAACACCGGCGACGGGCGCTCCCATTCTAGTCGGACCGCACGCCCCTGCCCCGGGGGAGCAGGGGCGTCCCTCCGGGGCCGGACGTGCGTTCGCTCAGAGCGAACGCTGGTCAGCCGGCCGCGGGGTCGGCGGGCAGCGGCAGTATGCCGTCGATCGCGTCCAGGTCGTCCGCCGTGGGCGTCCAGGATGCCGCGGCGGCGTTCTGGCGGATCTGATCCGGGGTCGTCGCGCCCGCGATGACGCTCGCGAGAGCGGGCTGCGCGAGGAGCCACCCGAACGTCGCCTGGAGCATCGTGATGCCGCGTTCGTCGCAGAATCGCGCGTACGCCTCCAGCGCGTCCCACGGCGCGTCGCGCCACACGTGCGGGCGCTGGCGCATGATGCGGCTGTCCTCGGGTCCGCCCTCGCGGGCGAACTTGCCGGTGAGGAGGCCGTTGTGGAGCGGGAAGAACGGGAGGAACCCGACTCCCGAGGCACGCGCCGCCGGAATCACCTCGCGCTCCGCCGCCCGGGCGAGCAGGCTGTACTGGTTCTGGGCGGAGATGAAGCGCTCCGCACCGCGGGCGCGCGCGACGGCGTCCGCCTGCGCCAACTGCCACCCGGACAGGTTGGAGTGCCCGATGTAGCGCACCTTCCCCTCCCGGACGAGCTCGGTGAGGGCGTCGAGGGTCTCCTCGATGGGCGTCTCGGGGTCGGGCGTGTGCAGCTGGTAGAGATCGATCCAGTCGGTGCGCAGGCGGCGGAGCGAGGCTTCGACCGCGGCACGCACGTAGGCGCGCGACCCTTTGGATGCCGTGCTGGACACTCCCCCGGGGATCTGCGAGTGCCCGAACTTCGTGGCCACGACGAAGCGGTCACGCCGACCTTGCAGCGCGGCCCCCATCAGTGTCTCCGAGAGCCCGGGCTCCTTGCCGTAGACGTCGGCGGTGTCCAGGAAGGTGACCCCGGCATCCAGTGCGGCATCCAGCACGTCGCGCGTGCCCTCGAGCGTCTCGCTGTGGGTCCCCGCGCGCCCGAAGTTGTTGCAGCCGAGGCCGATCGCGCTGACGAGAAGTCCGGATGCGCCGACGCGGCGCTGGGGCATATCGGTCATGCCTCCACGCTACCGAGCTTCCCGCCGGACGACGACGGCCGGCACCTCCTGGAGGAGGCGCCGGCCGTGACGAGCGCACCGGTTCGATGCGCTCCCGTCAGACGCGGGGGCTGTTCGGATCGTCGGAAGCCCCGGCATCCGTCGTGCCCGCCGGAGGCGCGGGCGGGGCGGCGGGCGGCTGGGGCGCCGCGGGCGGCGGATACGCGGCCGCGGAGGGCGCGGACGTCGGTGCGGATGCGCCGGCGGCGTACCCGGGCGAGGCGGGCGGCGCCGAGACGCCGCCGGCGGAGGCCTGGGCGGGGACGCCCTCCCAGACGGTTCTGTCGGCGAGGAAGGAGTTGCCCGCCCACGGGGCCGGGGCCACCGCGGAGTTCCAGCGCGACTGACCGAACGCGAGGATCGCGAGCCAGATGAGCGTGCCGAGTCCCGGGATGAGCCAGAGCAGCAGCAGGTACCACTCGTGTCCGAGCTTGAGGCCCACGCGCCATCCGACCATGACGGCGACGGCGAGGGCGACGAGCGAGAGCAGCCAGCCGATGATCGGCACCTGACCGAGCACGCTGGCGGCGACGATGGCGCCGAGCATGACCCACGGCGATACGTCGCCCAGTTTGGCGAGGATCATCGAGTTGTAGACGGGCACCCATGCGCGCCACTTGCCCTGCACGCCGGCCTTCTCGAAGATCTTCATCAGCAGGAACGACCCGATGATGTACCCGGCGAAGATCAGGATCAGCAGGATCGGCAGAACGATGAGCAGGAAGGCGATGGCGGCTCCCGCCCCACCGTCGTTGTAGGCCTCGGCCACGGTGAAGTCTCCCTTCACGTCAGCCCCGCCGGCCACAGTGGCCACGCGGGACGCGGGCGTCTCCCGCGCCACAATGCTAGCGATACACACGGCTTCTTCGCAGGAAACGCCCAGCCCGGTGTGTCATACGACGAGATGCCACACCCGCGGGTCGGGCGTGCGTCGGAGATCCACCCGCGCCGCCGCGGCCCACGCCAACAGATCCTCCCCCGACGCGATCACGGGCGCGTTCTTCGCGAGAGCCCGCACCAGCTCGCCCTTCGCGCGCTTGTTGAAGTGGTTGAGCGCCCGCGCCCCCGTACCGGATCCGTCGTCCGACACCACCCGGATGTATGCCGACGCGGCCGCCGGGGGCACCGGACCCAGCGCGACATAGGCCTCCGACCGCAGGTCCAGGACGAACGGCGCGTCGACCGCGGTCAGCGCCTGCGTCACGGGACCCACCCAGGCACGACGAAGCGGCGGCACGCCGGGAAGGGATGCGCCCGCGGCGAGTCGGTATGAGGGGATGCCGTCCAGGACGCCGACGGGTCCGAAGGGCGCCGTGTGGATGAGCGCGTGCCGACCGAGCCAGGCGCGTTCGGCGTCGCCGAGCGTGCCGGCGTCGAGGGCGTCGAACAGCACGCCCGTGTACCGGTCCATCGCGGGCATCGTCGCCGCCGAGCGCAGCCCCGCGTTCACGGCGATTTGATCGCGCTGCCGCGGCCCGAGCTTGAGGACCCGCGCCGCGTCATCCGGTCGCGCCGAAAGGGCGACCAGCGCGGCGACGACGTCCTCGCGCACGGCGTGCAGGCTCGGCAGCGCCAGCCCATCCAGCGCCAGGGCGGGCCCTTCGCCTCCGACGCGCTTCGTCTCCGACGGCGGCAGGAGTATGAGCACGGTGTCTCCCCTCACGTCGAACGCCGGCGGACCCGTTGGTCCGCCGGCGTTCGAGGTGGTCTTCGTCAGGCGATGAGTGCGGCGTTCCCTGCGACGATCGTCAAGGTGTCGGCCTCCATCGAGAGGAAGCCGTCCTGCGCGTTGGCGAGGATCTTCGACCCGTCGGAGGTCGTGATGCGAACCTGGCCTTCAGCCAGGATCGCCAGCACGGGCTCGTGGCCGGGCATGAATCCGATCTCGCCCTCCACGGTCTTCGCGATCACGAGGGACGCGTCTCCGGTCCAGACCTCGGCATCGGCCGAGACCAGGCTGACCTTCAGCGGCATGATCAGCCGTTCTCCTTCTGGATCTGCGCCCAGCGGGCCTCGACGTCGGAGATGCCGCCGACGTTGAAGAACGCCTGCTCGGCGACGTGGTCGAAGTCGCCCTTGACGATCGCGTCGAACGACTCGATGGTCTCCTTGATCGGAACCGTCGAGCCCTCGACGCCGGTGAACTTCTTCGCCATGTAGGTGTTCTGCGAGAGGAACTGCTGGATGCGCCGCGCACGCGACACGACGACCTTGTCCTCTTCGGAGAGCTCGTCGACACCGAGGATCGCGATGATCTCCTGCAGTTCCTTGTTCTTCTGCAGGATCTGCTTCACCGAGGTCGCCACGCGGTAGTGGTCCTCGCCGATGTAGCGCGGGTCGAGGATACGGCTGGTCGACGTCAGCGGGTCGACGGCCGGGTAGAGGCCCTTGGAGGCGATCTCTCGCGAGAGCTCCGTCGTCGCGTCGAGGTGCGCGAATGTCGTGGCCGGCGCCGGGTCGGTGTAGTCGTCGGCGGGGACGTAGATCGCCTGGAGGGAGGTGATCGAGTGACCGCGCGTCGAAGTGATGCGCTCCTGGAGCACACCCATCTCGTCGGCGAGGTTCGGCTGGTAGCCCACGGCGGAGGGCATGCGACCGAGAAGCGTCGAGACCTCGGAGCCGGCCTGTGTGAAGCGGAAGATGTTGTCGATGAAGAGCAGCACGTCCTGCTTCTGCACGTCGCGGAAGTACTCCGCCATCGTCAGGGCCGACAGGGCGACGCGCAGACGCGTTCCCGGCGGCTCGTCCATCTGGCCGAACACGAGGGCGGTCTTGTCGAAGACGCCCGCCTCCTCCATCTCGTGGATGAGGTCGTTGCCCTCACGGGTGCGCTCGCCGACACCGGCGAACACCGACACACCGCCGTGGTCCTGCGCGACGCGCTGGATCATCTCCTGGATGAGCACGGTCTTGCCGACGCCGGCACCACCGAAGAGGCCGATCTTCCCACCCTGCACGTACGGGGTGAGCAGGTCGATGACCTTGATGCCGGTCTCGAACATCTGCGTCTTCGACTCGAGCTGGTCGAAGTTGGGCGCCTTGCGGTGGATGCCCCAGCGCTCGGTGACCTCGACGGTCTCACCGGGAGCGGCGTTGAGCACCTCGCCGATGACGTTGAAGACCTTGCCCTTGGTGACGTCGCCGACCGGGACCGTGATGGGACCGCCCGTGTCGCGCACCTCCTGGCCGCGGACGAGGCCGTCGGTGGGCTTCAGGGCGATCGCACGGACGAGGTCGTCGCCCAGGTGCTGCGCGACCTCGAGGGTCAGCTCGCTGGACTCCTCGCCGATCGTGATCGTCGTCTTGAGCGCGTTGTAGATCTCGGGGATCGCGTCGTGCGGGAACTCGATGTCGACGACGGGACCGGTGACGCGCGCGACGCGCCCGACGACCGCGGTCTCCGTCGCTTCGGCGGTGGCGGTGGGGGTCATGGTCTTCTTCTCTTTCGTGTGGGCTACTTGGCCGACGCCAGAGCGTCGGCGCCGCCGACGATCTCGGCGATCTGCTGAGTGATCTCGGCCTGACGCGCGTTGTTGCGCAGGCGGGTGTAGTCGGTGATGAGCTTGTCGGCGTTGTCCGAAGCCGACTTCATCGCCTTCTGGGTGGCGGCGTGCTTGGCCGCGGAGGACTGCAGGAGCGCGTTGAACACGCGGCTCTGCACGTACACCGGCAGCAGCGCGTCGAGCACCGTCTCGGCCTCCGGCTCGAACTCGTAGAGCGGATAGACGGCGCCGTCGGTCGCCGCGGCATCCGCCTCGACGATCTCGAGCGGCAGGAGACGCAGCGTCTCCGGCGACTGGGTCATCATGCTCACGAAGCGGTTGTAGACGAGGTGGATCTCATCGACCCCGTCACCCGCTCCCCCGCGCCGGAACGCCGCGAGCAGCTCATCGGAGATCTCTTCCGCCGTGCTGAACTGAGGCGTGTCGGTGTCGCCGGTCCACTGCGCCGCGCTGGCGATCTTCCGGAACTGGAAGTACCCGACGGCCTTGCGGCCCACCAGGTAGTAGACGACCTCCCGGCCCTCCGAGCGCAGCAGCTCCGCGAGCTCGAGCCCCTCGCGCAGGATCTGCGAGTTGAACGCGCCCGCCAGGCCCCGGTCCGACGTGAAGATCACGACGGCCGAGCGACGGATGACCTCCGGCTCGCGGGTGAGGGGGTGGTCGACGTTCGAGTGGGTCGCCACCGCAGACACGGCGTTCGTCACGGCGCGCGCGAAGGGAGAGGACGCGCGCACGCGCCCCATCGCCTTCTGGATGCGGGATGCCGCGATGAGCTCCATCGCCTTGGTGATCTTCTTGGTCGTCTGAGCAGAAGAGATCTTCTGCTTGTAGACCCGCAGTTGTGCGCCCATGGTTTCGCTGTCGCGTCTCTCCTCAGCCCCGGCGGCCCTTGACGATGCGCTCCTGGTGGATGTCTTCCGCGTCGGCGGCGTGCACGTCCTCCCTGCCGGGAGCGACCAGGCTCTGTCCCTCGCCCGCCTGGAACTCCAGCGCGAAGGCATCCACCTGCTTCTCGAGCTCGGCGACGGTGTCATCGTCCAGGACGTTGGTCGTGCGCAGGGTGTCGAGGATCTGCGTGTGACGACGCAGGTGGTCGAGCAGCTCGCGTTCGAAGCGCAGCACGTCCTCGACGGCGACGTCGTCGAGCTTGCCGTTGGTGCCTGCCCAGATCGAGACGACCTGCTCCTCGACGGGGTACGGCGAGTACTGCGGCTGCTTGAGCAGCTCGGTCAGGCGGGCACCGCGCGCCAGCTGGCGACGGGATGCCGCGTCCAGGTCGCTCGCGAACATCGCGAACGCCTCGAGCGAGCGGTACTGGGCGAGCTCGAGCTTGAGCGTTCCCGAGACCTTCTTGATCGACTTGACCTGTGCGTCGCCGCCGACTCGCGAGACGGAGATGCCCACGTCGACCGCGGGGCGCTGGTTGGCGTTGAAGAGGTCGGACTGCAGGAAGATCTGTCCGTCCGTGATCGAGATGACGTTGGTCGGGATGTACGCCGAGACGTCGTTCGCCTTGGTCTCGATGATGGGCAGACCCGTCATCGACCCGGCGCCCAGTTCGTCGGAGAGCTTCGCGCAGCGCTCCAGCAGACGGGAGTGCAGGTAGAAGACGTCACCGGGGTATGCCTCGCGGCCCGGCGGGCGGCGCAGCAGCAGCGACACGGCACGGTAGGCCTCGGCCTGCTTCGACAGGTCGTCGAAGATGATCAGGACGTGCTTGCCGCCGTACATCCAGTGCTGGCCGATGGCCGAACCGGTGTAGGGGGCGAGGTACTTGAAGCCCGCGGGGTCGGATGCCGGAGCGGCGACGATCGTCGTGTACTCCATCGCGCCGGCGTCCTCGAGCGCACCCTTCACGGAGGCGATCGTCGAGCCCTTCTGGCCGATGGCGACGTAGATGCAGCGCACCTGCTTCTCGGGGTCGCCCGACGCCCAGTTGTCCTTCTGGTTGATGATCGTGTCGATCGCGATCGCGGTCTTGCCGGTCTGGCGGTCGCCGATGATCAGCTGCCGCTGACCGCGGCCGACCGGGATCATCGCGTCGATGGCCTTGATGCCGGTCTGCATCGGCTCGTGCACGCTCTTGCGCTGCATGACGCCGGGCGCCTGCAGCTCGAGGGCACGACGCCCCTCGATCTCGATGGCGCCGAGACCGTCGATCGGGTTGCCGAGCGGGTCTACGACGCGGCCGAGATAGCCGTCGCCGACACCCACCGAGAGCACCTCGCCGGTGCGGGTGACTTCCTGCCCCGCCTCGATGCCCGAGAACTCGCCGAGGACGACGACGCCGATCTCGTGCTCGTCGAGGTTCTGGGCGAGGCCCTGCGTGCCGTCCGCGAAGGTGACGAGCTCGTTCGCCATGACGCCGGGCAGTCCCTCGACGTGGGCGATCCCGTCGGCCGCGTCCACGACGGTGCCGACCTCGGTCGCTGCCGCGCCGGTCGGCTCGTACGCCGCGACGAATTCCTTCAGCGCGTCACGGATGACGTCGGGGCTGATCGATAGTTCTGCCATTGTCTTCCTTCGTGTTGTGAAGCCTTGCGGCTCCAAGCTTCCGCTCCCGAAGTCGCGGGAAATCTAGGGGTCAGCCGGCCAGGCGGTGGCGCAGCTCGGCGAGGCGCGAGGCCACCGACGCGTCGATGACGTCGTCGGCGATCTGCACACGGATCCCACCGATCACGGCGGGGTCCACCACGGTGTTGAGGGACACCTCACGGCCGTACTTCGCCGACAGGAGCGACGCCAGACGCCCCGCCTGCGAACGCGAGAGCGGCGAAGCCGACACGACCGTCGCCACCGTGCGATTGCGCTGGTCGGAGACGATGCGAAGCGCCCGGCTCAGCAGCTGGCGCACGCGGCGCTCACCCGGCTGCTGCACGAGCGAGGAGACCACGAGTGCGGTCGCGGCCCCGGCGCGCCCACCCAGGAGGGTGTCGACCAGCGCGCCCTTCGCGTCCGGCGAGCCCAGGCGGCTGCCGAGCGCGAGCTCGAGCTGCGGGTTCGCGGCGATGGTGCGGATGAACGCGAACAGCTCACCCTCGAGGTCGGTGCTCGGCGCCGCGATGGAGGCGCTGCGGACCGCGAGCTCCTCGATCCCGTCGACGAGATCCGCCGCGTTGGACCAGCGCTGCTCCACGGCGGTCTTCACGAGGGAGACCGCCGCCGGCGAAAGCGAGCCGAAGACGTCGTCGACGAGCTTCGCCCGCGCGGCCGCCGGCGCGGCCGGGTCGGCAAGCGCGCCGCTCAGGTGGGACGATCCGCCCACGACGCGCGCGATGGCGAACAGCTCGCTCGCCACCTGCAGGTCGATCCCCTCGGTGCTCGCGAGCCCGCGGTTGCTGACCTCCAGGGCCTGAGTGGTCGCGCTTCCCATTACTGCGCCTTCCCGGCCGAGGCCTGCTCGGAGGCCTCGAGGTCGGCGAGGAAGCGGTCGACGACCGACTGCGCCTTGGCGTCGTCGGAAAGCGTCTCGCCGATGACGTTGCCGGCCAGGTCGAGCGCCAGGGTGCCCACCTCGGAGCGGAGCGACACGAGAGCGGTCTGACGCTCCGCCTCGATCTGCGCGTGCGCCGCGGCCGTCAGGCGTGCCGCCTCGACCGACGCGGCCTCCTTGGCCTCGGCGACGATCTTCTTGCCGTCCTCGCGAGCGATCTCGCGGATCTCACCGGCCTCCTTGCGGGCGGCGGCGAGCTGCGCCGTGTACTCCTCGAGGGCGGCTTCCGCCTTGCGCTGAGCCTCGTCGGCCTTCGCGATGTTGCCCTGGATGGCGTCGGCTCGCGCGTCGAGGACCTTCGAGACCCGCGGAAGAACGATCCGCCAGACGACGATCACGATGACGAGCATGCATACGCCCGACCAGATGATGTCGTAGATGGCCGGCAGCAGCGGGTTGCCGGCGGACTCCTCGGCGGCGATAGTGACAAGAGCGTTGTGCATCTCGTCTCCTTCTCTAGTCGTTCAGCGAGGAATCAAAGCGCGTTGAAGATGAAGGGCGTCGCGATACCGATCAGCGCGAGGATCTCGATGAACGCGACACCGATGAACATCGTCGTCTGCAGACGTCCGGCGAGCTCGGGCTGGCGAGCGGTCGACTCGATGGTCTTGCCGATCATGATGCCCAGACCGATGGCCGGGCCGATAGCGGCGAGGCCGTATCCGACGGTCGCGATGTTTCCCGAAATCTGAGCGAGAACAGTCGTTGCGTCCACTGGTGATTTTCCTTTCGTGTGGCGAGAAACCGGGCGGCTGCTCGTCAGTGTTCTTCCGCAACCGCGAGCTGGATGTAGACCGCGGTGAGGATGGTGAAGACGTACGCCTGGAGTGCGGCGACGAAGATCTCGAAGAGCGTGAAGGCGAAGCCGAGGGCGAGGGTTCCCGCCGCCAGCGGAGTAAACCAGTTCATGCTCAACAGGAAGAAGTGCGTCGCCGAGAAGAAGAGCACGAGCATGAGGTGCCCGACCATCATGTTGAGCAGCAACCGGAGGAAGAGCGACACGGGCCGCGCGATGAACGTCGAGATGAGCTCGACGACGGCGATGATCGGGATCAGGTAGAACGGCACGCCGCTCGGAACGAGCGAGCTCTTCAGGAAGCGAAGAGGCCCGTGGCGCTTGATTCCGGCGTAGATGAACAGCACGTAGGCGATCAGCGCGAACAGGAGCGGGGCGCCCGCCACCGAGGTGCCGGGAATGTTCAGGAACGGGATGATGCCCGTCAGATTCAGGAAGAGGATCCCGAAGAACAGCGCCGTGAGGATGGGCAGGAAGCGTCGGCCGTCCTTCTCCCCGAGCACCTGGAAGGCGACCTGCTCACGGACGAAACCGAAACCGAGTTCGACGACGGACTGGAACCGCCCCGGAACCACGGTCATCCGCCGCGAACCCCACAGCAGCAGGATCACCAGCGCGGCCGTGGCGATGAGCTGCACCATCGAGATGCGTGTGAACTCGAACGGCGTGCCTTCGAAGAGGAGTGCAGGCGGGAAGAAGTCGCCGATCGATGGCGGGCTGAAGTACGGCTCGTCAGCGGCCACCACAGAGATCATGCTCGCTTGAGTCAACGTGTGGCTCCAAAATGTCGTGCGGGCATCACTCGACGTGAAGGTGAGTGAGAAGTGGTCGTCCTCGCCGTGGCGTGAGCGTGACGTTCACCGCTGCTCGCCGACCTTGGAGGCATGGCCAGCCTATCAAAAGTCTGGACGTGTTCCGGACTCCGGCCCATCCTGCTCCCCCGGCAGGCGGACGTCGGATGCCGCGGACAGCCTCATCCGGCTGATGACGACGAGGTCCACGACGAGCGAAGCGACCGCCGCACCCACGAGAGACAGATAGAAGACGAGCGGCACGACCCAGGCGAGGTTGCTGAGGACGACCAGCGCGACAATGACGATGACGAACTTGAGCAGCCATCCCCCGAGGACGACCGCGAAGAAGATCTGGAGGTAGTAGGGGGTGCCGAACCAGCGGTTGCCGAGCATGATGCTGCCCGCGGTCAAGGCGGGGAACACGATGCCGACGGTGGCGCCGGCCACCGCGCTCCACAGGCCGTCGGAGCCGGCCACGAGGTAGCCGACCGTCGCGGCCACCACGAGGAGGATCGCGCCGACGCCTATCCCCCACCAGAGGGCTGCCCGCAGGATCGGTGCGCTGGAGATCGAGCGGGCGGGGTCGGTCGTCATGGGAGCTCCTCCACGGGGGTCATGATGCCGTCGGACGCCTCGGGGGCGCGTCGGCGCGGCCTGCGCGAGGGCAGGAAGGTGATGGTCAGGCAGGCTGCGCCGCCCACGACGGCGAAAGCGACGCCGATCATGTACGACAGGCCCGCACGCTCGGCGAGGAACATCAGGAGCACGGCGAGCCCCATGATGGCTGTCCAGGCATAGAAGATCAGCACGGCATCCCGGTCGCTGTGGCCCATGTCGAGCATGCGGTGGTGCAGGTGCTTGCGATCGGGAGAGAAGGGCGACTTCCCCGCGCGGATGCGACGGATGACGGCGAGGCCGAAGTCGAGCAGGGGCAGCATCACCACGACGACGGGAAGGAGGATCGGGATGAAGGCTCCGAGCAGCTGCGAACGCCCGATGTCCTCCGGGTCGAGCACGCCCGGGTCGAGCGCGCCGGTGATGGCGACGGCGGACGTGGCCATCAGCAATCCGATCATGAGCGCGCCGGCGTCGCCCATGAACAGCTTCGCGGGGCTCCAGTTCAGCGGCAGGAAGCCGAGACACGCGCCCACGAGGGCGGCGGCGAGGAAGGTGGCGAGGGAGAAGTTGCTCGTGGCGAACTCGCGCAGCAGCAGATAGGAGTACACGAAGAACACGCCGTTCGCGATGAGCGTGACGCCGGCCACGAGGCCGTCGAGCCCGTCGATGAAGTTCACGGCGTTCATCACGACCACGATCGCGAACACGGTCAGCGTGAAGCTGACCCAGCTGGATCCGACGGTGAGCCCGCCGATCGGCAGGGAGTAGATCTGCAGCTCGCCGTAGCCCGCGATGATGCCGGCGGCGAGGAACTGGGCCCCCAGCTTGATCATCCAGTCGAGATCCCACAGATCGTCCGCGACTCCCACGACGACGATGAGCGTCGTGGCGGCCGCGATGGCGATCACCTCCTTCGGCGGATCGGCCCAGAACGTGCCGAAGTACTCGTTCGCCTTCGAGACGAGGAGTGCCCCCATGATGCCGATGAACATGGCGATGCCGCCGAGGCGGGGCGTCGGCGTCTTGTGCACATCGCGCTCGCGGATGCCGGGGTACAGCTTGAACCGCATGCTGAGCTGCCACACCGCCCACGCGAGCGCCAGCGTCACCGCGCCGGTGAAGAGGATTGTGAAGAGGTACTGCTTCACGCGTCGGCGTCCGGCTCGAGCGCGTCGCCCAGGACCTCTCGCAGCCGATCGCGCGAGATCGCCCCCTCGCGCAGCACCCGCACCCCGGCTCCCCCGGCACCGCCGGTGAGCGACGTCGCGTCGACGATCGTCGACGCGACACCCGTCCGGGACGGACCGTCGTCGAGGTACACCGACACGCTGTCGCCGAGCATCTCCAGCGCGCCGACCATGCTCGTGGCCGCCGGGTGGCCGGTCAGGTTCGCGCTGGAAACGGCGAGCGGGCCGCTCTCGGCGATGAGCTCGAGCGCGACGCGGTGATCGGGCATCCGCACGGCGACCGTGCCGTGCGTCTCGCCCAGGTCCCAGGCGAGGGAGGGCTGGCTCGGCAGCACGACGGTGAGACCCCCCGGCCAGAAGGCCTCCACGAGCGCATCGACCTCGGCGGGGACGTCGGCGACGAGCGCGCGAAGCATCGGCGGTCCGGAGACGAGCACGGGCGGGGGCGACTGGCGCCCGCGCCCCTTCGCCGCGAGGAGGGCGGCGACGGCTCCCGCGTTGAACGCGTCGGCGGCGATTCCGTACACGGTGTCGGTGGGCAGCACGACGAGCTCCCCGCGCGCCAGCAGCTGACGCGCCTGGCGCATGCCGGTGAGCAGCTGCGCCTCGTCTCGGCAGTCGAACATCGCGGTCATGACGCCGACAAGTCTAGGCCGCGGCGCGGCCCCCGCCGATTCGCCCGCGCCGGTGCCGCGTCACGCCCGGAACGCCGTCGTGGCGCGCTCGCGCATCGTCAGATCCGGATGCGTCGCGCTCGCGCGCCAGCCGTCCGCCGCGAGCAGTTCGCGCACGGCCGGCCCCTGCCATTCGCCGTGCTCGATCACGAGAGCGCCGCCGGGCCGCAGGAGGCGAAGGGCGGTGCGGCTCAGCGCCCTCACGACATCCAGTCCGTCGCGGCCCCCGTAGAGGGCGGCCGGCGGGTCGAAGAAGCGCACCTCGGGGTCGCGCGGGATCGCGTCGTCCGGGACGTACGGCGGGTTGGAGACGACGACGTCGACGGTGCCGTCCAGCTCCGCGGGCGTGTCGGCGAGGTCGGCGAAGACGAACCGCGCGTTGTCCGCTCGCGTGACGGCGAGGTTCTCACGCGCCCAGATGTAGGCCTCGACGCTCTTCTCCACGCCGTACACCTGTGCGGTCGGCACCTCCGTGGCCAGCGCCAGCGCGATCGCTCCGCTGCCGGTGCACAGGTCGACCGCGACGGGACGGGCCGTCGGCGCGGCGCGCAGCGCGTCGATGGCCAGCTGCGCCACCATCTCGGTCTCGGGCCGCGGGACGAAGGCGCCGGGACCGATCCTCAGCGTCAGGTGTCGGAACGGAGCGAGACCCGTGATGTGCTGCAGCGGCTCCCGCGCGGCCCGTCGGTCGACGAGGCGCTCGAGGGCCGCGGCCTGCGGCGACGGAAGCTCGTCGCCCCGGATCATGCCCGCCTGCAGGGCGCCCCTCGTCGTCCCCCAGGCGTGGGCGGCCAGAAGCTCGGCATCCACGTCGGGGGTCGGCACGCCCGCCTGGGCGAGCCGGGATGCCGCGGCGTGCACGGCATCCGACAGGCGACGGGGGACCGCGGTGCCGTCGGCGAAGGGGGTGGGGGTGCGTGAGGAGATCATGAGCGCGATTCAGCCTAATCAGGCCGCCGCGGCATCCTCCCCGTATCGGAGACCCGATACGGGATCGTCACAAAACCTCCCCGACCGCCGTCATACAGGGGCATTTTCCGCCCCGCGCCGCCGCGCCTCGCCTAGGCTCGTTGACGGCGTCCCGGACGGCGCCCCACCCTGGACGACGAAAGGCAGGCCATGGCCGGCATCCACCCCGACATCACCTCCGCATTCGGCAACACCCCGCTGGTGCGACTCAACCGCGTCACCGAGGGCGTGGATGCGACGGTGCTGGCCAAGCTGGAGTTCTACAACCCGGCATCGAGCGTCAAGGACCGCCTGGGCATCGCGATCGTCGATGCGGCCGAGGCCTCGGGCGAGCTGAAGCCCGGGGGCACGATCGTGGAGGCGACGAGCGGCAACACGGGCATCGCGCTCGCGATGGTCGGCGCGGCACGCGGCTACAAGGTCGTGCTGACGATGCCGGCCTCCATGTCCAAGGAGCGTCGCACGCTCCTCAAGGCCTTCGGCGCGGAGCTCGTGCTGACCGACCCCACCAAGGGCATGAAGCACGCCGTGGAGGAGGCCGAGCGCATCGCCGCCGAGACGCCCGGCTCGGTGCTCGCCAAGCAGTTCGCGAACGAGGCGAACCCCGCGATCCACCGCAAGACGACGGCCGAGGAGATCCTGCGCGACACCGACGGCAAGGTCGACTACTTCGTCGCCGGCATCGGCACGGGCGGCACCATCACGGGTGTCGGCCAGGTGCTCAAGGAGCGCGTGCCCGGAGTGAAGGTCGTCGCCGTCGAGCCGAAGGACTCCCCGCTGCTGACCGAGGGCCACCCCGGCCCCCACAAGATCCAGGGGATCGGGCCCAACTTCGTCCCGGCCATCCTCGACCGCGACGTGATCGACGAGGTGATCGACGTCGAGTTCGACGACGCGATCGCCCTGGCACGCGAGACGGCCGCGAAGGACGGCATCCTCGTCGGCATGTCTTCGGGTGCGGCGATCTGGGCCGCGCTCGAGATCGCCCGCCGCCCCGAGGCCGCCGGCAAGAACATCGTCGTGATCATCCCCTCCTACGGCGAGCGGTATCTCTCGACGGCCCTGTACGCGCACCTCGCCGAGGACTGAGGTGCCGGTCAGGACGCTGTGGGCGCGGGTCCGAGAGGACATCGCGTCCGCGCGTCTGCGCGACCCCGCTGCACGCGGCGGGCTGGAGATCGGGCTCCTCTACCCCGGGCTCCACGCCATCTGGGCCCACCGCGTGTGGCACGCGCTGTGGAAGCGTGATCGGCGGTTCCTCGCCCGTGCGGGCTCGCAGATCACGCGGGCGCTCACCGGCATCGAGATCCACCCGGGCGCCCGCATCGGCCGGCGCTTCTTCATCGACCACGGCATGGGCGTCGTGATCGGCGAGACGGCCGAGGTGGGCGATGACGTCATGCTGTACCACGGCGTGACGCTCGGGGGTCGCACGCGCGACTCCGGCAAGCGTCACCCCACCCTCGGCGACGGCGTCGCGGTGGGGGCGGGGGCCAAGGTGCTCGGGCCCATCACGATCGGAGCGGGGTCGGTCATCGGCGCCAACGCCGTCGTGACGCGCGACGCCCCGGAGGACTCCGTCCTCACGGGCATCCCGGCGAAGGCCCGGGCCCGTCGCGACGGCGAGACCACCCGGTCGATCCTGACGGCGCCCGAGTACCAGATCTGATCGCCGGCCCACCCGGACGGGTGACTCAGCGCAGCCGGACGGCCAGCGCCCGGCCGGCGAGGGCGTGATCGCGCAGGTGGATGAGCACGGCGATCGACACCACGACGAGGCCTGCGATCTCAAGCGACTCCTCGAAGCACGCCAGCAGCCAGACCACGGGGTCGTTCTCGTCGCGCAGGAGGGACTCCACCTCAGCGCCGGCGGTGGCGCTGACGACCTCGATGCCGAGCGCTCCCCCGACGTACAGCACGCCGGCGACGACGAACAGCGTGCGCACCCGCCGCGGCAGCGCGGCGAGGAAGCGGATCGCGAAGGGCGAGGCCGCCACGAGGGCGATCCCGACCGGGATGACCCACGCGTACCAGAGCGGACCGCCGGTGATCCCGAGGGCGTTGCGCGTGGCGTACATCAGACTCTCGTGCAGTGCCGCGCCCTCGTCGAGGGACAGGTAGGCGAAGACGATCGCCAGCGCCGCCCAGCCCCGGCGCGCCCGCGGCATCCGCGTGGCCACCGCGACGGCCGCGGCGCCGAGCGCGACGCCCGCCAGGAGCATCATGTTGAACCAGGTCGGGATGCTGACCTCGTCGTCCATGTCGAACGCCGAGATCACGCGCCCTTCGTAGGTGATGACGCCGAGGGCCGCCAGCGTATGGACGACGAGGTGCGCCGCCGCGAGCGCGACGCCGATGAGGACGAGCCCGCGCGCGACACCGCGCACCGAGACGCCGACGACGGGATCGTCGACAGCGTCCGCGCCCTCGCGCCTGCGCGACGCCCTCGTGGTCCCCGTCGTCAACGCCATGACAGCCCCCATCCGCGTGCGCGCCCCCGCGCGCCGTTCCCCAGCCGGACACCGCGCGTTCACCTGCGCGACACCGTGAGGTCACTGTAGCGGGCGAGGGGGCCCAGGCGCGAGGCGAGCTTCCCGACGGGCGCCTTACGAGGCGGCGGCGGGCGCGGCGACGGCCGCGACGTGATGGCAGCAGCCGGGAACGCCGAGGCCGCGGACGGCGGCCAGGGAGGCGTCGTCGACCTGGCCGGATGCCGCGGCGAACGCATCGAGGTCGATGCGCTCTCCCCCGAGCCACGTGCCGAGCACCGCGATCGCGCCGATCTCCTCGGGCGCGACGGTGTACGGGTCCGCCGCCAGCGCGACGAGGTCCGCGAGCTTGCCCGCCTCGATCGATCCGGCGTCGGCGTCGCATCCCAGGGCGTGCGCGCCGTTGATGGTCTGCGCCCGCAGCGCTTCGTCGAGCGTCGTCGCCTGCTCGGGACCCCGCACGGTGCCGCTCGAGGTGCGGCGGGTGACGGCCGTCTGGATGTTCAGCAACGGCGTCGGCGGGCTGACGCTGCCGTCGTTGTGGAAGGAGGGGTGCACGCCGGCGTCGAACGCGTCGCGGAAGCGCTGCCACGGGGCGCCCACGGCGGAGTCGAACATCTGCCCGTCGAGCAGATTACCCCAGTAGTGGAACTGGAACGGGCCCATCGAGGCGACGACGCCCAGCGCCGCCATGCGGGAGAACTGGTCGTGGCGCGCCCCGCCGATGTGCTCGACGCGCCAACGGTGATCGGTGCCGCTCAGCCCGTGCGTGTCGAGTGCGCGGGCGAACGCGTCGAGCACGATGTCCAGCCCGATGTCGCCGTTGACGTGGAACGCCATCTGCCAGCCCTCGGCGGCGTGCGCATCCAGCAGCGCGTCGAGCTGGCTGCGCGTGTAGTTCATGGGTCTCTCGCCCGTCACGCCGGGCGATATCCCCGCCGCTCGCGTCGCCGGCGTGTCGAGGTACGGCGCGCTCATCGCGACGTTGCCCACCCACGGCGATCCGTCGGCCCAGAGCTTGATGCCCTGCTTGCGCAGCATCGTCGGCGGAACGTGAGACGTGAACGGCGCCCCGCAGTCGGTCTCGGTGGACATGTGGTAGAGCGTGATGCGCAGCGGCGAGCTCGGCAGTGTCGCGAGCGTTTCGTACGCGGTCTTCAGGGGCGTCTTGTACGTCAGCTCCGACGTCGAGGTGATCCCGGCCGACGACATCAGCACGTAGTACTCCACGGCGCCCTGGAGGGGCCTGGCCGCACCCGCGATGGCGCTCAGCACGGGCTCCGCGAGCGCCATCGCGGCGGGCACCTCGGTGGCGCGTCCGTCGAGGGCGCCGTCGGGAGTGCGTCCGAAGAAGCCGCCCACGGGGTCGGCGGGGGGATTCCGGTCCCAGCCCAGGGCGCGGATGACCGCCGAGGTGACGTAGGAGGTGTGTCCCGAGTTGCCGAAGACGAGCACGAGGCGGTCTCCGAAGATCTCGTCGAGCACGGCGGCGGTGGGCTCCTCGTGCTGCTGCAGCAGCCCGTCGAAGCCGAAGAAGGACAGCGGCGCCGCGGCATCCGTCTCCGCGATCGCCCGCCGGAAGACGGCGAGCACGTCGTCCCAGGTGGGGCAGAACCACGGCGCGACCCAATAGGCCGGCGGCATCGTGGCCATCCCGCTCAGCACGGGGTGGGAGTGCGAATCGATGAAGCCGGGCAGCAGGCACGCCGCCCCGGAGTCTTCGACCTCCGCCTGAGGCAGCGCCGCCCGACACTCCTCCAAGGTGCCGACGGCGACGATGCGCTCCCCCGAGACGGCGATCGCCTGCGCGCGCGGTCGGTGGGGGTCCATCGTGATGACGGTGTCTGCGGTGATGATCCGGTCCATGCGGCCTCCTGGCGTGGGGGTCGTGGTGGGGTGCATCGGGTCAGGCGGGCGTGCCGTCGCGGCGGCGGTCGCGGCGATCGTCGACGCGCTTGGCGAAGAAGAGCAGGGGCAGCAGCACCGTGGCGAGGGCGGTGATGACCCACACCACGACGGGCGCGAGGACCCACGAGATCGCATCGGTGATGCGCAGGCCGCCGATGGGCAGCAGCACGACGACCAGGAGCGCCACCAGGGTGGAGATGATGCCGATGCCGCCGAGAAGGGCCGGTGCGTAGCGGCGCGCCATCGTCGCGATCCACGGCGAGAGCACGCTCTGCAGGACCGCGAAGACGACGATCGCGAGCACGAAGCCCCACCAGTCGTTCCAGACGATCATGAAACCCGGCAGCAGCAGGTCGGCCACGACGAGCCCCAGTGCTGCGGAGAGCAGGAACACCGGCGTGCGCAGGAGGAACATGATCACGCTCGTGACCCTATCGGTGCGCGGATGCCGCGGCCACGTCCCCACGCCGCCCCCGTCCCCCGCGCCGCCCCGCGCCCTCGCGCCGCCCCGCGCCCCCCGCCGCCCCGCGCCCTCGCGCCGCCCCGCGCCCCGCGCGGGCCGCTCCCCTGTCACGATCCGACCCTTCCCACCGGCACGCCGAGCGGAATGCGACAGGCGAGCGTCAAGACCGGGCGCGGAGAGCGGCCGCCACCCTCGCGACCAGCTCGTCGGGGTGCGCGAACAGCATCGTGCGGCTCACGCGGATCACGCGCCAGCCGGCCGCCTGCAGCGCGTCGTGCTTCTCCATGTCCCGATTCCACGTCGCCAGGTCCACGCGGTGATGATCGCCCTCGTACTCGATCGCGATCTTCCACTCGGGGTAGGCCAGGTCGACGCAGCCGATGAAGTTCCCCGTGTCGTCGTACACGTCATGATCCAGCGTCGGCTCGGGAAGACCCGCGTCGCACAGGGTCAGCCGGGACCACGACTCGGGACGGGACGCGGAGCCGGTCCGCACACGATCGACTGTCTCGCGCAGGCGCGGCCCGCCGACGCGGCGTCCGGCGCGCACCGCGGCATGCAGCTGGTCGACCCTCGCCAGCGGCGGCGGCATCGGGCGCGGCCGGGGGCCCGGCATCCGCTGGACCCTTACGAGCGAATCGCCCGCCGCGATCAGGTCATACGGATGCAGCGGCTGAGCCCCCAGCATCGCCCACGTCGTCGCCGGGCTCGCGATGCGCACCCCGGTGCCGGGATGCACGACGACCCTGGTCAGGCGCGGCTGCGCCTCGTGCCCGCGGATGCCGCGCACACGGGGCAGGCGGCGCGGAGGGAGGACCGCGACGTGGACCGTCTCGTCCGGGAGAAGGGGAAGGGCAGTACCCCAGAGGACCGCCGCGGTCGCATGACTGAAGAACTCGAACTCGGACATGCGCGCCGCGTACTCCAGGGCCGCCAGACGGATCCGCTCGCGCTGGCTCAGGGCCGCGTCGGCAGCGCCGGCGTCGAAGACCTCGCGCCGGGAGCGCACGCCGTGGAACGGACGACGCAGGTCCTTCGAGCGCAGACGCCCCTCGCCGACGCCCGCGGCGCGCGCCATCGCGACGGTGAAAGCGGGCGGCAGCGTTTCGGGAAGCGGAGTGTGCGACATGCGCCCCACCGTGCCGCGCAGCACTGCTCCGCAGGGCGCGCCCGCCGGCATCCGTGGATCACCGCACCGACCGCGCCCTGTGGAGGACCCCCGCGCGACCCCCGCGCCGCCCGCGCGCGGCCGCTCCCCTGTCACGAAACGACGCGGCGGAACCGCCATCGGGTCGATTCGCGACAGGCGAGCCCTCCGCCCGGGGCGCGAGGGCGCAGGGCGCGGGCGGGGGCAGGGCGCAGGGCGCGGGTCAGGCGCCGAGGGCGGCGAGGCGCGCTTCCTCGTCCGCGGCGATGCAGCTCTCGATCACCGGGCCGAGGGCGCCGTCCATGACCTGGTCGAGGTTGTACGCCTTGTAGCCGGTGCGGTGGTCGGCGATGCGGTTCTCGGGGAAGTTGTAGGTGCGGATGCGCTCGGAGCGATCCATCCCGCGGATCTGCGACTTCCGGGCGTCGGATGCCGCGGCATCCCGCTCCTCCTGCTGCTTCGCCAGCAGGCGCGCACGCAGCACGCGCATGCCCGCCTCGCGGTTCTGCAGCTGCGACTTCTCGTTCTGCATCGACACGACGATCCCGGTCGGCAGGTGCGTGATGCGCACGGCGGAGTCGGTCGTGTTGACCGACTGACCGCCGGGGCCGGAGGAGCGGAACACGTCGATCTTGAGGTCGTTCGGGTTGATCTCGATCTCGTCGGGCTCGTCGACCTCGGGGAACACCAGCACGCCGGTCGTGGACGTGTGGATGCGTCCCTGCGACTCGGTCGCGGGAACCCGCTGCACGCGGTGCACGCCTCCCTCGTACTTGAGGTGGGCCCAGACCCCCTGCGCCGGGTCGGACGAGGAGCCCTTGATCGCGACCTGCACGTTCTTGTAGCCCCCGAGGTCGGACTCGTCGCGCTCGATGAGCTCCGACTTCCAGCCCTGCGCCGCGGCGAACTGGAGGTACATCCGCAACAGATCCGCCGCGAACAGCGCGCTCTCCGCGCCGCCCTCCCCCGCCTTGATCTCGAGGATGACATCGCGCGCGTCGTCGGGGTCGCGCGGGATCAGCAGCCGCCGCAGGCGCTCCTGCGCGGCGAGCATCTTCTCCTCGAGCGCGGGGACCTCCTCCGCGAACGCGTCGTCCTCGCGGGCGAGCTCGCGCGCGGCATCCAGGTCGTCGGATGCCGCGGACCACGCCTCGTGGGCGGCGACGATCCGCGAGAGCTCTGCATATCGGCGGTTGACGCGCTTGGCACGTGGGGCGTCGGCGTGCACCGCCGGGTCGGAGAGTTCCTCCTGCACCCGGCGGTGCTCGTCGATGAGCGCCTTGACGGAGTCGAAGATCGCGGGATCGGTCATGCCGGTCGGATCAGCGGATGTTGTTCTCGTGCCCGTGGCTGTGACCGCCGCCGTGCCCCTCGCGCGCGGGGGCGGGGACCGACTTCTGCATCTGCACGAGGAACTCGACGTTGGAGCTGGTCTCCTTGAGCTTGCCAAGGACGACCTCGAGCGCCTGCTGCGGGTCGAGGCCCGCGAGGGCGCGACGCAGCTTCCACGTGATCTTGACCTCGTCGGCCGAGAGCAGCATCTCCTCGCGACGGGTGGACGACGCGTTCACGTCCACCGCGGGGAAGATGCGCTTGTCGGCGAGCTGGCGAGACAGGCGCAGCTCGCTGTTGCCGGTGCCCTTGAACTCCTCGAAGATGACCTCGTCCATCTTGGACCCGGTCTCCACGAGCGCCGTCGCGAGGATCGTGAGCGATCCGCCGTTCTCGATGTTGCGCGCGGCGCCGAAGAAGCGCTTGGGCGGGTAGAGCGCCGACGCGTCGACGCCTCCCGTCAGCACACGGCCGGACGTGGGGGCCGAGATGTTGTACGCGCGCCCGAGGCGGGTGATGGAGTCGAGCAGCACGACGACGTCGCGGCCCAGCTCGACGAGCCGCTTGGCGCGCTCGATCGCGAGCTCGGCGACCGTCGTGTGGTCTTCGGCGGGACGGTCGAACGTCGAGGCGATGACCTCGCCGCGCACCGAGCGCTGCATGTCGGTCACCTCTTCGGGGCGCTCGTCGACGAGGACGACCATGAGGTGGACCTCGGGGTTGTTCTTCGCGATCGCGTCGGCGATCTGCTGCAGCACGATCGTCTTGCCGGCCTTGGGCGGGGCGACGATGAGGCCGCGCTGGCCCTTGCCGATGGGCGCCACGAGATCGATGATCCGCTGGGTGAGCTTCTCGGGCGCCGTCTCCAGGCGCAGGCGCTCCTGGGGGTACAGCGGCGTGAGCTTGCCGAACTCGACACGCGTCGCCGCGTCGTCGGGCGACAGTCCGTTGATCGAGTCGACCTTCACGAGCGCGTTGTACTTCTGGCGGCCCGACTGCTCGCCCTCGCGAGGCTGCTTGATGGCGCCGACGACGGCGTCGCCCTTGCGGAGGTTGTACTTCTTCACCTGACCGAGGGAGACGTAGACGTCGCTCGTGCCGGGCAGGTAGCCCGTCGTGCGCACGAAGGCGTAGTTGTCGAGCACGTCGAGGATGCCCGCGATCGGGATCAGGACGTCGTCGTCGCCGATCTCGGTGTCGAACTCGTCCGATGCTCCGCCGCCGGTCGCGCCGCGCTTGTTGCGCCCGCGACCCCGACCGCGACCCTGGCCGCGCTGGTCGTCGTCGGCGTCCGGCGCGGGCGACGAGGATGACGGGGCGCTGCCGGGCGCGGACGGGGCGTTCTGCGCCTCGCCGCCCTTCTGGCCGCCGCCGTTGTTCTGACCACCGCCGTTGTTCTGGCCGCCCGCCCCACCGCGGTTGCGGTTCCGGTTGCGGTTGCGGTTGCGGCGACCACCGGTCTGCTCGCCCTCGGACGAGTCGTCGGTCGCGGCGCCGTCGTTTGACGACGCGTCCTGGGAGGAGCCCTCGGAGGACGAACCCTCGGAGGACGAACCCTGCTTCGACTCGTCGGCCGTGGAGCCGGCGGGCGCTGCGGACGCGTCGCCGGACGCGTCGGGCGCCGTCGCCTCGGCGGGCGCGGGCGCCTCGGCGGATGCCGGGGTCTGCGCCTCGGCGGGCGCGGGCGCGGGCGCCTCCGCGGATGCCGGGGTCTGCGCCTCGGCGGGCGCCTCCGCGGCCGCGTCGGCGTCCTGGATGGCGGTCGCGAGGCGCGCGACCAGCTCGGTGTCGACGGCCGACTGCGCGGACTTCAGCGTGACGCCGAGCTCGGCGGCCGCGGCGATGACGCGCTTGGCGTCGACGCCGAGGTCGGCCGCGACCTCGCGCACCCGCGGACGCCGCTCGCTCTTGCGGGGCGCGCGCACCCGCTTGCCCTCGGCCGGAGCCTCGGAGGTGGCCTCCTCCGCGGGGGCATCGGATGCCTGCTCGGCGGGCGCGGCCTCAGCCGCGGTGTTCTGCTCGCCGGCGGCGGTGTCGGCCGCGGGCGCCTGGTCGGTGGAAGCCTGGTCGCCCTGGGCGTCGGTGGCTTCGGTCTGGATCTCGGAGATGGACTCCACGAGTTCTCCCTTGCACGTGTGGATGATCTACTGCACGGGCGCCGATGGACCGTGACGCCGCACCGCCGATCGGACGACCGTCGCGGTGCTCAGGCGTCTGTGGCGGGGAAGGACATGCAGTGCTTCGCAGATTGCGATCGGAGGCCAGATTCACGCGTATTCACGTGGAACCCTCCGTGTTCTTCACTGTAGCACCCTTGAAGTCGACGGCCAGCATGAGGGCCTCCCACGGAGTGTCCGACGCGTTGGCGACGATGTCCGCGGCCTCGAGGCGGCGCCCGGGCCCGTCGGCGAGCACCAGGATGCTGGGGCCCGCGCCCGAGACGACGGCGGCGAAGCCGGCGTCTCGCAGGGCCTGCACGAGACGCAGCGTCTCGGGCATGGCCTCGGCGCGGTAGTTCTGGTGGAGCTTGTCCTCCGTGGCCGCCATCAGCAGCTCGGGACTCTGCGTGAGCGCCGCGATGAGCAGCGCCGACCGCGAGACGTTGAACACGGCATCCTCGCGCGGCACGTGCAGCGGCTGCAGGCTGCGGGCGAGCGACGTCGACATCGTGAATCCGGGGACGAACACGAGCGGCGACACGCCGCGGTGCACGAGCAGCTTCTTGTGCTGGGGGCCCTCGGGGGTCAGCCACGCGATCGTCAGCCCGCCGAACAGCGCGGGGGCGACGTTGTCGGGGTGGCCCTCCATCTCGGTCGCCAGGCGCAGCAGGTCGTCGTCGCTGAAGTCGACCACGCCCTCCAGCAGCCCCTTAGCCGCCACGATGCCCGAGACCACCGCCGCGCCGGACGAGCCCATGCCGCGCCCGTGCGGGATGACGTTGTGCGCCCGCAGACGCAGGCCCGGCAGCGGCACGCCCGCCGCGCGATACGTGTGGTCGATCGCGCGCACGACGAGGTGCGAGGCATCCCGCGGCACGTCCTCGGCGCCCTCGCCCGCCACGTGCACCTCGACGCCCGGTTCGGGCAGCGCCGTGACCTCGAGTTCGTCGTACACGCTCAGCGCAAGCCCGAGGGTGTCGAAGCCCGGCCCGAGGTTCGCGCTGGTGGCGGGCACCCGCACCGAGACGGTGCGAGGGGCTGTGTTCACGCGGTGGCTCCGACGGGGGCGAGGCCGAGCACGTCGGCGACGTCGGAGGTGGTGGCGTCCACGACGGTCGGCTCGACCTGCGACCCGTCGGAGCGGCGGAGCGCCCACTGCGGGTCCTTCAGGCCGTGGCCGGTCACCGTGAGCACGACGCGCGAGCCCGCGGGGATGACGCCCGCCTCGGCGCGGTCGAGGAGCCCGGCGACGCTGATCGCCGAGGCGGGCTCGACGAAGATGCCCACTTCTCCCGCGAGCAGCTTCTGCGCCGCGAGGATGCGGTCGTCGTCGATCGCGCCGAAGTACCCGTCGGTCGCTTCCCGCGCCTCGATGGCGAGGTGCCACGAGGCGGGGTTGCCGATGCGGATGGCCGACGCGATCGTCTCGGGGTTGCGCACGACCTCCCCGACGACGAGCGGGGCGCTGCCGGCGGCCTGGAAACCGAACATGCGCGGGACGCGGGTGGAGACGCCGCTCGCGGCCTCCTCGCGGTAGCCGCGCGTGTAGGCGGTGTAGTTGCCGGCGTTGCCGACCGGGATGAAGTGGAAGTCGGGCGCGTCGCCCAGCTGCTCCACGACCTCGTACGCGGCCGTCTTCTGCCCGTCGATGCGGTCGGGGTTGACCGAGTTGACCAGGTGCACGGGGTAGTGCTCGGCGAGCTCGCGGGCGATCTCGAGGCAGTCGTCGAAGTTGCCGCGCACCTGGATGAGCCGGCCGTCGTGCGCGACGGCCTGGCTGAGCTTGCCCATCGCGATCTTGCCCTCGGGCACCAGCACGGCGGCCGTGATGCCGGCGTGCGCCGCGTACGCGGCGGCCGACGCCGACGTGTTGCCCGTCGACGCGCAGATCACGGCCTTCGCGCCGTGCTCGATCGCGCGGGAGATCGCGACGGTCATGCCGCGGTCCTTGAACGACCCGGTGGGGTTCATCCCCTCGTACTTGACCCAGACGTCGGCGCCCGTGCGGCGGGAGAGCGCGGGCGCCGGCAGCAGCGGCGTCCCTCCCTCGCCGAGGGTGACGACGGTCGAGCTCTCGGTCACTCCGAGCCGGTCTCCGTATTCGCGCAGGACTCCGCGCCAGACGTGTGCCATGTCAGTCTCCTTCCACACGCAGGACCGACACGACCCGCTCTACCACGCCGGAAGAGGCGAGGCGGGCGACGGTGTCGGAGAGGTCCTGCTCCAGGGCCTTGTGAGTACCGATGACGAGGCGGGCGACGGGTGCGCCCTGCTCCTCTTCGGTGAGAACGGTCTGCTCGACGGTCGCGATGGACACGCGCCCCTCGGTCAGGATGCCGGCCACGGTCGCGAGCACGCCCGCGTGGTCGTCGACCTCGAGCGTGATCTGGTAGCGCGTCGTGACGCGCCCGATCGGCAGGATCGGGAGGTTGGCGCGCGTGGACTCGCCCACCCCGACTCCCCCGGCGATGTGGCGGCGGGCCGCGGAGACGACGTCGCCGAGCACGGCGGATGCCGTCTGCACTCCCCCGGCGCCGGCTCCGTAGAACATCAGGCTTCCGGCGGCCTCGGCCTCGACGAAGACGGCGTTGTTGGCACCGTGCACGCTCGCGAGCGGGTGCGAGCGGGGCACGAGCGCGGGGTAGACCCGCACGGATATGGCGTCGGCCTGCTGGCCGGCCGCGGCATCCTCGATGCGCTCGCAGACGGCGAGGAGCTTGATGACGTAGCCCGCGTGGCGGGCGGATTCGATCATCGCGGCGTCGACGCCCGTGATGCCCTCGCGGTGCACCGCGTCGAGGGGGACGGCGGTGTGGAACGCCAGGCTCGCGAGCAGCGCCGCCTTTTGCGCGGCGTCGTAGCCCTCGACATCCGCCGTCGGGTCGGCCTCGGCGAAGCCGAGCGCCTGCGCCTGGCTCAGCACGTCGGCGAAGGCGGCGCCCTCGGTGTCCATGCGGTCGAGGATGTAGTTCGTGGTGCCGTTGACGATGCCCATGATGCGGCGCACGCGGTCGCCGGCGAGGGAGTCGCGCAGCGGGCGGATGATCGGGATCGCGCCCGCCGCGGCGGCCTCGTAGTAGACGGATGCCCCGACCTGGTCGGCGGCGTCGAAGATCTCGGGGCCGTGGGTGGCCAGGAGCGCCTTGTTGGCGGTCACGACGTCGGCGCCCGAGGCGAGGGCCTGCAGCATGCTGGTGCGGGCGGGCTCGATGCCGCCCATCAGCTCGATGACGATGTCGGCGCCGACGATCAGGGCCTCCGCGTCGGTCGTGAACAGCTCGGCCGGCAGCTCCACGTCGCGCGGCGCGTCGATCGTGCGCACCGCGATCCCGGCGAGCTCGAGGCGCGCACCCGCGCGGTCGGCGAGCTCGTCGCCGTGGCGCAGCAGCAGCCCCGCGACCTGTGATCCGACCGCGCCGGCGCCCAGCAGGGCGACGCGCAGCGTGCGGTAGTCGGTCATTCTTCTCCCCTCGACGGGTGCAGCCCGGCATCCCGGGCCAGCAGGTCGGTGACGGTCTCACCGTGCACGATCACCCGGGCCGCGCCGTCGCGCACCGCGACGACCGGCGGCCGGGGCACGTGGTTGTAGTTGCTTGACAGCGGCTGGCAGTACGCGCCCGTCACCGGCACGGCGAGCAGGTCGCCGGGCGAGACGTCATCCGGCAGGTACTCGGCATCGACGACGACGTCGCCCGATTCGCAGTGCTTGCCGACGACGCGCACGAGCTGGGTGCCGGCCTCGGAGACGCGTGAGGCGATCCGCGCCGAGAAGTCCGCGCCGTACAGGGCGTGGCGGGCGTTGTCGCTCATGCCGCCGTCGACGCTCACGTAGCGCCGCACGGCGGGCCCGGTCTCGGTGTCGACCGTGACGTCCTTCGTCGTGCCGACCTCGTAGAGCGTCACCCCGGCGGTGCCGACGATCGAGCGCCCCGGCTCGAACGCGACGACGGGGACGGGGATGCCGCGGGCGGCGCTCTCCGCCGCGACGACCTCGAGGATGCCGTCGGCCAGCTGCTCGATCGGCGTGGCCTCGTCGGCCGACGTGTAGGCGATGCCGAAGCCGCCGCCGAGGTTGAGGATCGGCGCGGGTTCGCCGCCGTCGCCCACGATGGAGAGCACCTCGAGCAAGCGCGCGGCCGACTCGCGGAATCCGTCGGTGCCGAAGATCTGCGAGCCGATGTGACAGTGCAGGCCGTCGAAGCGCAGTCCCGGGGCGCGGCGGATCCGCTCGACGATCCTGGCCGCCTCGGCGAGCGGGAAGCCGAACTTCTGATCCTCGTGGGCCGTCGCGAGGAAGTGGTGCGTCTCGGCGTGCACGCCGGTGTTGACGCGGATCAGCACGGCCTGCGTGCGACCGGCGTCCGCCGCGATCCGCGAGAGGCGCTCGAGCTCGATCTCGGAGTCGAGGACGATCGTCCCGACGCCGGTCTCGACGGCCCGGCGCAGCTCGGCGACCGACTTGTTGTTGCCGTGGAAGCCCAGGTGCTCCGCCGGCACACCGGCGGCGAGCGCGACCTCGAGCTCGCCCTGCGTGCAGACGTCGACGCGCATGCCCTCGGCGGTGACCCACCGGGCGATCTCGGTCGAGAGGAACGCCTTGCCGGCGTAGTAGACCCGCGCGCTGGTGCCCCGCGCCGCGGCGGCCGCGGAGAACGCGGCGACGGTGCGGCGGGCTCGCCCTCGGACCTCGTCCTCGTCGATGACGAGCAGGGGCGTGCCGAAGCGGGCCACGACCTCACGCACCGAGACCCCGCCGACCACGGCGCCGCCCGTCTCGTCACGGTGGGCGCTGGCCGGCCAGACGCCCTCGGCGAGCGCGTTCGCGTCGGAGGGCTCGGAGAGCCAGGCGGGGGCGAGCGGCGAGGCGGGCACGGCGTACCAATCGGATGTCGGGATGCGTCGGCGCCGACGGGCGGCAGGTCGCGGGATGCTCACGCGGCCGACGGTTGCTAGAAAGTCTAGGGCACCGCGTTCGCTCGACCCCATCCGGCCCGCGCCGGCCGCGTCATCCGCAGGAGCCGTCCTGGCGCAGCGCGGGGTCGTGGAGCACGCCGGGAGCGATGTCGAAGTCGATCGTCGCGCGGCCGTCGGCCACCACGACATCCGTCATCGTCAGCGCAGCCGGCAGGTACTGGGCGACGCAGACGTCCCACGAGCGCAGCACGGCATCGGCGAACCCGCCGAACCGGGCGCGCAGGTCGTCGGCCGAGACCGTCGCGTCGGCAAGGCGGAGCGTGGCGGGCGTCAGCACGAGATCGCCGTCCGCGGCGGAGGGCACGAGCCCCACACCGATCGGGATGACCGCGCCGAAGACGGTGAGCTCGAAGGATGCCGCGACCTCGCCGCCGTCGATCGACACCGTGTCTGCCGGGAAGCCCTCGATCCCCGCGAGGAGCGCGCGCACCTGCTGCTCGTCGAGGACCACCGTCGCCGACGCCTGGCCCAGGTCGCGGTCCGCGCGGATCGGGACTGCCGTCGCGACGACCTCGACGTCGCCCGACAGGGTGTCGAAGCTGAGGTCCTGGGCGGTGATGCGCAGTTCGTCGAGCTCGCCGGAGACCAGCTGCGGGATCACCATGCCCGACACCTCGACGTCGACCTCGCCCGAGGCATCCGCCCCGAGCTGCTGCACCACCTGGGTGCGCACGGCGCGCTCGACGAGGTCACCCGCGAGCCAGTTCGCCACGAACCAGCCGCCGACCAGCACCGCCGCCACGATGACGAGCGTGACGATCCAGGGCCACACGCGACGCCTGCGGGCCGGAGCATCGCCGGAGTCGGCGAGCACCCACCGGCTTCCGGGTTCGGGCAGGGGCAGGGTCGGGTGCTCGGGGCCGCTCATGCGCTACATCCGCTCCGGGGCGCTCACACCGAGCAGGTCGAGGCCGTTGCGCAGCACCTGCCCCGTGGCGTCGTTGAGCCAGAGCCGCGTGCGGTGCACGGTCTCGACCGGTGCGTCGCCCTGGGGGATGACGCGGCAGTTGTCGTACCACCGGTGGTAGAGCCCCGCGAGCTCCTCGAGATAGCGGGCCACGCGGTGCGGCTCGCGCACGTCGGCGGCGAATGCCACGATGCGCGGGAACTCCTGCAGGGCGCCGAGCAGCGCCGATTCGGTCTCGTGCTCGAGCAGCTCGGGCGCGAACTCGCTGCGGTCGACACCCGAGTCGGCCGCGTTGCGCGCGACGTTGTGCGTGCGGGCGTGGGCGTACTGCACGTAGAAGACGGGGTTGTCGTTCGTGCGCTTGCGCAGCAGCTCGGGGTCGAGGGTGAGGGGCGAGTCGGCGGGGTACCGGGCGAGGGAGTACCGCAGCGCGTCGGTGCCGATCCACGCGCGCAGGTCGTCCATCTCGATGATGTTGCCCGCGCGCTTGGACAGGCGCGCGCCGTTGACGGAGACGAGCTGCCCGATGAGCACCTCGATGTCCTTGTCGGGGTCGTCGCCCGCCGCGCCCGCCAGCGCCTTGAGGCGGTGGACGTAGCCGTGGTGGTCGGCGCCGAGCAGGTAGATCTTGTGCGCGTAGCCGCGGTCGCCTTTGTTGAGGTAGTAGGCGGCGTCGGCGGCGAAGTACGTGTACTCGCCGTTGCTGCGGCGGATGACGCGGTCCTTGTCGTCGCCGAAGTCGGTCGTGCGCACCCACACGGCATCTTCGTCGTCGAAGACGTGCCCCTGCGCGCGCAGCCGGTCGACGGCCTCGTCCACGAGGCTCGGGCCGCCGTCCGCGGGGCGGGCGTGCAGCACGCGCTCCGAGAACCAGACGTCGAAGTGCACGTTGAAATTCTCGAGGGATGCCTGGATCTCCCCCAGCTGCAGCTCGTACGCCGTGTCCCGGGCAACGACCATCCGCTCGTCCTCGTCCAGCTCGAGGATGTCCGGGCGCTTCACGAGCACGCGACGACCGAGCTCATCGATGTAGGCGCCCGCATACCCGCCCTCGGGTGTCGGCTGCCCCTGGATCGCGGCGAGCACCGAGAGGCCGAAGCGGTCCATCTGCGCGCCGGCGTCGTTGATGTAGAACTCGCGCGCCACGGTCGCGCCGCTCGCCAGCAGCAGGCGTGCCATCGAGTCGCCGAGGGCTGCCCATCGCGTGTGGCCGATGTGGAGCGGGCCGGTGGGGTTGGCGGAGACGAACTCGAGGTTGATGCTGTTGCCGCGCTGGGAGTCGTTCGTCCCGAACGCCGCCCCCGCCTCGACGATGGTCTTCGCGAGCGCTCCGGCGGCCGCGGCATCCAGCCGGATGTTGATGAACCCGGGGCCGGCGACCTCGACGCTCGCGACGCCGTCGACGCTCTCCAGGCCCGCGGCGATCTCGGTGGCGAGCTCGCGCGGTGCCGCGCCGACCCGCTTGGCGAGCTTCATGGCGGCGTTGGAGGCCCAGTCGCCGTGGTCGCGGTTCTTGGGACGCTCCAGCGGCAGGTCGGCGGCGGTGAGCCCCTCGGCCGAACCGGGTCGTCGAGCCTCGGCGAGGGGCGTGATCACGGCGAGCAGGGCGGCGGAGAGATCCTCGGGGTTCATAGCCCGCCCAGTCTAGTTTCGACGGACGCCTCCCCCGTGCCTCAGGCCAGCTGCACGAGCGCCGTGAAGTCGTCGGCGGATGCCGCGGCATCCGGTGCGGCGTCGTGCAGCCGCGCGTCGACCTGCAGCCGCTCGAGGCCGACGTGGCCGCCGTGGAAGCTGAGGAAGGCGCAGTCGGCGGCGTCGCGGCCCGTCGCGATGCGCACGAGGGAGCGGCGATCGGCGAGGCGGGTCGCGTCGATCACGTACCAGGCGCCGTCGAGATACGCCTCGGCGACGGCGTGGAAGTCCATCGGGTCGAGCCCCGGCGCGTAGCAGGCCGCGTACCGCGCCGGCATGTCCATCGCCCGCAGCAGCGCGATGACGACGTGCGCGTAGTCGCGACAGACCCCCTGACCCGTCGTGAGGGTCGTCACGGCGCTGTCGGTGCCGAGGCTCAGGCCCGGCGTGTAGGTGATGCTCTGCTCGACGAAGCGGGTGACGGCCTCGATCAGGTCGTGCCCCGAGAGTCCGTGGAACTGTCGCCGCGCCTGCGTGAACACCTCGTCGGATTGGCTGTAGCGACTGGGGCGGAGGTAGGTGATGGCGTCCAGGTCGCTCGTGCGCGGCATGCCGGCGGGGCCGTCGACGAGGGCCTCGTAGCGCACTTCGAGGCGACCCGCCTCGCCGCGGAGCCGGTGCAGGCGGCTGCCGTACTGGTCGACGATCTCGGTCGGCGACCACGTGCGGCCGCCCTGGGTGAAGGTGAGCCGCTCCCCCACGACGGGCACCTGCTGGGCCACGCTGAGAGAGAACACGAGATCGACGGAACCGGCCAGATCGAGGTCGATTTCTGCCGTGACGGAGCGCTGCACCGAGCAATCCTCGCACGCGTCCGGAGGCCCCCGGCGCGCGCGCCGGGAGGCCGTGGACGAAGAGCGCCGCCGGGTCGCCTACGCTCGTGTGCATGTCCGCAGATTCCGCCCGATCCCGCCTGCGTGCGGGGGTCGCCGCCGCCATCGCGGCGGCGGTCGTCGCGGCGGCGCTGGTCGGCGTCTGGCAGCCCTGGCACAGGGCGGCCGCGCCGCCGAACGCCGCGGCATCCGGGGAGGGTTCGCCCGTCGTCGACGCCGAGCCTCTCGCGCTGCCCGCCGATGCGCGCGTGCTCGTCTTCGGGGACTCCTGGACGTTCGGCTCGGCGGCCGAGCCGGGCATGGGATACGCCTACGTGCTCGAGGCGATGACCGGGTGGGACACGACCGTCGCGGGAGTGCGCGGCAGCGGCTACCTCCGCGAGGGCGTCGACGGCCCGACGTTCGGCGAGCGCATCGCGGCTCTGGATGCCACCCTCGATCCGGATCTCGTCATCGTGCAGGGCTCGATCAACGACCGCCTCCTCGTGCCCGACGGGTACGACAAGGCCGTGACATCGGCCTGGGACGCGCTCGCCGCGCGGTACCCGGACGCGCGGATCGTTATCCTCGGCCCCGCGCCCCACCAGCTCCCCGTGCACGCGGGGACGGTGTGGATCGACCAGCGGCTGGGCGAGCTCGCCGCGGCGCGCGGGTGGTGGTACGTCTCCCCGCTGCAGGAGGAGTGGATTCAGTCGTGGAACTACCTCGATGTGATCGACACCGGGCTGGGCCAGTTCCACCCCTCCACGCCCGGCCACGCCTACCTCGCGGCGCGGCTGAATCAGGCGCTCGCCGAGCGCAGCATCGTGGCGGATGCCGCGCCAGGCGCCGAGCTGGACCACTGACCCTGCCGAGCCGCGCACGCTGTCTCGTCGGCGTCGGATGACGCGCGCCGCGGGTGGTAATCTCGACCGGTACGCCTCCGTAGCTCAGGGGATAGAGCGTTGGTTTCCGGTACCAAAGGTCGCAGGTTCGATTCCTGTCGGGGGCACGAGAGAAATCCCAGGTCAGCCTGGGATTTTTTCTTTTTCGGTGTTTGGATTCGCCGACTTCGGGGCTTCGAGGTCGCGCGCGGCCGCGATGCTGCCGATATCGTCGGCGAACATGTCGGCGTAGACGTCGAGGGTCATCGTTGCGGAGACGTGGCCGAGCATGCCCTGAATCGCCTGTAAGTCTCTGAGTTGCTGGCCTGGGGTCGGCTGGCAGGGTGGGTGCTGGCGCTCCGCATGGTCGTGACTCTTGAATCGGTTGGCCCTTCGCCCTTCGGACTGGGGTGCCTTTCTCAGGATCTGTCCGCCCGGGCGGGCGCCGGCGCCGACCCTGCCCACTTCGATGGCTTGATCAGAAGCTTGCCCGACCGTCAGCGGCGGTCGTGGCCCATTACAGGCCTGCCTCGCAGTGACCATTCCCGGGCCGACGCCAGCAGTGACGTCAACCTCGTGGAAAGGATCACGGTCACCATGACCATCGTTGCAAACACATTCGCGTATGTCATCGGCGCGGACACGCACTCCCGAACGCACACCCTCGCCGTCATCGACGTGCGCACCGGCGCGAGAGTCGATACCTCGACGTTCCCGACGACCCCTGCAGGACTCTCCCGCGCGGTCGCGTGGATCGCCAGCCGCACCGGCGGACTGGTGGACGTGCTCGTCGCCATCGAAGGCGTCGGGTCCTATGGCGCTCGACTCGCGCGGGCATGCCAGGACGCTGGCTACCGGGTCGTGGAGTCGTTCCCGACCCCGGCCCGGCAACGCCGCGGCCTCGGTAAGAGCGATGAGATCGACGCGGAACTGATCGCCCGCTCCGTGCTCAGTGTCGATGCGGACAAGCTCCGCGATCCGCGTCAGGACGCGGGAATACGCGCCGCGCTGCGGGTCCTCGTCGCAGGGCGCGAGCTGCTCAACAGCGACCGCACCCGGTCGATCAACGCGCTCACCGCGCTGCTGCGAACCGTCGACCTCGGCATCGACGCGCGGCGCCCGTTAACGAAAGCGCAGCTCGTGACGATCGCGTCGTGGCGGCACCGGCAGGAAGACCTCGCGGCCGTGACTGCTCGTCGCGAAGCGATCCGCCTCGCCAGACGCATCACCGCGTGCGATCAAGACCTCGCGGACAATCGCCACGAGATCACCGCGCTCGTCAGGGCGAGCGACGCATCCGGGCTGCTCGAGCAACCCGGCATCGGAGCGATTAACGCCGCGGCGATTATCGTTGCCTGGTCACACCCCGGACGCGTCCGCTCCGAGGCAGCGTTCGCCGTGCTCGCCGGAGTGAGCCCGGTCCCGGCATCGAGCGGGAACACCACCCGACACCGCCTGAACCGCGGCGGCGACAGACGGCTGAACCGGGCGCTCTCCTCAATCGCGCTGACCCGGATGTCTCACCATCCCGCGACCCGCGCCTACGTCGAACGTCGACGCGCTCAGGGACGCACGACCAAGGAGATCCGCCGATCACTCAAGCGATACATCGCCCGACAGCTCTACCGGCACCTCACCACCCAGAACGGACTTGACAGGACATAGAAGCATCCTGATGTTCGCGCCCGATGAGAGGACAAGGCTCGCCGCGGTGTAGCGATCGGTCGTGGCTCCGTTCTCGCCGCTCGCTCCTTGCAGGCTCCGCGCTGGCGCGCGTCGCTTGGCAACCGCTCAGGTGAGACCGTTGGCACGCGGGCGTCGAGGCGGGAGTCGCTGCTCGGGACCCCGCGGGCGATGGGCCAGGATGGGAGAGTTCGCGGCGTCGCAGCCGCTCATTCGCTAGCTCTATAGCAGGAGTGCCCACCTGTGGTGAATCACGTCGCCTTCATCTGGAACATCGCGGAATCCCTTCGCGGCCCGTTCAAGCCCTCGGAGTACGGGTCGGTGGTTCTGCCTTTCACGGTGCTCCGCCGCCTCGACGCCGTCCTCGCTGACACGAAGCCCGCCGTCCTCGAAGCGGCGAAGGGCATCGGGTCGCTCCCCGAGATGCTGCAGGCGATCAAGCTCCAGGAGGCCTCAGGCCACCAGTTCTACAACACGTCCCCGTTCGACTTCGCAAAGCTGGTCGCAGACCCCGCCGACCTCCGTGCGAACCTCTCCGCATACCTGGCAGGGTTCTCACCGAATGTGCGGGACATCTTCGAGCGGTTCGAGTTCGACAAGACGCTGAACAAGCTGGCGGAGAAGAACAAGCTGTTCGCGGTGACGGAGAAGTTCGCGCAGGCCGACTTCCACCCCCGCACGGTCAGCAACATCCAGATGGGGCTGGTGTTCGAGGAGCTGATCCGGTTCGCGAACGAGAAGTCGAACGAAACCGCCGGCGACCACTACACCCCCCGCGAGGTCATCAAGCTGATGGTCGAGCTGCTGTTCGCCCTCGACGATGACGCCCTCTCGAAGTCCGGTGTGGTGCGGTCCATCTACGACCCGACCGCCGGCACCGGAGGCATGCTCTCCGTCGCGGACGAGTACCTTCGCACCCTGAACCCGGGCATCCAGCTGAGCCTGTATGGGCAGGACTACAACGACGCGTCGTACGCGATTTGCAAGGCCGACATGGTCATCAAGGGTCAAGACGTCGACAACATCGCCCTCGGCGACACGCTCACTGAAGACCACTTCGACGACAAGAAGTTCGACTACGGCCTCTCCAACCCGCCGTTCGGCGTCGACTGGAAAGACCAACGCACCTACGTCGACGACGAACACACCAAGCTCGGCTTCAACGGCCGGTTCGGCCCCGGCACCCCCGCCGTCAGCGACGGCGCCATGCTGTTCCTCCTCCACCTGGTGTCGAAGATGCGCAAACCCGAAGACGGCGGCTCCCGCATGGCCATCGTCCTCAACGGGTCGCCCCTGTTCTCCGGAGGCGCCGGCGGTGGCGAGTCGAACATCCGCAAGTGGCTGCTCGACAACGACCTCGTCGAGGCCATCATCGGGCTGCCGAAGGACATGTTCTACAACACCGGCATCTCCACCTACATCTGGGTTCTCACCAACCGCAAGACCGACGACCGCAAGGGCCGGGTGCAGCTCATCGACGGTCGCGAGATGTTCACCAAGCTCCGCAAGGGGCTCGGCTCCAAACGCAACGAACTCTCCCCGCAGAACATCGAGACCATCGTCGGCCTGTACGCCGGGTTCGAGGACGGCGAGCACTCGAAGATCTTCCGCAATGAGGACTTCCTGTACCGCACCATCACCGTCGAACGCCCCCTCAAACTCAACTGGCACGCCACCCCCGCACGCATCGACACCGTCTTCGAAGCCAAGGCCATCCAGAAGCTGAACGAGACGGATGCTGCCGCCCTCCGCGCCACCCTCGAAAGGCTCGGCGTCGGCACCGTCTGGAAGAACCGCTCCGAGTTCCACAAGGCGCTGAAGGATGCCGCGAAAGCCGAAGGCCTCACCCTCCCTGCACCGCTGCTCAAGACCGTGACCACCGAGCTTGGCGAGCAGGACGACACCGCCGACACCTGCACCGACGCCAAGGGGAACCCCGAGGCGGATGCCTCGCTGCGCGACACCGAGAACGTGCCCTGGGGCGACGATGTCGACGCCTACGTCGCGCGCGAAGTTCTCCCGTACGCGCCCGACGCGTGGATCGACCACTCCAAGACCAAGGAAGGCGCAGAGATCCCCTTCACCCGCCACTTCTATAAGTACACCCCGCCCCGCCCGCTCGAAGAGATCGACCGCGACCTCGAAGCCGTCATGGACCGACTCCGCGCAATGCTCATCGAGGTCGAACGGTGAGCGCCGTCGCTTTCGGGCGCACGGTGAGACTGGCCACCGAGAGGGCATCTTCCCGCAGTGATTTCAGGATCGGGCTCGAAGCGATTGAGAAGGAAACCGGTCGGCTGAACTTCGATCCCGACGTTCAGTACGACGGTGACGGCATCCGGTTTCGACGCGGTGACGTGCTATTCGGGAAGCTGCGTCCGAATCTCCGTAAGGCGTGGCTTGCTGACGCTGACGGCGATGCGGTGGGCGATTTCCACGTCTACCGCCCTCTTCCAGAGCGAATGACGAGTCGGTACCTCTCCTACCTCGTTCTGTCTGAGCCCTTTCTCGAGCCGGTGATCGCGTCCGTGTCCGGAGCGAAGATGCCTCGCGCGGACTGGAACGAAGTTCGGAACGTCAAGGTGTGGGTCCCGTCGTTGAGCGAACAGCAGGCGATTGCGGACTATCTGGATCGGGAGACGGCGCAGATCGACGCGTTCATCGCGAAGAACGAGGAACTCATCACCCTCCTAACCGAACGCCGCGCCGCGGTTACCGCGCAAGCAGTGACGCGCGGCATCGACGACTCCGGGGAACTCAAGGAGTCAGGACTCGGGTGGCTCGGCTCCATCCCCGAGGACTGGGAAGCTGTCCGCGTCAAGTTCGCTGTTCGATCTCTCCCCGGGTTTGCGTTCGCGAGCGGCGACTTCGTAGACGACACGGGGGCGACGCGCTTGCTTCGTGGGATCAATGTCGGAGTGGGATCCATTTCTTGGGCGGAGACGGTCGGGATCGAGAACCCTCCGGCTGACGTTGAGCGCCGGTACATGCTCGACGAAGGTGATCTTGTCCTCGGAATGGACCGCCCAGTGATCAGTGGGGGGCTCCGCGTCGCCCGAGTAGGCCCAGGGGACGCAGGCTCCCTGCTCGTTCAGCGGGTGCTCCGGCTGAGAGGCACTCGCGTACGCAATGACTACCTGGAGTACTCGTTGGCATGGGGTGGGTTCGCGATGTATATCGAACCCGACTTCACCGGCGTGAGCGTGCCCCACATGAGCGAACAACAGGTCGGCAACTTCGCCATTGCGCTCCCGGACCTGTCCACGCAGGAGCGCATTGTGGATTACCTCCGAGATCAGCACTCGGCGATCGACACCGCACTAGATGCCGCGCGGCGATCGATCGACTTGATGCGTGAGCGTCGTGCTGCGCTGATTTCGGCCGCCGTTACGGGGAAGATCGACGTGGGGGTGGTCGCATGAGGGGTGTTGCCGGAGCGCATCTGGAGTCGGTGCTGGAGAACGAGATTGCCGAGCATCTCGCTGCAAACGGCTGGCTGTACTCGCCGACCGACGCCGGCTACGACCGCGAGCTCGCGCTGTTCCCCGAGGACGTGCTCGGCTGGTTGGCGGATTCGCAACCGACCGAGTTCGCGAAGGTCGTCCGCCCCGGTGACACCGACGCCCAGCGTGAAGCGGCGGGTCGCAGCATCCTGAGTCGCCTCGCGAAGTCGCTGGATCTGGACCCGTTGAAGAACGGGGGGACGATCCGGATTCTGCACGAGGGCTTCTCGATGGTGCCGTTGCATGGGGGTGCGGTGAAGTTCCGGTTGGCGCAGTTCCGGCCGGCGACCACGCAGAACCCGGACACGCTGGAGGCGTACGGGAAGATGCGGGTGCGGGTGATGCGTCAGGTGCATTACTCGGCGAAGCATCCGAACAAGGCGTTGGATCTGGTGCTGTTCGTGAACGGCATCCCGGTCGCGACCGTCGAGTTGAAGACGGACTTCACACAGTCGATCGGGAACGCGGTGAACCAGTACCGGTTCGACCGGTCGCCGGTGGGTGAGCCGTTGTTCGGGTTTGCGAAGCGGTCGCTGGTGCATTTCGTGGTGTCGAACTCCGAAGTGCGGATGACCACGAAGCTCGCTGGGCCGAAGACGCGGTTCCTGCCGTTCAACAAGGGTGCGGAGGAGGGTGCGGGGAACCCGCCGAACCCGAACGGGTCGGCCTCCGCGTACTTCTGGGAGGAGATCCTGCAGCGCGACACCTGGCTGCAGCTGCTGGGGTCGTTCGTGCACCTGCAGGTCGAGGTCGATGTTGATCCCGACACCGGGAAGAAGACGAAGACCGAGAAGGTGCTGTTCCCGCGGTACCACCAGTGGCGGGCCGTGACCCGACTGGTCGACGCGGCCAGGGTGGAGGGGCCGGGGAACCGGTACCTGGTGCAGCATTCGGCGGGGTCGGGGAAGACGAACTCGATCTCGTGGCTCGCGCACCGCCTTTCGCAACTCCACGACGACCAGAACGCGCGGGTGTTCGACACGGTGGTGGTGGTCACCGACCGGACCGTGCTGGACAAGCAACTGCAGGACGCGATCTCGCAGTTCGAGAAGCAGGCCGGGGTGGTGCAGTCGATCACGAAGGATGCGGGCGAGTCGAAGTCGAAGCAGCTCGCCGCGGCACTGACCGGTGGCAAGAACATCGTGATCGTGACGATCCAGTCGTTCGAGGCACTGATCACCGCGATTCAGACCCTGCCGGAGTTGCAGGGACACCGGTTCGCGGTGATCGCGGACGAGGCGCATTCGTCGCAGACCGGGTCGACCGCGGGCGCTTTGACGAAGGTGCTGTCCCCGGCGGAGCTCGCCGCGGTGGCAGAGGGGGCGCCGGTCGACTCGGAGGCGTACCTACAGTGGGCGATGGAGGTCACCGCAGCCGCCCCGAACATCTCCTACTTCGCGTTCACCGCGACGCCGAAGGCCAAGACGCTCGAGCTGTTCGGCCGGCTCCCGGAGGACGCGGGGCCGGATGCGACGCCGGAGCCGTTCGATCTGTATTCGATGCAGCAGGCGATCGAGGAGGGCTTCATCCTCGATGTGCTGCAGAACTACACCCCGTACAAGGTCGCGTGGAAGCTGCAGCATCCCGATTCCGACTACGACGGCGCCGACGAGGTCGACGAGTCGACCGCGGTGAAAGCGCTCGTGCAGTACGTCAGGTTGCATCCCACGAACATCAGCCAGAAGGCGAAGATCGTCGTCGACCACTTCCGCACCTTCGTCCAGCCCCTGCTGGACGGCAAGGCGAAGGCGATGGTCGTCACGGGATCGCGAGTGGAAGCGGTGCGGTGGAAGAAGTACCTCGACGACTACATCGCCGATCGCGGCCTGCAGGATGTGAGGTCGCTGGTCGCGTTCTCGGGAACGGTCGATGACCCGGACGATGTCGGTGAGGGGCTGACGGAGCGGACCCAGAACCCGGGTGTCCAGTCGGATCTCGCCGAGGCGTTCAAGCCGGCCACGTACAACGTGATGATCGTGGCGGAGAAGTTCCAGACCGGGTTCGACCAGCCCCGCCTGGTCGCGATGTACGTCGACAAGAAGCTCGGCGGCGTCCAGGCCGTGCAGACTCTGTCCCGGCTGAACCGCACCTACCCGGGCAAGGACAAGACCTTCGTCCTCGACTTCGTCAACGACCCGCAGGAGGTGCTGGACGCGTTCCTGCCGTACTACCGGAAGGCGAGGCTCACCGCGACGACCGACCCGAACCTGATCTACGACCTCGTGACCAAGCTCGACTCCGCCGGGATCTACGACATGGCAGAGGTCGAGCAAGCATTCGATGCCGCCCTCGCGGGTGGCGTGAATGTGAACTCGAAGGTATCGGCGGCAACCGCGCCAGCGGTGGATCGGTTCCAGAAACGCTGGGTCGCGGCGGTCCTGGATGACGACAAGTCCGAGCAGGACGAACTGCGGCTGTTCAAGGCCGATGTGGGAAACTTCGTGAAGTTCTACGACTTCATCGCCCAGGCCCGCAACCTCGAAGACACCGATCTGCCCCGCCGGCACTACTTCTTCCGCCGCATCCTCCCGCAACTGTCCACCGCGACGATCCTCGAACCGGTCGACATCTCGGACGTGACGCTGGTGGGGTACAAGATCTCTGCGGGCGAGCCCGTGAAGCTGAACCTCGAGCAGGGGCCGGGTCTGGATCCGATCACCGCGATCGGATCGGGCACGATCCATGAGAAGCACCGCAGCGCGCTCGAGGAGATCATCCACAAGCTCAACGAACGCCTCGGCGACAAGTACGGCGTAGGCGTCATCGACCTGCAGATGAACCACATCGTCGGCAAGCTCGCCCTGGACGTCGAGCTCGCGAACCAGGCCGCGGTGAACAGCCCGCAGCAGTTCGCAGAGTCGCCCGCGCTGCCGAAGGCGTTCACGAAAGCGCTGCTCGGCGTGCGGGACGAGACACCCGCGTTCGTCGACGACCTGTTCAGCGACAGCGGGCTGTTCGCTGAGCTGGGGAGGGCGCTGCCGGCGATGCTGTACGAACACCTGAAGGGGAAATCCTTGGACCGGAGCGGCGGATCATGAACGTCTGGGGCGTTCATAATGACTCGTTGACCACCGAACTCGTAGAGGACGGCTTCATCAGCATTGGCTGGGACGAGCCGGCAGGTCGACGCGGGCGGCGGAGCGATCGTCGCGTTCACGAGTGATCACACGAGCGGCAACCTTCCCTACGGGGCGTCCAGGGGCGCGCTCGACCGGATCGTCAAATCCGCGGCCCGCGAGCTCGGGCCGAGGCAGGTATCGGCCAACGTCGTCAACCCCGGACCGGTGGACACGGGATGGATGGACGACGACACTCGGGCGGCGCTGCTGGCGTACCAGCCGCTGGGCAGAGCAGGAACACCGAATGCGGCTACAGTCCGCGCCTAACCCGGCAGCACGACGCTGACGCGCGCACCGCCGAGGGGCGAATCGTCGATCGAGATGGTGCCGCCGTGCGCCTGTACGATGCGGCGGCACGTCGACAGGCCGATGCCCAGGCCGGGAACGTGGTCGTCGGTCCCTCGGGCCATGAGCGCGAAGACGCGCTCACGATCCGATGCGGGCACCCCGGGGCCGTTGTCGTCGACGCTCATCCGCACGGCGCCGTCCACCGGTGTCGCGGTGAGCATGACGCGCGGGGCATCCCCGTTGACCGATGAGAACTTCACCGCGTTCGCGAGGAGATTCTGCACGAGCGCGCGCAGCTGCGTCTCGTCGCCGCGCACGGGCAGGTCGGCATCGACGGTCACATCGGCTCCGCTCGCGCGGATCTCGGGGCCCAGATCCTCCAGCACCGCGGCGGTCACCTCGTCGAGGCGCACCTCCTCGCAACGGGAGACCGCTCCCCCGACCCGCGCGTACTCCAGCAGGTCGTCCACCATCGTCGTCATGCGATCGGCCGCCGCCTCCGCGCGCGCCAGGGCCTCGGCCGCGTGCGGCGCGTGCGCCATCTCGGGGCTGGTGGAGGCGAGCTCGAGGAAGCCCGCGAGCGCGGTCAGCGGGTTGCGCAGGTCGTGGCTCACCTGGGCAGCGAACACCGCGAGCTGTTCGTTGGAGCGCGCGAGTTCGGCGGAGACGCGCCTCAGCTCGAGGAGCTCGACGACCTGATCGGCAAGGAGCGCCAGGTCGGCGGACTGCTCGGGGGAAAGCTCCCCCGGCTCCTCGTCGAAAACACACAGCGTTCCGATCGTGATGCCCTGCGGCGTGGTGAGGGGGCTCGCCGCGTAGAACCGGATGTGCGCGATCTCGCCCGTGACGAAGGGGTTCGCCGCGAACCTCTCGTCGAGCCGAGCGTCGCGCACACTCACCTGCGTGCGGCGGGAGAGCACTGCCGCGCACATCGAGTCCTCGCGCTCGCACAGGGCGGGCTCGAAGCCGACCGCCGCGATCTGATGCTGCCAGCGGTCGTCGATGACGTTGATGACCGCGGTCGACACGCCGCAGATCGAGGCCGCGAGACGGACCAGCCGCTCCAGGTCGGGACAGGGTGCGTCGTCGATGAGCCGGTACGCCGCGATGGCGTCGCGACGTGCGGCGTCGTGGATGGTGCTCATGTGCTCCCCTTCTGCTCGATGGGTCCGCTTTGAAGGGATGGGTCCAGCCTATCCGGCGCCGTCGGCGCGGCGATGTCGACCCGCACGGGGCCCGTCGCGGTCTCCCCCCGGATCGTCGCGAGCATTCCTCGGCCCGACGGCAGCACCCGCACGACGACGTCGCCGTCGCGCTGCGCGCGCAGCGCCCGCGACACGGTCGCGTCGAGCAGGGCGCGCGCCGCGGCATCCATGCCCGATTCGCCCCGGTCATCGAGCAGGGTGACGTCGACGCCGCGGGATCGCGCATCTCGGGCGGCTGTGAGGATCGGCTCGGTGGCGAGCCCATCCGCCCTCAGCCAGTCGCGCAGCGTCGCCTCGAGAAGACGGAACTCCTCCCTGTCGGCATCCGTGAGCGCGGCGTCCGACGCCAGCAGGCGCAGGGCCGGGTCGGTGAAGGTGCGAAGGCGCTCGACACGCGCACGCTGCTCGGCCATGGCGGCACGCGCCGCCTCCTGCTCCCGCGAGCGCATCACCTCCGCCTCCTGCAGACGGCGGATCTGGGATGCCGCGCCCCGCAGATATAGCGCGAAGAACGTTCCGACCAGCAGCATCGCGCCGTGCCGGGTGACGAACATGATGCCATCGAGCGCCGAGAGCCCCGCCGCCAGCTCCCACCACACCGCGACGCCGACCATGACGGTGAACCCGGTCCACGCCAGGATGATGCGGCCGCGCAGGGCGACCATCAGCAGCACCAGGCCCGACGCCCCCCAGAACCACGCCGACCAGCCGGGCGTGGAACCGGGCGGGATGTTCCAGGTCGTCAGCGCCGCGGTCGTCGTCAGAGCGAGCACGAGGAGGGTGAGCCGGAGGGGGTACGGGTCGGGCGCAGGCAGGAGGAGGATGAGCCCCGCGATGGTCACGCAGGCCAGGGCCAGCACGGCGATCGCGGGCGACCCGACCTCGTCGAGGGTCGCGAAGGTATTGAAGGCGTTCGTCGCCGTGAAGACGGCGAACACGACGTACGCCGGCCACTCGGTGAGCCGGAGCATCGCGGAGACGTCGACGCGATCGCTCACGGGGCCTCCCCCACGGGCCAGCGCAGTTCGACCCGCGCCCCGCGCCCGGGAGCCGCCGTGATGTGGGCGGCGCCGCCCGCGGCACGCATCCGATCGATGATGCTCACCCGCACGCCGAGCCGGTCGGGTGCGAGGCGGGGCAGCGAGAACCCCACCCCGTCGTCCTCCACGACGATCGAGAGGTCGTCGTGGAGCATCCTCACGACGACGCGACGGTCGACGCCGACACCCTCGGGGTCCGCGTGCTTCTCGCTGTTGCGCAGGGCCTCGGCCGCCGCCTCCACGAGCGCCGCCGCCGCCTCAGCCGGGACCGATACGCCGGGCGCAACGGAGACGTCCCAGTCGACGGGCATTCCGCCGGCCGCCGACCGGATGCGAGCGGCGACCTCGTCGGCGCCGATCCGGTCCCTCTCGTCGGCGGGAGCGAGGGCGGGCAGGGCGGTCCTCGCTCCCTCCCGCACTCCGTGTCGATCCGAGTTCGCCCGCGCTGCCGCGAGGAGCACCGAGAGCACCCGGTCGTGGATCAGCGCGTTGAGACGCATCCTCTGCTGTCGCGCGCTGGATTCCCGGGCCTCGCGGGATGCCTCGGCGCGAGCGCTCGCCGCCACCGTGTCGAGGCGGCGACCGGCCGTGCGCGATACCTGGATGATGGCGACGACGATCACGCTGAAACTCAGCGCGTAGACGAGATCGTGCGCGGCATTCAGCCACCCCAACTCCGGCGAGGAGACGTACGTGACGAACCCGGTCGCCACGGCGACCGCCACGAGGTAGACCCACGCAGCCGCGCGGTGCCACGCGATCGCCGCGGCGCTCGCCGCGATCGTGACGACGTCGAACGTCCACGGCGGCGCGAGCCCCGGCACGCTCGGCGCCGTCATGAGCGGCAACCACAGGGCCATGGTCAGCGCGAAAGCGATGCAGTGCGCCGTCGCGATGCCCGAGAGGAGCCGAAGCGGGGCGAACGGACCCAGCACGGCGAGCGACGTGGACAGCATCGAGCAGATCACGTAGGCGCCCGCACCGAACCCCGGCACGAAGGCGCCGAACTGACCGACGGCCGACGGGATGCCGAGCAGCGTGTACGCGAAGGCAGCCACGCCCAGGGACGTGTACAGCGCGCGTTGGATCCGCGCCGCAGCGCTCGGTGTGCTCACTCCCACGGGCTCAGAAGCCGGTCCTCGGCGGCGCGACGGTAGAGGTCCACCTTCGTGGGGGCGGGCCGGCCGACGGCGGCGTACTTGTGGCGGATGCGCGTGATGTAGTTGGCGACGGTCGGGGTGGAGATTCCCATTTCGGCGGCCACCGCCTGCGCCTTCTCCCCCGCGGCGTAGAGGGCGAGCACCTCGCGCTCCCTGGGGCTCAGTCCGGCGTCGGCGAGCTGCGGGTCGGCGTCGAGCGCGGCGGCCCAGTCGACCGAGGCGACCGGCTTTCCCGCGATGGCGTCGGCGACGGCGGCCCGGATCTCGCCCTCCGGCCGCGACTTGCGCACGATCCCCAGCACGTCGCTGCGCGCCGCCTCCCGCACGAGATCCGCGCTCTCTCCCGAGGTGAGGACGAGGACCGGGATGTCGGCCGCCCGCAGCGCGGACACGTTGTCGCTCACGCTGGAGCCGTCCGCCAGACGCAGGTCGAGGATGGCGAGGGCGAACTCGCCGCCCCGATCTAGCAGCTCGCGGACGGTGGGGGCGACCTCGACGTGGAACCCGCCTCCACCGAGCACTTCGATGACCCCGAGCGCGACGAGGCGGTGGTCCTCGATGAGGCCGACCCGCGGCATCCCGCCGACACTCGCCATGGGGGTGATCCTCTCACTCTCACGTGTGGTTAGAAATACATCTATCGCGCCCCGCAGCACATTGCTTGACTGATTGAGCACATCACGTGCGATCTCACGATGGTCATTTGTTCGGCCATCTCCGTGGGGGTGGCGTTCTGGGGGGTCCGCCACCCCCACGACCATGTTCTGGCCGGGTCGGGGCGCGTTCAGACGAGGAATATCCCGTCGAGCAGTCCGGGGTTGTGCGCGTGCACGAGCACCGCGAAGACGACCGCGTCGAAGAGAAGATGCACGGTCACGACGTAGCTGAGCGAGTGCGTCCTGAGGAAGATGAAGCCCTGCAGGAGCGCAAAGGGGATCGTCAGGAGCGGGCCCCAGGCCTGGTAGCCGAGCTCCCACAGGAACGAGACGAAGACGATCGACTGCAGGATGTTCGCCTGCACATCCGGGAAGTGCCGCCGCAGCAGCGCGAACACGGTACAGATGAAGAAGAGCTCGTCCCAGATGCCCACGGCACCGACCCCGACGAAGAGCCGGGCGATGAGGTCCGGAGTGTCGACGACGGGCCAGTTCGTGTACACGCCGGACGTGATGAAGTAGAACGGCAGGATCAGCCAGCCGAGCACGAGCACGAGCACGAGCCACGTCCACTGGAAGGCACTCCAGCGCCGCCCGCCCCCGCGCCACGGGAACGAAATGGCCCGGTCGCGGTAGACGTATCGCGAGATCAGGTACGGAACCGCCACCGCGCCACCGAGGGCGAGGGTGAACCGCAGCATCGAGAGGTTGTCGAGCTCGGCCTTGAGGTCGATCACGCTCACGATGAGCATGCCGATCGCGATGAGCGAGAGGTCGCGGACGAGGCTCGGGCGCCGGCCGTTCGTGGCGAGCCCGGTGCGTTCGTCGTGTCCGCCGGGCTGAGCGTTCGCGCTGCTCCCGCCGTTCTCACGCGAGCGCAGCAGCCAGGCCACCAGCATCCCGGCCGCCAGCAGCACCCACCCGAGCCACGCCAGCCGCACCACGAAGAACGCCGGCGCGGCGGCGCAGACGAGCAGCGCCGGGATCAGGCCGAGGGATGCCACGGGTCGCGCCACAGTGAAGGTGGCCGTCTCCGCCATCAGCGCACCCGCCGATACGTGAGGTCGCGGATCTCTCGGCCGCGTTCGATGCCCTTGCGTTCGAAGGCCGTCATGACGCGTCCCTCGTAGCGCGGAGCCCAGTCGCCGTCGAAGGCCCGCTCGAGCCCCTCGGCGCGATCGAGCACCTCCCGCATCTGTCGTGCATAGTGCTCCCAGTCGGTCGCGAGGCGCAGGAGGCCGCCCTCGGCCAGCGCACGACGCGCGATCGGCGGGAAGTCGTCGTCGACCAGCCGTCGCTTGTTGTGCTTGGACTTGTGCCACGGGTCGGGGAAGAACACCCAGATCTCCTGCGCCGACGCCTCGGGCAGGTACGAGGCGAGCACCTCGGGCGCGTTGGCCTCGATCAGGCGCAGATTGCCCGCTCCGGCGCGCGCGGCATCCAGCATCGTGCGGGCGAGCCCGGCGCGGAAGACCTCCACGGCGAGGAAATCCTCGTGCGGGCGCTGCGCGGCGGCGTGCACGATCGCGTGCCCCTGGCCCGATCCGATCTCGACGACGAGCGGGGCTGCCCGACCGTACTCTTCCGCGGGGTGCAGGCGCGCCTCGGGGTGCACGGAGGTCGCCGCCTCGGAGCGCTCGACCTCGAGGAGATACCGCGGCGCGAACTCCTCCCAGGCGCGCTCCTGGCCGTCGGACATGCGACCGCTGCGCCGCACGAACGAGACGGGCCGCGTACGGAAGCGGGAATCGGGTGGGAGGTCCGTCACCACACCAGCGTACGGGGGCGCGGTCGGGTGAGCCGCCCGGGGGTGTATTGGGCGGGGGTGACGGGCGGGGGGTGACGGGCGGGGGGTGACGGGCGGGCGAGGCGCGGGGCGAAACTCGTCGGGGCGACCGGCGCGAACCCGCCCCGGGTGGATGCCGGGGGCGATGTCGGAGGCTGGTTCTATAGTTTCGAACATGCATTCGAACCCAGTGCCGGCGTCCACCCCGTGGGGCGACGACGTGGATCTCGCGGCGCGGGAGCTCGCGGAACGCTACGTCGCGGCAAGGCGGGCCGAAGCGGTCGCGCAGGCCGCGGTGGCACGGGTGCTGGCGGAGGCGGCCGAACTGGCGGCGTCGCGGGTAGCGGCGCTGCCCCGAGCGTCGGCGAAAGACGCCGAATTGCCGGTGCGGGCGGTGGCTGCGGAGCTGGCGGTCGCGGCGCGGGAGCCCGACGGGGCGGTGCAACGCCAGATGGGCGAAGCGGCCGTGGTGGTGCGGGAGTTCCCGGCGGCGATGACCGCATGGGGTGAGGGACGGATCGGCGCCCGGCACGTGCGGGTGATTACCGAACTCGGAACACCACTCGTGGACCCGGTCGCGCGGGGAGCGTTCGAGGCCGAAGCCGTACGGCAGGCCGAGCGCATGACGCCGCGCCGGTTACGGGCGGCCCTGGCGCCGATGGCGGAAGAGATGCAACCGGGGTCGCTGACAGAACGGCACCGGGCCGCCCGGGAACGACGAGGCGTATGGACGACCATGCTGGAGGACGGCATGGGATCCGTCACGATCGTGCAGCCGGCCGTGATCGTGGACGGGATCCACGACCGGCTCACCCAACAAGCCCGAGCGGTGAAGAACCTCGACCCCACCGACACCCGCACCCTCGATCAGATCCGCGCCGACCTCGCCGCCGACATGCTCCTCACCTCCACCCCCAACGTCGAAACCGGGGAAGGACTGGCCGACGGATACGGCGGGCTCGGCGCGATCACCGCGATCGTCAACGTCACCGTCCCCGCCCTCGCCCTCGCCGGCGTCACCACCGAACCCGGAGAACTCGTCGGAAAGACACCCATCGACGCCGACACCGCCCGGGAACTGGCCGCACGGGCACCCGGATGGGACCGAATCCTCACCGACCCCATCACCGGAAGCGTCCTCGCCGTCGACCGATACACCCCCTCCGCCGAGATGAAACGGCACCTCCGCGCCCGCGACCGACACTGCCGCTTCCCCGGCTGCCGACAGCCCGCCCACCGATGCGACCTCGACCACTCGATCGACTACGCCCACGGCGGGAAAACCCACACCGGAAACCTCGCCCACCTGTGCCGAAGACACCACACCCTCAAAGGCGAAACAGCCTGGAAAGTCACCCAACACGGCGGCGGCGTCCTGCAATGGACCTCACCCGGCGGACTCACCTACACCGACCAACCACCCACACCACCACACGTACGATTCGTGGCCGGCGCGGAGCTCGACGACGGCGGGCATCCGGGAACGACGCGCACCGCGGAACCACCGCCGTTCTGACGACGGACGCCGAGCGTGACGACGGACGCCGAGCGTGACGACGAACGCCGAGTCTGACGACGAACGCCGTGCGTTCGCGAGAAAGGGCGCGGGTCCCGCGAGAGGCATGCGCGTTCTCGCGACGAGCGTGCAGGTCCTCAGGCGGTCACGAAGTCGATGAGCTCCTCGACGCGTCCGAGCAGGGCGGGCTCGAGATCGCGGAAGCTCGACACGCGGGAGAGTATGTGCTGCCACGCACGCGCCTTGTCGGCCTGCGTCTGCGCGGGCCATCCGAGGGCGCGGCACACGCCGGTCTTCCAGTCCTGGCCGCGAGGCACCTCGGGCCAGGCCGGGATCCCCAGCGCCGCGGGGCGCACGCACTGCCACACGTCGACGAACGGATGCCCGACGATGAGCGTGTGGGGGCCGTGCCGTCCGGCCGCCACCGACCGCGCGACGCGCTCCTCCTTCGAGCCGGGAACCAGGTGATCGACGAGCACGCCGTACCGGCGCTCGGCGGTCGGCGGCTCGGCATCGAGAAGGTCGCCCAGCAGGTCCACCCCCTCGAGGTACTCGACGACGACGCCCTCGACACGGAGGTCGTCGCCCCACACCTTCTCCACGAGCTCGGCGTCATGCCTACCCTCCACGAGGATGCGGCTCGGGCGTGCAACCCGGGCACGGGCATCCGCGACGGCGTACGAACCCGAGGCGGTGCGCCGCGGCGCGGAAGCGGCCGCCGTGCCCGCCTTCACGGGCGGGTCGAGCTGAACGAGCGCGCCCTCGAGGAGGAACCCCGGGCCGAGCGGGAAGAGGCGCCGCCGACCGAGCCGGTCCTCGAGTTCCACGTGGCCGCCGCGCACGTCGGTCACGGCACCGCACCAGCCGTCGCCGGCGACCTCGAGCACCATGTCGCGCTCGACGGGCACCCGCGGCACCTTCTTCGCGTTGCGCTCCCGCCAGCCGGCCGCCAGCACATCCGTCCCGTATCGATCGTCCACGACACCTCCTGCGGCGGCTCAGCCTACGGACCGCGACCCCCCTCGGCGGCTCGGCACGCGCGCGCCCGCCGTTTCGCTTCCGGCGCACCGGCCCGTCCTATCGGGCATGCCCCGCCCTGCATAGACTGGGGGCGTGGGGAGAACACGGTACCTCGCAGGTGTGAATGCGACGCGAAAGACCGGATCCCGCCGAGGGCGATGGGTCGCATCCGCCGTGCTCGCCATCCTGCTCTCCGTCATCGCCGCACCCGCCCTGGCCACTCCCCCCGTGACCCTGGGTGTGGGGTACGTGCTCGACGAGGCGGGCGTGCTCAGCGCAGACGACGCGAACGCCGCGCAGGAACGCCTCGAGGCATTCCGCAGCGACACGGACCTCGACCTCTGGGTCGTCTTCGTCGACGAGTTCACCGAGCCCTCCTCCGCCGAGGAATGGGCCAACCAGGTCGCGACGCAGAACGGGCTAGGCCCCACCCAGTACCTCCTGGCCGTCGCGGTGGACACCCGCCAGTACTACATCTCGGCCGATTCCGCCGGGCCCGTATCGTTCGACGAGCTCGGCACGATCGAGCAGACGCTCGTGCAGCCGCGCCTCGCGGCATCCGACTGGGTCGGCGCCGTCGACGCGGCAGCCGACGGACTCGGCGACGCCGTCGGGGTCTCCTCGGGCACCGGGGATGCCGCGTCCGGCGGTTTCCCCGCGTGGACCGCGCTGCTCCTCCTCGCCGCCGTCGCGGCCGCCGTCGTCGTCTGGCTCGTCATCCGATCGCGGAAGAAGCAGCAGCACGGCGCCGTGACAGCGGGCCCGACCGGTTCGCAGCCCGCGATCTCCGACGAGGAGCTCGCGCAGAACGCCGCGCGTGCCCTGGTGGAGACCGACGACGCCATCCGCACCAGCGAAGAGGAGCTCGGGTTCGCCCGGGCTCAGTTCGGCGAGGAGGCGACGGCGGAGTTCGTCGCCACCCTCGCGGCGGCCAAGGCGTCGCTCACCGAGGCCTTCGCTCTGCAGCAGAAGCTGGATGACGGCATCCCCGACGCCGCCGGAGCGCACCGCGCGTGGAACGAGCGCATCCTCGAACTGTGCCGCACGGCCAACGACGCCCTCGACGAGAAGGCGGCCGACTTCGACGCGCTGCGGGAGCTCGAGCAGAACGCCCCCGCCGCCCTCGCGCGCGTCGAGGAGCAACGACGCCAGGCCGCCGGCGCCGTCGACGGGGCCGACGCCGCGCTGGCCGATCTGGCCGCCCGCTACGCGCCGGACGAATTCGCCGCCGTTCAGGGGAACACCGCACAGGCACGCACCCTGCTCGCCTTCGCCGCCGAGGAGCTGAACGAGGCGCAGCAGCGGATCGCGGCAGGCGACGGCGGTGGCGCCGCCGTCGACATCCGGGCCGCCGAGGAAGCCGTCGCGCAGGCCGCACGACTCGAGGCCGCCGTCGACGCGGCGGCGGCCGAGCTCGGAAAGGCCGAGCGCGCCGCGGCCGACCTGCTCGCCGACCTCGAGGCGGACATGGCGGCGGCCGCCGCGCTGCCCGACGCCGACGGCGGACTCGCCGCGACCGTCGCCTCCACGCGGGAGCGGGTCGACACCGCCCGCGCGCACCTGACCGCCGCCCCGACTCGCCCGCTCGCCGCCCTCGCCGCGCTCACGGCCGCCAACACCGAGATCGATGCGCGCCTCGCCGCCGTTCGGGACGCGCAGGAGCAGACTCGCCGGGCGTCCCAGGCGCTGGGCCAGACGCTGGCGCACGCGCGCGGGCAGATCGCCGCCGCCGAGGACTACGTCACGACCAGGCGCGGCGCGATCGGTGCCCCCGCGCGTACCCGCCTCGCCGAGGCCGGCGCCGCCGTCGCACGCGCGGAGAGCCTGCAGAGCACCGACCCCGCCCGCGCCCTCGAGGAGGCGCAGCGGGCCTCCCAGCTCGCGTCGCTCGCCATCCGCGACGCGCAGAACGATGTCGGATCCTTCGAACGCGACGGGGCTTCCGGCGGCGGCAGCTCCATGGGCGCCGTCCTCGGCGGCATCGTCCTCGGCTCCCTGCTCGGCGGCAACCGCTCCTCGGCGGGCGGCCTCGGGGGCATGCTGGGCGGCATGGGCGGCGGCGCGGGCTTCGGCGGCGGCTCCCGCGGTGGCCGCGGCGGAGGCTTCCGCGCCGGCAGCTTCGGCGGCGGCGGCACCCGCGGCCGCCGCGGCGGGGGCCGCTTCTAGAACCCGAGGGCGCCGCACCCGCGGCATCCCACCACCCGTCCACCCAGGAAAGGAAACCGATATGGCAAAGCAGTCCATCTTCGGCCGCATCTCGACGCTCGTGAAGGCGAACATCAACGCGCTGATCGATCAGGCCGAGGACCCGCAGAAGATGCTCGATCAGCTGGTGCGCGACTACACCAACAACATCGCCGACGCGGAGGCCGCGATCGCCGAGACGATCGGCAATCTTCGCCTGCTGGAGCGCGACCACCAGGAGGACGTGCAGGCCGCGACCGAGTGGGGCAACAAGGCCCTCGCCGCGAGCCGCAAGGCGGACGAGCTGCGCACGTCGGGACACACCGCGGATGCCGACAAGTTCGACAACCTCGCCAAGATCGCCCTGCAGCGTCAGATCAGCGAGGAGAACGAGGCCCGCGCCGCCGAGCCGCAGATCGCGGCTCAGTCCGAGGTCGTCGCCAAGCTGAAGGACGGCCTCAATGGAATGAAGCAGAAGCTCGAGGAACTCAAGTCCAAGCGCAGCGAACTGCTCGCGCGCGCCAAGGTCGCCGAGGCGCAGACCAAGGTGCACGACGCGGTCAAGTCGATCGACGTGCTCGACCCCACGAGCGAACTCGGCCGCTTCGAGGACAAGGTCCGCCGCCAGGAGGCCCTCGCACAGGGCAAGGCCGAGCTCGCCGCCTCGAGCATCGACGCCCAGTTCGAGAGCCTCGAAGACATCGGCACCCTCACCGAGGTCGAGGCGCGCCTCGCCGCGCTGAAGTCCGGCGGGTCCTCGCCGCAGGCGATCGACTCCTGACATCCCGGGGCGCTCGCCGGATATTTCGGCGGGCGTCCCCGACGGAGGTTCGCATGACCGATTTCGTGGTGGTCCCGCAGTGGCAGGGGTCCGCGTCCTCACGCGCGATGCGTCTCATCGACGGCGCCCTCGCCATCGCGGGTGACCTGCCGCGCGGCGCAACGACGATCGTCGCCGCCCCCGAGGAGGCGGGCGATGCGCTGGGCACCGGCATCCGGCGCCTGAGCGCGCTCCGGGCCGCGGCCCGCGCCCACGCCGAGGCGGCGCGCCCCGCGACGGGCCGGGTCGTCACGATCGGAGGAGACGCAGGGGTCGGGACGGTCGCCGCCCTGCACGGCGCCGGCGAGGGCTCGGCGGTGCTCTGGCTGTCTGCGCAGCCGAGCCTGCACGACGTCGCATCGAGCCCCACGGGCGCCTACGCGTCGATGGCCGCGCGCGCCCTCGTCGATCCGGCGATTCCGCCGCTGGATGCGTCGGCCGTGCTCCCGGCGACGCACGTCGTGATCGCGGGCGCACGCGATGCCACCCCCGCCGAGATCGCGTCCGCCGACACGCTCGGCGTCACGCTGCTTCCGACCGTGGAGATCGAGCCGATCATCACGGCGCTCTCCGCGGCCCGCCCCTCGTCTCTGCACATCCACGTGGGCGTGGACGTGCTCGATCCGGCGGCGATCGCGGGCGTCACCGACCCCGTGCCGTTCGGACCGGACACGGCGGCCCTGATCGGCGCGATCCGCGCCGCGCGCGACGCCGCCCCCGCGGGGTCGGCGTCGCTGACGGGATTCTCCCCCGCCACACCCGACGCGGCGGCGGATGACATGGGAACACTGTTGCGCATCATCGGGGCCCTGGCCTGATGCCCGCCGAGCCCCCGCCCGGATGGCGCGAGCGCGCCGACGCGGCGGTGCGCCGTGGACGGGCCATCGACCGCGTCATCCCCGCCTTCCTGCTGGATTCCCCTCTCAGCGCGATCGGATACGCGTGGGGAACGCTCGTCGGGCTGGTCTGGGGATCGCTGTGGAGCACGGGCCGGGTCGAGCGGCGCGACGGGCTCTGGGTGTTCCGCGGCATGCCCGAGTGGACGTTCGCCCGCGGGGGCGCCTGCGTCGGCCGCTGCTTCCTCACCGGCTCGCGGCGCATCCCCGCCTCGCTCGTGCGACACGAGTCCATGCACCGCCGTCAGTGGCGACGGTACGGAGCGCTCATGCCGCTGCTGTATCTGGCCGCCGGACGCGATCCGCTGCGCAACCGCTTCGAGATCGAGGCGGGCCTGGAGGATGGCGGCTACGTGCCGCGGCGACGGCGGGCTTCCCGGCCCGTCAGCGAGCGGTGAGGATGCCGAACCGCTCGGGCGTGTGAATCGACCACGGCGAGACGCCCAGGCGCTCGACCAGGTGGTCGACGATGTCGGCGGTGCCGAGGTAACCACCCAGGAGGTGGATGCGGGTGTGGTCCTCGTCGGCGCAGAACATCTCGTCGGCCCATGCGGTCACCGCGCGGGTGACGGCGGCACCGGGCGCGCACGGGCGGCCGGAGCCGGGCTGCCCGGAGCGGCGGGACCGATCGAGCCACGTGACGACCATGCGCGAGGGGGCCTGGACGTGCGCGAACCACGTGTCGTCGGGCACCTCGATGAAGACGCGGCCCGTCGAGCAGATCGGCAGCGTCGCGAGGAGGGCCTCGAGTTCTGCGAGCGACGTTTCGTCGGCCGTGATCAGGTGCTGCACACGGGTGTGCCGCGATGCGCGGCACGCGGCGGCGCTGTGATCTGCGGAGACCGGCGCGGAAGCGGATGACGTGTGAGTGGCCATGACGTTTCCCACTATACCCGTAGGCAAGGCACACCTAACTTCGCTGGCCGTGAAAATGCCCTGCGCTCAGCGATTCCCCACCAGCACGCGCCGCAGTTCGACGATCTCGTCGTCGCTCATGCCGTGGGCCCTCAGATAATCCGTCGGCGATCCGAACACCGTCTCCACCCGGTCGATCAGCGCCCGCATGACGGGGGCGGGCGACTTCGTGGCGAGCTCTTCGATGCGCGTCGCGCCCGGGTACACCTCCCGGATGCGCGTGATCACGGCATCGTTGCGCGAGGCCGGCAGCAGCGTCTCGGTGCGGGCGTAGTCGGCCACGACGGCATCGGGGTCGACGCCGGCGGCCAGCAGGGAGAGCGCCACCGTGACGCCGGTGCGGTCCTTCCCCACCGTGCAGTGCACGAGCACGGGTTGGTCGCCGATGACGGCGCGCACCACGTCCACGACGCGATCGGCGGAGTCGTCGATGATCGCACCGTACAGTTCGCCGAGGCTCATGTCCCGCTCGAAGAACGACGCGACGGAGCCCAGGAAGAGCGGGACCCGGATCGTCTCCAGTCCGTCGACGCCGCGCGACGGCGACCGGACGACCTCGTCCTCGTCGCGCAGATCGACGATGCGTCGAAGGCGGAGGCCCCGCATCGCGACGAGGCCCTCGGCATCCACGTTCGCGAGGTTGCCCGAGCGGAAGAGCACGCCGTGCCGTGTCGTGCCGCCCAGGGCCGGCAGTCCACCGGTGTCGCGGAAGTTGTACGCACCCGAGACGAGCGACATGGTCACGGGGTTCCCCTGCGCGGGGCCACGGCGTAGCGACCGGCGATGGCGACGCGGTTGAACGCGTTGATCGACACGCACAGCCACGACAGCGCCGTGTACTCCTTCTCCGAGAGCACCCCGCCGACGCGGCCGTACACGTCGTCGGAGATGCCGTCGCGGTGGATGAAGGTGAACGACTCGGCGAGCTCGAGCGCCGCGCGCTCGCGGTCGCTGAACACCCCCGACTCGCGCCAGACCGGCAGCTGCGCCGCATCGTCGGGGGTCGCCCCCGCCGCCAGCAACCGGTCGAGGTGCACGCGCACGCAGAACGCGCAGCCGTTCAGCTGCGACACGTGCAGCAGGACGAGCTCCTTGAGCCGATCGTCCACGCCGTTCTCGCGCGCGATGCGCCCCACCGTCTTCGAGAACTCCTCGAGCGCGCGGTAGGCGTCGGGTTCCGAACGGGACAGATGCACGCGGGTTTCGCTCACCCGATCACTCTAACGGCGGCAGAATGGGCGCCATGGGTGCCGACGACGAGTTCTCCTTCCTCCCCGCCCAGGCGGCGGATGCCGGCCTCTCGGTCCCCACCCTCCCCCTCGTGGAAAGGGTCGGTCTCGGCCTCCAGGACGGGCGCTCGCTCAGCGCGCTCCGCTGGGGCGGCGCACGCCCGCGGATCACCCTGCTGCACGGCGCGGGTCTGAACGCCCACACGTGGGACACCACGCTGCTCGCCCGTGCCGCGGCGACCGGGGCGCCCGAGGCGCTCGCGATCGACCTGCCCGGCCACGGCGACTCCTCGTGGCGCGGCGACGCCGACTATCGCGCGGAGACGCTCGCGCCCGACATCGTCACCGGGATGACGGCGTGGACGGACAGCCCCCAGGTCGTGGTGGGGCATTCCCTCGGCGGGTTGACCGCCGCCCGCATCGCTGCCCTCGCGCCCGGACTCGTGAGGGCGCTCGTCATCGTCGACATCACGCCGGGCATCGACCCGTCCGCGGGCCCCGCGCGGCTGCGGGAGTTCTACGCCGGGCCGACGGACTTCCCCGACCGCGAGACCCTCGTGGACAGGGCGCAGGAGTTCGGACTCGGCGGATCGCGCCGGCAGACCGAGCGGGGCGTCTTCTTCAACTCCCGGGTGCGGGCCGACGGACGCGTGGAGTGGAAGCACCATTTCGCCCACCTCGCCGCCGCGGCCCTCGCCGGCGACACGGGCGGGGGCCCCGACCGCTCCGTCGTGTCCGCGGCGGGATGGGAGGACCTCGCCGCCGTCTCCTGTCCGATCACGCTCATCCGGGCGGCATCCGGCTTCGTCTCCGAGAAGGACGCCGCGGAGTTCACCCGGCGCCTCCCCCGCTCCCGCGTGATCACCGTGGCGGGCCCGCACAACCTGCAGGAGGCCGCACCCGAGGAGCTCGCCGGCATCGTCGGAGACATCGCGGATGACGCGGGCTGACGCTCCTCGTCGCACGGGATGGCCCATGACGCGCCCGCAGCGGGTGCGCGCAATAGGCTGGAAGGTGCGCCACGGCGACCGCCTCGGTAGAGCGGTCGCGGCGGAATCCGCCTCGGATGCCCCGGCGCGCCCGAAAGGACCCCCTCTATGCATCGCCGTCTCACCCTCGCCTCCGCGGGCGTCGTCGCGGCCCTCCTGCTCACCGCGTGCACGGGTGGGGCGGGGGAGGCCGAGCCCGAACCCGCCGGTTCGCCCGACCCCGACGCCTCGGTGTCGGTGCGGCTCGTCCTCGAACCCGGCAACCTCAACGTCCGGGAGACCTCCGGCGCCGCCCTGGACCAGATCCTGATCGACAACATCTACCAGGGCCTCGTGACGCGCACGCCGGAGCAGGAGATCGAACCCGCACTGGCCGACGACTACACCGTGTCGACAGACGGCCTGACCTACTCGTTCACCGTGCGCGAGGGCGTGACGTTCCACAACGGCCAGGAGCTCACGCCGCAGGACGTGGTGTGGTCGCTGCAGACCGCGAAGGACACTCCCGCGTACGTCGACTCCGACCGGCTCGCGAAGGTCTCGAGCATCACGGCCGAGGGCCAGGTCGTCACGCTCACTCTCACCGAGCCGGACTCGCAGCTGCTGTGGACGCTGACGGGGCGCGCGGGGCTGATCTTCAAGGAGGGCGACGACACCGATCTCGCCACGGCGGCCAACGGCACCGGTCCCTTCACGCTCGCCTCCTGGCGACAGGGCGACAGCATCGTCTTCGCACGCAACGACGCCTACTGGGGCGAACCGGCGACGTCGGCCGAGATCGTCTTCTCCTACATCCCCGACACGAGCGCCGCCGTCAACGCCGCGCTCGCGGGCGAGGTGGACGTCCTGACCGGCTTCGACGCGACGCTCGCCGAGCGGGTGGAGGCGAACGGAGACTTCGAGGTCGTCACCGGCCCGTCCACCGACAAGGGGACGCTGGCGATGAACAGCCTCACGGCACCGCTCGACGACATCCGCGTTCGCGAGGCGATCCGCCGCGCGATCGACCACGATGCGATCATCGAGGCGCTGGGGGCCGGCGAGACGCTCTACGGCCCGATCCCGCCCCTGGATCCCGGATACGAGGATCTCTCGGATGTCGTCCCCTACGACCCGGAGGCGGCCCGCGAACTCCTCGCCGAGGCCGACGCGGAAGACCTCGATCTGACCCTGACGATCCCGTCCTTCTACCCGACCACCATCCCCCAGGTGCTCGTCTCGCAGCTGGCGGAGGTGGGCATCACCCTCGAGGTCGACTCCGTCGAGTTCCCGGTGTGGCTGCAGGACGTCTACACCAACCGCGACTACGAGCTGAGCTTCGTGCTGCACACCGAGTCGCGGGACTTCGAGAACTGGGCGAACCCCGACTACTACTTCACGTACGACGAACCCCGTGTGCAGGAGCTGTACGCCCAGTCGCTCGTCGCCACCGACGAGGACGAGGTCGCGGAGCTGCTCAGCGAGGCCGCGCGCATCGTCTCGGAGGACATGGCGGCCGACTGGCTCTACAACGGGGCATCGGTGCTCGCCGTCGCGAACAACGTGTCGGGCATGCCGACGACGAACGTGAACTCCCGCCTCGACGCGGCGGAGCTCGGCAAGAGCTGACGGCGTGCTCCGGTACGCGCTCACCCGGCTGGCCCTCCTCCTGGTGGGGCTGGCCGTGGCGAGCGTGCTGATCTTCGCGACGCTTCGGGTGCTGCCGGGCGACGTCGCGCAGCTCATCGCCGGCACCCAGGGGACGCCCGAGCAGGTCGCTGCGATCCGCGAGCGGCTGGGGCTCGATGCCCCCGCCGTCGTGCAGTACCTCGACTGGATCGGCGGCGTCTTCTCCGGGGATCTCGGGTCCTCCCTCCTCACCGGCACTCCCGTGGCGACGGAGCTGCTCGAGAAGGCCCAGGTGACCGTCCCCCTCGGACTCCTCGCCCTCCTCGTCGCGCTCGCCGTCGCACTGCCGTTCGGGGTCCTCTCCGCGCTGTGGCGCGCTCGCGCGGCCGGAACGGCGGTCAACGTCGCGGCGCAGACGCTCGCGGCGGTCCCCGTGGTGTGGGCCGGGATGATGCTCGTCGTCGTCTTCGCCGTGTGGGTGGGGGTGCTGCCGGCGCAGGGCTTTCCCCGCGCGGGGTGGTCGGATCCCGCGGCCGCGCTGCGCGCACTCGTGCTGCCGGCGCTCACGATCGGCGTCGTCGAGGGCGCGCTGCTCCTTCGTTTCGTGCGCAGTGCGACGCTCGACGCCCAGGGCAGGGACTACGTGCGCACCGCGGCCGCGAAGGGGCTCACACGCACGCAGGCGCTGCTACGCCACGGACTGCCCAACGTGGGGTTGTCGGTCGTCACGGTGCTCGGGCTGCAGGTGGCGGGCATCATCGTGGGCTCCGTCGTCATCGAGCAGCTGTTCTCCCTCCCCGGCGTCGGGCGGATGCTGGTGGCCGACGTCGCCGCGCGCGACCTCGAGAAGGTGCAGGGTTCGCTCCTCGTCCTGACCGGCTTCGTGCTCATCGTCGGATTCGTCGTCGACCTGGCCCACCGGGTGATCGACCCGCGCCAACGGGAGGCGGCATGAGCTGGCTGCCCCGCCTCTGGGCCCGCGCCGCGGGCCGGTTCGCACTCATCGTCGTCGTGGTGATCCTCCTCTGCGCCCTCGTCTCGCTGTTCTGGACCCCGCTCGATCCGGCGCGGGTCGACATCTCCGCCCGCTGGGCACCGCCCGGGTGGCCGCATGCGTTCGGCACCGACAACTCGGGGCGCGACATCCTCAGCCTGCTGATGGCCGGTTCCCGCACCACGGTCGCCGTCGCCGTGGGCTCCGGGATCGTCGCCACGGTCGTCGGGATCGTCCTCGCGGCGCTCGGGGCTCTCACCGCGCGCGGGATCCGCGAGGGCGTCGCGGTGCTCGTCGACATCCTCATCGCCTTCCCCGTGCTGCTGATCGCGATGATGATCTCCGCCGTCTGGGGCGGGTCGCTGTGGGTCGTCGTGTGGTCGGTCGGGATCGGCTTCGGCGTGAACATCGCGCGGGTCACGCGCCCGGAGCTGCGCCGCGTCCTCCGCTCCGACTTCGTGCTGGCGGGACGGGCGAGCGGACTCTCGCCCCTGCAGAACCTGCGGCGCCATCTGCTGCCCAACGTCGCGCCGGTGTTCATCGTGCAGCTGTCGTGGTCGATGGCGGTCGCGGTGCTGGCGGAGGCGGGCCTGTCGTACCTCGGCTTCGGGGCGTCGGTGACCGATGCCTCGTGGGGGCGCCTGCTCGCCGACCTCCAGGAGTACATCACCATCCACCCCCTTTCCGTGATCTGGCCCGGCGCCGTGATCACGCTCACCGTGCTCGCCCTGAACATGCTGGGCGACGCGCTGCGCGAGGCGACCGACCCGACGCTGCGCACCGCGCGCGACACCGCACGACGCGCCCCCACGCATGTACCGGGGACGACCGCGTGAGCCTGTCGGTGGAGGGCCTCGTGGTCGAGATCGACGGCCGCCGTGTCGTGGACGGCGTCTCGTTCGAGGTCGCCGACGGCTCCCGGCTCGGTCTCATCGGCGAGTCCGGATCCGGGAAGTCGCTCACAGCCCTCGCCATCATGGGGCTTCTGCCGGACGGGGCTCGGGCGAGCGGCAGCATCCGCTGGCACGGGCGGGAGCTGCTCGGGATGCCGGAGCGGGAGATCGCTCGCCTGCGCGGGGATGAGATCGGGCTCGTCTTCCAGGAGCCGCTCACCGCGCTGAACCCCATCCGCACCGTCGGCCGCCAGATCGCCGAGTCCGTGCGCATCCACGAGGGGCTCCCCCGCCGCGCCGCGTGGGAGCGGGCGATCGCCGAGGCCGACCGCGTGCACCTTCCCGAGCCGGAGCGCATCGTGCGGCGTTACCCGCATGAGCTCTCCGGCGGGCAGCGGCAGCGCGTCGCGATCGCGATGGCGCTCGCCTGCCGGCCGCGGCTGCTGATCGCCGACGAGCCCACGACGGCCCTGGACGTCACGATCCAGGCCGAGATCCTCACCCTGCTGCGCGCGCTCGTCGATGACGAGCGGATGTCGCTGATCTTCATCACCCACGACCTGGCCGTGCTCGGGCGCATCGCCGCCGAGGGGGTCGTGCTCGCGCACGGTCGGGTGATCGAGCAGGCGCCGGTCGCCGAGTTGCTGAGGTCACCGCGCACCGACGTCACGCGCGGGCTGCTGCGCGACGCGGCCGCCACCCGCTGGCGTCGCGAGGATCCGGGCGAGGAGCGGATACCGTGAGCGCCGTCCTGCTCTCCGGTCGCGGCCTCACCCGCCGGTACGCCGGACCCCGCCCGGCCCCCTTCGCCCGGCGCCCCGTCACGATCGCCCTCGAGGACGCCGAGATCGACGTGCGCGAGGGAGAGGCCGTCGGGGTCATCGGCGAGTCCGGGTCGGGCAAGTCGACGCTCGTGCGCGTGCTCATGGCCCTGGACCGGCCGACGGCGGGCCGGATCGTCTTCGACGGCCGAGACGTGGATGCCGCGGCATCCGCCCGCTCGCTGCACTGGCTGCGCCGCCAGACGGGCGTGGTCTTCCAGGACCCGTACGCGTCGCTCGATCCCCGCATGAGCGTCGGGCGCATCGTCGGCGAGCCGCTGTGGGCCCTCGACCTCCCCGGCGACCGGCGCGCTCAGGTGCGGTCGGCGCTGCGACTCGTCGGGCTGGAGGCCGACATGGCCCACCGTTTCCCCCACGAGTTCTCGGGCGGTCAGCGGCAGCGGATCGCCCTCGCGCGCGCGCTCGTGCACCGACCGCGGCTGATCGTCGGGGACGAGCCGATGTCGGCGCTGGATGTGAGCGTGCGCGCGCAGATCCTCGAGGTGCTGCGCACGCTGCGCCGGGAGGAGGGGACGGCGCTGCTGCTCGTCTCCCACGACATCGGCGTCGTGCAGAACCTGTGCGACCGGGTGCTCGTCATGAAGGACGGACGCGTCGTCGAGTCCGGCCCCATCGCCGGCGTGCTGCAGCGGCCGCAGGACCCCTACACGCGGCTGCTCCTCGACGCCGTGCCGTCGATCGACGACCCCGGGGTCGGCTGAGCGGGCTCAGTCGTGGCGCGCGCGGCCGAAGAGTCCGCGCTTCTTCTTCGGCGACAGCGACTTCTGCAGGTAGATCGTCCCGAGCCACCGGCCGAACTTGAAGCCGACGCGGCCCATCCGGCCGACCTCGGTGAAGCCGAGCTTCTCGTGCAGGACGATCGATCCCTCCGCCCCCTTGTCGCTGATCACGGCGACCATCTCACGAATGCCCTTCTCCTCGCACGCGGCGATGAGCGCCTCGAGCAGCGCGCGGCCGAGGCCCTTGCCGGTGGCCGCCTGGCCCAGGTAGATCGAGTTCTCGACGGTGTAGCGGAAGGCGGACTTGCCGGCCCAGGGCGCGACGAGCGCGTAGCCCAGGATCTGCCCGCTCGGGCTCTCCGCGACGAGGAACGGCAGCTCGAGCTTGGCCAGGTGCTGGAACTTCTCCCGCCACTGCCGCAGGGTCCAGCGCTTCTCGTCGAAGGTCACGACCGAGTTGGTGACGTAGTAGTTGTAGATCTCGCGGATGTCGGGGATGTCCCGCTCCTGCGCGGGGCGGATCGTGTAGCTGAAGGGGCGCTCGGGGGGTTCGGTGCGTCGCAGGTGCCGAGGCAGCCGGCGCCGTCGCTCGTATTCCTCTTCCAGCATGCCGTCAGCCTAGAGGCTCGGTACGGCGCGGGGGCGGGTCATTCGGGGAGGTTCCAGTCGACGGCGTCCGCTCCCTGCGCGACCAGCAGCTCGTTGACCCGCGAGAAGGGGCGGGAGCCGAAGAATCCGCGGTTCGCCGACAGGGGGGACGGGTGGGCCGAGGCCACGATCGGCGTCCCGGAGAGCATCGGGCGCAGGCCCGCGGCATCCCTCCCCCACAGCACCGCGACAAGCGGGCGCTCGCGGGCGACGAGCTCGCGGATGGCGTGCTCGGTGACCGTCTCCCAGCCCCAGCCCCGGTGGGACGCCGGCGCGCCCGGCGCCACCGTGAGCACGCGGTTGAGCAGCATGACCCCCTGGTCCGCCCACGCCGAGAGGTCCCCGTGGGAGTTGGGCGGGATGCCGAGGTCGTCGGCCCGCTCGCGGTAGATGTTGGCGAGGCTGCGGGGCAGCGGCCGGACGTGGCGCTCCACCGCGAAGGAGAGCCCGATCGGGTGCCCCGGAGTCGGATACGGGTCCTGCCCGACGATCAGCACCTTCACGCCGTCGAAGGGCGCGGCGAAGGCGCGCAGCACGTGGTCGCCCGCGGGAAGGTACCGCCGTCCCGCCGCGACCTCCTCCCTCAGGCGGTCGCCGAGTGCGGCGATCTCTCCCGACACGGGCGCGAGGCGATCCGCCCACGCGGCATCGATCAGCCCGTCGCGTGCGAGATCGTCGAGGCTCCGGGGCATCGCTCAGGCCGCGTCCTCGTCGATCACGGAGCCCTTCGCCGACCACGGGAAATCGATCCACAGCGGAGTGTCGCGCCACGCGTAGTCCGGGGTGATGATCGTGCCGGGCTTGGTGTAGATCGTCGCGGACCGCACGTCCGCGCCGCGCTCCCGGAGGAGCCGGACGGCGAGATCGAGCGTGCGGCCGCTGTCGGCGACGTCGTCCACGAGCAGCACCCGGCGTCCGTCCAGATAGGCCATGTCGAGCTCGGGCGGCAGCAGCTCGGGGGCGTCGAGCACCGTTCCGATACCGGTGTAGAACTCCACGTTGAGGGCCCCGCAGTTCTTGATTCCGAGGCCGTACGCGATCGCGCCCGCCGGCAGCAGCCCGCCACGGGCGATCGCGACGACGACCTCGGGAACGAATCCGTCGGCGAGGATGTCGCGCGCCATCTCTCGGCACGCCTCGCCGAAGCCGTCCCAGGTGAGGATCTCGCGTTCGGCGCTCACGCCTGGTCCCCCCGCGTGCGCAGGGGTCCCCGCGCCAGGAGGTGCTGGGCGGACTGGGCGACCGGGCGCATCGTCACCAGGTCGAGGTTGACGTGACCCGGGGCATCCACCGCGTAAACGATGACGTCGGCGACATCCGCGGCGACGAGCGGCGCCTCGACCCCCTCGTAGACGCGATCGGCGGCGGCGCTGTCGCCCCCGAGCCGGTTGAGCGTGAACTCCGGCGTGTTGACCATGCCCGGCGCGATCTCGACGACCCGGATCGGCTCGCCGTTCAGCTCGAGTCGCAGTGCCTTGACGAGCATCGACTCCGCCGCCTTCGCCGCGTTGTAGCCCCCGCCGCCCGGATACGCCACCTGCGCGGCCGTCGAGGTCACGAACACGGTGTCGGCGTGGCCGCCCTCGCGGGCGGCCCTCCGCAGCTGGGGCAGCAGCGCCTGGACGATCATCTGCGTCGAGAGCACGTTGACCTCGAACATCCAGGTCCAGTCATCCTGCGAGCCGCCCTCGACGGTGTCGGTGCCCCGCGCGCCGCCCGCGACGTGCACGAGCGCGTCGACGGGGCCCGTCTCGGACAGCCACAGGGCGAGCGCGTCGATGTCGGCGCGGCGGGTGAGGTCGGCGGCGAAGACCGCGGCGCCCGTCTCGCGCTCGAGCTGCTGCAGCCGGTCCGCACGGCGCGCCACGCCCACCACGTCCCACCCCGCGACGCGCAGCGCACGCGCCGTCGCCTCTCCGATTCCGGAGCTTGCTCCCGTGACCACTGCTCGCCTGTTCGCCATGGGACAACGCTAACGCGCCACCGCGGGATGCCGCTGCACGCGCTCTGGCCGCCCTGTTACGTCACATTTCCCGGCCCTTGTCGCCGTCGAGGCCGCCTGCCTAGTCTCGCCTCAGGCCCGGCGACCGCCGCAGGCCGCGAGCATCAACCAGGAGGACGACATGTCCGCACCCGAGAACTGGCGCTTCGAGACCAAGCAGGTCCACGCGGGCGCGCAGCCCGACCCCACCACGAAGGCGCGCGCGACGCCCATCTACCAGACCACGTCCTACGTGTTCGACAACACCGACCACGCCGCGAACCTCTTCGCGCTGGCCGAGTTCGGCAACATCTACACGCGCATCATGAACCCGACGACGGACGTCGTGGAGCAGCGCCTCGCGGCACTCGAGGGGGGCACCGGCGCCCTTCTCGTCGCGAGCGGCCAGGCCGCGGAGACGTTCGCCGTGCTGAACATCGCGCAGGCGGGGGATCACATCGTCTCCTCGAGCTCCATCTACGGCGGAACGTACAACCTGTTCAAGTACACGCTGGCCAAGCTCGGCATCGAGACGACGTTCGTCGAGAACCAGGACGACGCCGAGGAGTGGCGCGCGGCCGTCCGCCCGAACACGAAGCTCTTCTTCGGCGAGACCGTCGGAAACCCGAAGATCAACATCCTCGACATCCGCAAGGTCTCGAACGTCGCCCACGAGGCCGGGGTCCCGCTGATCGTCGACAACACGATCGCCACGCCCTACCTCATCAAGCCGTTCGAGCACGGCGCCGACATCGTCGTCCACTCCGCGACGAAGTTCCTCGGCGGTCACGGCACCGTCATCGGCGGCGCGATCGTCGACGGCGGGACGTTCGCGTGGTCGAAGAACGTCGAGAGGTTCCCCGGCCTGACCGAGCCCGACCCGTCGTACCACGGCGCGAGCTACACGACCGCGGTCGGCGATCCCCTCGCCTACATCATCAAGGCGCGCGTGCAGCTGCTGCGCGACCTCGGATCCTCGATCTCGCCGCAGAGCGCCTGGCTGCTCATCCAGGGCATCGAGACGCTGTCGCTGCGTATCGAGCGCCACGTGCAGAACGCCCAGGAGATCGCGGAGTGGCTCGAGGAGCACCCGGACGTCGCCTCGGTGAACTACTCGGGCCTGCCCTCCTCGCCCTGGTACGCGGCCGCCAACACCTACGCCCCCAGGGGCGTCGGCGCGGTGTTGTCGTTCGAGCTCAAGGGCGGCGTCGAGGCCGGCCGCGAGTTCGTCAACTCGCTGCACCTGTTCAGCCACCTGGCGAACATCGGCGACGTGCGCTCCCTCGTCATCCACCCCGCCTCGACGACCCACTCCCAGCTGACCCCCGAGCAGCAGCTCACGGCGGGCGTCACGCCCGGGCTCGTGCGCCTCTCGGTCGGCATCGAGAACGTCGACGACCTCAAGGCCGACCTCGAGCAGGCGCTCGCGGCGGCCCGCAGCGTGAGCGAAGCCGCCCGCGCGTAACCCTGTGCGATGGATGCCCCGGACCGGTGACGGCCGGGGCATCCGTCGTTCGGGGCCCGTAACCTGTCCGACGTCGCGCGCGGGACACGGAAGAATGGACGGATGGACTGGCAGAGCTCCGAGGACACGGCGCCCGCGGCACCCGTCACGGAGGCCGACGCGCGCATGCTGCTCGGCCGTCCCCCCGCCACCGGGGCATGGCGCGACGGCGATCCCGTCGGCGAACGGCGCTTCGCGGCGTTCGGGGCCTTCCGCACCGAGGGCGGCGCGGAGCTGCCCTCGATCCGCATCGCCTACGAAAGCTGGGGCGAGCTGAACGCGGCACGCGACAACGCCGTGCTCGTCCTGCACGCCCTCACGGGCGACAGCCATGTGCGCGGCGAGGCCGGACCGGGCCATTCCACCGACGGCTGGTGGCCCGACATCGTCGGCCCCGGCGCGCCGATCGACACCGACCGCTGGTTCGTGATCGCCCCCAACATGCTGGGCGGATGCCAGGGCTCCACCGGCCCGGCCAGCATCGCCCCCGACGGCTACGAATGGGCGGCGCGGTTCCCGTACCTCACGATCCGCGACCAGGTGCAGGCCCAGGTACGCCTGGCCGACGCGCTCGGCATCGACACGTGGGCAGCGGTCGTGGGCGGATCGATGGGCGGCATGCACGCCCTCGAGTGGGCGGCGGGGCACCCGCACCGCGTGGAGCGGGCGGCGATCATCGCGGCCCCGCCGCTGGCGAGCGCCGACCAGATCGCGCTCAACTCCGTGCAGCTCGAGGCGATCGCGATGGACCCGCGATTCGCGCGCGGCGAGTACTACGACGCCGGCGACGGCGACGGCCCCCACCGCGGGCTCGCGCTCGCGCGGCGCATGGCCCTGCTGAACTATCGCAGCCCCACGGAGCTCAATCAGAGGTTCCAGCGGTCCTGGCAGTCGGGCGTGAGCCCGCTGGGCCGCGGGGGCCGGTTCGCGGTGGAGTCGTACCTCGACTTCCACGGCAACCGCTTCACCCGCCGGTTCGACGCCAACAGCTACATCACCCTCGTCAACGCGATGAACTCCCACGACGTGGGACGCGATCGCGGCGGCGTCGAGGAGGCCCTCCGGGCCGTCACCGCCCGCACCCTCGTGCTGGGGATCGACAGCGACCGGCTGTTCCCCGTCGAGGGGCAGCAGCGCATCGCCCGCAGCATCCCCGACACGCTCGACGGCGACCACGCGACGGTCATCGCGAGCGACTTCGGGCACGACGGCTTCCTCATCGAGACGCCCGTCGTGGGCGAGCACCTGCGCCGGCTGCTCGAGGACTGAGCCCCGCGGCGCGCCCGATCAGCCCCGGCCGATCGGGCCGGTCGCGACCCCGACGGCCTCGGCGGACGGGTTCGCGGGGTCCTCGGCCCCGACCCGGCGGGTCGCCCTGCCGCCGTCGCGTTCCAGGCGGAAGCTCAGCAGCGCGATCCCGACCCCCAGGATCGCGAGCACGACGCCCGTCCAGGCGGGCATGACGAAGCCCCACCCGGCCGCGATGACGACGCCCCCAAGGAAGGCGCCGAGGCTGTTGCCGATGTTGAGCGCGGAGTGGTTCAGCGCCGCCGCGATGGACTGGTTGTCCCCCGCGACATCCATGAGGCGGGTCTGGATGGCGGGGCTCGTGATGGCGGAGGTCGCCCCCACCGCGAAGACGAGGATGACGAGGGGCACGATCCACGCGGCGGACAACGCCAGCAGCGACAGAACGAGGGCGAGGACGATGAGCGAGACGATGAGGGTCGCACGGAGGTTCGCGTCGGCGAGCCGCCCCCCGAGGAGGTTGCCGACGGTCATGCCGACCCCCATGACCACGAGCACGATCGGGACGACCCACTCGGGGCTGCCGGCCACCTCCGTCACGAGCGGGGAGACGTAGCTGTAGACGGCGAAGAAACCGCCGAAGCCGATCGCCCCGATCGCGAGCGCGAGCCACACCTGACCCACGCGGAAGACGCGCAGCTCGGCGCGGAAGGTGCGTGAGGGATCCCCCGCATGCGGAGGCGTGAAGAACGCGAGCATGACCGCGCAGACGACGAAGATGGCGGCGACGACCGCGAAGGCGGAACGCCATCCCGTCACCTGGCCGAGCCAGGTGCCGAGGGGAACTCCGACGACGTTCGCGACCGTCAGGCCCGTCAGGACGATCGCGACGCCCTGCCCACGCTTGCCGGGGCCGAGCATGTCGGCGGCGATGAGCGCGCCCATGCCGAAGAACCCGCCGTGCGGCAGACCCGCGAGGAACCGCGAGACGGCGACCAGCTCGAAGGTCGGGGCCAGTACCGTCAGCACCGAGAAGACCGCCATGGCCGCGGCGAGTCCGACGATGACGCGATTGCGCGGGAAGCGCGCCACGAGCCCCGAGACGGTCGGCGCGCCCACCACGACGCCGAGCGCGTAGAGAGTGATGAGCCATCCCGCGGCGGCGATGGCATCGTCCGGGGAGCGCGTCCAGAGCTCGGGCAGCAGGTCCTGAGCGATCTGGGGCAGCAGTCCCATGACGACGAACTCGGTCATGCCGATGCCGAAGCTTCCGACGGCGAGGGAGAGGAGCGCCCACGTCGCCGCCCCCCGACGAGGATGTGCGGGGGTCATGGTCGCCTACTCTAGCGCAGGCGTCGAAACGATTCGAAGTGCGGCGCGCTCAGATGACCGGGTCGTCGTCGACGCCGCCGAGCGCGCGCTCGAGGCGCTCGAGCTTGCCGTCGAGCTCTCCCGAGTACCCCGGCCGGATGTCGGCCTTGAGGACGAGCGAGACGCGCGAGCCGAAGGGCATCACGGCCTCGGTGGCCGCGCGTACGACGGCGAACACCTCGTCCCACTCCCCCTCGATCTCGGTGAACATCGACGACGTGCGGTGCGGCAATCCGGACTCGCGCACGACCGTGACGGCGGCGGCGACGGCGTCGTGCACCGAGGCGTCCGCGCGTCCGGTGCCGCTGGGTGCGACCGAGAATGCGACGATCATGGGTTCTCTCCTTCGTTTGCGGGGCTGCTTCGTCTTGCAGGGTTGCTTCCTCTTGCAGGGTTGCTTCGTCTTGCAGGGGCTACGACGTCGGCAGCGGGACGTGACCCGCCTCCCGCCGCCGCGTCGGGACGGGCACGCCGACCAGCCGCACCAGGACGACGACCAGCAGCGCGATCTCGGTGGCGTTGCGCAGCGTGAGGAGCAGAACCGGCAGGAACTGCGCGCCCAGGAGGCCGCCGTACACCATGGGGTATATCGCCTGCGTCAGCGCGGCGACGATCCCGGCCAGCACGGCGGGGGCGGCGGCGCGCCGGCGGTCCAGCACGAGCCAGAGCACGAGGGGCGCGATGAGCCACGTCTGGAACTGCGGCGACCCGACCTTGTTCGTCACGATCAGCACGAGCACGAGTGCGAGCGCCAACGGCGGGAACAGGCGCAGGAACGAGGCACCGCGGCGGGCCTTCACCGCCCCGACGAGCACGATGCCGACGACACCGGCCATCAGGACGGGCGTCATGAGCGCGATGACCGTGTCGACACCGGGCCCCGTGACCTGGAACGTGAGGATGTCCGGGTCGTAGAAGATGAAGGACCCCTCCACGCCGAACACCGCGCGCCACAGGTAGACCGTGCTCACGGGCGCCTCCAGCTGCAGCCCGCGCCCGGTCTGTGCGCCGATGAAGCCGGCCAGGTGCGCCGCGCCCCCCGCGGAGACGACGAGAAGCACCACCGCCGCCGAGACCGCGAGCGCCGTCCCGAGCACCTCGAGGCGGCGGCGCAGCGCGACGAACGCCGCGGCCAGCAGCGCGACGGGCCACACCTTGATCCACATGCCCACGCTCAGAAGGGCCGCGGCGATGCGCGGTCGTCGCGCGAGGAGCAGGAGCCCCGCCACCGCGAGCGGCACGGTCACGGCGTCGATGCGGTAGATCGCGACGGGCCCGAGGAGGGCGAGGTACGCCATCCAGAACCAGCCCGCCACGGTGCGACCCGCCGATCGGCCGTCCCCGAGGAGCAGGGCGAAGGCGACGGCATCCAGCGCCGTGACGACGATGGCCCAGGCGACGATGTAGCCGCCCACCCACGACAGCCCGAGCGCGGCGAGCATCGGCAGCAGCGCGAGGTGCGGATAGACGAAGGTCTCGGTGATGCCGACGACGGCCGAGCCGGATGCCGCGGCGCGCGCCCAGGGCTCGTAGACGAGGTAGACGTCGCCCATCGGCTGGTTGGGAAGGAACCACCCGAACGCGGCCACCGCGACGTGGACGACGGCGAACGCCGCCCACAGGAGAGCACGCGCGGACACGCGATCATCCTAGGCGCGCCGCCGCCGTCCCTCACGTCACGCGCAGCAGCTCCCCCAGGACGGCGGGCACCGCATCGGCCACGTCCAGTGCGACGAGCGGGTGCCCGGGTCCGCCCTCGCCCTGGCCCGCCGCACCGCGGCCCGCCGCCCCGTGTATCCAGGCGGCGGTGGCCGCCAGGGATGCCAGCAGCCGGCGATCCGCCGCGGCGGCATCCGAACGGGCGGCGACCAGCGCGCCGATCACACCCGCCAGCACGTCCCCCGTGCCCGCCGTGGCGAGCCACGGGGTTCCCGCCGCGACGGAGGCGACCCAGCCCTCCCCGGTCGCGACGAGCGTGCGGGAGCCCTTCAGAAGCACGACAGCACCGAGCGCCGCGGCGGTCTCGACCGCGGCCTCGGCCCGGTCATCGCCCGCGGGAGCAAGGCCCAGGGCCTCGCGAAGACGGGCGAACTCGCGGCCGTGCGGCGTCACGACGAGCGGCGCGCGGGAGCCCGCGACGAGATCCAGGGCCCCGGCATCCGCGACGACGGGCACGTCACCCGCGAGGAGCTCGCGAAGGGCGGCGGTCTCCCCGCCATCCCGCACCGAGGCATCCGTGCCGGAGCCGATCACCCACGCCTGCACCCGACCCTCGCCGCGCACGGTCTCGGGGCGACGCGCGAGCACGGCGTCGCCGACGGCATCGTGCCCGACGTAGCGCACCATGCCCGCACCGGCCCGCCAGGCGGCCTGGACTCCGAGGACCGCGGCGCCCGGATACGGCACGGAGCCGGTGCGCATGCCGACCACGCCGCGGGAATACTTGTCGTCGTCGTCGGTTGGCATTCGCAGATGGGAGGCCGCTCGCGCGGCGTTCCACTCGAGGGGCGTGATCACGCCCTCACGCTACCGGCGGACCCCCCGCCCGCGAAGGAGAACCGTGAGCCTGCTCTTCCAGCCCCTCGCCGTGCGCGGCGTGCAGATGCGCAATCGCCTGTGGGTCGCCCCCATGTGCATGTACAGCTCCGAGGAGGGCATGCCGAACGACTGGCACCACGTGCACCTCGCGCAGTTCGCCTCGGGCGGGGCGGGTCTGGTGATGGCCGAGGCGACCGCCGTCACGCCCGAAGGGCGCATCTCCCCGCGCGATGTCGGCATCTGGAACGATGCACAGGCGGATGCCTGGGCCCCCGTCGTCGCCGCGATCCGCGCCCGCGGCGCCGTCGCCGGCGTGCAGCTCGCGCACGCCGGGCGCAAGGCCTCGACCTGGTGGCCGTTCTCCGGCGAGCGCGGCTCCGTGCCCGAGGCGCAGGGCGGGTGGCGCACCCTCGCTCCCTCGCCGATCGCCTACAGCGGTTACGCCGACCCGCTCCCCATGGACCGCGCCGAGATCGAGCGGACCGTGACCGCCTTCGCCGACGCCGCGCGACGGGCGGTGGGCGCGGGGTTCCAGGTGCTCGAGATCCACGCGGCCCACGGGTACCTGCTGCACGAGTTCCTCTCCCCGCTCAGCAACACGCGCGACGACGAGTACGGCGGCACGCTCGGCAATCGCGCCCGCCTCCTGCTCCGGGTCGTCGGCGCCGTGCGGGACGCCGTCGGCGACGGCGTCCCCGTGTTCGTCCGCTTCTCGGGCACGGACGCCGCCGAGGGCGGATGGGGCATCGAGGACACCGCGACGGTGGCCCGGTGGGCCGCCGACGCGGGCGCGGACCTCTTCGACATCTCCAGCGGAGGCCTGGTCGCCCACCAGCGGATCACAGCGGGCCCGGGCTACCAGGTGCCGCTCGCCGCGCACGTGCGCCGCGAGACGGGACTGCCCGTCAGCGCGGTGGGCGTCATCACCGAGGGGGCCCAGGCCGAGCAGATCCTCGCCGACGGCGACGCGGACGCGGTCTTCGCCGCGAGGGAGTGGCTGCGCGACCCGCACTTCGCCCTCCGCGCCGCCGCCGAGCTCGGCGAAGGGCTCGAGCTGTGGCCCTCGCAGTACGAGCGCGCGGCCCGCGTCCGCGCGTCCTGACGCACGCGGGCGCGCCGCCCGCCCGATGACGCGTGCGGCGGCCTAGCGCCGCCGCGTCGCGTCCTGCACCTCGCCCACGAGCTCCTCGATGATGTCCTCGAGGAACACCACCCCCGTGGTCGCGCCCTGCTCGTCGCGCACGCGCGCCAGGTGGCGTCCGGCGCGGCGCATCGTGGCGAGCACGTCCTCGAGGTCGGTGCTCTCCTGCACGGGGATCATGTGGTGGATGCGCTTGGCCGGCACCGGCACGTCGGCCCCGGCATCCGGCGACTCGGTCGCCCTCAGGATGTCCTTGAGGTGCACATAGCCGATCGGCTCCCCCTGGGCGTCGACGATCACGTACCGGGAGTACCCGTGCGATGCGACCGCCCGCTCGACCTCGGCGGGCGTCGTCGTCTCGGGCAGGGTGACGAGCGCGTCCAGCGGCACGGCGATGTCACGGGCCTTCTTGTCGGTGAACTCCACCGCGGCCACGACGGCGCCCGTGCGGTCCAGCAGCACCCCCTCCTGCGTCGACTGCGCCACGATCGTGGCGACCTCGTCGAGCGTGAAGGTCGACGCGGCTTCGTCCTTGGGCTCCACCTTGAACAGCCGCAGTACGTGGTTGGCGATCCAGTTGAGCGTGAAGATGATCGGGTGGAACACGCGCGCGACCCACACGAGCGGCGTCGCGAGGATCAGGACCGCACGGTCGGGCAGCGAGAACGCGAGGTTCTTCGGCACCATCTCGCCGAACACCACGTGCAGGTACGACACCACCAGGAGCGCGACGACGAACGCCGTGACATCGACGGCGGCCTCGGGAAGCCCCGTCAGCCCGAACGGCACCTCGAGCAGGTGGTGGATCGCGGGCTCCGAGACGTTCAGGATCAGTAGCGAGCAGATCGTGATGCCCAGCTGCGAGGTGGCGAGCATGAGCGTGGCATGCTCCATCGCGTACAGCGCCGTCTTCGCCGCACGGGATCCCCGCTCGGCGAGGGGCTCGATCTGGGAACGGCGCGCCGAGATCACGGCGAACTCGGCGCCGACGAAGAAGGCGTTGGCGATCAGCAGCACCACGAGCCAGACGATTCCCGCCCAGTCGCTCATCGCTCACCCCTCTCGTTCTGCCCGCGCGCACGCAGCAGCCGCTGCGGCCCCGTCTCGGCGGGGGGTTCGAGCCCGGTGTCCTCCGGGGGTCGCGGGACGTAGCGCACCCGATCGACCCGCCTACCGTCCATGCGCAGCACGGAGAGCGCTCCGTCCTCGAGCTCGATCTCGTCCCCCGCGACGGGGATCCTCTGCAGGCGGCTCATGATGAGACCCCCCACGGTGTCGTAGACCTCGCCCTCCGGCACCCGGATGCCGGTGCGGTCGAGCAGCTCGTCGGGACGCCAGGCTCCGGGGAACGTCAGGGAGTCCTTGCCCCGCACGAGTCCCGTGCGGCTGCGATCGTGTTCGTCCGAGACCTCGCCGACGATCTCCTCGACGAGATCCTCGAGCGTCACGACGCCGGCGGTGCCGCCGTACTCGTCGACCACGATCGCCAGCTGGTAGCCCCGCGCCCGCAGCTCCGCGATGAGCGCGTCGAGCCGCACCGTCTCCGGCACGCGCAGGGGCTCGCTCGCGAGCGCGGCGGCCGGGACGTCGGCGCGCCTGTCGCGGGGAACGCTCACGGCGGCCTTCAGGTGGACGACGCCGACGATGTCATCGAGCGACTCGCCGAACACGGGAAACCGGCTGTGACCGGTCCGCCGGGCCAGCTGGATGACATCGTCCGCGGAGTCGTCGCGGGCGACGCAGTGCATGCTGGGCCGCGGGGTCATCACATCCGCCGCGCTCAGCCGCGAGAACGTCAGGGTGCGGTTCAGCAGCGACGCGGTGTCCTGCTCCAGGAGGCCGGCGCTCGCGGAGCGCCGCACGAGGGACGACAGCTCATCGGCTGTGCGCGCCCCGGAGAGCTCCTCCTTGGGCTCGACGCCGAGCGAGCGCAGGACGGCGTTGGCCGACCCGTTCAGCACCACGATCGCGGGCCGGAAGACCGTCGTGAAGGCGACCTGGAAGGGCATCACGAGCTTCGCGGTCTGGCGCGGCAGCGCGAGCGCGAAGTTCTTGGGGACGAGCTCGCCGATGATCATCGACAGCATCGTCGCGACGGTGATGGAGACGACAACGGCCAGCGGCGAGACCAGTCCGCCGGGCAGACCCCAGCCGGTCAGCACCGGCCGGAGCAGGTTCGAGAGGGCCGGCTCCATCGTGTAGCCGGTCAGCAGCGTCGTCAGCGTGATGCCGAGCTGGGCGCTGGAGAGGTGCGTCGACGTGATCCGCAGCGCGCCGATCGTCAGCGACAGCCTCGACTCGCCCTTCTCGCGGCGTGCCTCGAGATCGGCACGATCGAGATTGACGAGCGCGAACTCGCTGGCGACGAAGAGTCCGGTGCCGACGATGAGCAGGAGCCCCACGCCCAGCATGAGGTACTCGTACGTCATGCGTCACACCCTCGTTCGAGGGGGTGCGGGCGGTGGGGCGAGGGTCTGCGACTAGGAGGGTCGTCCATTGTGCCGCTCAGTCTATCGGCGGTCTCCCCCGCGCCGCGCGCGTCACCAGCTGACGGGCAGGGCCTTGCCCTCCTCGTACCCCGCCGCGGACTGCAGCCCCACGAGCGCCCTCTCGTGGAACTCCGGCACGTCCGACGCCCCGGCGTAGGTGAAGGAGGAGCGCACGCCGGAGGTGATCATGTCCAGGAGGTCCTCCAGGCCCGGCCGGAGCGGGTCGAGGTAGATCCGCGACGAGGAGATCCCCTCGGCGAAGAGCTCCTTGCGGGCACGCTCATAGGCATCCAGCCGCCCGAACCGCTCCTGCACCGCCTTCGTGGAGGCCATCCCCCACGACTCCTTGTAGGGCCGGCCGTCGGCATCGGTGAGCAGCTCGCCGGGCGCCTCGATCGTGCCGGCGAACCACGACCCGATCATGACGGATGCCGCACCCGCGGCCAGCGCGAGGGCGACGTCTCGCGGGTATCGCACCCCGCCGTCCGCCCACACATGGGCGCCCATCGCGCGGGCCGCCTCCGCCGTCTCCAGGACCGCGGAGAACTGCGGCCGGCCCACGGCCGTCATCATGCGGGTCGTGCACATCGCGCCGGGCCCCACACCGACCTTGAGGATCGTGGCGCCGGCGGTGACGAGGTCGTACACGCCCTCGGCCGTGACGACGTTCCCCGCGACGAGGGGGATGCGCAGGCCGAGGTCGGCGACGGCTCGGAGGGCCTCGAGCATGCCCTCCTGGTGCCCGTGAGCGGTGTCCACGACGAGCACGTCGACTCCGGCGGCGGCCAGCGCGCTCGCCTTGCCCGCCGGATCCCCGTTGATGCCGATCGCGGCGGCCACCGCGAGGCGTCCCGAGCGATCCAGCGAGGGACGGTACAGCGTGCCGCGCAGCGCACTCCGGCGGCTGAGCGTGCCGACGAGATGGCCGTGCTCGGTGACGCACATGATCTCGGCGCCGGCGGCCTCGATCACGTCGAAGGCCGCACGCGGGTCGGACACGTCCTCCGCGTCGAGCGCGGGGACATCGTTGCGTGCCAGGTCGCCCAGGCGCGCATCCGGCAGCGCCGTCGCGAGACGCGACGCGGGGACGACGCCCCGGATGCCGGCCGCGTCGATCCGATCCGCCGGATCCGCGACGACGATGCCGTGACCCGACGTCGGCGGGAGCAGGCGCAGGGCATCCGCGACCGTCGCCTCCGGCGGCAGGACGAGCGGCGTGTCCCATGCGACTGGCTGACGCTTGACCCACCGGATCGCCGCATCGAGCTCCTGCAGCGGCATGTCCTGCGGCAGCACGCCGATCCCGCCGCGCCGCGCCAGCGTCGCAGCCAGCCGCGCGCCGGTCACCGAGTTCATGTTGGCGGAGACCAGCGGGAGGGTCGCGGGGGTGCCGTCCCGGGGGGCGAGGTCGACCTGGAGCCTGCTCGTCACCGCGGAGCGGCGCGGGACGAGGAAGACGTCGGAGTAGGTCAGATCGACCTGCGGGGCAGGTCCGTGAAAGTCCATGTCGTTAACGTATCCGTCGCCCTCCGCGCTCACGCCGACCCGCCGGGCAAACTGGGTTAGGCTTGACAGTCGTGCACGGGCGCCACCGGATGCCCGCGCGAACCAATCTGCACCGATGAAAGTGGGCGATCGAGCCGTGTCGAGCCAGGTGACGGGCGTCGGGACTTCGAGCGAGGGTGAATTCGGGGCCAACGAATGGCTCGTCGACGAACTCTACGAGCAGTTCAAAGCAGACAAGAACTCCGTCGACAAGGCATGGTGGCCGGTCCTCGAGGCCTATCACCCCGTCGACCAGCACGCGGACCCGGCGCCTTCGACGCCCGCGCGTTCCGAGCAGGTCTCGGAGGCTGCGCCGCCCAAGGCGGATGCCCCGGCCGCCGCACGAGGCGAAGGCTTCGGCGAGCCGCGCCCCGTCACCGCCCCCGTGCCCGTGATCGGCGCGCAGCCGGTCGCGCGCACGACGGCGCGGCCCGCGTCGCCGCAGCCGATCCCCGCGCAGGCGCCCGTCTCCACAGCGGGCGGCTCGGACGAGGCGCTCGAGGACGACAAGGTCACGCCCCTGCGGGGAATGCCGAAGACCCTCGCCGCGAACATGGACGAGTCGCTGACCGTCCCCACCGCGACCAGCGTGCGCACCATCCCCGCGAAGCTGATGATCGACAACCGCATCGTCATCAACAACCACATGTCGCGCACGCGGGGCGGCAAGATCAGCTTCACCCACCTCATCGGCTGGGCCATCATCCAGACGCTCAAGGCGTTCCCCAGCCAGAACGTCTTCTACGCCGAGATCGACGGCAAGCCCTCCGTCGTCGCTCCCGCGCACATCAACCTCGGCATCGCGATCGACCTGCCCAAGCCGGACGGCACGCGTGCGCTAATGGTCCCGAGCATCAAGCGCGCCGACACGATGACGTTCGGCGAGTACCTCGCCTCCTACGAGGACCTCGTCGGCCGCGCCCGCGCCGGCAAGCTCTCCGCGGCCGACTTCCAGGGCACGACCATCTCGCTCACCAACCCCGGCGGCATCGGGACGGTGCACTCCGTTCCCCGCCTCATGAAGGGCCAGGGCTGCATCGTCGGCGCCGGTGCCCTGGAGTACCCCGCCGAGTTCCAGGGCGCGAGCGAGAAGACGCTCAGCGAGCTCGCGATCGGCAAGACGATCACGCTCACGAGCACCTACGACCACCGCGTCATCCAGGGTGCCGGGTCGGGCGAGTTCCTCAAGAAGATCCACGAGCTGCTCACGGGGCACCACGGGTTCTACAACGACATCTTCGCGGCCCTGCGCATCCCCTACGCCCCGATCCACTGGGCGAGCGACATCAACGTCGACGTCGCCGAACGGATCGACAAGACGGCTCGCGTGCAGGAGCTCATCAACTCGTTCCGCGTCCGCGGGCACCTCATGGCCGACATCGACCCGCTCGAGTACGTCCAGCGCACCCACCCCGATCTCGAGATCGAGAACCACGGGCTGACGTTCTGGGACCTCGACCGCGAGTTCGTCACGGGCGGCTTCGGCGGCAAGCGCGTCATGAAGCTCCGCGACATCCTCGGCGTCCTGCGGGACTCGTACTGCCGCACCATCGGCCTCGAGTACATGCACATCCAGGACCCGGGTCAGCGCCGCTGGTTCCAGGAGAAGGTCGAGGTGAAGTACACCAAGCCCGGCCACGACGAGCAGCTGCGCATCCTGTCCAAGCTCAACGAGGCCGAGGCGTTCGAGACCTTCCTGCAGACGAAGTACGTCGGGCAGAAGCGGTTCAGCCTCGAGGGCGGCGAAGCGCTCATCCCGCTGCTCGACGAGATCCTCCAGGGCGCCGCCGAGGCCCGGCTCGACGGCGCGGCCATCGGCATGGCGCACCGCGGTCGCCTCAACGTGCTGACGAACATCGCCGGCAAGACGTACGGCCAGGTCTTCCGCGAGTTCGAGGGAAGCGTCGCCCTCGGCAACAAGCGCGGGTCCGGCGACGTGAAGTACCACCTCGGCACCGAGGGGACGTTCGTCGATGACCGCGGCACCGAGCTTCCCGTGTACCTCGCAGCGAACCCCTCCCACCTGGAGACCGTGAACGGCGTGCTCGAGGGCATCGTCCGCGCCAAGCAGGACCGCCGCCCGATCGGGTCGTTCTCGTGGCTGCCGATCCTCGTCCACGGCGACGCGGCCTTCGCCGGTCAGGGCGTCGTCGTCGAGACGCTGCAGATGTCGCAGCTGCGCGCCTACCGCACCGGCGGCACCATCCACGTCGTGGTGAACAACCAGGTGGGCTTCACGACCCTCCCGCAGGACGGCCGCAGTTCGGTGTACGCCACGGATGTCGCGAAGACGATCCAGGCGCCGATCTTCCACGTCAACGGCGATGACCCCGAGGCCGTCGTCCGGGTCGCCCAGCTCGCCTTCGCCTACCGCGAGGAGTTCCACCGCGACGTCGTGATCGACGTGGTGTGCTACCGCCGACGCGGACACAACGAGGGCGACGACCCCTCGATGACGCAGCCGCTGATGACGAATCTCATCGAGGCCAAGCGCTCGGTGCGGCGCCTCTACACCGAGTCGTTGGTGGGTCGCGGCGACATCACCGAGGAGGAGTACGAAAGCGCCAAGCGCGATTTCCAGGACCGCCTCGAGGTCGCGTTCGCCGAGACCCACGCCGCCGAGACGGGCTCGCACGACATCGTCACCGACGGCACCGTGGACGGCGCCGAGGAGGAGCTGAACTGGGGCGAGCTCGAGACGACCGGCGTCTCCGGCGACGTCGTGCGCCTGATCGGCGACGCGTTCGTCAACAAGCCCGAGGGCTTCACGGTGCACCCGAAGATCCAGCAGTTGCTCGACAAGCGCCTCGACATGAGCCGCAAGGGCGGCATCGACTGGGCGTTCGGAGAGCTCCTGGCGTTCGGCTCCCTGCTGCTGGAGGGCACGAACGTCCGCCTGGCGGGACAGGACTCCCGTCGAGGCACGTTCGTGCAGCGCCACTCGGTGCTCCACGATCGCGCCAACGGGCAGGAGTGGATCCCCCTCGCCAACCTCAGCGATCGTCAGGGCCGCTTCTGGGTCTACGACTCCCTGCTGAGCGAGTACGCCGCGATGGCGTTCGAGTACGGCTATTCCGTGGAGCGTCCCGACTCGCTCGTGCTGTGGGAGGCGCAGTTCGGCGACTTCGCCAACGGCGCCCAGTCGGTCATCGACGAGTTCATCTCCTCCGCCGACCAGAAATGGGGCCAGCAGTCGAGCGTCACGCTGCTGCTCCCCCACGGCTACGAGGGTCAGGGCCCCGACCACTCCTCCGCCCGCATCGAGCGCTACCTGCAGATGTGCGCCCAGGACAACATGATCGTCGCCCGGCCGTCCACTCCCGCGTCGTACTTCCATCTGCTGCGTCGTCAGGCCTACGCGCGGCCCCGGCGCCCCCTGGTGGTCTTCACCCCGAAGGCGATGCTGCGGCTGCGCGGCGCGACCAGTCCGGTGGAGGACTTCACGCAGGGACGCTTCGAGCCCGTGCTGGACGACAACCGCCATCCCGACGCTTCGACGGTGAAGAAGGTGCTCCTGCACGCGGGGAAGATCCATTGGGATCTGCGCGGCGAGCTCGACAAGAACCCCGACCCCGCCATCGCCCTGGTGCGCGTGGAGCAGTTCTATCCGGCACCGATCGACGAGCTGAAGGCCGTCATCGACCGCTACCCGAACGCACAGCTCTGCTGGGTGCAGGACGAGCCCGAGAATCAGGGCGCCTGGCCGTTCATCGCGCTCGAGATCGTCCGCCATCTGGGTGGCCGTACGATCCGGCCCATCACGCGCGCCGCGGCCGCCTCGCCCGCCACCGGCTCGCCGAAGGTGCACGCACAGGAGCACGCCGAGCTGATGAAGAAGGCGCTCGCTCCGGCCGAGTGAGCCGGCATGCGAAGAGGGGGGATGCCGCGGCATCCCCCCTCTTCGCTTTCGTCCTCGTCGTCAGTACCAGATGCCCAGCGAGGGAGCGACGGGAGAAGCGAAGGCGCGGTCGAGGGCGGCGACGGTCTCCGGGGAGCCGCCGACCATACCGGCCCACCGCAGCGTCGACAGCCGCACGCCACCGAGGTAGACGGCGCCCAGCGCCCGGACGCTCAGCGTCGCCTGCGGGCTCTCGTCGGTCGGGGTGAGCGTCGCCGATCCCGAGTCGTCGACCGAGAGCCGCCACACGCCGTCGGCGAAGCCGAGCGGGTCCTCCACCGCGATCACCACATCGACGGGCGCGGAGAACGAACGGGCCTGCAGCGCCGTCGGCACATCGAGGATGCGCACCCAGCCGTGATCGCGCACCGTCGCCTCCAGGCCGCGTTCGTCGCGCATCAGCCAGGGCAGCGGCTCATCCACCGACCGAAGACGCGCCCGCACGCGATGGACGAGGTCGTGCTCGACGACGAAGCGCCAGAGCGCCGCGTAGGCCTCACGGGTCTCGGCGAGCAGCACCCGGACGTCCAGGGTGTTGCGTGCGAAGTCGGAGTCGTCCTCCGTGATGCGGTACACCAGGACGCCGCGGTGCTCGCCCTGCGCATCGCTGTAGGCCACGATGCGGATGCGTCCGGCGTGCTCGGTCCCCCGCGCCACGCCCGCGAACTGGCGCCAGCGGCCCTCCCAGCCGTCGACCTCTCCGGGGGTTGCGCGTCGCACCCGCTCGTGGACCTCTCCGAGCACCGCCACGGCGCTCTCGCGGTCGACGTGGTCCAATCGACCGGTCGTCTCCGGCCCGGCCCACCCGGCGCGCCGGGTGTCGATCTCCCAGTTCGCGACCCGGACGGCCGGCGCGAAACCGTAGCGACCGTAGATCGTGGCCTCCGAGACGGTCAGACCGGCCACGGGGATGCCGGCGGCCGCCGCCGTGCGCAGCTCGCCCTCCAGCATCGCTCGGGCGATCCCCTTTCGGCGACGGGTGCCGGAGACGGTGACGCCGCTGATGGCCCAGAACGGGACGGTGCGTGCGCCGGGCACGCTCATCTCGCCGACCCAGGAGTTGATCGTCGCCACGGGCGTCGCGCCCGCGCTCGCCGGGGCGTCGAACACCCCCGTCCACCGTCGGTAGCCGAGCGCCTCGCGGAACTCGGCGATCTCCTCCTCGGTGTTCTCGCCGCCGAGGAAGCCGCGGCTCTCGGCCTCGGTGTACGCGCGGGCGGACGCGGGATCGGTGGAGTCCACGAGCCGGTACTCGAATCCGCGACGCTCGAGCGCGGCGAGCGATTCGGCGTCAAGGGGCAATGTGCGTGCGTCGGGCTGAGGCATCGTTCCAGGCTATCGGGCCGACACCGCCGCCCCCCGCGGCCCCCGAGACCGTGTGATCAGTGGTGCGCCTGCGCGGTGCGCAGACGAGCGAGCACCTGGTCGCGGAGCTGCTCCGGCGCGGTCTCGCGGCACGCCCGCGCCACGACCTCCGTGAGCGTCTTCGCGACGAGCGCCTCGTCGCGGCACGCGGGGCATTTCGCCAGATGCTCGGCGATGTCCGTGTGCTCGGTCTTGCACACCTCGTCGCGCAGGTACTCCTCGAGGTCGCGACGTGCCTTCTCACATCCGCAGTCCGTCATTTTCCGCTCCTGGGGCCGGCGGGGGCGATGCCCCGTTCCTTCGCATAATCGGCGAGCAGGTCACGCAGCATGCGCCTGCCACGATGCAGGCGACTCATGACCGTGCCGATCGGGGTCTTCATGATGTCGGCGATCTCCTGGTAGGCGAACCCCTCGACGTCCGCGAGGTACACCGCGAGGCGGAAGTCCTCGGGGATCGCCTGCAGGGCGTCCTTCACGGCCGACGAGGGCATATGGTCGATCGCCTCCGCCTCCGCCGAGCGGCTGCTCGTCGCGGTGGTCGATTCGGCACCGCCGAGCTGCCAGTCCTCGAGATCGTCGATCGTGCCCTGGTAGGGCTCGCGCTGCTTCTTCCGATACGTGTTGATGTACGTGTTGGTGAGGATGCGGTAGAGCCACGCCTTCAGGTTCGTGCCCTGCTGGAAACTCGCCCACGATCCGAACGCCTTCACGAACGTCTCCTGGACGAGGTCCGCGGCGTCGGCCGGGTTACGCGTCATCCGCATGGCGGCCCCGTAGAGCTGGTCCATGAAGGGAAGCGCCTGCGACTCGAATTGATCGCGGGCGGTGGCGCCCGTCGCGGCGTCCTCGCGGGGCTCGTCGTCCATGACCACCCAGTCTAGGCTGGCGACGTCCTCGCGGCCGCGCTCCAGTGTCTGGATCATGTCGTCCTCTCGTGTGCTCGATAAGGTAGAACCTGATGACACACGACGGATATTCCCCGCACCCCGACCCCGGTGCCGTGGTCGCGCGGGATGCCATCGCCTGGCGTGCGCCGCAGGCGGATGGACCGTTGAGGGCAGAGTTGACGCTTCCCGGCTCGAAGTCGCTGACGGGGCGCGAGCTCGTCCTCGCCGCGCTCGCCGACGGGACGAGCACCCTTGTCGCTCCCCTGCACTCCCAGGACTCCGCGCGGATGATCGACGCGCTCCGCACCCTCGGCGTGACGATCGAGGAGAGCGAGCACACCGGTCCCTACGGGCCGGACCTCGTCGTGACCCCGCCGGCGTCGTTCCGCGGCGGTGCCGAGGTCGACTGCGGGCAGGCGGGCACCGTGATGCGCTTCGTCGCCCCGCTCGCCGGGTTCGCGCGCGGCGACGTGCGGATGACCGCCCACGAGACCGCCCTCCACCGCCCGATGGGCGAGATGATCCACGCGCTGCGCGAGGTCGGAGTGGACGTGGACGACGGCGGCAACTGGTCCCTGCCGTTCACCGTGCGGGGGCACGGACACGTGCGGGGCGGCGAAGTGCATCTCGACGCCTCCCGCTCCAGCCAGTTCGTGTCGGGCCTGCTGCTGTCGGCGGCGCGCTTCGACGTCGGCCTTCACCTGATCCACACGGGTCGGCGCCTGCCGAGCATCCCGCACATCGACATGACGATCGAGTGCCTCGCCCACCGGGGCGTGCGCGTCGAGCGCCCGGCCCCGAACGAATGGGTGGTCGCCGCGGGCCCCCTGCGAGCGAAGGACGTCGCGATCGAGCCCGATCTCTCCAACGCCGCGCCGTTCCTGGCGGCGGCGATGATCGCCGGCGGCACCGTGTCGGTGACGGGGTGGCCGGCCCACTCCACTCAGCCGGGTGCCATGCTCACCGAGATCCTCCACGACGCTGGTGCGCGCCTGCATCGGCGCGGCGGGGTGCTGACGCTCACGGGCTCCGGCGTCCGCGCTTTCGACGTGGACCTCTCCGCCGCCGGCGAGCTCGCGCCGACCATCGTCGGCCTGGCAGCGCTTGCCGACGGCGTCTCGACGATCACGGGAATCGGGCACATCCGCCTGCACGAGACCGATCGCATCCGTGCCCTGGTGGACGGCATCAACGCCCTCGGCGGCGATGCGCAGGAGCTTCCGGACGGCATCCGGGTGACCCCGCGTCCCCTGCACGGCGGCGTGTGGCGCTCTCATCACGACCACCGCATGGCCACGACCGGCGCGCTCATCGGGCTCGCCGTCCCCGACGTCGTCATCGACGACATCGGGGTGACCGCGAAGACCCTTCCCCAGTTCGCACAGCTGTGGCGGCAGATGCTCTCGGAGGGCGCGACCGCATGACCGGGACGGTGCGGGTTCGCGCATGACCGGCGCCGCCTGGTGGGACGACGACGCGGACGACGACGAGCCCGAATACGACGAGGCGGATGTCCGGGTCCGGCCCAATCCGAAGGGCAACCGGCCGCGCACCAAACGACGCCCGAGCCACGACGACGCGGTCATCGGCCGAGTCCTGGGGGTCGATCGCGGGCGCTACGCCGTCCTCCTGCACGAGGACACCGCCGACGAGCGCGAAGTGATCGCCACGCGGGCCCGCGAACTGCGCAAGCAGCCGATCGTCACGGGGGACGCCGCGCGAGTCGTGGGAGACACGACGGGCGACGAGGGCACCCTCGCCCGCATCATCGGGATCGAGGAGCGCAGGACCCTGCTGCGGCGCTCGGCCGACGACACCGACCAGGTCGAACGGGTCATCGTCGCCAACGCCGATCAGATGCTGGTGGTGGTGGCCGCGGCCGACCCCGAACCGCGGGCGCGCCTCGTGGACAGATACCTGGTCGCCGCGCTCGACGCCGGCATCCGGCCGCTCCTCGTCGTCACGAAGACCGACCTCGCCGACCCGACCGACTTCCTGTCCCACTTCGAGGGGCTCGACCTCGAAGTCATCACGAGCGCCCGCGGCGAGATGCCTCTCGAGCGCATCGGTGCCGAGCTCGTGGGTCACTCGACCGTCTTCGTCGGGCACTCGGGCGTCGGCAAGTCCACCCTCGTCAACGCCCTCGTGCCCTCTGCACTGCGGGCCACGGGCCATGTCAACCAGGTGACGGGACGCGGACGCCACACCTCGTCCTCGACGGTGTCCCTGCGCTACACCTCCCCCGCCGGCAACGGCTGGGTCATCGACACCCCGGGCGTGCGCTCGTTCGGGCTCGGCCACATCGACCCGGCGAACATCCTGCGCGCGTTCACAGACCTCGCAGAGCTCGCCGAGCAGTGCCCCCGCGGCTGCACCCACCTCCCCGACGCGCCCGACTGCGCGCTCGTGGAGGCCCTGCACGCCGGCCGTCTGGGGCCGACGGCGGCCGCCCGTCTGGATTCGCTCCAGCGCCTGCTGACGACGTTCGGCACATCGGTCTGAACCGGTCCGTCGCTCGCTAGGCTGACGGGGTGAACAGCGCCAGACTCGAAGCCGGTACGACCGCACCCGATTTCACCCTGATCGACCAGGACGAACGCGAGGTCGCCCTGTCGAGTCTTCGCGGACGCCGCGTCATCCTCTACTTCTATCCCGCCGCGATGACGCCCGGATGCACGACGCAGGCCTGCGACTTCCGCGACAGCCTCTCCTCCCTTCAGGGCGCGGGCTACACGGTGCTCGGCATCTCGCGGGACACACCCGCGAAGCTGCGCGAGTTCCGCGACAACGACGCGCTCACGTTCGATCTCCTGAGCGACCCCGACCACGCCGTCCATGACGCGTACGGCGCCTGGGGCGAGAAGACCAACTACGGCAAGACCGTCGAGGGAGTACTGCGCTCGACGTTCGTCGTCGACGAGGAGGGGACGCTCACGCACGTCCTCTACAACGTCAAGGCCACCGGCCACGTGGCGCGGCTGCGGGCGACGCTCGGCCTGGACGACTGAACGTCACGGGCTGCCGCACCGCCCGCCGTCACTCCTGTGCCGCGTCACCCGATCGCGGGCGGGCGGCGGCACGAGCCGCGGCGATCACGAGGGCGAGCGCGAGGATCGCGGGCGCCGCGAGAACCACCGCCGTGGCGAGGCTGCCGTAGGCCCCCGTCGCGGCCCCGAGTGCGACGGCGAGGATGAGGAGTTGCGCAACGATCGCGCCCGAGCGCGCCCACCCGTGCCGCCCGAGGATCGCGACCGCGAACGCGACGAGCGCCGCCGATCCGGCGGCGGTCATCAGGATCAGTGCCAAGGCGCTGGGGCCGTCCCCCGCGCCCCCGGCCACGAGCGCGGCGATCATCCACACGGCCGTCGCCGCGAGTGCGATGCCCTCGACGGCCACGACGACCGCTGCTGCGACGGTGACGGGGTCCTTGCGCATAGATCGGCTTCCCTCCCACTCACCGGGGAGCAGGTTGTAGGATTCCTCCAGCGCTGACCGGGAACACGCAGCATCCTGCACACAATGGTGACGTCGAACTCTTGATCCCACCGCCGCGCTTGTGGGACGATAGAGGAAGCCATGTGCTCCCACAGCGCCGTGGGGCGAGCAGTCGCTCGCACCTCACCAGGGTACCGGACCCGAATCGAACTCTGAGCACTCGCTCATTCCCCCCACTGCAACAAGGAGCATCTGCATGGATTGGCGCGACAAGGCCGCCTGCCTCACGGTCGACCCGGAACTGTTCTTCCCCGTCGGAAATACCGGACCTGCGGTCGACCAGATCGAAAAGGCGAAGGCCGTCTGCGCCCGATGCACCGTGACCGAGATCTGCCTGCAGTACGCTCTCGAGTCCGGTCAGGACTCGGGCGTGTGGGGCGGACTCTCCGAAGACGAGCGCCGCGCCCTCAAGCGCCGCGCCGCCCGCGCCCGCCGCGCGTCCTGACCTCTCCCGCGCCCCGTCGCCTCAGTGACCCAGAGGCACGGGGCGTGTGTCTGCCCGCGAGCGGTCGATCCACCGGAGTGGGATGTCGATCGTGACCTCGGTTCCGCTGCCGACCAGCGTGTGCCAGTCGATCGTCCCTCCCAGCTCGCCCTGGATGAGGGTGCGCACGATCTGCGTGCCCAGACCGCGACCCACCTGACCCTCGGGAAGGCCCGAGCCGGTGTCCCGGACGCTCACCTTGAGGCGTGACGTGCTGCGCATCGCCTCGATCTCGACCTGACCCTCGCGCCCCGCGAGTCCGTGCTCCACGGCGTTCGTGACGAGCTCGGTCAGGGCGAGGGCCAGCGGCGTCGCATACTCGCTGGGCAGCTCGCCGAACGTGCCGATCGAGCGCGTCTGCGCCCTGGTGCCGGCACCCGCGGCAACCTCGGCCACGAGCTTGAGGACCCGAGCGAACACCTCGTCGAAGTCGACGGACTGGGCGAGCCCCTCGGAGAGGGTGTCGTGCACGACGGCGATCGCGGAGACGCGCCGCATGGCCTGCGTGAGAGCGTCACGCGCCTCCTCGGAATGCGTCCGACGCGCCTGGATCCGCAGCAGCGAGGCCACCGTCTGCAGATTGTTCTTGACGCGGTGGTGGATCTCGCGGATCGTCGCGTCCTTGGTGATCAGCTCCTGCTCCTGGTGCCGGATCTCCGTCACATCGCGGCAGAGGATGATGGCGCCGATCCGCTCGCCGCGGGCCCGCAGCGGGATCGCCCGCAGCGACACGGCCACTCCCCGCGCCTCGATGTCGGAGCGCCACGGGGCGCGGCCGGACACCACGAGCGGGAGCGACTCGTCGATCGTCTGCTTCGTCGGCAGGACCTTCGCGGTCACCTCGCTGAGCGATTCGCCTTCGAGCTCGTCGTCGAATCCCAGGCGCCCCCACGCCGAGAGCGCGTTCGGGCTCGCGAAGGTGGTGATGCCGTTGACGTCGAGGCGGATGAGTCCGTCGGACGCGCGCGGGGCGCCGCGCCGCGGTCCGGTCGGCGCCGAGAGATCGGGGAAGTCCCCCGAGGCGATCATCCCGAAGAGGTCGTCTGCGCAGTCGTTGAACGTGATCTGCTGACGGCTCGGCGCCCGCGCCTCCCCGAGGTTCGTGTGGCGGGTGAGCACCCCCACCACGGTCGGCTCGCTCCCCTCGCGGCGGTCGTCGCGCACGATCGGCACGGCGCGCACCCGCGTGGGGGTCTCCTCGAACCAGTCGGGCGACGCCGAGTCGACGATCGCGGCGGTGCGGAATGCCTCACGCACCTGGGTCGCCCACTGGGGCCGCACCCGGTCGCCGACGATGTCGCGGTAGAAGAGCGTGGCGGCGCCGGACGGTCGGGTGTGGGCGACGGCGACGAACGAGTCGTCGGGCGTAGGGACCCAGACGACGATGTCGGCGAAAGCGAGGTCGGCCAGCAGCTGGCCGTCGCCCGCAAGGCGGTGCAGCCATTCCACGTCGGCATCGCTGGAGAGCGCCTGGGCGTAGACGAGATCGGTGAGCGTCGACACTCCCCCAGCCTAATGGGGGTGCATCGCGTGGCCCGGGGGGCCAGTGTGGTGTCCGAGTCCACCAGCGAGTGAGCACTCCTCCAGCCTGACGCCGTCATGAGGTCTAGGCCTAGATCGTGCCCTCGCTGGTTGGTGAGGAGGCCGTGATGGCTGCTGGGATGACGTGCTTCGAGCACTGAACCATTAGGACGCTGCGAGCTTTCTCCGGGACGAGCAATGATCAGGTTCGCGAAGGGAGCGGGGACGATGTTGTTCCTCGGTGATGACTGGGCGGAAGCCCACCACGACATCGAACTGCAGGACGAGCAGGGCGCAGTGCTGGTTCGGCGTCGACTGCCGGAGGGGGTGACGGGGTTGGCGCGGTTGCACGCGCTGATCGCGGATCATCTCGACGACGCCGACGATCCGAGCGTGGTGTTCGTGGGGATCGAGACGGATCGGGGCGGGTGGGTGCAGGCTCTGATCGCGGCCGGGTACTCGGTGTATCCGATCAACCCGCAGCAGTCGGCCCGGTACCGTCAGCGGCACTCGACGTCGGGCGCGAAGAGCGACCCCGGGGATGCGCACGTGCTCGCGGAGATCGTCCGCACCGACCGTGATCATCACCGGCCCGCGACCGGCGACAGCGACCTCGCCGAGGCCGTGAAGGTGCTGGCGCGGACCCATCAGACGATGATCTGGTCGAAGCAGCGGCAGGCCAATCAGCTGCGGTCGATGCTGCGAGAGTTCTACCCTGCCGCGTTGACCGCGTTCAGCGACGACCTCGCCGGACGAGACGCCCTCGCCGTCCTCGCCGCCGCGCCGACCCCGGCCGCCGGACGGGCACTGACCCGGACCCGGCTGGTCTCAGTGCTGCGCCGGGCGGGACGGCGACGCAACCTCGAACACCGCGCGATCGAGATCCTCACCGCTCTCCGGTCCGAGCAGCTCGAACTGTCCGGACCAGTCGCGGCCGCCTACGGCGCCGGGGTCACCGCGATCGGCGCGAGGGTGCTCGCCGAGTTCGGAGACGACCCCGACCGCTTCGCCGACGCGAAAGCGCGCCGGAACTACGCCGGCACCAGCCCCATCACCCGCGCGTCCGGCACCCGACGGGTCGTGCTCGCCCGCTACGCCCGCAACAGACGCCTCGCAGACACCATGCACCAACAGGCGTTCTGCGCACTCAGCACGTCACCCGGCGCTCGAGCGTTCTACGACGCCCACCGCGCCGCGGGAAACACCCACCACGCTGCGCTACGAGCCCTCTCGAACCGGCTCGTCGGGATCCTCGACGGCTGCCTCCGCCACCACACCCGCTACGACGAAACCATCGCCTGGGCACACCGCCACACCCTCGCCGCTTGACAACCTACGACCCTGGGATATCTAGGCGCACCCGGAGACCGCATCCGCTGCCGCACGGGGCGGCGCCGCTCCCCTACGCCGTGCGCCGGCGGACGCGCCGTGGACCGCGTCCGCTCGCGTGCTCGTCGCGCACGCCCGCCGCGGGCTCGCCGCCGATCTCGGCCATCACGCCCTCGCCGACCAGCCGCCGGACGCCCGTGACGAGCGGGGAGCGCGGCGCGACCTCGGCGAGCGGGCGCGCCTGCAGCACCGCCGCGTCCGTCGCGCGCGGATCCTCGGGAAGGAACCAGACCCGGTCCACCCCCGCGAACCTCGCGAGCGCGCGCCGGACCTGTCCTCGCCCGTCGAAGCCGAGTCCGCCCGGGCGCAGGCGGTTCACGGCGATCAGCACGGGCACGGGTCCCACGACCTGACGCAGGTCCGCGTGTGCGCGCAGGAAACGGGCCACGCCCACCGGTTCGGCGGCGCACACGGCCACGACGACATCGGCCGCGCGCAGCGCCGCCAGCGTCGCGGCGTTGCGGCGGGGTCCCTCGAGGTCCGAGGTGATCTCGTCGTCCTCCTCCAGCGAGGGCGCGACATCCACGACGGTGAACCGCGCCCAGCGCCGGCACTCCTCGAGCGCCGCCGCGACCCGCGAGGCCGACAGCTCCGGCCAGCGAGCGGGCCGATTGATGCCGCACAGCACATCGACCTGCGCGTCGCGGTGCTGCACGGGGATGCTGATGCGTAGAAGCTCTCCCGCATCCAGATCGCCCGCCTCTGCGTGGCGGCAGGCTGCGGCGAAGCCGGGTCCCTCGTCGGGCAGCCCGAGCGCGAGCGCCTGCGAGGGCGCCCGCGTGTCGGCGTCGACGAGCGCCGTCACCCCGGCGCCGCGCGCGAGCTCGAACGAGAGCGCGGCAGCGAGCGTTGAGCGCCCCGGGGCGCCCTCGGGCCCCCACACGACGATCACGGAACCCCGAGGGTCTGAAACGTCGCGCCCCAGGGCGGTCACCGGAGCGAAGAGGGGGTCGGGCGCGAAGCGGCGCACCGCCTGGACGACCGCGTCGGCGTCGCCCGGATCCACCGGCTCGTCGAGCCCGAACGCCGCCGCGAGCCGATCGGCGTCGGCACCGGAGCCGACCGCGACGATCCGGGCTCCGCCCCGATCGCAAAGGGTCACCAGCTCCCGCGTGAGCACGGACCGATGAGCCCACACGATGACGGTGTCGGCGCCCTGAAGCAGCGCCGGGGCGGCCGCACCGCGCGGATCGCCCGGCCCGACGACGGCCCCCGCGGACAGCGCGAGCGGATCGAGCATCGCGACGGCCTCGAGGCCCGCGCGGTGAAGGGCCTCGGCGAGCACGCCGTCGTGCGGTGCGCCGACGGCCACCGCGACGCGAGCGCTCATCCGGGCACGCCCGAGGGCACGACCGACAGCGCAGCGCCGGACGAGACCGCCGCGAGCACGGCCGCGACGTCGGCTCGCGGGATGACCAGTTCGGTGCTGGCGCCCGCAGACGCGAGCACGCCCTGGTCGGCGTCGACCCGCACGACCGTCGCGTCCGGCACGAGGATGGCGGGCGTGCCGAATCCGCCGTCCTCGAGCGGCGGTGCGGACCACAGCTCGACGACGCCGCCCGCACCGACGGATGCGGGCACCTTCGTCGATGTCGTGACGACGACCGAGGCGGTGGCGGATGCCGCGGCATCCGTCACCGCCTCGGTCGCGATCAGCTCGCCCCGCGGAATGGTCCTCGCCGCCACCGCGCCGGGCCCCAGCTCGCCACCCGCGAGGTAGCGGTCCGAAGCGACGCCGAGCGAGACGTCAACGACCCGCAGGTCCGCCTCTGCGATCCGCTCGCCGGCGACGATCGTCCGTGACGCGGCCAGCACCGGAGTCGTCGTCCGCGCCGCGGCGATCGTGGCCCACACCCCCGCCACCGACAGGACCACAAGACCCAGCCCGACGAAGAATCGGGCGTCCGACCAGAAGACGCGTGGCCGGGCGCGCACCGAGTGTTCGGCATCCATTGGCTCCCCCAGAAGCGGTCTCGGGAACCTCTCCCCGCGACCTCCCGCCCCATCGTGGACCATCGCGCGGGAGATCGTTCTGGATTATCCACAGCAAAGCGCGCCCGAGCGTCGTCGGCGGGGGCCATAATGTCAGCATGTCCGAAAGCCCCCCCTTCGGCGTGCGTTACCTCGCCCCCTCCCAGGTGGCCGAGCTCCTCAGCATCTCCGTCGACGAGGTGCTCGACCTCGTCCACGAAGGTCGGCTTCGCGGCGCCCGCCTCGGCTCACCCGCGAAGTGGCGCATCGAGGAGGAGAGCCTGCGGGGGTACATCGACGACCAGGTCGAAGAGGCCCGGCAGATGCATCTGTGGCAGCAGTCGCAGGCCGCGAGCTTCCCCGAGGTGTGGAACCCGGGCGGATCCACCCGCCCCGAGTAGCAGCCGCACCCTCACAGCATGCTCGGAGTGTGCATTCCGCTCCACCGCACGCACGCGACCGACGCGAACGGAAGTACCCGTACGCCCCTCACCTCGCTGGGACGCCGAGGTATCCCGGCATCGTGCAACGCGATGTCCAGATGATCGGCACCGACCCGATCGATCGTTCCGGTCACGACCGTCCCCGCGGCGGTGTCGATGCTCACGCCCAGGCGCCGGCGCGACACGTCGCGCAGCACGAAGCCGAGCGTCAGGCGCTCGGCGACCGGTGAGGGGGCCGGCGATCCAGCTCCCGCTCGCATCGTCTCCACCGGCATCGTCACGGATCGGACCGCCGGCACCGGGATGAGCGCGAAGACACGGGATCCGTCGACGCGGAGAGCGATGAAATCCGCTCCCACCGCGCGGATCTCCCCGCGCACGGTGGTGTCCTCCGTAACCTCGACCGCGACGGACGCCGCCTCGCCGCCGGCCATCGCCCGCAGCCGCTCGCGCAGCGTCAGGCGAGCGACCCGTAGTCGCTCGGCCTCCGCGTCGAGAGCGACGCGCTCGGCCTCCGCGTCCGCGGCGAGCTGGTCCTCGAGGTCCTCGAACAGGCGATCCCAGCGCACACCGCGACTCTAAGGCAGAATCATCGGCCACTCCCGAGTTATCCACAGCAATGACTCGGCCCTCCCGCGGCGGGGCGCCCTATGTTCTACTCGACTCCACCCGGTCCCTTGACAGATTGGCCAGCATGGTCGCGTCCGCTTCCGGCACAGCAGCCGAACCCCGCCACGCCCACATCGCCGACGACTACTTCTCGCGGCAGCGCACGCCCAGCTCGGCGCTGCCGGATCCGGAACCGCTCCTGCTCAATCTCGCCCGCGGCGTGCTGGAGGTGCTCGCCGGGGCGCGGGAAGCGGATCAGTTCGCCCGGTGGCTCGCCGAGGACGCATACCGAAAGCTCGTGATCCGCAGCAACCTCGCCGCCCGCGCCCGCAGCGCGCGGGGTGTGCGCGCTGCGCGGCCGCATCACACGATCCTCGCGCTACGCCAGATGAGTCCCGCCGACGGCGTCGTCGAGGCGGTCGTCGTCATCGCGGGACCGCATCGGACGCGGGCCATCGCCATCCGCCTGGAAGGCATGGACGGCCGCTGGCGCGCCGCCTCGCTCGCGCTGCTCTGACGCGGCACCGCGCCCGCGCGCCTCAGGGGCGGTAGGACGCGAGGAAGTTGCCCAGCCGTTCGATGGCGTCGGCGAGCACGCGGGACTCCGGCAGCGTGACGATGCGCAGGTGATCGGTGGTCGGCCAGTTGAAGCCCGTCCCCTGCACGAGCAGCACACGCTCCGCGACGAGGAAATCGTAGACGAACTTCGCGTCGTCGGGTATCTCGTACACGTCGGGATCCAGTCGCGGGAACGCGTAGAGCGCACCGCGCGGCTTGACGCAGGACACCCCGGGAATCGCCTCCAGGCCCTCCCAGGCGACGTCGCGCTGCTCGTGCAGCCGCCCCGTGGGCGCGATGAGGGAATCGATCGACTGCACACCGGACAGGGCCGCCTGCACGGCGTGCTGCGCGGGGACGTTCGGGCACAGCCGGGTCGACGCGAGCAGATTGATGCCCTCCAGGAAGCCCGCGGCATGCCGCTTCGGGCCCGTGATGACGAGCCACCCGGAACGGTATCCGGCCACACGATAGGTCTTCGACAACCCGTTGAACGTCAGGCACAGCAGATCGGGCGCGACGCTCGCGAGCGGGATGTGCTGGGCGTCGTCGAACAGGATGCGGTCGTAGATCTCATCGGACAGAAGCAGCAGCGAGTGCTCGCGCGCGATCTGGACGATGCCCTCCAGCACCTCACGGGAGTAGACGGCGCCCGTCGGGTTGTTGGGGTTGATCACGACGATCGCTTTCGTGCGCGGGGTGATCTTCGCCCGGATGTCCTCGAGGTCGGGTTGCCACTCGTGCAACTCGTCGCACACGTAGTGGACGGGCGTACCGCCGGCGAGGCTCGTCATGGCGGTCCACAGCGGATAGTCCGGCGCGGGGATCAGCACCTCGTCGCCCTCGTCGAGAAGCGCCTGCATCGTCATCGTGATCAGCTCGGAGACGCCGTTGCCGAGGAAGACGTCGTCGGGGTCGACGCGCGGGAAGCCCGCCTCCTCCTCGTACCGATAGACGACGGCGCGCCGCGCCGACAGGATGCCGCGGCTCTCGCTGTAGCCGTGCGCGGTGGGGATCGCGGCGATCATGTCGCGGACGATCTGGTACGGCGCCTCGAACCCGAAGGTCGCCGGGTTGCCGGTGTTGAGCTTGAGCACCGTGTGCCCCTCGGCCTCGAGCCGTGCGGCCTCGACGAGGGCGTTGCCGCGGATCTCGTAGAGGACGTTCTTCAGCTTCGAGGACTGATCGAGGGGACGGAGGCTGCTCATCGGCTCAGGATACCGGCGGCTGCATGAGTCCACCCGCCGCCGGCTGGCCTGCGCTGTGTCGCCGCTCTACTTCTTCTTCGACGCCGCGCGGCGCTCGGCGCGGTTGCCCGGCGCGGCCCCCGCGCCATCCGTGGGCTGACCGAACGCGCCCCGCGCGGCGGCCGCGGGCGCCGGGGCGTCCTGGCCCTGAGCCCGCGCCGCCGCGGCGCGCTGCAGCTTGGCGGTGGCCGCCTGCTGCACCTGTCCGCGCTCGTTGCGCACCTCGATCTCGCCGGCGTCGTTCGGCGCGGAGAACTCGAGCTTCTGATCGCCGGGGCCCTCGGACAGGCCCTTCGCCTCGACCTCGGCGTGCGCCTGCTCGCCCTCGCCGGCACGACGCACCTCGACCTCGAGGTTGAAGAGGTAGCCGACCGACTCCTCCTTGATCTGCCCCATCATCGACTGGAACATCTGGAAGCCCTCGCGCTGGTACTCGATGAGCGGGTCGCGCTGGGCCATCGCCCGCAGGCCGATGCCGTCCTTCAGGTAGTCCATCTCGTAGAGGTGGTCGCGCCAGCGGCGGTCCAGCACCTGGAGCACGACGCGTCGCTCCAGTTCGCGCATCGCCTCGGCGCCCAGGGTCTCCTCACGGGCGGCGTAGGCGATCTTCGCGTCGGAGACGAGCTCGCGGGTGAGCCCGTCCGTCGTGATGCGGCCCTTGGCACCCGCCTCGGCGACGACCTCCTCGATCGTGACGCCGACGGGGTACATCGTCTTCAGCTCGGTCCACAGCGCGTCGAAATCCCAGCCCTCGCTGTGACCCGACCCCGTGTGCTCCGCGATGACCGCCGTGACGGCGTCCTCGATGAAGTGCTGCACGCGATCGGCGATGTCATCCCCCGCGAGGATGTGGCGCCGGTCGGAGTAGATCGCCTCGCGCTGCCGGTTGAGCACATCGTCGTACTTCAGGACGTTCTTGCGCGTCTCGGCGTTGCGGGACTCGACCTGGGACTGGGCGCTCTTGATCGCGCGGCTCACCATCGAGGACTCGATCGCGACATCGTCGGGGAAATTCGCCCGCGCGAGGATCGCCTCGGCCGCGCCCGACTGGAACAGGCGCATGAGGTCGTCGGTGAGGGACAGGTAGAAGCGGCTCTCGCCGGGATCGCCCTGACGGCCGGATCGGCCGCGGAGCTGGTTGTCGATCCGTCGGGACTCGTGCCGCTCGGTGCCCAGGACGTACAGGCCCCCGACCGCGACGACCTTCTCGGCCTCCTCGGCGACCGTCGCCCGGGTGCCCTCGAACACCTCGTCCCAGGCGGCCTCGTACTCCTCCGGCGTCTCCACGGGGTCGAGTCCGCGCGCCTTCATCTCCTGCACCGCAAGGAACTCGGCGTTTCCGCCCAGCATGATGTCGGTGCCGCGTCCCGCCATGTTCGTCGCCACGGTGACGGCGCCGAGCCGACCGGCGCGGGCGACGATCTCGGCCTCACGGGCGTGGTTCTTGGCGTTGAGTACCTCGTGCTTGATGCCCTTCTTGGCGAGCATGCGGGAGAGGTACTCGCTCTTCTCCACGCTCACCGTCCCGACGAGGACCGGCTGTCCCTCCTCGTGGCGGCGCGCGATGTCCTCCACGACCTGCACGAACTTGGCCTGCTCGTTCTTGTAGACGAGGTCCGGCTGATCCTTGCGCACCATCGGCCGGTTGGTGGGGATCGGGACGACGCCGAGCTTGTAGGTCGACATGAACTCGGCGGCCTCGGTCTCCGCGGTTCCCGTCATGCCCGAGAGCTTGTCGTAGAGGCGGAAGTAGTTCTGCAGCGTGACGGTGGCGAGGGTCTGGTTCTCCGCCTTGACCGGAACCCCCTCCTTCGCCTCGATCGCCTGGTGGATGCCCTCGTTGTAGCGACGCCCGGCGAGGATGCGACCGGTGTGCTCGTCGACGATCATGACCTCGTCGTTGATGACGACGTAGTCGGCGTCGCGCTTGAACAGCGCCGTCGCCTTGATCGAGTTGTTGAGGAACGAGATCAGGGGCGTGTTGGCGGATTCGTACAGATTGTCGATGCCGAGGTAGTCCTCGATCTTCTCGATGCCGGGCTCCAGGACGCCGATCGTGCGCTTCTTCTCATCGACCTCGTAGTCGACTCCGACCTCGAGCGTGCGGGCGATCTTCGCGAATTCGGTGAACCAGCGGTTGGCCTCGCCGGAGGAGGGACCCGAGATGATGAGCGGCGTGCGCGCCTCGTCGATGAGGATCGAGTCGACCTCGTCGACGATCGCGAAGAAGTGTCCGCGCTGGACGAGGTCCTCCTTGCGCCAGGCCATGTTGTCGCGCAGGTAGTCGAAGCCGAACTCGTTGTTCGTGCCGTAGGTGATGTCGGCGGCGTACTGCTCGCGGCGCTGCGCGGGGGTCTGCCCCGCGACGATGACGCCCGTGGTCATGCCGAGCGCACGGAAGACGCGCCCCATCAGCTCGGACTGATACGTCGCGAGGAAGTCGTTGACGGTGATGACGTGCACGCCCTCGCCGGCGATCGCATTCAGATACGCGGGAAGGGTCGCCACGAGGGTCTTGCCCTCACCGGTCTTCATCTCGGCGATGTTGCCGAGATGAAGGGCCGCACCGCCCATGATCTGCACGTCGTACGGGCGCATCCCGAGCGTGCGCTTGGCCGCCTCGCGCACCGCGGCGAAGGCCTCGGGCATCAGCTGATCGAGCGTCTCCCCCGCCGCGTACCGGGCGCGCAGCTCCGCGGTCTCCCCGCGCAGTTCCTCGTCGGTCAGCTGCGCATAGTCCTCCTCGAGGGCGGCCACGGCTTTGACGACCTGCTGGAGCCTCTTGAGCACACGGCCCTCACCGGCACGCAGCAGTTTCTCGAGGGGATTGGCCACGGGGAGATCTCCATCCGTTCGGGCGTCGGCACGGCGAGCCGCCGTGCGACTGGCACATCCCTCTCATGTTACCGACCCGTGACCTGGGATCGCCCTGGATGACGCGGGGGATCTCCGCGGGGTCCGCAACACGCGCGACACGGGGGAGGACGTACAATTCTCTGCGGTCTCGATGAAGGTCATCGGAGCGGGACGGGGCTTGAATGGCGCAGACAGGTCTGCCGACGACGGGCATCACGACGGTATCGGACCGGGGCGTGGCGGATGCCGCGCCGACGACGCTGGTGGGAGGCATCCCCCATCTGGTCGCCGAGACGACACCGGAGCAGGCCCAGACGGACGATCTGCTGCGCGTGGCCGAGATCCTCGATCTCGCCGGAGTGACCCACTGGCTCCTCCGCCGTGCGAACGGCCGGCCCGGCCTCGCGATCGATCGACGCGATCGTGCGCGGGCGTTCGAGGCGCTGACCGCCGCCGCCGCCGCCGAGCCCTGGGCCGCACGGCGCCGAGGGGGCGTCGAACTCCCCCTCCAGGGAGATGCCCGCCGCGCGTTCGGGCACAGGGATGCCGCGACCCTCTACCGCCCGCGGGTGCACCCCAACGGCACCTTCACGCTCGGGCACACCACCGGCATCCGCCTCGAGCTGTGGCGCACGCAGGGCGGGGTGATCACGGCACCGCACGCCAACGCACTCACCCGCCGCATCATCGCGGTCGACGACGTGACCGTGACGAGCGTGCGCCGGTACGGGCGCACCTGGCGCACCCTCGAGGGGATGTTCACCCCCGGTGCGGGTGAGTTCACGGAGGACGTGGACCTCGTCTTCTCCTGGGTCGACGGCTCCTCCAGCGAGTTCCAGCGCGAGCGCGCACGGCGCATGAGCCGCTACGTCGTCGGCGACGGCGACGACCACGCGGCGCGATACCGGCACGTCGACGAGATCCGCTACGCCCTGCGCAGCGTCCACATGTACGCGCCCTGGATCCGCCGCATCTTCATCGCGACCGACAGCCCCGCTCCCTGGTGGCTCGCGGAGCACCCGAAGGTGACGATCGTGCGCAGCGAGGAGTTCTTCAAGGACCCCGGCGCGCTGCCCACGCACAACTCGCACGCCGTCGAGGCGCAGCTGCACCGCATCGAGGGCCTCGCGGAGCACTTCCTCTATGCCAACGACGACATGTTCTTCGGTCGGGCGGTGCGCCCCGAGCTGTTCTTCACGCCGGGCGGCGTGTCCCGCTTCGTCGAGTCCGGCGTGCGCATCGGCGTCGGCGGTCCGGCCCCCCACCGCAGCGGCCACGACAACGCGGCGCGGGTCAACCGCGCCCTACTCGAGGAGCGGTTCGGGCGCACGATCACCCGCGACCTGGAGCACTGTGCCGCGCCGCTTCGGCGCAGCGTCATGTACGAGATGGAGGAGACGTTCGCGGACGACTTCTCCCGCACGGCCGCGGCCACGTTCCGCTCCGCCACGGACATCTCGGTGACGAACTCGCTGTACCACTACTACGCGCTCTGCACGGGCCGGGCGATCGCGACGACGGAGCCGCGCACCAGGTACATCCAGACGACCCTGCAGCCCGGCCTCATCCAGATGCAGAAGCTGCTCGCCCGGCGCGACGTCGACATGTTCTGCCTCAATGACGGGAGCACTCCCGAGGTCGACGAGGATGTCCGCGAGCGGGTGCTCCGCGAGACGCTGGAGGCATACTTCCCGGTGCGCGCGCCGTGGGAGCGTGCCGAGCCCGTCAGCGGACGAGGCGGAGAGGCATCGTCGGGGGCTGCGCCTCTCGCGGTTCCCGGTGCGCTGATTCCGGGATGACGACGCCCGCATCCGCCAGGCGCCGCTCGGTCTCGGTCGCGTCCACGTAGGCCAGCGCGGGGGATTCCGCCACGGGGACGACCGAGTGCACGATCGTCTCGTCGTAGACGTGGACGAGGTTGAAGGACTGCGCGGCATCCCACGGCCGCGTGCCGCCGGCCGGCACGCCGAGATCCTGCGTGTAGCACGTCGCGGAGGCGACGGAGACGGGGATGCCCGCGAAGCTCGCCGAGGTCGAATAGTGCAGGTGGCCGGCGAGGATCGTGCGCACATCACTCCCCCGGAGCACGTGCGCCAGCCGTGGCTGCGCGCGCAACTCGACCGTCACGGCGAGGTCGAGCACGCACGGCACCGGCGGGTGGTGCATCACGAGAACGGTGCCGTGGGGCGCGGGAACGACCAGTTCGAGCGCGAGCCACTCGAGCTGCTCGTCCCGCAGCTCCCCGTGATGGTGCCCGGGCACGGTCGTGTCGAGCACGATGACCCGCAGCCCGTCGATCTCGTGCACCGTGTCGACCGGGGCCGTCGCCGCGGCACCGTCGTCGCAGAGCCTCGCGCGGAACGTCGCGCGGTCGTCATGGTTGCCCATGGCCCAGATGACGGGCGCCTGCAGACGAGCGGCCACGGGCTCGACGATCGCGCGGAGATCGTCGTAGGCGGCCGCCTGGCCGTAGTCGGCGAGGTCGCCGGTGAAGATCAGCGCGTCGGGGCGGGCATCGGATGCCTCGAGCTGCGCGAGCGCCCGCGCGAGCCTGTCCCCGGCATCGATCGTGCCGTAGAGACGGTCGCCGTCGGCGCGGAGATGGGTGTCACTGAGATGCACCAGGCGGTGGCTCGGGCGACCGTATTCCGCGATTCGGATATTGCCGATCGGGTTCGACATGCCCGGAATGTTACCGGCATGTTTCCTACTGCTGGGTAACGACGCGTGAACATTCCCGTCATATTCAGCGACGGGCCGGCGAACTCCCCCGTGGTCAGCGGCCGTTCGCGGGCGCCGCGGAGACGTCGAGCCGCGGGTGCGGGCCCCTCGACGACCAGGCGCTCGCGACGCCCCGCGCCGCATGCTCGGACGCCCGGACGGCGCGTTCGTCCGCCCACGCGTGCCCCGTCGGTCGCGACGATGTAAGGGGCGGCGGTCACTCCCCGAGGTTACGCGCTTGTGCGCATGCTCCTAGAATCGAAGTGCATACCCGGAATCGTTTTTCCGGCACCGACCCGGGAGGCCCGCGCATGTCCGTCAGGCAGAGCCTGCTCGCCATCCTCGACCAGGGCCCCTGCTACGGCTATCAGCTCCGCGCCGAATTCGAGCGCCGCACGGGGTCGGGCCCAGCCCTGAACGTGGGTCAGGTGTACACGACGCTCGAGCGCCTCGAGCGCGACGGGCTCGTCGTCAAGGGCGGCGCCGACGAGCACGGGCACGTCCACTACGAGATCACCCCCGACGGGCGCGAGCAGGCGCGCGCCTGGCTGCGCAGTGCCGACTCCCCGGGGTCCGGCGCCCGCGACGACCTCGCCACTCAGGTCACGCTCGCCGCCACCCTGCCCGGCGCGGACGTGGACACGCTGATCCGCCGCCACCGTGCGCGGCTGATGCGCGACCTCGAGCGGATCGAGCGAGGACTCACCGATGCCGACGACGCCGCAGACATCCCCTCACGACTGTCTGCCTCCCGGCGCGATTCGCGTGCGCGGGCGGATCTGGCGTGGCTCGACAGCGTCGAGGCGCAGCTGACGAAGGGCCCGTATGCGGCCTTCCCCCTGTCCGGCGCATCCGACCGTCCCCGCCGCGGACGTCCCCCCAAGGCTCTGTCCGACGCGGCGAATTAGGATCGAGGGTATGGCCGGATTCTGGGGCAAGAGGAAGCGCGAGCAGCAGGCCGAGCAGGACGCCGCAGACGCGGACCTGGCCCGCCGGGCGGGTGCCGCCCTGGTCGCCGCCGACGAGCGGGTGCGATTGACCGCCGACGAGTTGGACTTCGCGCGCGCCGAGCTCGGCGAAGGCGCCACCGGCGACCTCCGCGCCGCACTCGAGGCGGTGCGCACGCACCTGAGCGAGGCGTTCCACCTGCACCAGCTGAACCACGACGAGATCCCCGACACCCCCGACGAGGTGCGCATGCGCAGCGCACGGATCATCCAGCTGAGCGAGTGGGCCGAGGAGCTGTTGGAGGAGCGCCTGGGCGCACTGTCGGAGACGATCGAGAAGGTGCGGCGCGCTCCCGAGATCCTCGAGCGGGTGCGCCGCGACGCGCGCCGGCTGCGCGAGCGGGTCGAGCCCGCGCGGGACGCCGTCGTCCGGCTCTCGGCTCGCTACTCCGACGCCGCCCTGCGTCAGATCTCCGCGAACCCCGGCGAGGCCGACCAGCTCCTGGCCTTCGCCGAGCACAGCGCCGACGTGTCCACGAGGCGTCGCGAGGCGGGGCAGCGCGAACAGGCGCACGTCGCGCTCGAGGCCGCAACCGAGGCCGTGCGCCGGGCGGAGACGCTGCTGGATGCCGTGGACGGGTGGGAGATCGAGGCGCTGCGCGCCGAGTCCACCCTGGCCGAGGTGATCGACGACTCGCGGGGGGACATCGTCGCCGCGCGCACCGCGCCCCAGACGCCCGCCGTGCAGGCGGCGGTCGGCGCGCTCGAGCGCGCCCTCGGCGCGCTGCCCGCGAGCGGCGCGAAGACCGACCCTTTCGACGACCTCTCCCGGCTGCGGGAAGCGAACGCGGCGCTCGACGCCGCTGTCGACAAGGCACGCGAACGGGCGGCGCGGCCGCTGCCGGACATCGCCCACGTCCGTCACGCGATCGACGACTCCGACAGGCAACTCTCGGTCGCGCGCAGCGTCATCGCGGGCCACCGCGGGTGGATCGGCGCCGACGCCCGCACGCGTCTGGCGGAGGCGGAACGGGTGCGCGCCGACATCGACCGGCTCCCGGACGAAGAGGACTCCCGCGAACCGGCGCTCGCGATGGCGCGCCGCGCCGGTGCGCTCGCGAGCGAGGCGCTCCACCTCGCGCAGCGCGACATCGACTCCTCCCGTCCGGACGGCATGAACGGTCCCGGGGGCTGGGGCGGGGGCCGAGGCGGACGCGGCGGCGGCATGGGGGACATGATGGGCGGCGTGCTGGGCGGACTCGTCATCGGCGGGCTCCTGGGCGACATCTTCGACGGTTGACAGGCCCCCGCCAGCGGCGAACCAGGCGCGCATACGCAGGATGCCGGGGAGCCGACCCGGTCGGCGTCCCCGGCATCCTGCGTGCTCCGGTGTCAGGAGGCGAGGGCCTCCTGCGGGGGCGCGGCGGCCTCGAGGGAGATCACTCCGTAGTCCCAGCCCTTGCGGCGGTAGACGACGCTCGGATGATCCGTGCGCGCATCGATGAAGAGGAAGAAGTCGTGGCCGACGAGCTCCATGCGATCGACGGCCTCCTCGACGGTCATCCATTCTGCGCCGAACTTCTTCACCCGGATGACGACCGGGGTGTAGTCCTCCTCCGGCTCGCCGTCGCCCACGACGGGAACCTCGCCGGTGGCGACGGCGCGGATCATCTCGACCGAGGCGGGCTGCACGTCGATGCCCTCGAGCGACCCGCTCCCCTTCTCGAAGTGGGCGCCGCGCGGGTGGTTGCGCGCGTCGACGCGCTTGTCCTTCGCACGTCGCAGCTGCTCGCAGAGCTTGTCGATCGCGAGATCGAGGGCGACGAACTTGTCGCCGTCGGTGGCCTCGGCGCGGACCACGGGGCCCTTGCCGACGAGCGTGAGTTCGACCGTGTCATCGGGAATGCGCCCATTGCGGTACGCACGGTGCGTCACCTTGACGTCGAGGGACTGCGCACGGGGAGCGAGGTGCTCGATCCGTGCCACCTTCTCCTCGACCACCGACCGGAAACGGTCGCTGACGCCCACACCCACGCCGACGATGTTGGTGTCCATCTTCAGACCTCCTTGCTCGGGGCGATCAGCCCAGACAAGGGCTGACCGCCGGTCGCCGTTGTGCCCACAACCGTAGCCGCACGCTCCACCCGTGTCACGCACGGAATGAGCGCGTGTCGCCCCGATCGGCGCGTCGCCGGGGCGTGGCCGCGATGGTCGCCGCCGCGACCACCTCGCCGCCGGCGGCCGCGACGGCCCGGGCCGCCTCGCGCAGCGTCGCCCCCGTCGTGATCACGTCGTCCACGACGATCACGCGCCGGCCCGCCACGCCCGCGGCCCGCATGCTCAGCGCCTGATTGACGGCGCGCTCGCGGCGGTCGAGGCCGCGCTGGTCGGCGGTCTGACGGGTCAGGCGCAGCAGGCGACGGGGTCTCACGCCCGCCGCGCGCATCACCCGTTCGACGACGCGGTACCCGCGTGTGCGCAGGCTCCGTGCGCGCTCCGGGACGGGGACGGCGACCAGCGCGACGGACCCCTCCCTCTCGCGCGCACAGGCAGACAGTGCGGCGGCCAGCGCCGGTGCCACGATGCGCGCGAGGGCGGGACTGCCGTCCTTGAGGGCGCGGATCACCCGCGCCGCCTCACCGGAGTACTCCAGACCGCTCCAGACGGTCAGGCCGCCCACGTGCGTCGAGCGGGGTGCCGCTGCAAGGCGCGGAGCGCACCCGCCGCACAGGGGGCCGCCGTCGCCCCCGCACCCGGCGCACGCCACGGGGGCAAGGAGGTCGGCGAGGTCGGCCGCCGCGCGTCGGAAGCTGCGCACCGCCTCGTCGAGAGCCCCCATGGGGACAGCGTCGCAGGCGTCGGCCGTCGGGGCCGTCGACCGCAGGCAGCGTCGTGCACGGCGCGACCGGCACCCGCCCGGGGAGGAGCGTCAGCCCGAGCCCATCTGCGACGCCAGCACGGCGACGTCGCCCGTGACGATCTGCCACGCGCTTCCGCGCCGCACATACAGCTCGCCCGAGGCCGTGAGCAGCCGGGCGGAGGTGGAGGTGGCCCCCGCCGCCACCGCGATCGGGTCGCTCGGCGCTGCGAGCACGGTGCCCACACTCCCGACCGTGTGCGAGACGATGGCCGATGTCTGCCCCGCGCCGACGACCACGCCCACCGTCTGCTCATCGAGCCAGGCGATGTCGATCCCGGACGCCTCCAGACGCGTGACCCGGCGGGTCTCGCCGAGCGAGACCGGCCGGCCCTCCGCGTCGCGGACGATGCCGGCCACCACGATCGCGTCGCGGCCGCCCTGGGTCACGATCGCGGCCATCCGTGTGCCGTCCCGCGAGACCTGCAGCGCCTCCACGCGCGTGACGCCGGGGAAGGCCCCGGTGATCTCGACCGGGTCGCCCTCCGCGGGAGCCGCACGCAGGGCCGAGGGCTGATCGCGGGGAACCGTCCAGATGGTGCCCGCCGGATCGATGACGGGGTCGGCCAGCCCCGCGCGCGTGTCGACCGTGGTGATCTCCGCCGCGGCATCCACGCGCACGACCCCGCCCGTCGCCACCGCCACCGCGGCGACGTCCTCGCCGCGGCCCACCGAGATCGCCGTCGCCCCGAGCCCCTCTATCGCGTCGCTGAGCCCGGGGATCGGCTCGAGCTCGTCGTCGGTCACGAATCCGAAACCCGAGGCCGTGAGGGCGAGCGCGCGGGAATCGATCGCCGTGCTCTGCGCCTGGGCGGGCTCGACGGCCAGGGGTGCGCCGTCCACCGCCAGCTCCACCCCCGCGACCCCCGTGCCCATGAGGCTCGCCTGCAGCTGCCGGAGCAGTCGGCCGAGGGTCACGGGGTCGGCCTCGACGGCGTTGCCCGTGAGGTCCACCTGGGCGACGCCCTGCTCGCTCGTGACGCGCGCGATGCCCACCCCCTCGGGCACGGCGGAGACCACCGAGGACGCCAGCCACGGGCTCGGCGAGCCCTCGATGATCGCCTGCGCGATGCGGGTCGCGATGTTGGTGCGAGCCGGGTACCAGCGCACGTCCGGCGCCAGGAAGCTCCAGGTCGGGTCGAAGTACATCACCGAGTAGGGACGGTAGACGGTCTCGAAGGCGTCGGCATCGAGCACGATGCCATCCGGTGCCGCGGTGATGCGCCACTCGCCGTCCTCCTGCTCGGCCAGCTCGTACGACAGGGCCGCCTCGCCCTGCTCGGCCGAATAGTAGGCGCCGCTCGCGTCGACATCCGCCGTCGTGGTGGTCTCCATCTGGATGACGCCGTCGGTCACCACGCTGAAACGGCGGGAGCCCGGCACGTCGACGATGACGCCGGCCTCGGGAGCCCACTCGGTACGGAACTCCGGAGCGAGGAAGAGGCTCGCGGTCGCCCATTCACCCGCGGGGCTGGTGGCGGCCGCGACGAATCCCTCCACGATCTGCTCGGGGCTCGCGCCCGGTTGGGGGCGGTCGGGCTGGAACGAGAAGTCGGGGATCTCGGGGGCGTCACCCGCCACGAGCCCCGGGTACACCGGACCGCTCGTCGGCAGGCCCGAGCACGCCGACAGCACGATCGCACCCACCGCCAGGAGCGCCGCCAGGACGGCCCGCCGTGCGCGGATCATGTGCGCCCCCCTTCCGCGACGTCGATCGGCTGCGTCACTCCGAGGGTGTCGAACGCCGTGCCGTCGTCTTCTCCGTCGAGGCGCAGCGGCGATGCCTCGATCGGAGCGCCCTCCTGGCGGGGAAGCGTGAGCACGAAGTGGGACCCGCGTCCGAGCGAGCTCCAGACCGCGAGGGAGCCGCCGTGAAGGCGCGCGTCGCCGAGCGCGATCGACAGGCCGAGGCCGGTTCCGCCGATCGAGCGCTTGCGGGATGGATCGGCACGCCAGAACCGGTCGAATACGCGCTCCACGTCGGCCGGCGACATCCCCAGCCCGAAGTCCCGCACGCCGATCGCGACCGCCGAGGAGTTGCTGTCGACGGTCACGACGATCGGTCGCCCCTCCCCGTGCTCGATCGCGTTGCCGAGCAGGTTCCGCACGATGCGGCGCACACGGCGGGCATCCATCTCCACCGGGGAGTATCCGCCGGGCGCCACGAGGCGGACGTCGCTGCCGTGCTGGTCGGCGAGCTGCTGCATCGACGCGATGACGTCCTCCGCGAGGTGCGCGAGGCTCGTCGGCTCCCACTCCAGCTGCACCGAGCCCGCGTCGTAGCGGCTGATCTCGAGCAGGTCGGTGAGGAGCGTCTCGAATCGCTGCACCTGGGCGTGCAGCAGTTCCGCTGCGCGGGCCGTCGCGGGGTCGAACGCGTCGCGCTGGTCGTTGATCATGTCGGACGCGAGGCGGATCGTCGTCAGCGGCGTACGCAGCTCGTGCGAGACGTCGGAGACGAAGCGCTGCTGCACGAGGGAGAGATCGGCGAGCTCCCGGATCTGCGTCTGGATGCTGTCGGCCATCGCGTTGAAGGAGCGCCCGAGCGTGGCGAGCTCGTCCTCGCCCCGCACCGGCACGCGCACCGCGAGGTCGCCGGCGGCCAGGCGCGCGCTCGTGTCGGCGGCCTCCGTGATGGGCGTCGACACCGAGCGCAGGACGAACCAGGCGATCGCCCCGATCAGGACGACGAGCCCGAGCCCCACGATCCAGAGCGTCCCCTGCACGAACCCGAGCGTCTGCGAGGCGGCGGCGAGATCGTACGCGAGGTAGAGCTCGTACGCGCCCACGTCGGGGAAGTCGATCTGCTGGCCGACGACGATTCCCGGCACGGTGCGGCCCGCGGCATCCGTCAACGGCACCGACTGCCACCACTGAGTCGTCTCCCCCGCCTGGACGCGCTCGCGCAGGCCCGCCGAGATGAGGGCGGCGGTCAGCCCTCCCGAGCTGACGTTCTGCGGCGCGATCGACGAGGGCGCGGTGTCCACGCGGATGAGCGCGATGCGATCGCTCGCCGACTGCTGCGCGATCTCCCGGAGGCTCTGGGTCATGAGGTTCTGCAGGCGCACCCGATCGCCCTGCGGGACGGCGGCATCGAGCGTCTCCTGGGCGACGGCGCTCGCTCGCTGCGAGCTCGAGAGCACCTGGTTCAGGCGCGACTGGAAGAGGTCGTTCTGGATGGCCAGCGCCATCCACACGCACGCCACCATGATGACCAGCGCCGTCAGCGCGAGGGTGATCAGCAGCGTGCGGAACCGCAGGGACGTGCGCCACAGCGACGTGCTGCCCTCGAGCCACGTGGCGGGATGTCGCCACGAGAACGCGACCGCCGTCCGGGCGGTCCCCGTCGCGGGCGCGGGGTCGGCTCCGCGCTCGCGCACCGACATGGCGTGCCTCAGTCGACGGCGCCGGCGCGGTAGCCCACGCCGCGCACCGTCGTGACGATCCGGGGGTTGTCGGGATCCTGCTCGATCTTCGCCCGCAGCCGCTGCACGTGCACGTTCACGAGGCGGGTGTCGGCCTTGTAGTGGTAGCCCCACACCTGCTCGAGGAGCATCTCGCGCGAGAAGACCTGCTGCGGCTTTGCCGCAAGGGCCACGAGCAGCTCGAACTCCAGCGGGGTCAGGGCGATGATCTCGTCCCCCCGGCGCACCTCGTGCGCGGTGACGTCGACGGTGAGGTCCCCGATGCGCAGCGCCGCCGAGGCGACTTCGGGCGCCGGGCGCAGACGGGTGCGGATGCGGGCGACGAGCTCCTTCGGGTTGAACGGCTTCACGATGTAGTCGTCGGCACCCGATTCCAGGCCGCGCACCACGTCGGCGGTGTCGGTGCGCGCCGTGAGCATGATGATCGGGACCCCCGACTCGGCGCGCACGCGCGTGCAGACCTCGATGCCGTCCATTCCCGGCAGCATGAGGTCGAGCAGGATGAGGTCGGGGCGCTCAGCGCGGAAGGTGTCCACAGCGGCCGCCCCGTCGGCGCAGAAGGCCGGCTCGAAGCCCTCCGTGCGCAGCACGATGCCGATCATCTCGGCCAGAGCGGTGTCATCGTCGACGACCAGGATGCGTGATGTCATGGAACGGCGTTTCGTCCTTCTGCGACCGGGTTGCGCGCACGGGCATGCGTGCGACCAGGTACTCAGAGTAGTCGAGGCCGCCGCGGACGGCTCGAAGCGGTGCGCGCGTCCGGTGGATGCGCTCCGGCCCCACCGCGGTCCCCGCAACGACCTGTGACACGATGGACTCGCGCGCCCGCCCGGGACGGCGGCCGCGCACCCGCGGGGGCGGATGAAGCGGACGGAGGACCCGGTGAGCACGAATCCTACGTGGACGCCCGCCCCCCGGCCCGGCATCATCCCGCTGCACCCGCTCACGTTCGGAGCCATCCTCGGCCGTTCGTTCGCGGCGCTGCGCCACAATCCGCGCGTGCTGCTCGGGTTCGCCCTCGGCGTGCAGGGCCTGGTCTACCTGCTCCTCATCGTCGGGGTCGCCGGCATCGCCTTCCTGAGCTTCTCGCGCCTGGACACGTTGCAGCCGGGCTCCGACGACTTCGACGCCGTGGCGGCGGGCTCCACACTCATGACGGCGCTGTCGGGCCTCGTGCTGGGGCTGCTCGCGATGGCGATGCAGATCGTCGTCCAGGCGGTCGTCGTGAGCGAGGTCGCTCATGCGGTGCTCGCCGAGAAGCTCACGCTCGGCGCGCTGTGGCGTCGCGTGCGCCCCGCGCTCGGGCGGCTGATCGGCTACGCGGCCCTCGTGTTCGTCGCCATCGCACTCTTCGTCACGGCCGTGGGCGCCGCGATCGTCTTCGTCGGCACCGTCGTCGCGCCGGCGCTCGCGGTCGTGCTCACGATCCTCGCGTTCCTTGCCGCCATCCCGCTCTACCTCTGGCTCTCGACGAAGCTGCTCCTCGTTCCGAGCACGCTCATCCTGGAGGGGGCGCGGATCGGCGGCGCCGTCGCCCGATCGTGGCGGCTCGTGCGCGGCCGGTTCTGGCCGGCGCTCGGCATCATCGTCGTCATCGGGCTGCTCTTCGGCACGATCAGCCAGGTCGTCAGCGTCCCGTTCTCGCTCCTCGGCGGCGGGCTCACGACCGTCTTCTCCCCCACGGGCGAGCCGACCACGGGAGCGATCGTGGGCCTGGTCATCACCCTCGGACTCACGTACGTGGTCACGCTGCTGATCCAGGCGGTCGCGGTCGTCGTGCAGGCCACGGCATCCGTGCTCATCTATATCGACTGCCGCATGCGACACGAGGGGCTCGACATCGATCTGCTGGGCTACGTCGAGGCGCGCGATGCCGGCGCGACGCACCTGCCCGACCCCTGGACCGCGCACGTGGGCAGGCCCGCCCCGCCCCGCGCCGCGGCGCCCACGGTTCCCGGCCAGCCCTCGCTCGCATACGCCGGGCCGCCGGCCCCTCCCGCGGTGCCCGCGCCGCCTCGCCCGCCGATGCCGCCCGCCCCGTCCCCGGGTCCCGTCGAACGCCCCGCCCGCTCCGCCACGGACTGGGCGGCACCGGGCGCCGAGGTGGACGGAGCGGACCGGTCGCCGTGACGATGCTGCCCTTCGAGCCGCCGCTGACCCCCGACGGCGACGAGGCCAGGCGCCTCGCCGAGAGCGAGCTCGCCGATCCGGTGTATGCCGCGGCGCAGCCGACGCCGCTCGACCGCATCGCCCAGGCGGCCGGCGATCTCCTCGACTCGCTGTTCGGCTCGGCGGCGCCCCCCGGACTCGGTCCCGCCCTCCTCGTCGCCGCCGCGGTCGTCATCGTCGGACTCGTCGTCGTCGCCTTCGTCGTGTGGGGACGACCACGATCGATCCGCCGCGAGAGCGCCCCGCCCGGTCTGCTGTTCGACGACGACGACGGCAGGGATGCCGCGGCGCTGCGTCGGGATGCCGCGGCGGCCGCCGCCCGCGCGGAGCACGGATCCGCCAGCATCCTCCGCTTCCGCGCCATCGCCCGCGGCCTGCAGGAGCGGGGCGTCGTCGACCTGCCCCCCGGCGCGACCGTGCACGCGTTCGCTCGAGGCGCCGCCACCGCCTTCCCCGCGCACGGCGAGCGCCTCGACGCAGCCGCCGACGAGTTCGACGCCGTCCGCTATCTCGGATCCCCCGGGTCGGCCGAGGGGTACGAGCGGATCGCGGCGCTCGACGACGACCTCGCTGCCGCGCGGCCGGCACGTGCAGAGGGAGCGGGGGCTCGGTGAGCGTCTCTCCCGCGACGGCGACCGCGGCAGCGGCATCCGCCCCGGCGGCGCCCCGGCGGCGCGCATGGGGCTGGGCTGCCATCGCCGGCTTCCTCGTCGTCGTCGGGGCGGCGGGAGCGGCGCTCTCCGGCATCGGCGACTGGGCCCAGCGCGACGCGCTCGACCCCGACGGCGCGGGCCCCGAGGGCACCCGAGCCCTCGCGGAGCTGCTGCGGGAGGGCGGGGTGGAGGTCGCGGTCGTGCGAGAGCGCGCCGCTGCCCTCGACGCGCTGGATGCCCGGCCGTCGACGCTCGTCACCGCCGACTCCCCCCTGCTCTCGGACGACTCGCTCACCGAGCTCTTCTCCGAAGCCACCGACGTCGTGCTGATCGATCCGCGGGCGCGTGCCGTCGACCTCCTGCTCCCCGGCGCGACCGCCGGCGGCTATGGGACCGGCGAACCCGTGGAGCCGGGATGCGCCCTCGGGGATGCGCAACGCTCCGGGGCCGTCGTCCCCGGGCGCCTCCTCACGCCCCCCGCCGGCTCGACGGCGGACGCCTGCTACCCCGACGGCGACGGGTACGGGCTGCTCTCCTCGGCGCGGGGCTCCGGACGCGTCTCGATCCTCGACGCCCGCGGAGTGCTCACGAACGAGGTCCTCGCCGAGGACGGCAATGCAGCGCTCGGCATGAATCTGCTCGGGCGTCTCCCTCACGTCGTCTGGTACGTGCCGGGCGACGGCGACGCGGACTTCTCCCCCGATGCGACACTCGGTGAACTGACCCCGGGATGGGTGACGCCCGTCCTCGCGCTGCTCGCCCTCACGGCGGCGGCCGCGGCCCTCGCCCGCCGGCGGCTGGGCCCCCTCGTCGTCGAGCGGCTGCCGGTCACGGTCCGGCTCACCGAGACGATGGAGGGCCGCGCGCGCCTCTACGCACGGGGACGCGACCACGGCCACGCCGCCGATGCCCTGCGCATGGGCGCGACGACACGCTGGGCGCGCCTGCTCGGCCTGGGCACGGCGGCGGGCGCGCACGACGTCGCGGACGCGGTCGCCGGCATCCTCGGGTTGCCGCGGGAGGGCGTCCGCGGCGTCCTCGTGGACCGCACCCCGCAGACGGATGCCGAGCTCATGCAGATCAGCGACGCGCTGCGCGACATCGAGGCGGCGCTGGAGGCGGCCACCCGCAGCAACGGACACGACACGTGACGAGCGCCCGCACCGGGCAGGAGAAGGAGAACGGGATGACGGACGACGCGCTTCGCGAGGCGATGAACCGGGTTCGCGGCGAGGTCGGCAAGGCAGTCGTGGGCCAGGACGGCGCCGTGACGGGCCTGCTGATCGCCCTGCTGGCCCGGGGGCACGTGCTGCTGGAGGGCGTCCCCGGTGTCGCCAAGACCCTGCTCGTGCGCTCGTTCAGCCAGGCCCTGGGCCTTCGGACGGCGCGCATCCAGTTCACGCCCGACCTGATGCCCGGCGACGTGTCCGGCTCCCTCGTGTACGACGCGCGCTCCGGCGAGTTCGAGTTCCGGGAGGGACCGGTCTTCACGCAGGTGCTGCTGGCCGACGAGATCAACCGGACTCCCCCGAAGACGCAGTCCGCACTGCTCGAGGCGATGGAGGAGCGGCAGGTCTCGGCGGACGGCGTCACGCGACCGCTTCCGGACCCCTTCCTCGTGGCCGCGACGCAGAACCCGATCGAGCACGAGGGCACCTACTCCCTTCCCGAGGCGCAGCTGGACCGCTTCCTCCTCAAGCTCGTCATCGACGTGCCCGGCCGCGATGCCGAGGTCGACGTGCTCCGCCGCCACGCCGGCGGCTTCTCGCCGCGCGATCTCGCCGGGGCGGGCCTCGAGTCCGCCGTGGGGGTCGAGGAGATCCACGCCGCCCAGCGCGCCGCGGCATCCGTCGACGTGTCGGACGACCTGCTCGCCTACGTGGTCGACCTCGCCCGCGCGACGCGCTCCGCACCCTCGGTCCAGCTCGGCGTGAGCCCGCGGGCGTCGACGGCTCTGCTCGCCGCCGCGAAGGCGTGGGGGTGGCTCGGCGGGTACCGCGCGATCACGCCCGACCACGTCCAGACGATGCTCGTGCCGGTGTGGCGTCATCGCTTGCGCCTGCGACCGGAGGCGGAGATCGAGGGCGTCTCGGCGGATGCCGTGCTGCGGTCCGTGCTCGCGCAGACGCGCGTTCCGATCTGACGCGGCGACGATCATGGTGATCACGGGCAGGCTCGCGATGCTGACGGCGCTCGGCGTCGTCCCGATCGTGCTGCTCTCGAGTGCGGCCGGCGGCTCGGCGCCCGTGGCGTGGGCGACGGGCGCCGGATGGCTCGGGCTGTGCGCGGTGCTGGCGGTCGTCGACCGCGTCGCCGCCGCCGACCCGCGGCGCGTCGACGTCGAGCGGGACGTGCCCGCGCGCGCCCGCCTGGGCGAGGCGGTCCCGACGACGCTCCGCCTGCGCAACCGCGGCACGCGACCCCTGCGGGGGGCGCTCCGCGACGCCTGGGAGCCGACCGCGGGCGCCCAACCGACGCGCGCGGGCGTCGAGGTGCCCGCCGGGGAGTCGCGGCGGGTCGCGATCACGCTCATCCCGCGGCGCCGCGGCGAGCGTCGCAGCGACTTCGTCGCCCTCCGCACGCTCGGCCCGCTCGGGCTCGCGGGGCGGCAGCGCGTGCTGCCCGCCCCCGCCCGCATCAGGGTTCTTCCACCTTTCCATTCCCGCCGCCACCTCCCCTCCCGGCTGGCGCGCCTCCGGGAGCTCGATGGGAGCACGAGCGTTCAGGTGCGCGGTCGTGGCACGGAGTTCGACTCGCTGCGCGAGTACGTGCGCGGCGACGACGTGCGCTCGATCGACTGGCGAGCGAGCGCACGCGCGCGCACCACGATGCTCCGCACGTGGCGCCCGGAGAGGGACCGCCACATCGTCATCGTCATCGACACCGGGCGCACCTCCGCCGCCCGGGTCGGCGACGGGACACGCCTGGATGCCGCGATGGAGGCGGCGCTCCTCCTCTCCGCCCTGGCCGATCGCGCCGGAGACCACGTGCACGTCCTGATGTTCGACCGGGTCGTACGCGGGCGGGTGACCGGCAGCCGCGGCGCGGCCCTGCTTCCCGCGCTCGTCGACGCGATGTCCGCCGTGGAGCCGCAGCTGATCGACACCGATTGGGACCAGGTACTCGTACAGGCGGCTCGGCTGACGAACCGGCCCTCGCTCGTCGTGCTGCTCACCGCCGCGGACGCCCCGGCATCCGCTCGCTCGCTGCTGGGCGCCGTGCCGTCGTGGACGGTACGCACCCGTGTGATGATCGGGTCGGTGACGGACGAGAGCCTCGCCGACGTCGCCCGGGACCGCTCTTCCAGCGAGTCGGTGTGGCGTGCGGCCGCCGCGGAGCGGACCCTGCTCGATGCGCGACGGATCGCGGACGCCTTCGCCCGGCTCGGCGCGGACGCCATCGCCGAGGGCCCCGACCGCCTGCCGCCCGCGATCGCTGATCGCTATCTCGAGCTGAAGGCCGCCGGCCGGCTCTGAGTCGCCACGGCGACCCGCTCATTGTTGCGAATCATTCAGATGTAGCTAGACTGACGGGGTGACCATGACACCCCTCGACGACGCCGCGGGCATGCCCGCGGCATTCGAGGCCGCGCCCGAGCTGCGGGCCGCGGGGCTGCGCGTCACGGCCCAGCGCGCCGCGGTGCTCGAGGCCCTGCACGCCTCCCCGCACGCCGCGGTCGATCTGCTGCACGCAGCCGTGCGAGAAAGGGTCCCCGGCATCGCCCTGCAGACCGTGCACGGCGTGGTCAACGACCTTACCGATGCCGGCCTCATCCGGCGCGTGAGCCTGCCCGGCGCGCCGAGCGCCCTGTACGAGCTGCACCACGTCGACGACAACCACCACCACGTGCAGTGCATCTCCTGCGGGCGCGTCGAGGACGTCGAGTGCGCCGTCGGCGCCGCCCCCTGCCTTCACCCCTCCCATGACCACGGCATGCGCGTCCTCGAGGCGAACGTGACGTTCCGAGCCATCTGTGCCGAGTGCGAAAGGAATCAGCAATGACCGATCCGAACTACACCACGAAGGACAACGGCGCCCCCGTCGCGTCCGATGAGTTCTCGCGCACCGTGGGGTCCGACGGACCCACCGTCCTGCACGACCACTACCTCGTCGAGAAGCTCGCGCAGTTCAACCGCGAGCGCGTGCCCGAGCGGGTCGTCCACGCCAAGGGCGGCGGTGCCTTCGGCACCATGACGATCACCGAGGATGTCTCGGAGTTCACCCGCGCCGCGCTCTTCCAGCCCGGCGCCCAGACGCCTCTGCTGCTGCGCTTCTCGTCGGTCGCCGGCGAGCTCGGCTCGCCCGATACGTGGCGGGACGTGCGCGGATTCGCGCTGAAGTTCTACACCTCCGAGGGCAACTACGACCTCGTCGGCAACAACACGCCGATCTTCTTCATCCGCGACGGCATCAAGTTCCCGGACTTCATCCGCTCGCAGAAGCGCCTTCCTCACACGCACCTGCGCGATGCGGACATGCAGTGGGACTTCTGGACGCTCTCCCCCGAGTCGGCGCACCAGGTGACCTACCTGATGGGCGACCGCGGACTTCCCACCTCGTGGCGCCACGTCAACGGGTACGGCTCGCACACCTTCCAATGGATCAACGCCGCGGGTGAGACGTTCTGGGTGAAGTATCACTTCCACTCCCAGCAGGGCGTGCACAACATCACCGCAGAGCAGGCGCAGCAGATCGTCGGCGAGGACACCGACTACTACCTGCGCGACCTCTACGACGCCATCGAGCGGGGCGAGTACCCCAAGTGGGACGTCGCGGTGCAGATCATGACGAACGAGGAGGCGAAGACCTATCGATTCAACCCGTTCGACCTGACGAAGATCTGGCCGCACAAGGACTTCCCGCTGCGCAAGATCGGCGAGTTCGAGCTGAACCGCAACCCGGTGAACTACTTCGCCGAGATCGAGCAGGCGGCCTTCGCGCCGTCGAACTTCGTGCCGGGCATCGACGCCAGCCCCGACAAGATGCTGCTTGCGCGCATCTTCTCCTACGCCGACGCCCACCGCTACCGCATCGGCACGAACTACAACGAGCTGCCGGTCAACCGCCCTCACGCCGAGGTGCACTCGTACGCCAAGGAGGGCGCGATGCGCCACTTCTACTCCGGCGGCGAGCGTCCGGTGTACGCGCCGAACTCCCTCGGAGGACCGCGCGCCGACGCCGTGCGAGCGGGCGAAGGCGGCTGGCAGAACGACGGCGACCTCGTGCGCACGGCCTACACGCTGCGCGCCGAGGACGACGACTTCGGCCAGGCCGGCACGCTGGTGCGCGAGGTCTTCGACGACGAGCAGAAGGCGCGCTTCGTCGAGACCCTCGTCGGTCAGTACGAGTCGCTCACCCGCCCCGAGGTGAAGGAGCGCTTCCTCTGGTACTGGGGTCAGGTCGACCAGGCGACGGCCGACAAGGTCCGCGCACAGGTCGAGGCCAACGCCTCCGCCGACTCCCCCGGCGCCCCCTACAGCAAGGCGCCCGAGGCGGAGCCCGTGAACGCCTGACGTCGATCGACGTCGCGAGGGGCGGTCGGGGTGTTCTCATCCCGACCGCCCCTCGGCGTTTCCGCTTCCGGGCCCCACCCTCTCCTGCGATGATTCGGGAGGCGGGCCGAAGCCGGGCCGGCCGGACGTAAGGAGAGGGCGATGTCCCCTGCGCGCAACGACGACCCGTATCCCGACGCCCCGATCGACCCGACCGAGCTGGCGCACACGCCGGAGGTGGAGCCGGAGGGTCCCTCGACCGGCGCGAAGCTTGCCGCCGAGGGCTTCGGCACGTTCCTCCTCGTCTTCGGCCTGATCGGCACCGCACTCTTCGGCTCGCATCTCGCGAACGAGTCGGGCGCGTTCGTCCCGGGGATCGTCTACGTTGCGGCATCCGTCGCCGTCGGGCTCGCCGTCGTCATGGGCGCCTACGCGTTCGGGCCCATCTCGGGCGGCCACTTCAACCCGGCGGTCACGCTCGGCCTGGCCGCCGCGGGCCGCTTCCCGTGGCGGGAGACCGGACCCTACATCGCGGCGCAGGCGGTCGGCGGCTCGGCCGCCACGACCGCCATCGTGCTCGTGGGCCTGTTCGGCCCGGAGGGGTGGCTCGCCGCCGCCCAGGACGGCGGCTTCGCGAGCAACGGCTGGGGCGTGCTCTCGCCCGGCGGCTTCGGCATGGCCGCGGCCATGGTGATCGAGGTCATCCTGACCTTCCTCTTCCTCCTCGTCATCCTGGGCGTGACGCACTCGACGCGGGGCACGGCCTTCGCGGGAGTGGCGATCGGCCTCTCCCTCACCCTGATCCACCTCGTGAGCATCCCCGTCGACAACACGTCGGTGAACCCCGCGCGTTCGCTCGCGACGGCGATCTACGGCGGCGCCGACGCGCTCGCACAGCTGTGGGTCTTCATCGTGTTCCCGATCGCGGGCGCGCTGCTGGCCGGGTGGTCCTACCGCGCGCTGTTCGACGGCGCGCAGAAGCCGAGGGCGTAGCGCGTCGGGGCTCAGCCCGCCACGAGAGTCGTGGCGCCGCGATCGGCCTCGGCGAGGTCGCCGGTCTCGCCCGCACGGGCCGCCCGGCCGCCGACCCGGATCATGTAGAAGAGGAACGCGCCCAGGGCCGCCGCTCCGATGCCGATCTTGATCGGCCAGGGCCACGGCTGACCCGTGACGAAGCCCTCGATGAGCGCCGAGACCAGCAGCACGAGCACGAGCCCCATCGCCACGGTCGCGAGCGAGCGCCCCGCGTGGGCCAGTGCCTGGCCGCGCGTCCTCGCTCCGGGCACGATCCACGCCCAGAAGATGTGCAGGCCCGCGGCGCCCGCGACGAAGATGCACGTCAGCTCGAGCATCCCGTGCGGCAGGATGTAGAGGACGAACACGTCGCCGCGGTCGAAGGAGAAGAGCACCGCTGCCGCGGTCCCCACCCCGATCGCGTTCTGCATCAGCACCATGACGGGCCAGATGCCGGTGATCCCGAAGAGCACGCACTGCGCGGCGATCCAGGCGTTGTTCGTCCACACCGTGCCAGCGAAGGATGCCGCGGGGTTGTAATACTCGACGAACTCGTTCTCCGCGTAGCGCTCCAGCCCGGCCTCGTCCCCGAGCGTCGCGACGAGCACGGGATCGCCCGAGATCCAGGCGGCCACGAGGGCGACGATGGCCACGAACGCGGCGGCGATGACCAGCGTCGTCCAGCGCAGCCGGTACAGCGCGGCCGGCAGCTGGAGGACGAAGAAGCGGGGAACGGCACGCAGCGGGTTCTCGGCCCCGCGCGTGAGCCGCAGGCGGGCGCCCGCGATGAGGGTGGAGATCACATCCGCCTGGGGCGTGCGGCCCGCCGCGGTCTTCGCCTCGGCGAGATCGGCGGATGCCGCCTGGTAGCGCTCCACCAGTTCGTCCGCCTCCCGGCCGCTCAGGCGACGGCGGCGCTCGAGCTCCCGCAGCCGCTCCCACTCGTGGCGCCGGGCGGTGGTCAGCGCGTCGAGGTCCACGCGCCTAAACTACCCGCATGGCAGGCCCCGCGACGCCCCAGCTCACGCGCGTCCACCAGGACGAGGTGCTCACGGGAGAGGCCGTCGCCCTCGATGTCCAGCCCGCGGGCCTGTTCATGCGGGCCCTGGGGGCCGTCATCGACCTGCTCCTGGGCATCATCCTCCTCATCGTCGTGCTCGTGCTCGGGTACGGGCCCCTCGCCCAGGTCGTCCCTCCCGAGGCGATGGCCATCGTCGTCATCGCATCGGTCGTGGCGATCACGATCATCCTGCCGACGACCGTCGAAACGGCATCTCGGGGGCGCAGTCTCGGGCGCCTCGCCGTCGGCGCGCGCATCGTCCGCGAGGACGGCGGTGCGTCGGGGTTCCGTCAGGCGTTCATCCGGGCGCTCGTGGGCGTCTTCGAGGTGTATCTCACCGTCGGCGTCGTCGCGGTCGTGACGGGCGCCTTCACTCCCCGCGCGCAGCGACTGGGAGATCTGCTCGCCGGCACCTACTCCCAGCGCACGCGGGTCCCCGCCCTGCCCTCCGCCCTTCCCCCCGTGCCGCCCGCGCTCGAGCAGTGGGCCCTCGTCGCCGACGTGGCGCGGCTGCCCGATCGTCTCGCCCGCAGGCTCGCTCAGTTCCTGCGCCAGGTCGACAAGCTCGCACCCGCCGCGCGGGAGCGCATCGCGGGCGAGCTGCTGGCCGATGCATCCGCCTTCGTCTCGCCGCCTCCGCCCGCCGACGCCGTGTCGGCCCTGTTCGCGATCTCGGCACTTCGGCGCGACCGGGAGCTGCGGGCGCTCGAGACGCGCCGTCGGCGGGTCGAGGCCATGGCCCCCTCGCTCACCCACCTCCCGCACGGCTTCCCCGACCGGTAGAGCGGATGCCGCGGCATCCGCCCCCGGTCGGATCGGCTCAGTATCGGTAGTGCTCGAGCTTGTACGGCCCCTCCACGGGGACGCCGATGTAGGCGGCCTGCGAGGGCGTCAGCGTGGTCAGCTCGACGCCCAGCGCGTCGAGGTGCAGGCGCGCGACCTTCTCGTCGAGCAGCTTGGGAAGCGTGTACACGCCGGTGGGGTACTGCGCGGTGCGCGTATAGAGCTCCATCTGGGCGAGAACCTGGTTGGTGAACGACGCGCTCATGACGAAGGAGGGGTGCCCGGTCGCGTTCCCGAGGTTCATGAGCCGGCCCTCGCTGAGCACGAGCACGCTGCGGCCGTTCGGAAGGCGCCACTCGTGCACCTGCGGCTTGATCTCGACCTTCTCGACGCCCTCGATCGCCGCGAGGCCCGCCATGTCGATCTCGTTGTCGAAGTGACCGACGTTGGCGACGATCGCGAGGTGCTTGAGGGCGAGCAGGTGCTCGGTGCGCACGACGTCGGCGTTGCCGGTGCCCGTCACGAGGATGTCCACCTGCGGCGCGACGGTCTCCAGGCGCGCCACCTGGTATCCGTCCATGGCGGCCTGCAGGGCGCAGATCGGGTCGACCTCGCCGACGATCACTCGGGCGCCCTGGCCGCGCAGCGCCTCGGCGGCGCCCTTCCCCACATCCCCGTACCCGGCGACGAACGCCGTCTTTCCGCCCATCAGCACGTCGGTGGCCCGGTTGAGGCCGTCGGGAAGCGAATGGCGGATGCCGTACTTGTTGTCGAACTTGCTCTTCGTGACCGAGTCGTTGACGTTGATCGCCGGGAACAGCAGCTCTCCCGCGGCGGCGAGCTCGTAGAGCCGGTGGACGCCCGTGGTGGTCTCCTCGGTGACCCCGAGCAACCCGTGCGCGAGACGTGTCCAGCGCTGCGGGTCGGCCGCGAGGCTCGCGCGCAGCGTGTCGAGGATGACGTGATACTCGTGCGGGTCGGATGCCGCGGCATCCGGGACCCGGCCGTCCTTCTCGAACTCGACGCCCTTGTGGACGAGCAGCGTGGCGTCTCCGCCGTCGTCGAGGATCAGGTCGGGTCCGTCGAAGCCCTCGCGCGACCAGTCGAAGATGCGGTCGGTGCAGGCCCAGTACTCCTCGAGCGTCTCGCCCTTCCAGGCGAAGACGGGCACGCCCCGGGGGTCGTCGGGGGTTCCCGTCGGTCCGACCACGACGGCGGCGGCGGCCTCGTCCTGGGTGGAGAAGATGTTGCAGCTGGCCCACCGAACGCGGGCGCCGAGCGCGACGAGCGTCTCGATCAGCACGGCCGTCTGCACCGTCATGTGCAGCGAGCCGGCGATCCGGGCCCCGCGGAGGGGCTGGGCCGGACCGAACTCCTCGCGCAGCGCCATGAGGCCCGGCATCTCGTTCTCGGCGAGCCGGATCTGATGACGACCCGCTTCGGCGAGCGAGAGATCGCGCACGTCGAAGTCGAGCGTGGAGGTGGGTACGGCGGCAGGGGCGGCGGTCTGCGTCGGCATCCCGCCATTGTCCCACGCGCCTTCGGCGCGGCGCGCAGCCGGCGGGGTCAGGCCCGCATCGTCTCGTGGCGCACGACGACCCATCCCCTGGGCACCGACATCCGCTCCGTGTGGATCGCGCACAGGTCGTGCGCGTGCGGGTCGCCCGGCGCGCCGAGCGGGCCGAGCGCGGCCATCTGATCGCCGTAGTCGTACGTCAGCGTCGCGACCGCCTCGCGGGCGCAGGCCACCTTGGAGCAGAGTCTTCCGTACATCGCGGGCCAGCCTATCCGGCGGGCGTCCCCGAGGCGCCGCGCCGCGCCCACGGCGCGCTGGTCAGAAGTAGCGGAACCGCTCCGGGCCGAGATCCCACGGGTCGCGATCGAGGTACTCGGCCGCGGCACGGAACACGGTGCCCTCGACGGCCATGCGCCGGTGGAGGTCGTCGTCGCGGTGCAGGTGACCGAGCCGCTCGACGGGGATCCGGTAAAGCACGATCCGGCGCGCGTCCCGGTCGATGTGCCACCGCGGGATGCCGTCCGCGTCGCTCTCGGGCGGCATCGACGCGATCTCGAACGACACGTCGCGCAGATCCGTCCATGCCGACCGCAGGAACTCCGCCGCGGCCCCCACGGCGATGTCGAACCGGTCGAATCGCGTCTCGAGCGGACCTATCGGCGGCCGGACGACGGCGCTGCGACCGACCCGGCCGTGCCGATCGTGCCGGTTCGGGCGACGAGCACCGGGCGTCGCGTGACGGGGAGCCCTGCCGCGCCGAGACACCATGAGACGATCCTACGCGCGGCGGCGCATCGGTCGTGGCGTCCCTGGAGGTCAGGGAACGACGCGAACGGCGGATGCCGCGGACGGTGCCGGCTGCACGCCGTAGCCGGCGAGCGCCGTCGTGGCGGCGTATGACACCGCCGCCACGATGGGAGCGGTCGTCTCGATCCGCCACGTGGTGCCCGCCGGCACCGACAGCGCGCCGGCGTCGCCGGGCCCCAGAGCGAGGGTCTGAGGATCGCCGCCGACGACGGGCGTGAGGGTCACATCGGCCGCCGTCTGGAGTGTCGCGATGTGAATCCGCACGGGCACTCCGTCGGGCGCTTCCGCGACGGCGACGAGCGTCGCACCGTCGATCTGCTCGGGCGCGGGCAGCCAAGAGAAGTCGCGCTGGCCACCGAGCGCGGACGTGGTCCACGCGGACGCCACCACCGGTGCCGACGCATCCACCCGCACCGTGTAGGCGCCGGCGGCGAGGCCCGGAAGCTCGAGCTCGATCGGGATCCCGGCCTGCAGCTGCGCCGGCGCCGGTGCGATCGCGGGAGTGTCGGATCCCTCGGCGAACACCGTCACCGTGGCCGTCGTCGCCTCGCTCGCCGACAGCAGGCGGACACGGGCCGTGACGGAGCCCGCGACAGCGGGGTCGGAGGCGGTCGTGGTCACGACGCCGGGTATGGTCTGGCTCGGGGCGGGCGGCGCGGCGGGGCCGGACACGTCGAGCCCCACCGGCTCGAGCGTGACCGTGCGGCTGGACTGCAGCGAGACCACGACGGGTGCGCCGATCGCCTGGATCCGCAGCACGGGGGCGAGCTCGCCGAGCGCGAGACCCGCGAGGGGCACGGTCACCTGCGTTCGCGCGGCGACGACGACGCCCTCGCCGCCCGGCGGGACCACCGGACCGGACTGCCCGAACACCGTGATGTCGACGGTCGCCGTGACGTCCCCCGGGTTGGCGATGCTCACGAGATCGGCGGCGCCGGTGGACGTGGCACCGGCGGCGAGCCAGCTGTCGAAGCGCGGGGAGGTGCAGGCGGATGCCGCGAAGCCCGACAGGTCGTCCGCCGCGGTGGCTGTCGACTGCGCCGCGGCGAACTCGGCCGCCCGCCCTTCGACGGGGGCTGCGCGCAGGAGCGTGTCCGCGACATCCTCGCCTGTCGCCGACGACCGCAGGCTCTCGGACCGGGGCTCGACGCCGCCACGCGTGACCTGCGCACCCCCCGCGACGGAGAGCTGCCCCGCCTGACCGATCACCCGCCCCGCCGCCAGGAGCGGGCCGGGGCAGACCGCGACGGTGTCGGAGGGGGTCGGGGTCTGCACGAGCGCGACGGCATCGCGCTGCATCGTCGGGATGGGCGCGGGGATCGCCAGGACGACGGCCACCACGAGGGCTACGGCGACGGCGGCGCCCACGATGAGGCGCGTGCCGGTACCGAGGGCCCGAAGGGCGCGTGCGGGGTTCATCGTGCCTCCTCGTCGCGGTCGCGTTCGGGCTCGTCGCGGTCGCGTTCCCCGGCCGACCCGACCGCCTGGTGCGCCCCAGGGCCCGGAGCGGCCTCGGGATTTGGATCGGCGATGAGATCCTCATCGGCCTCGAGATCCTGACCGGCCTCGAGATCCTGATCCGCGACCGTCTCGGATCCGCTTTCGGCTTCCGGGTTCGCCTCAGGCTCGGATCCGGTTTCGGCTTCCGGGTTCGCCTCGGCCTCCGATCCGGTTTCGGCTCCCGGGGTCGTGTCGGCCTCGGATCCGGTTTCGGCTTCCGGGTTCCCCTCGATTTCCGGGCTCGTCTCGGCCTCGGCCTCGGCCTCCGCGGGGGCGTCCCCGGGGGGCGGGATCTCCTCCGAGGTGGACGCCGCTCCCCCGGCGGCGGGCGCGACCGCACGCCGGCGCGGCTCGCCCCGGCGCCGACGCGAACGCTCCGCGCGACGGCGGCTCTCCCCCGGCACCCCCACGAGGCGCGACCTGCTGCGCGCCGCGCGCCGGGACGCCACGGTGGGGAAGGCCAACAGCACGGCGATCGCGACGATTCCGAGCTGGGCGAGAATGATGCCGCGCTGCAGCGCGAGCTCACCGGCCGCGAGGCCTGCCCTGGGTTCGGGATCCCCCGTCACCCGCCACAGCTGGCCGCGGGTGGTGTCGCCGACGGACTCGAGCCCGGCGCGCGCGTCGAGCGATGCCACGGCCTGCAGTCGCAGCGCCGTCGCCGCCTCCGACTGCTCGCCGGGCGTCAGCACCACGAAGCCGATGGCCCGCTCTCGGAGCGACGCTCCCAGATCCGCCGAGCTCGGCGACACCAGGTCGGCCACGAGGGCGGCGGTGTCGCGATCGGAGGCCGTCGGCTGCGTGCGCACCCCCAGCGCGGTGGTCTGCGCCGTGAGCGTCTCGCCCGCGCCCCAGACCACGCGCGAGGCGACCGAGCCGTCGTCGAGGGGCCTCAGCACGATGGTCGCGATGTCCGGGTCGTCACGGCCGACGGCGGCGACGTAGGCGGGGAGCGTGCTCGCGGGACCGTTGGTCAGCGCGGTCTCACCCCGGATCGGCGCCGTCACCTGGGGAACCGCGAAGGCGATGATGCCGAGCAGCACGGCCGCGGCCGCCCAGGGCCGCAGGGCCCGCATGCGCACGGGAAGCGGGGTGTCCAGGGTCAGCAGCGCGGCCCCGCCCACCCCGAGCCACAGCAGGCTGAGCGCCGGCCCGGGCCACAGGGCGATCGGCTCGCCCGCGGAGGTCTGCACCGCGATGCCGACGACGGCGAACGCGGTCGCGAGCCCCAGCACTGCCGTCCCCAGCAGGGCCAGGGCGGCCGCCCATCTCGGCGTGAGCAGCGCGGCGAGCGCGACCACGGCGAGGGGCGCAAGCAGCAGGGCGATCCACGGGGTGGAGCCGGGTGCCAGGCTCGCCCAGCCCGCCAGATCGGGCGCGGGAACGCCGAGCGCGAGCAGGGCACGGGATGCCGCATCCGCGCCCATCGACGAGGAGGTGACCAGGCCGGGGTCGGCGAGCAGACCCCACCAGTCGCCGCCGCGGATGCCGCGCTCCCAGATCAGGGGCCCGAAAAGCGCGATCGCCGGCAGGGGCGTCCAGACGACCCGCAGCGCCCCGCGCCCGCCGGTCGCGATCGCCGCGAGCCACAGCACCGCGAGCGCGGGGGCGAGCGACGGCGCGCACGCGAGCACCGCGGCGAGCAGGAGCGAAGCCGCACCCGTGGATCCCCACGAGCGCTTGGCGACCGAGCCGGCGTAGAACAGCCAGGGCAGGAGCAGGTGCGCCAGCACGGGCGCCGGGCGGCCGTCGGTGAGCGCGACGAGGAACGGCGGCGCGAGCGCCCACAGGCTCGCGCCGACGATGCGCACACCGGCGCGCGGCGAGAGGCGGGTCGCGGCGAACCACCCGCCGAGTGCCGCCGCCGGAATCGCGAGCACCCACAGGATGACGAGCGCCTGCGAGGGGCGCCACGGGGTGAGCGATCCCAGCAGCGCGAGGACGGCGGAGAAGGGGTCGGCGGCCCCCGTCGTGTCGAGGCCGAGACCGCGGCGGCCGTACGCGGCATCCATCCACAGATCGTCGAGGCGGTCGTGCAGCGGAAGCAGTCCGCCGCCGCCGAGGGTCGACCACGCAAGGAGCGAGAAGAACGCGCCGATGCCGACGGCGAAGGCGGCCAGCACGACCCAGGCGCCCCCGCCGGTGAAGAAGTGCAGCTCGCCCCGTCGGTCGACGTCATCGCCCTGCTCGTCGCTGTCGTCGAATCGCCGGACCAGCTCGGCGCGCCGCACCCGCAGGGGCGCGAGCTGGCTCCACGGCACCCGGATGCCGCTGGCACGGCCGGCATCCGTGATCCGGCGCCGCGATCGGGCGATCGCGCCGAGACGCACGAGCACGACCATCGTCGCGCGCCATTCGGCACCCACGAGGCCCGGCTGCTTGCGCAGCAGATGCATGACCGTGCGTCCGAGCGCGAGGGGCAGCAGGGAGAGCCAGATCAGGGGAACCAGGAAGGAGCGCGCGTACGCCAGCCGGCGGTGCAGCTGCGCGACACGGAGGGGCGCCGCGCGTCGACCGCGGCGACGGACGTCGCGCGGGTCGGGAAGCGCGGCTACGCCGTCGCCCGCGACCGCGATCCGCGCGCCCGGGACGAGACCGACACGACCGCCCACGAGCCGGGAGCGCACACCGAGATCGAGTCCCTCGTCGGCGCCCCACAGGGCGGGGTCGAGCCCCCGCAGCAGATCCCACGCCTCCCGGCGCACGAGGAGGCCCCGCACGTCGGCCCCGAGCGCATCCTCGCGGATGTCGTGCTGGCCCTGGTCGAGCTGGCCGTCGACGAGCCCCACCGATCGGCCGAGCCGCGTCATCGACACGCCGAGCGAGACGATGCGGTCGCTCTCATCCCATGCGACGAGCTTCGGGGCGACCATCGACACCGACGGGGCGAGCTCGAGCGCACCCGCCAGGCGGCGAAGCGCCGCGGGGTCGGGCGCGGTGTCCTGCGCGAGGAGCCAGACGGCGTCGGCGCGTCCCAGCCGCACGCTGCCCATGCGCAGCGCCGCGGCGTAGCCGGTGCTGCGGGGCGCCTCGATGACCGCCTCGGCTCCGGCGCGCGCGACGAGCTCGTGCAGGCGCGGGCGCGCTTGACCTATGACGACGACCGTCAGGGCGTCGACGCGCCGCGATTGGGCGGCGAGCGCCTCGATCGTCCGTTCGAGGTGGGCCATCGCCCGATCACCGGCTCCGTCGGAACGCGCGACGAGAAGAGCATGAACACGGGCTGGCATGACGTCGTCAGCCTAGGCGCGTCGCGCCCGCGCCGCGGGCGCACGCGCCGAGCAACCTCAGACCGCGCGTCGCTTCAGCTTGCGACGTTCGCGCTCCGACAGTCCCCCCCAGATACCGAATCGCTCGTCGTTCTGCAGGGCGTAGTCGAGGCACTTCCCCCGTACCTCGCACGACGTGCAGATGCGCTTGGCGTCGCGCGTCGAGCCGCCCTTCTCCGGAAAGAATGCTTCCGGATCCGTCTGCGCACACAGCGCATCCGTCTGCCATGACAAAGGATCTTCGCCGTCAACCGGTCGTCGAACCCCCGGGACCCCCAGCTTCACCGGGTCGACGAACCAATTGTCGGGTACACCGGAACGGAATTCCGAGCCCGCCATATCGTCTCCCACCTATAGCCCCCCGCGCGCTCGCGCAGTGCACCAATTACACCCGTGTAATTCCCCTCAGGTCAAGCGCGGAATCGTAAACCCTCAATCGAGGGATGAACCTTCGCGACGCGCCGGGCGAAGATCACGATCCGATGAGGGCTCCCGGCTGCGCCAGGAAGACCTCTCCCGCCCCACCCACGAGCACGCTCCCCTCGTCGGGTGTGACGAAGAGCGCCCTCCCGGGCGCGAGGGTGCGCGCGTGCTCCGTCCCGGTGGCGGCGCCGCCGACCCGCGGCGCTCCCGCGGTCGCGAGGGCGATGGCGGGGCCCGCGAGCGCGATGCGCGCATCCGCCCCGGCCGTCGCCCGCACCCTGGTGAGGGAGAAGTCGGACACCGGCGCCTCGAACACGTCGACCCCCGCGGCACGAGCCTGCGCAACGAGCAGCGGTGCGGGCGCCGGGGAGGCGTCGAGGATCTCCACGAGCTCCGGCACGTCGATGTGCTTGGGCGTCAGCCCGCCGCGCAGGACGTTGTCGCTCGCGGCCATCAGCTCGACGCCGAGGCCCGAGAGATACGCGTGGGGCACCCCGGCGGGGACGAAGATCGCCTCGCCGCGGGAGAGCACGACGCGGTTGAGCAGCAAGGCGACGCCGACCCCCGGATCGCCCGGGTAGGCCTGCTCGAGGCGCGCCAGCGCGGCGACGTCGTCGGCGAAGGGCCCCCCGTCGGTCTCCGCGACGGCGCGCGAGACCTCGGCGGCGAGCTCGGAGGCATCGCCCGACAGGAGGTCGCGCACGGCCTCGCGGAGCGTCGAGGCGGGGTCCCCCGTGAGGAGGCGGGAGCGCAGGCTCGCGATCTCCGGAGCGGCCCCGGCCAGCGACGACAGGAGCGAGTCCAGATCGGCGACGGAACGGAAGCCCGCGAGCGCCTCGAAGGTGTCGCTGAGCGCGACGATGACCTCCGGCTTGTGGTTGGCGTCGCGGTAGTTGCGGTGCGCGGCATCCCGCGGGATGCCCGTCGCCTCCTCCCGCGCGAAGCCCCTCCGCGCCTGCTCGAGCGACGGGTGCGCCTGGATCGACAGCGGCGAGCCGGCCGCCAGGAGCTTCAGCAGGTAGGGCAGCGGCCCGTCCACGCCGTGCTCCGCGCCGTGCGCGGCGATCCACGCATCGAGCGTCGACCCGTCCTCGAGCTCCGCGGGATCGCCCGCGTGGTCGCCGAACCACACCTCGGCCTCGGGAGCGCCGGAGGGCTCCCGCCCCTCGAGTGCGGCGATCGCATCGGTGGAGCCCCAGGCGTAGGCGCGGGGCGTGTTCGACAGCGGCACCAGCATGCCTCCAGCCTACGGGGCGGCGTGTCCGGCATCCCGGTCCTCGCGCCCCGGCACGGGTACCCTGAAGTCACCATGGCCGTGCACACGCGACACCCCGCCGGGGCTCCTCCCTCGGCGCCGTCGCGCGAGTCGACCGGGCACCTCCTGCTGCGGGGCTACGCCGTGCTGCTGCTGTTCATCGCTCTCGCGACGAGCTTCTGGTTCAACCTCCTGGGCGCCGCGGGGCTCGGCGTGCTCGTCGGCGTCACGACGATCGTCAGCATCGTGCTCTGGGCCGTGCTGCGTCCGCCCATCGTGTGGCGCCTGCTCCCCTGGCTGCCGCTCACGTACGTCGTGTGGGCCGCGGCATCCGTGCTGTGGTCGGCGTGGCCCGACGCGACCGCCCTCACATGGGCGCTCCTCGCCGCGACGACCGTGCAGGCGCTGTTCCTCGCCAGCGTGCTGACGTGGCGGGAGCTGGTCGCCGCGATCTCCTCCGCGCTGACGTGGATCGTGGGGCTCTCCCTGGCGTTCGAGCTCTGGGTGTCCCTCGTCGTGCACGGGCCCGTGCTTCCGAACTTCCTCCTCTGGGACGGCGAGCTGGTCACCGAGCTGTACTGGTCGCGCGACAACCTCTTCGACGGGGGCCGGATCCAGGGCATCGTGGGCAACGCGCATCTGCTTGCGGTCGCCTGCCTGCTGGCTCTCATCGTGTACGCCATCCGCATCGCGAGCAGCCCCCAGCGCCGAGCCTGGTTCATCGGGTGGAGCGTGGTATCGGCGTTCCTGCTCTGGCGCTCGAGCTCGGGCACCGTATGGCTCGCGCTGGCGGCCGTGGCGCTCGTGCTGGCGACGATGCTGCTCATGCGCACGACACGGGCGCCCGGCGAGCGCACGAAGTACTACGTCGCCTACGCCGGCCTCGGCATCCTCGGGGGGATCGTCCTGTGGCTCTGGCGCGACGATCTGCTGGAGTTCCTGGGCAAGTCGAGCGACCTCACCGGCCGAGGGGGCATCTGGCAGGCGGTGGCGGAGCGCGCCGCGGAGCACCCGTGGCTCGGCTGGGGGTTCTCGACGCCGTGGCTTCCGTGGGTGCCCGAGTTCGACGGGTGGATCATCGTCAACGACCTCACGGTCTTCCACGCGCACAACGTGTGGCTGGATGCCTGGATGCAGCTGGGCATCGTCGGCGTCGCCCTCCTCGGCCTGTCGTACCTGGCCGTCATCTGGCGCGCCTGGTTCTTCGCGATCGACCGGCCGCGCTGGGATCTCCGCGCCGATCGCCCGTACCAGGCCCTCACCCTGCTGCCGACCCTCGTCATGACGGTGCTGCTCGTCCAGGGGCTCGCCGAGTCCCGCCCGCTGGGCGAATGGGGGTGGCTGTTCCTCGTGCTCTTCGCGCACAAGCTCGCGCAGTCCCCGCACGTCGGCGAGGGGCCCGCCGAGCAGAGCCTCGCGATCGAGCGCGGCGAGGCCCTGCGGCGGATGCCGCGATGACGGATGCCGCGGGCTACGGCTCGCACCCGCTGCGGACCTGGGTGAGCGAGACGCTCGACTCCGCGGTGTTCGCCCGCGCGTTCACGCTCGCCGCCTTCGGCGCGGTGCTCTCCTCCTTCGCGATCCAGCGCCTGTCGGGCGGCGTCGTCTACGCCACGATCGTCGCGGGGCTGTGCCTGGTCGGCGCCGCGATCCTCGTGCGTCGCCGCCGCGAGGTGAACCTCGTCCGGCTCCTTCCGTCGACGCTCGTGCTCTTCGTCGCGTGGCTGCTCGTCACGACCGTGTGGAGCTCCGACCGCGGGGAGACGCTCTCGGGATGGGGGCACACCGCGGCGCTCGCGTTCCTCGGGATCGTCGTCGGTCACGTCCGGGACACTCTGCAGACCGCACGCGCGCTCGGCGACGTGCTGCGGGTGCTGCTGGCGACCTCGCTCGGGGTGGAGGTGCTCTCCGGCATCCTGCTCGACATGCCGTTCCGGTTCCTCGGGGTCGCGGGCAACATCGCACTCGGCGGACCCGTGCAGGGAGTCTTCGGCACGCGCAACATGCTCGGCTTCATCGCCGTGATAGCCCTCATCACCTTCGTCGTCGAGTGGCGCACGACGTCCGTACGGCGCGGCGTGGCGATCTTCTCCATCTCCCTCGCGGCGCTCATGGCACTTCTCTCGGCCTCCCCCACGGTGTTCGTGCTCGCGCTCGCGGTTGCGGCCGCGACCGGTGCGCTCGACCTCATCCGCCGCACCCCGGAGCCCCGTCGTCGTCCCCTCCAGGCCACCCTCGCGGGAGTCGTGGTGGTCGGTCTCACGATCGCCTACGCGTTCCGGCACCTGATCATCGGCCTGCTCAACGCGGGTTCCGACTTCGCGACCCGCGCCGAGCTGTGGGACACGATCCTCGTCTACGTGCGCGTGCGCCCGGTCCAGGGCTGGGGCTGGTTCGGCCCCTGGCCGGTGCAGGAGTTCCCCTTCGTCTCGATCAACATCATCACGACCGATCGCCACGCGTCGGCCCTCAACGCCTACTTCGACGTCCTCCTGCAGGCCGGCTGGGTGGGGCTTCTGCTGTTCCTCGTGATGTGCGGGATCGCGCTCGTGCGTTCGTGGCTCGTCGCGAGCGCCCGCCGCTCCGTCGTGTACGCCTGGACCCCGCTCGTGCTGGTCACGCTGCTGGTCGACTCCGCCTTCGAGAGCTTCACGCTCTCCGGGTTCGGGTGGATGCTGCTGACCGTGTGCCTCGTGCGCGCGGGGCTCTCGCGCTCGTGGCGCGAGCGCATGCGCAGCGCCGAAGAGGCGGAGGGCTCGGGAGAGCTTCCGCACGACGCGCGTGGGTGATCCGCGCGGCGGATCCGGCGGGCCCGGCGCTTCCCCAGGAGTCGCCACGGTCTCCGGGGTAGGCTTCCTTCTCGGCTCGACGCCTCGCGCCCGCCGACCCCCTTCGGAGATGCCCCTGTGACACACGTCCTCCAGAACGTCGTCTTCCCCCTCGAACGCGACCCCGATCTGCTCCCCCTCTACGCCGACCCCGAGACCTGGTCGGTCATCGACGAGGAGCCCGTCCGCGTGTCCAGCGTCGCTCACCTCGGCAACGTGCTGGGGCGATCGAGCGCCCGCATCGTCGCCGGCCGCCGCGTGTCGTTCGGCACGTACTTCAACGCCTTCCCGGCGTCGTACTGGCAGCACTGGACGGGTGTGCGCGAGGTGCGGCTCACGGTGCGCACCGACGGGCCCGCGACGATCCTCGTCTACCGCTCGAACGGCGGCGGCACCAAGCAGCGGCTCGAGACGCGTGAGGTCACCGGCAGCGCCGAGACCTCGGTCGACGTCGCTCTGACGCAGTACAGCGACGGCGGCTGGATCTGGTTCGACATCGTCGCCGACGAGGCGGCGGTGACCTTCCAGGGCGCGGAGTGGACCACCGAGCAGGAGCCCGTGCGCTCGGGGCGCGCCTCCCTCGGCATCACGACCTTCAACAAGCCCGATTACTGCGTGTCCACTCTCACGGATCTGGCCGACGCGCCCGGGGCCCTCGAGGTGATCGACCGCATCTACCTCATCGACCAGGGCACGCAGCTCGTCGCCGACGAGCCGGGCTTCACGGAGGTCGCCGAACGCCTGGGCGAACGGCTCCGGGTCATCCGCCAGCCGAACCTCGGCGGATCGGGCGGGTTCGCGCGCGCGATGCTCGAGACCCTCGACGCCGGAGAGAGCGACTTCGTGCAGCTGCTCGACGACGACGTGCGCATCGAGCCGGAGTCGATCCGGCGGTCGGTGACCTTCGGTCGCTACACGAGCATCCCGACGATCGTCGGCGCGCACATGTTCGATCTGCTCGACCGGCCGCGCCTCCACGCGTGGGCGGAGGTCGTCGACGAGACGCCCTTCATGTGGCGCAACCTCTTCCAGGAGAAGATGCCGCACGACTTCTCCGTCGCGAACCTGCGCCAGTCGCCTCTCCTGCACATGCGCCTCGACGCCGACTACAACGGCTGGTGGATGTGCCTCATCCCCACGCAGATCCTGCGCGAGGTGGGGCTGTCGCTTCCCGCCTTCATCAAGTGGGACGACGCGGAGTACTGCCTGCGCGCGCGAGAGGCGGGCTACCCGACGGTGTCGCTGCCCGGCGTCGCGCTGTGGCACGTGTCGTGGGTCGGCAAGGACGACTCGATCGACTGGCAGGCCTACTTCCACGCCCGCAACCGCATCGTCGCGGCGCTCCTGCACTCGAACGCACCCGCGGGCGGCACGCTCCCCCGCCACAGCCGCAGGGTCGACCTCAAGCACCTCATGATGATGCAGTACTACCCGGTCGCGCTGCGGCACCGTGCCCTGCGAGACCTGATGCAGGGCCCCGCGCACATGTGGCGCACGCTGGCGACCGCGATGCCCGCGGCACGGGAGCTCGCGGCCGACTTCCCGGAGACGGTCGTGCACCGCGACACGGGTGTGCCGATGCGTTCGCGGCGCGGGCGGCAGGTGTTCAAGAAGCTCCGGTTCAACGTCTACGACAACCCGACCGGCATCCGGCTCCGCTTGTTCACCGCCCGGACCCTCGTCGCGCACTGGTTCCACGGCCCCCAAGCCGAGAACCTCGCGCAGCCGGAGGCCGAGTTCGGAAAGCTCGATGCGCACTGGTGGCGCATTCCGCGTTACGACAGCGCGATCGTGAGCGCCGCCGACGGGTCCGGGAAGAACATCTACACGCGCGACCGCGCGAAGTATCGCCGGATGCTGACGGATTCGGTCCGACTTCACCGCTCGCTCGTGCGACGCTGGCCGCAGCTTCAGCGCGAGTACCGCGCCGCCCTGCCCGACCTCGTCTCGACCGAGGCGTGGCGCCGCCGTTTCGAGGAGGCCGCGTGACATCGCCGGAGACCACACCCCAGAGCCGCACCGGCTCCGCGTTCGATCCGGCCTCGGCGACCATCGCGATCGTGACGTACAACCGCTCGGGCCTGCTCTCCCGGCTCCTCGAGTCGATCGCCTCGATGGACCCGCAGCCCGGCCACGTCGTCGTGATCGACAACGCATCGGTGGATGACACGACGGACGTCGTCGAGTCCTTCCGCGACCGGCTCGGAACGGAGCTCGTCTACCGCCGCCTCGACACCAACACCGGCGGATCGGGCGGGTTCAGCGAGGGCATGCGCACGGCGTACGACCTGGGGTCGACGTGGATCTGGCTCATGGACGACGACGTCGAGGTCATCCCCGATGGTCTCGCGCGGATGGGAGCCTGGGCCCCGCGCTTCAAGAGCGTCCAGGGGCGCCGTTACGACTACGACGGCAGCGAGTTCTACTGGCAGTACCGCCTGTCGATCCCCCTCGGCATCCCGATCCCCTTCGCCCCCGCGGATTTCGACGAACGGGGCTACCGCGAGATGAACTCGGGATGCTTCGAGGGCATGTTCATCCACCGCGACATCGTCGAGAAGATCGGCCTCCCGGACCCTCGCTTCTTCATCTACTGGGACGACTCGGTGTACGGCTGGCTCGCCTCGCAGCACACCACCTCGGTGATCGTGAACGAGTTCGTCCTCAAGCGCACGCGCGAGATCAAGCAGTGGGACATGGGCATCCGTCATCTCAACGCCTCGAGCAACGCGTACCGGTACTACATCATGCGCAACCGCGGGCACATGAAGCACTACTTCCAGACCCACGGCGCGTACCGGCCGGTGAGGTTCGCGGCAGGTACGGCTCTGACCTTCGCGAAGGAGCTCATCCGGCTGTTCTTCGTCGAGCGCACGGTGCGCGGCACGAGCAACCTCTTCCGAGGGATGCGCGACGGGCTCCGCCTCGCGCGTGACCGCTCGTGGTCGCCGATGCCGCCGCTCACGCCTCGAGGCTGAGCGCCAGCGCCGCGCCCTCTTCCTGCCCGCGAGACGGACGGAGTCCCCCGCGGCGAGTGACCGTGGGGTTCAGCGCGGCGGGGCGCCGGCAGCAGGAACCCGAAAAGCGGTCGATTCGTAGACCCAGGTCGACGACCAGTTCTGGCGAACGTAGTCGCTTTCGCCGGGGCTCGCGGTGTAGAAGTGATGCCGAACGGTCGGGCCCCAGAAGCGTGCGACGGGCACGGTCTGCGGCACAGTCGATTCGGACGGATAGACGTAATAGGCCACACCCTCGTACGACCAGACGTCCGGCCACCTCCGGATCACTTCGTCTCGCTCGCCCGCATGAGCCGTGTAGAAATGGCCGGCGTACTCCGCGCTCCAGAACCGGAAGAGAGGAACGGTCCCGGGCACCTGAGTCGTGAACGCTGTATAGGCAGAACCCTCGTAGTTCCAGACATCGGCCCACCGCTCCCGGATCATGTCGCGCTCGGCTGCGCTGGCTGTGTAGAAGTGGCCGCGATACGCGGGGCTGTAGAAGCGGAAGATCGGCACCTCGGCGGCCACACCGACCGCTCGCGGGTAGCTGGCGAAGTTCTGCGTGTAGTACGGGCGTCCGCTCGAAGAGACCGCATAGCCGATGCCGAGATGCGTCGCATCTGCACGCAGGATGTTCGCCCGATGTCCCTCGGAATTCATCCATCCATCGACGACAGACTCGACCGAATATCCCATCGCGACATTCTCGGAGGCTGCAGTCCATCCGACCGGGTACCGCGACTGATAGCCCGTGCAGTGAGCCATGGCGTCGTTCGCAGCCTGCGTCTGCGAACACGACTGCGCCACCTCGTTCAGCACCTCATGAGCCGACACCGGAGCCAACCCCGCCGCGGATCGCGCTTCGTTGGTCTCCGCGAGAATGTACCGGCGCGCCGCTTCCTCGCCTAAGACGACTTGCGCCCGCGCGACCGCCGGGCCCGCGGTGGAGACGGAGGGGGAAGCGTGGGCCTGGTGCGGAAGACTGATCGCACAGATCAAGAAGACCATCACGCCGAGAGTGGAGTGCCTGCCACGGAGCACGAGAACCTCACTTGAATACCCCGCCGCTCCCCAGCGCAACGGATATTACGGCAACGCCTCTCGAGCACCGAATCGGATCTCTGCGTGCCCTGCATCGCCGGAGCGAATCCCGCAAGAGGCCCCACCCCGTCGCGCCCAGACACCGCTGCCGACCTCGTCGGCGGGCCGATCGCAGCTAGGGACTGCTGTGGTCGGAGTTGTACCGCGCCAGCACCTCGTCGATCGGCGCGTCCATCGCGAGGTGATGCTTGCTGAGGTACAGACCACGGGTGCAGAAGCGCCGCAGGTCGCGCTCGTTGTGAGAGACGAAGAAGAGCGTGCGCCCGTCGGCCAGCAGCTCGTCGATGCGCGTGTAGCACTTCTCGCGGAAGGCCTTGTCCCCCACGGCGAGCACCTCATCGACGAGGAGGATCGGCTCCTCGAGCTGTGAGACGACGCTGAATGCGAGCCGCACCTTCATCCCGTTGGACAGGTGCTTGTACGGAGTGTCGACGAAGTCCTCGAGCTCCGCGAAGTCGATCATCCCGTCGAAGCGGCGATCCACCTCGGCGCGATTCATCCCGTGGAGTCCCGCCGTGAGCTTCACGTTCTCCCGTACCGTCAGGTCGCCGACGAACCCACCGGTGATCTCGATGAGCGGGGCCACTCCCCCATTGACCCGCACATGGCCCTCGTCGGGGAGCATCACCCCCGCGACGAGTTTGAGAAGAGTGGACTTGCCCTGGCCGTTGCGCCCCACGACGCCGATCGATTCCCCGGGTTGCACGTCGAAGGAGACGTCGCGGAGTGCCCAGAACTCTCCCGGGCGCGCTCGCCTCGACGAGTCGGAAAAGAGGTCCTTGAAGCTGCGCCGCCCGCGCCTGTTCCGTCGGAAGCGGACGCCGAGGTCGCGGACCTCGATCGCGGGGGGTGCCATCACAGCTCCTTCAGCACGGGTCGCTCGAGCGCCCGGAAGACCACGAGCCCGAGGAGGAGGAACAAGATGCTCATCGCCGCGCCGACCGCGACGGCGAACGTGTCCCACTGGTCGGGGAAGAACGCGGCGCGGTAGAGGATGAAGATCCCGGAGAGCGGATTGAAGGCTGCCAGCTGGGGGAAGATGCCCGGCAGGTCCCCGACGCTGTAGATGATGGGTGACGCGTAGAAGAGCGCGCGGAGGATCAGCTTCGTCGTGCGCTCCAGGTCGGAATAGAGCACGCAGAGCGGCGCCACGATCAGCCCGAGCCCGACGAGCAGCGAGACCTGCAGGGCGACCGCGAGGGGGAAGAGCAGGATGCCCCACCCGACCGCAGCGCCGGACACGATCGCGAAGATCGCGAGCACCGGCAGCGAGAACAGGAACTCGATGCCCTTGCTCAACACGATGCGGCCGACCCAGATCGATCGCGGGATCGCTGTCGAGCGCACGAGCTTGGCATCCTTGTTGAACGCCCGAGTGAAGTCGCCGACGGCGGTGTTGAACCATACCCAGGGCAGCAGCGCGGTGATGAGGAAGACGATGTACGGGTCCTCGCCGACGGAGCGCTGGAACACCTGGGTGAAGACGAACCAGTAGATCGCGCTCATGACGAGCGGGTCGAGGATCGACCAGAGATACCCCAGCGCACTCGTGGCGTATCGCACCTTCAGATCGCGCGCGGAGAGCAGCCACAGCGCGTGGAGGTAGCGCCGCGGCGATCCCGGGGCTCCGACGGCGGTGGTCACCGGATGAGTCTATGGCCGCCCGCGATCCCTATGAGCCTCACGCCAGTGCGGCTCGGATCCGATCGATCTGCCCGCGATCGGTGGGCGCAACGGCGTAGAGACCCACACGGACGAAGTCATCGATCGTGATCCCGTAGGGCGCCACCGAGTCCAGATAGGTGAGGAAGTCGTCCTCAGAGGCGAACTCGTACACGCGGACTTCGCTGCCCTCGAGAAGTCCCACACCCCACTGGGCGATGTATTCGGCGTCGCCCTCGAAGCGGAAGTCCGTCAGTCCGAGCGTGGCGACGATCCGTTCGATCTCGCTGTCGGGGGTGGGAGAAGCCGTCGGCGTCGGCGAAGCGGACCCCGACGGGGTGGCCGGTGCACCCGGCTGAGACGGCGCCGCCGAGTCCGACGGAGACCCCGTCACGCCCGGCGAGGCGGCCGGATCGGGTGTGCACGACGCGAGGACGACGACGAGCACCACGGCGGCGAAGGGAAAGATACGTCGGGACACAGCGACACCCTACGCGGGGAGGGCGCCTGTGCTCGCTCACCACGCCTGCAAGGCGACACCCCGATGGCCCCGCTCGTACGATGTGATCCAGACCGCTTTCGAGGAAGGTGTCACAGGATGACAGATGAACTCACCGACACTGATCGAGAGCACCTGCGCACTGCGATCCGCGTCGCCGACCAGTCGCGGAAAGACGGAGCGCACCCTTTCGGGGCGATCGTCGTCGACGCGGTCGGCCGAACCGTCGCGTCCTTCGGTAACAACTCCTTATCGCCACATGGTGACCCCACTCAGCACGCCGAGATGCGGGCGGTCGCCGCGGCGTCGCGGTCACTCGGCGCCGCGGGTATGGCGGGCTCGACGCTCTTCACCAGCGCGGAGCCGTGCGTCATGTGCGCCGGCGCCGCGTACTGGAGCGGCATCGACCGCGTCGTCTACGCCCTCTCGGAACGGCGACTGCTCGAGCTGACCGGCGCGCATCCCGAGAACCCCACGTTCTCGCTCCCCTGCCGCGAGGTGTTCGCCCGGGGACAGCGCGAGATCGCCGTGGTCGGTCCGGTCCTCGAAGACGAGGCCGCGGCCGCTCATCGCGGCTTCTGGCGGTAACCGTACGCCTGCGTGGGGTTGAATCGTTCCGTGCTCCTGTTCCGACGGCCATCGCGCCGCTCCCTCGTCTTCGTCGTCGAACCGCGCTTCGCGGAATCGGGGACATCCGTCATGCGCGGGCAGCAACTTTCCGAGATCGCACAGTCGTCGGGTCTGTCGTCCCGGACGATCTCCTGTGCGCCGGTCGACCCGAGCATCAGGCGCAGTGACATCTTCCTCACGAAGGGTGTGATGAAGACGGGTGACCTCGACCTTTGGAAGCGCTGGCGACGACAAGGCAACAGGCTCTTCCTCGACCCGGTCGACGAGGGGATCAATGACGCGCTCATAGACGCAGTCGACGTCGTCGTGGCCGCGTCGATGAGCGCCTACGACGCCTATCGCACCGAGTTTCCCCGAGCAGACATCCGGCTGCTGAATCACCATGTAGATCCGCGCGTCGCGGAGGCGCTTCAGCGCCACAGCGACAAGCCACTGCAGACGGGCATCGGCTACTTCGGGGAACCCGTCAACACCGTCCGCACAGATCGAATCGCGGATCACGTGACCTTCGTTCCCGTGAGCACCGCTCGGCAGGACACCGGGTGGTTGGAATCGATCGCGGCCTTCGACATGCACTACGCGATACGCAGGCCTCGCGCGCTCGACCACCACAAGCCCTTCCTGAAGGGATTCACCGCTGCGGCCTGCGGCGCCAACATCCTCATCCAGCGCGGCCAACCCGAGGCGGCCCGATGGCTCCCACCCGAATATCCGTTCTGGGTCGAGACCGATCCGGACGAGGCGGCGATCCTGCGAGCCATCGAGCAGGCCGAGGCGTCGCGTGGGGGTCCCGAATGGCGCGCCGGCCTCGACGCGATGCGGTCGATCGCCTCCCGCACCTCCCCCGCGGCCATCGGGTCGGAACTCGAAGCGCTCTTCAGCTAGGTCGTTGCCGGGTACCCCGCTGCAGGCGCATCCCGACCGCCCGGACAAGCGCTCGCGCGGAGGAGGAGATGCCCGTCGAACGCGCCAGCTCGACCTCCCTCTCCCAGACCTGACGCCGCAGCGCGTCAATCTGAGCTTCGAGTCTCGAGCGCTCCGCGACTCCCTCAGAGATCTCGTTGGTGAGCTGCTCGACCCGGTGACGAAGGGTGTTCACCGTGTCGGCATCGAGCTCCTCCAGCGCGAGCTCGAGCTCCTCGATCCGCGCGCGCGCTCTTCTGAGGTCGGCGATGAGCGGACCACTCGGCAGCGCGGGTGCTTTACCCCGCTCGACCTTTCTCCCCGCGATGACCGGCCATTCGTGATACACGGAGTCGAAGTTGTCGACCTCGAGCGTGCGAAGCGCGACGTCCTCCTCCAGGAGGCCGACGAGCAGCGACAGCTGGTCGCGTCGGGAGTATCGAAGAACGTGGTCGAACCACGTACGCATGGCTCTGTCCACGGACTCCGACCGACGGCGGACGATCATCCCTCCCCAGCGGGGCCTCATCGCCAGGACATCGGGGTATGAGACGGCGTAGTCGTTGAGCTGTTCGTAGACCCGGAAGCGGTCGTCGTAGTTGAGCCGGATGACCTCGTCGAACTCCGCCAGCACCGATTCGCGGAAGCTGTGAGCCGCCATCGCCACGTCGACGCCGTCCTCGAGCCAGTCCTCGATGATCTTCTCGGGCGTTGCCCGGAGCTTCACGGAGGCGTCTATGCAGAGGGTCGCATCGTATTCGCGCAAGAGCTCGTGCCCCAGGATCTTGTAGACCCGGGAACTGCGGTGGATATCCTGCGGGTACCGCGGAGAGACGAGGTGGGTGCGCCACGTCTCCGACCGAACGTCCGCGTCGTCGGTGAAGCAGATGAAATCCGCCTCGCTACCGGCGGCGACGTCCTGCTCGAGCAGGTCATCGTACCCCCCGAGGAGTGTTGTGTAGACGCACACCTTCATGACGTTCGCGTTCCCGTCCCTCTCCGAGGTCGGGCGCCACGGAGTCGTCCTCCACACTATCCGCGGACCCTTGCCCGCGGCGACGACGCAACACGAGGGGTAGGCTTTTCCGGTCCAGAAGGGAACGCATGACAGCTCTCGTCACCGGCGCGGCCGGCTTCATCGGTAGCACGCTGGTCCGGTCGCTGACGAGCCGAGGCATCACGGTAAGAGGGGTCGACAACTTCGACAGCTACTACGACCCGAGCCTCAAGGAGCGGAACGCGGCTTCGCTCGGGCACCCCGACTTCACGCTGGTGCGAGCCGATCTGAGCAAGGACCGTCTGGAGGACGTGCTGGAGGGGGTGAGCGTCATCTACCATCTGGCCGGGCGACCCGGGGTGCGAGGATCCTGGGGGCGGGACTTCGACTTCTACACGGCAGCGAACATCACGGCGACACAACGGCTCCTCGAGTACGCGACCGCATCGGCACGCCCACCCCGTATCGTCTACGCATCCTCATCCTCCGTGTACGGCGACGCCGAGATCTACCCGACCCACGAGACGGCTCGCCCGAGCCCGCGCAGCCCATACGGGGTGACGAAACTGGCGGGGGAACACCTGTGCTCGCTGTACGCGGCAAACTTCGGCGTTCCCACCGTGGCTCTGAGGTTCTTCACCGTGTATGGTCCACGACAGCGGCCCGACATGGCCTTCACGCGCTTCCTCCGCGCCGCGTTGACCCGGGAACCCGTCCCCCTCTACGGCAGCGGCGAGCAGGTGCGCGACTTCACCTATGTCGGAGACATCGTCCGTGCAATCGCCGCCGCGGGCGAGGCAGATGTCCCCGCGGGAAGCGTTCTGAATGTCTCGGGCGGCGGGAGCCACTCCGTCAACGAGGTTCTCGACGTCATCGAGCGTCTGGTCGGCACGAACGTCCCCGTTGACCGAAGGGCACGGGCGGACGGGGATGTGATGCGCACGGGAGCGGATACCCGGTCGATCACGGAACTGCTCGGCTGGAGACCGAGGGTCTCCCTCGAGGACGGCCTGGCAGCGCAGCTTGCCTGGGTCCGCGAGGCGGTATCGAACGGATCCCTCGCGGCCGTGTGAGTCCGTGTCGTCAGCCGTCGACACGGATGTTGACGGCGGCGTGCACGGTCCCGGTCTGAGCGAAATCGAGGGGCACGAAGAAGGTCGCTCCCTGCCACATGACGTCCAAAGGAGCACCTTCGGCGTCACTCACCTCTGCGTTGATGAAGTACTGACCGCCCGCCAGCCTCAGATCGGGGATCTCGTAGTCGACGACATGCGGACCGCTTGCTGCATGCCCGTGCGCGTGCTCCTGGCGGCGGGTTCCGGTGCCGAAAACCTGCTGGCCTTGAGGTGTATCGATGCTGATGCTGGTGTTCCAGGAGTCCAGAGGACGCACGTGCTCAAGCCGCAAGCGCACGGTCACCCTGTCGCCGGGGCTGATGGTGCGGACAGCCTTGCCTTCACCATCCAGGAGTTCGATCCCCACGAGCGAGGATTCTGCGGCAAGGGGCTCGTCGTGGTGCGCGTCCTCCTCCGCACGCTTCCGCTTGCCCTCGAGGATCTCACGGTGGACCTTCGTCGCCTCGGCCGCCGACCCCTCGTAGACGAGGACACCGTTGCTGAGCACGACCCCACGATCGCACACCTCCATGACCTGCGCCGCGGAGTGAGAGACGAGGATGATCGTTCGACCCTCCGCCTGGAACTGGCGGATCTTGTCCATGCACTTGCGCTGGAAGGCCTCATCTCCGACCGCCAGCACCTCGTCGACGAGAAGTAGGTCCGGGTCGGTGTGAACCGCCACGGCGAAAGCGAGCCGCACGTACATGCCGGACGAGTAGAACTTCACCTGCGTGTCGATGAAGTCGCCGATCTCGGCGAACGCGACGATGTCGTCGAATCGCGCGTCCGTCTCCTCCTTGGACAGGCCCAGGATCGACGCGTTGAGATAGACGTTGTCCCGCCCGGAGAGATCGGGATGGAACCCGGCCCCGAGCTCGAGTAGCGCCGCCATGCGACCTCTTCGCTGGACGGTACCGGAGGTGGCGTCGATGATCCCGCCGATCACCTTGAGCAAGGTGCTCTTGCCCGAGCCGTTCGGGCCGAGGAGGCCGATCGACGACCCGGCGGGGATGCGGAGGGAGACATCCTTGAGGGACTCGAACTCCTCACGATGCGCCCTCCCGCGGCGCCCCATGGTGACCATGCGCTCCTTCAAGGAATTGTCGCGCCGGATCACGAACTTCTTGTGCACGCGATCGACCACCACCACATCGGGTGCGTCGGCGAAATCGGACGAATCGTTCATCTCAAAGCTCCTGCGCGAAGTTTCCCTGCAGCCTCGAAAACAGTCTCTGTCCGAGCCACAGAAGAAGAATCCCGACCAGCAGCGCGATCCCCATCCGCATCGCGAGGTCCGGTGGGTAGTCGGCGGGGGTTCCGGCGATCCAGAACGCTTTGTGGAATCCGAGGACGGCGAGCGTGAGCGGGCTGTTGGTGTACACCTCTAGGAGCCAGGCCGGGAGTCCGAACTGGTCGAAGACCGTGTTCACCATGGTCCACCCGTAGACGATCGGCGAAGACCACATCGCGAGCATGAGAAGCACCTGCGTGAGGTACTGCACGTCGCGCAGATACACGTTCAGCGCAGAGAGCGCGAGGCCGATCGCCGCGCCGTACACGATGATCAAGAGGACGGACGGCACGAAGTAGACGAGGCCGAGGCTGATCGGCGCGGCCCCCAGGACGATGCAGGCAAGGATGAGGACGCCCAGCTGCACGGTGAAGGTGAACATCGCGGCTCCGAGAGCGGAGAGCGGGAAGATCTCGCGCGGGACGTAGACCTTCTTCACCAGCCCCGCGTTGGCCACGATGGAGCCCGTGGACCCTGTGAGCGCCTCGCTGAAGAGCGCGTAGATGGTGAGCCCGGAGAAAATGTAGATGGCGAAGTCGGGGATGCCGCGTGCCGCACCCAGGAACTGTCCCATCACGACGTAGTACACCGTGAGCTGGACGATCGGGTTGATGAGCGTCCACAGCAGGCCGAGGACGCTGTCCTTGTAGCGCGCCTTGATGTCGCGACGGACAAGCAGGCCGAGTAGGTGACGATGCCCGACGATGGCGCGCACCGACGGCCAGAACCGAGCGGCGGACGCCACTTGAGTCAACGGCTCTTGAGCCAGTCGCGCGAGGCGCAGTCGGGCGCTGTCATTCACGCTGCGGGGTCCATTCCGTCATTGCCAGGAGAAGCAGAGAACAACCTACCGGCGCGCACCTGGGCGTCCGCCGAGGCGCGCGCTCAGGCGAGCTGGTTGTTCCACATCGACAGCGCGGCACCGATCGCCATGTGCATGTCGAGGTACTGGTAGGTGCCGAGGCGTCCGCCGAACTGCACGTCCTTCTCCCCCTTCGCCAGGTCGCGGTAGGCCAGCAGGCCCGCGCGGTCCTGCGGAGTGTTGACAGGGTAGTACGGCTCGTCGTCTCGCGTGGCGAAGCGGGAGTATTCACGCATGATGACGGTCCGGTCGGCGGGATAGCGATCGGCGCGCTCCGGATGGAAGTGCTTGAACTCATGGACGCGCGTATACGGCACGCCGGCATCGGCGTAGTTCATGACGCTCGTGCCCTGATAGTCGCCGACGTCGAGCACCTCTTCCTCGAAGTCGAGGGTGCGCCACGACAGAGCGCCCTCGGCGTAGTCGAAGTAACGATCCACGGGTCCGGTGTAGACGATGGGCACCTGCCCGACCGTCGCCGCCTTGTTGAGCGGCTGGGCGGTGTCGAAGAAGTCGGTGTCGAGCTTCACGTCGATGTTCGGGTGGTCGGCCATCCGCTCCAGCCATGCGGTGTATCCGTCCGTGGGCAGACCCTCCCACGTGTCGTTGAAGTAACGGTTGTCGTAGGTGTAACGCACGGGCAGCCGGCTGATCACCTCGGCCGGCAGGTCCTTCGGGTCGGTCTGCCACTGCTTGGCGGTGTAGTCGCGGATGAACGCCTCGTAGAGGGGGCGGCCGATCAGCGCGATCGCCTTCTCCTCGAGGTTCGCGGCATCCTTCGCGTCGAACTCCCCGGCCAGCTCGTGAACGAGGGCGCGCGCCTCGGTCGGCGAGTACGCCGCCTGGAAGAACTGGTTGATCGTGCCGAGGTTGATCGGGAGCGGATACACGACGCCGTTGTGGTTCGTGTACACGCGGTGCACGTAATCGGTGAAGGTCGTGAAGCGGTTGACGTACTCCCACACCGTGGGGTTCGACGTGTGGAAGAGATGGGCGCCGTAGCGATGCACCTCGATCCCGGTCTGCTCTTCGTCTTCGCTGTAGGCGTTCCCGCCGATGTGGTGGCGACGGTCGATGACCGTGACCTTTCGGCCGGATGCCGCGGCCCGCTCGGCGATGGTGAGGCCGAAGAATCCGGAGCCGACGATGAGAAGATCCATAGCGGTGTCGCTCCTTGAATTCACGAGACGTGGGACGCGGCGCCGTTCATGAACGCCCCCCTCACCCTACCGAGCGCGCGTTGCGGGCTTCTCAGCAGGGCTCGGATACGATGTCAGATTGCTACTGAGGACGACGGACGGGACGCACATGGTCGGGGCATGGTGGGATGCTGTGCCCGCTTTCCTCATCGCGGTGGGCATCCTCGTCGTCCCCGGTGCAGCCGTCGTGGCGGCGGGCTGGGGCGTTCGACGCGTCGGTCCGCTCCTGTTCGCCCCCGCCCTGTCCGTGTCGATCGTCGGCGCGTCCGCGGTGCTCGCCCCGTTGGTGGGCCTTCGCTGGGGACTGCTGCCCGTCGCGGTGGTGGCAGCGGTCGCCGTCGGGATCGCGGGGGCCATCCGACTCATCCGCGAACCCCAGAGGCCCTCAGCCGACCGGACCGCCCTGCGCGTCACGGCGGCGATCGTCGCCCTGGTCGCCTGCGCCGTCATCGGCATCCAGTTCGCCACCGCCTTCGGCGCGCCCGATACGATCGCTCAGCGTTTCGACAACATCGTTCACTTGAATACCGTGCGGTACGCGATCGAGACCGCGAACGCTTCCCCCTTCTCCATCGGCGCGACCTCCGACATCCCGTTCTACCCGAGCGGTTGGCACGCGCCGGCCGCACTGACCGCGGCTCTGTCCGGGGCCTCCGTCCCGATCGTTGTGAACGCGGTGAACCTGGCGATCGTGGCCGTCCTGTGGCCCACGGGCAATCTCGCCCTCGCCGCGCAGCTCTTCCCCGGACGGCGGATCGCGCTCGTCGCCGCGGGCATGCTCGCCACCGGTTTCGGAGCCTTTCCCGCGCTCTTCTACAACTGGGGGGTGCTCTACCCGAACGCCCTCGGCTACGCCCTGATCCCCGCAGCCCTCGCGTCGCTGGTCCTCCTCCGCCACGTCTCAGGTGGCCGGCAGCGTGTCCTGGCGGCGCTGTTGCTGGCGGCCATGATGGTCGGTGTCTTCCTCGCACACCCCAACGCCTTCGTCGCCACCTTCGCTTTCGCCGGCGCGTATCTCGTCGCCGATTTCGTCGTCGTGGCCGTCCGCCGCCGCACCCGGCTCGCGATCGCGCTCGCCGCGGCCGCCCCCGTCATCCTGCTCGCCGCGGGCGCCGCACTGTGGCGCGTCGCCACCACCAACGCCGCGGTATGGGGGTGGACGCCGTGGGAGAGCACGTCCTCGGCCCTCTACCACGCCCTCACGGTGACCCCACGCGGGTACGTGCCGACGGCCGTCATCGCCGTGAGCCTCCTCCTGGGGTTCGTCGCCCTCGTACGGCGCCCACAGCGGATCCCGCTTGCCATGCCGTTCGCCGTCGCGACCCTGCTTTACGTGTTGGCAGCGGGAACGTCGGTCGACAACCCGCTGCGCGCGGTCCTCACCGACCCGTGGTACAGCGACCCGAACAGGCTCGCGGCACTCCTCCCCATAGCGGCCATCCCGATCGCCACGCTCGGCATCACGGATCTGGCCTCGGCCATCCCCCGGTGGACCCGGACGTGGTGGGTGAGCGCGCAGGCCTCTCGCAGGCCGACGGCGTGGGCCAACGCAGGCCTCGTGGCGGCCGGCGCCGTGCTGGCGAGCGCCGCTCTCGGCCCCAACGTGTCGATGGCCCTGGCACAAGTGCACGAGGCTCATCAGTACCGGGACGACGCCCTCCTCCTCACGGCCGAGGAACGCGCCGTGCTCGAGCGTCTCAGCACATACGCCGAACCGGAATCCCTCATCATCGCCAGCCCGCGCACCGGAGCGAACCTCGCCTACGCCTTCACCGGCATACCCGTCACGGAGCCGCACATCTTCGGCCTCCCGGACGGGGACGAGACCTTCCTCGCGCAGAACCTCTCGCGCATCGACGCCGATCCGGCCGTCTGCGCAGCCGTGAGCCGCGTCGGCGTGGACTATGTCGTGGACTTCGGAAGCCGGGATGTCATGGGCACGACCGACCCGGCCGGTCACGGGGGCATTGTGAACCTCGACGAGGGGCAGCACCTCACACTGGTCGATGCAGAGGGACCCGACGCTCGTGTCTTCCGGATCCGAGGATGCTGACGGTGTCCCCCTTGAGCATCGCCATCGCGTACGACTGCCTCTTCCCCGCCACCACCGGAGGCGGGGAGCGGCAGTACCGTGCGTTCGCCGAGGACCTCGTCCGCCGCGGTCATCGTGTCACCTACCTCACTGCCGATTGGGGGTCCGCGGCCGACGATGCTTCCTTCGACGTGGAGAAGGTGTGCGGACGACTTCGTCTCTACGATGAGCGCGGCGTGCGCCGCACTGCCGCCGCCCTCTCGTACGCCTTCGGGCTCTACCGCAGGCTGAGGCGCGACCGTGACCGCTTCAACGCGGTCATCGTGAGCGGGCTGCCCGTCTTCAACGTGTTCGCCGCCCGGATGGCTCTGCGCGGATCCACCACCCGGGTCCTCATCGACTACCTGGAGGTCTGGGGTCGCGCTCAGTGGCAGGAGTACGCGGGCCCGCTGACCGGAACCGTCGGGTGGGTCCTCCAGCGGACCGCGATCGCACTCACACCCGTCGCCACGTGTCACTCGCAGCTCTCCGCGCGGCGACTGCGCGCCGAACGCCTGCGTGGGGAGCTGCTCGTCAGCCCCGGGCTCATCGACAGGGCGCTCGAGGTGACCCCGCGACTCGAACGGACCGACCCGCCCTTCGCCCTCTACGTCGGCCGCCACATTCCCGACAAGCGTGTCGAGCACATCCCCGCCGCCGTGGCAGCGGCGCGACAGAGCGTTCCCGGTCTTCACCTCGTGATCCTCGGTGAGGGGTCGTCCACCCCCGCCGTCCGTCGCGCCATCGATTCCGCAGCGTCCGAGGAATGGACGGACATGCCGGGATTCGTATCGGAGCGGGAACTCCACGACCTCCTCGCCCGCGCAGCATGTCTCGTGCATCCGTCCCGCCGGGAAGGCTACGGCCTCGTCGTCGTCGAGGCCGCCGCCCACGGCACGCCGTCCGTCCTCGTGGCGGACGAGGGCAATGCCGCCACGGAGCTCATCGAACCCGGGGTGAACGGCTACATCGCGGCATCGGTCGAACCGGGTACCCTCGGGGAGGCGATCGTCCGCGCCGTGCGGCAGGGCGACGAGCTCCGGCGCACCACCCGCGCCTGGTACGAAGAGGCCGTGGAAGACCGAACGATCGCGCGCACGGTCGACGCGATCCTCGACGCGATACAACGACCCCATACATCACGCCGGCGCGCGCGCCGCGCAGGAAAGGACCCCGATGGACGGTCTTCCTGAACGGAACTCTCTCGAACTGACCATCCTGATGCCGTGCCTCAACGAGGCGGAGACCCTCGAGGTGTGCATCCGGAAGGCACAGGGATTCCTGGAGCGCACAGGCATCGCCGGTGAGGTCCTCGTCTCCGACAACGGCAGCACCGACGGCTCGCAGCACATCGCGCGTCGTCTGGGCGCCCGTGTCGTACCAGCCAGTCGTCGCGGGTACGGCGCCGCGCTCATCGAGGGCGTCGAGCAGGCCCGCGGCCGCTACATCATCATGGGCGACGCCGACGACAGCTACGACTTCACCTCCCTCGAGCCGTTCGTCGACCGGCTCCGCGGCGGCGCCGACCTCGTGATGGGCAACCGCTTCCGCGGCGGCATCGCAGACGGAGCCATGCCTCCCCTTCACAAGTACCTCGGAAATCCCGTGCTCTCGGGAATCGGCCAGCTCTTCTTCCGTCCGAACATCGGCGACTTCCACTGCGGCCTGCGCGGGTTCAATCGCGACCGCATCGCGGCGCTCGACCTGCAGACGACCGGCATGGAGTTCGCCTCCGAGATGGTCGTCAAGGCGTCGCTCTCCCGCTACCGCATCGAGGAAGTGCCGACGACGCTGAAGAAGGACGGACGCTCTCGACCCCCGCATCTGCGCAGCTGGCACGACGGATGGCGACACCTCCGTTTCCTCCTGCTCTTCTCGCCGCGCTGGCTCTTCATCTACCCCGGTCTCGTCGCCTTCCTCCTCGGAGCCCTGGCCGTCGGCATCCTGGCGGTCGGCCCGGTGCGGATCGGCGACATCGGCTTCGACGTGACGACGATGGTCTACGCGACGGCGCTGTGCGTCATCGGATATCAATCGCTGCTGTTCGCCTGGTTGACCAAGCTCTACGCCACGCAGGAGGCCTTCCTACCCGCGAGCCCCCGCTACCGGTCGATCATCTCGAGGTGGTCGTCGGAGCGCGGCCTGTTGGTCGGTCTCGCGCTCTTCGTCGCGGGCATCCTCGTCGGGATCGTGCAGGTCATCCGCTGGGGCGGCCTGGACTTCGGGGCGCAGGACGCCGCCGAAGTCGTACGGATCGCGCTCCCCAGCGCACTCGGACTCATGCTCGGGTTCCAGACGATCATGATGAGCTTCTTCGCCGGTGTGCTGACGATCCCGCGACGCGAGTCGCCGCCCGAAGCCATCATCGAGTCCTGAGCCCGTGCGGATCGTCGTAGACCTTCTCGGTTACACGGGCGGGCGAGGGGGGACGGAGACCTACGCCCGCGAGCTTCTGCGCCGCCTGCCCGATCGCGTTCCCGAGGCCGATTGGGTTGCGCTCGCCAATGACGTCGGGGCGGAACGCGTGGAGGCCTTCTTCCCCGGGACCGTGCGTGTCTCACGGTCTGTGAGGGACGGAAAGGTCGGCTGGGCGGCCGGCGAGGTCTTCCTGGCGGAACGCACGGCGCGGCGGGTCGGAGGCGACCTGCTGTGGACCCCTCAGAACTTCGGACCCGTCGTGCGGGGGATGCCCCGCGTCGCCACCATCCACGATGTCATCTACGACGAGGTGCGCGGCGCCGCCGCGGAGCGGATCTCCCGCGGGGTCACGTCATGGCTCATGGGAAGATCGGCCCGCACCGCCGACGCGGTCATCACCATCTCGCAGGCCGCACGCCGGTCGATCATCGAGCGTCTGAAGGTCGACCCGAGCCGGATCCGGGTCGTGCACAACGGCGCCAGCGCGCCCCCGCTGCAACCCGGCCCCGACGCGCCGAGCGCGTGGGAGATCCCGGGCCGCCGCTCGGTCGTGCTGAGCGTCGGAAACCGCATGCCCCACAAGAACTTCGACGGTCTGCTCCGAGCCATCGCCGCGATCGACCCTTCGCGGCGCCCGTACACGGTGATCCCCGGCGCGGACCCGAGCAGCGACCCCCTTCGCCCGCTGATCGAGACTCTCGGCCTGCAGGCCGATGTGCTCCTGCCCGGCTGGGTGTCGGACGCGGAGCTGGAGGCCCTGTATGCCGTGGCGGACGTATACGTCTGCCCGTCCCTGGCGGAAGGCTTCGGACTCCCGATCATCGATGCGATGGCACGGGGCTGCCGCGTCGTGGCTCATGACATCCCTGTTCTGCGCGAAGTCGGCGGGGACGTCGCGACGTACGCGGATGCCCGACGGCCCTCCGCGCTGGCCGAAGCGATCCTCGGCGCGACCGGCACCCCACCGTCCGTCGCGGAGAGGAGCCGCGCAGCGGCGCACGCAGCGACGTTCAGCTGGGACAGCGCCGCCGCGGAGACGGCCGAGGTCCTCACCGAGACGTGCACGAGTGCGCGCCGATGAACCCTCCCCCTCCCCTGTGGCGACGGCTTGCCGGCTTCACAATGCTGCCGGCGATCGCCGCGGTGTCGCCCCTCCTGGTTCTCCCCGCCGTCTCACGAAGTGCCGGCCCCGACGGGTGGGCGAGCGCGATCGCCGGCGAGGCGGTCGGAACGTTCGCGGCCATCGCCGTCGCCTACGGGTGGACCACGATAGGTCCCGCACTTGTCGCGATCGCGCCGGATGACCCTGCTCGCGGCACGCTCTACCGAGAGGCGCTGGTCGTACGCCTCCTGACCGCCCTCGTCGTCCTTCCCCTCATGGCCGTGGTCTGTGTGCTGGTCGCATCGCCGGGGTGGGAGCTGCTGGCCGTCCTGATGGGTCTGCAAGGCGCCCTCATCGCACTTTCGTTCACGTGGTTCGCCGTCGGCATCGGTTCGCCCGGAGCGATCGCCGGGTTCGATGCGCTGCCGCGTCTCGGCGTCGCGATCATCGCAGCGATCGCGATCGCGGCGCAGGGGCCGGTCGAGCTCTACCCCGTGGCGGGGATCGTCGTCACCGTCGCGGGGACGGCCCTGTATACGCGACGCATTCTCCGCGACTACCGCGGACGGTGGCCCGCTGCCTCGCGCATCCCCTCGCTCTTCCGCACCGGCGCGCCCGTGGCGCTCAACGATGCCGCGCTCGGCGCCTATTCAGCGGTCCCCACTCCGCTGGTGAACGTTCTCTCGCCGGGGGTCGCCGCCGCCGGCTTCGCCTCCGCCGACAAGTTGCTCAAGCTCGGCACGTTCCTGCCCTACACACTTGCGAACGCTCTGCAGAGCTGGAGCGCCGAAGTGAGCGGCCCCGCCCGTGCCCGGCGCCTGAAGATCGCGCTGTCGGCCCATGGGGCATTCGGGCTGGCCGGATGGATCGTGCTCGGCGCGGCGGGGGCCGCCGTGAGCGGTCTCCTCTTCGGCGAGCAGGCGGCAGCCTCCACCGACGTCGTCGTCGTGCTGGGCTTCGCCTTCGCGCTGTTCTCGCTGCGTACCTCGATGACGCGCCACGTGCTCTTCCCCGCGGGCGGGGCGCGTACGGTGATGACAGCCACGCTGGTGGGTACGGTCATCGGTGTGCCGGCGATGGTCATCCTGACCATGACCGTAGGTCCCCTGGGCGCCGCGGTCGGCTACGCATTAACAGAACTCATCTCGACGGCTCTGCTGGCGTACCCCACGGCCGTGCACGTACGCCGCACGGAGAAGGAAGGACAGGAGAAGACGTGACCCCGCCTCAGGGCTTGCCCATCTCATTCGTCGTCACGACCCTCGGCCGAGTGGACTCACTCGAGCGTCTGATGCTCTCCCTGGCACCGCAGATGGGCCCCGACGATCAGTTGATCATCGTTGCCCAGGCACACCTGCCCGATGTCGAGGCGCTCGTCGAATCCCGCCGCAACCTCTTTCCCCGTGACATCATCCTCGGGGAGTCCGCCCGGGGTGCGTCCCGAGGGCGGAACGTGGGCGTCGCGATGGCTGATGCCGACCGCGACCGCCTCTTGATGTTCCCGAACGACACGTCGCACTTTCCGGACGGCGCCGTCGAGACGATCCGGCAGGCGATGGGAACCGCGGGGGCGGGCGCCGTGACGGTACGCACTGCCGGCGGCGATCGCTTCTCCCTCCCGTCGCCCTCGGCACCCCTGGACTCGCGATCCGTCTGGCGGGTGATCGAGATGGGCCTGATCGTGCGCCTGTCGGTGTTCGCGAACGCCGGAGGGTTCGATGAGCAGCTCGGTACCGGCGCCGTGACGCCGTGGCAGGCGGGAGAAGTGACCGACCTCCTCATGCGCATGCTGCGATCGGATCCGGGTCTCGAACGGTCGTTCGTGTGGATTCCCGCCGAGCGTGCATATGTCGGCGGAATCGAGGAGACCCGCGGACTCACCGGCACCGAACGCCGTCGAAAGCTGCGCGCCTACGGCCGCGGCGTCGGCCGGGTGTTCAGCATCCACCCATTCCCCGTCTGGCATCGGGTTCGGTTTCTCGTGGCGGGACTGGTCATCGGCATGCTGCGACGCGACGAGTACGCGCTCGGAGACGGGTTCACGGCGTTCGCGGGCCGGCTCGAGGGCTTGTCAGGGCGAGTCGTCGGCGGTCCTCGGACGGCGGTGACCCGGTGACGGGACGCGACACGCTCCGAGATGCCGTCGTCGCGGCACGATCGACGCTGAGAAGAGCGCGCAATCACGCACTCACACGTCCTCTCGTCGAAGCACTCGACCGGTTCTGGTGGGCCCGGACCATCCGACGCTCGCACCTCGTCGACCTCGACGTCGCGCGGATGCAGGGAGGCTACCGCTCACGAAGAGCCGCCGTTCGAGCCTACGTACGCGGCGGATTCCGCCGCGGCATGGTCATCAACCCCCTTCTGTCCGAGGAGCTCGTAGCGGGCCAGTTCTCAGACGTCGGGCGCGTTCCCGCACTCTATGCGTACCTGGTGAACGACGCCACGCGAATCCGGCTCAGCGTGAGCTGGTCGCCCGACCGCGGCGTGCGGGAGGAGGACCCGGGATCATCTCCTGCCCGGCCGCTGGAAGAGGCATGGCGCGAGGGGCGTTCGGGCGGGCGGATGGCGCTCGGCACGGACGGTCTCCGGAGGGACATCCCCTGGAGCGACATACTCCTCGCGGCGCGCGCGGCGGCCGACCGCCGCCGGTTCGTGCAGTTGCAGTCGGCCGGGGACGCACCGTTCACCCTCGTGTTCGAGGTCGGGGACCGCGAAGACGACCTCGCTTACATGCTCGATCAGGTCGTCACTCTCGTGGCCGACACAAGCGCCCGGGTCATCTTCGCGCACCGCGGCACCTCCTTCTCGGCCTGGCTGGACACGACGCTGCTGGCGCTCTGGCTTCCCGGTGTCGAGGTGGTTCGATGGGATCCAGATGTGGTCGACGAGGCTCGAACCTACGCCCCGGTCGTCGTGCGCGGGGCGGGCGCGGAGGTGACGGCAGCTGATCTCGGCGCGCTCGCGGACGCCGCCCACACCAGGGAATGCGCACCCCTGTGGCTTGCTCCCGATGGGACCATCGTCTCGGCGGGCGTTGTCTTCGACGGCGGCGAGCGGGTCCACCTGCTCGCCGGACACCCTTCGGAGGATGCGTCCGTCCTACCGGAGTCGACCGAGGTCGCTCAGATCGTCGGCACCACCTACGGGGCGCCGCGCACGGGTCATGTCGGGTCAGCGCCCACGACGCTGACACGCGTCCGGGTGTTCGCCCCCGGGCAGCCACCCGCCGAAGCCCCACCCGGCCGCCACCCGACGGGGCCGGATGTTCGCTCGCTGCTCGCTCCCGCCTTCGTCCTCGGCCGACGAGGACAAGCGGGCCCCGCGCTCATCCGAACCTCGTCTGAGCACACCTTGGCGGATGGGACGGTCGTACCGCGCTTGCGCTGGGCCATCAAGACCGCCGCACCGGCGGGGCGAAACGCCGAGTACTGGGGAGACACTCACTTCGCGAGAGGAATCGCCGCGGCGCTCAGACGACTGGGGCAGGAGGTCGTCGTGGACTCGTACGCCGCTCGGGCGCGGCGCAGTGCGTACCTGGACGACGTCGAACTCGCCCTGCGCGGCCCGGAGCCCTTCGACGCACCCCGCGCACCTCACTCCATACTGTGGATCATCAGCCACCCGGACGAGGTGACCCACCAGGAGGTCGCGGCCTTCGACCATGTCTTCGCGGCATCGCATTCGTGGGCGGAGTCGGCGACGCGCAGCTTCGGTCGGCGGATCGAACCGCTGCTCCAGTGCACGGACCCGCGGCGGTTCGCACCGTCGGGAATCGCGCGCACCTCGGAGATCGTCTTCGTCGGAACGGCGCGGGGAATCATCCGCCCCTCCGTCGTCGAGCCGATCCGTGCCGGGATTCCCGTCTCGGTCTATGGGCCCGACTGGACCGGGTACATCCCCGCCGCCAACGTCCGGTCTCGCAGCATCCCGAACGATCTGCTGCCCCGCGTATACGAGTCGGCCGGAGTCGTGTTGAACGATCACTGGCCGGCGATGAAGCGTGCCGGATTCGTATCGAACCGTCTCTTCGATGTCGTTGCGGCGGGCGGACGAGCGGTGAGCGACGAGGTCGCCGGAATCACAGACCTCTTCGGGGGTGCGGTCGTGACCTATCAGCGGATACCGGAGCTCCTGAGCATCCTGCGGGAGGATCTCTCCACGGTCTTCCCGAATGCGGAGCGCTTGGCCGCGATCAGCGAGAGCATCCGTCGAGACCACAGCTTCGACGCGCGGGCGTCCGAGATGCTCTCCCGGGTTCTCGAACGCTGAAGGCGCCCTCAGCGCCGATGGAACCAGGTCCGTGGGTGGCGAAGTCGCCAGAATGCGCTGCGCACGCGTTCCGTACGGTCGTATATCGACAACAGGCGAACTTCCTCGTCCGGCCGGTGGAGACGCGCGTAGATACCGATGAAATCGCGGGTCGTTCCGTACTCGAAGTCGCCCGCGCGCTTGAGGAACTCGATCTGATGCATCGTCGATTCGGGCATGGTCGCCGACATCTGGTCGACGTTGTAATCCAGGGCCGTGTAGCTCGCGGCGACGTAGTCCGCACAGGCGATCGTGCGGGAATGGAAGCCCCGTTCGCCCGCAGCGTAGACCGGGAGCCGTTCCAGCACATGGGCCAGTCCACCGTCGACGTATGCCTCGGCTCCTCCGAACTTCTCGTACGTCCACCCCGCGTCGACGAGCAATGCAAGCGCTTCGGGGCGTGCGAAGAACATCGATCCGTAGGGAGCCAGCGGGCTCACCTCGTCGAGCGGCACGGCGATCCCCAGCCCGGCGGCGAGTTCCTCGACGCCGGGCCGGTTCTGCCACCACGCGTGACCCAGAGTCGGATGTCCGAGGTGCACCATCGGGGGGAAGGCCAGGCCGAGTCCCGGCTCCCTCTGGAACAGTGCGAGCGCGTTGGCGACATAGTTCGCGCTGTGCAGCAGGTTCTCGAACTGCTGGCGCTTGAAGTGCCGCCCGACGGCGAACCCGTCCTGAGGGGTCTTCTTGCTGTGGACCTTCAGAACGACGTCATAGTCGCCGCTCGTCAGGATGTCGCGACAGCCGATGTAGAAGGCCGCCTGATCCCTGCCGTTGTTCGACTCCACGACTCGGACCTCGGCGGCGCCTGGCAGCGAGCGCTCGTTCAAGATTCGCCTGATCGCAGTGGCGCGCTCCTCATCGGGCGTCGTGATGACCAGGTCGTAGCTTCCCGGCAGGAACCCGACGCGCTCGAGGATCTCTTCGGTCATGTCGACGTAGAAGACGTGGGCGAGGACCACCACACGCAGGGCTCGTTCTGGATCGTACGTGGAATCGGCATCGCTGAGCACATCGAAGAGAGCCGCGTCGGCATTGAGCGTCCGCGGCTCGACGTTCCGAGCGAGGTCCTGGTAGATCAACTCCATGGGGTAGCCGTATCGCTCGGCCGCCTGCAGGGTCCACTTGCCTACGACGGCGAGGCGGTCCATGAACGGCGGCCATTGGAAGAACGGCCGGCGCTTCAGTGTCGGGCATCCGGCATCCAGAAGCTGTTCGGCATAGAGGACGGCGTGGTTCTCGATCTTGTCGGTGAGCGTAGGGAAGGCCACTTCGCCCGAGAAGCCGAGCTCGACGAACCGCTCCGTGAAGACCGCCTCATGCTTGGCCACGGCGTCGGCGTACGTGGTCAGCGGAGGAAGCTCACGCCAGTACTGCTCCCATTCGGGAGAGAGGAACATGTCCTTGCGGACGGCCATCCAATAGGACTGCAGGTGGTAGGCAAGGTAGTCCGAGTCGGTGAACGGGTTGGGCTCCACGCGTAGGTGGTCCGTCATCCCCCAGAAATGCAGCGGTCTCTTGTCCATCCGCTCGAAGAGGGGGCCGAACGGTCGCACCGGGCCGAACCACGTGTCGTTCGCGAGGACGACCTCGTCGAAATCCGCGATCCTCGGTCCGAGAAGATCGAGCCCGTGCTTGTACCCCCAGATGTCGTAGCCGACGTTCTCCCGTTCGCTGAGGATGTCCGAGACCGTTTCGAGCGTGCGACGACCCCGGTCGGTCAGGTTCCCATTGACGACGACGATGATGTGGTCGCAATGTTCGCGAAGCTTTTCGAGCGCGTAGGGGATGTATGCCTCCACGTCGCCTCGGGTGTCGTACACGACATACACGAGGGCGCGGCGCCCCCCTGCCGGGTACGGCCGGCTCGGGCGCTGGTGGGAAGTGACCAGTTCAGCGGTCTTCACGGCTCTCGGTCCTCACTCGTCTTGCACGGACCACGCTCGCGCGGACGCCCCGCCGGGCCGTCGCGACGAGCGGGAAGATGCGCAGCCCGACTCGGTAGAGCGGCGCCGTTCGGCGCGCAATACGAGGATGATTCAGGCGTAGGTACATGCGCGTCAGCGCGACCACTCCCCCGTACCCCGTCCACCCGGCCCGGTGGAGGAGCTGAATCTGCTCGACGGGCCAGCCACGCGTGGTCGAGAGCAGCTGGTCCGCCTTGTACTCCAGGGCCGAGTATGAGATCGAAGCATGCTCCGACGTCAGGATCGTCCGCATGTGGTAGCCGTCCTGGGCAGCGGCGAGGGGCAACAGCCGCTCCTGCAGACGCCCGAGTCGCTCTCCCATTCCACGGCGGTCGTAATCTCGATGCGACCACGTATGCGAGGCCAATCGGCGCAGCGCATCCGGTCGCGCGATCCACATGCCTCCGTACGGCGCAAGAGGAGAGACTCGGTCGAGCGGGACGGTGATGCCCAGCTTCGCTGCAAGGGTCGCCGCCTGATCGCGCAGGCCCGCCCACCCCTTGCCCATCGTCCCGTAGCCGATATGCATCATCGGGGGGAACACGGCACCGAGCTGGGGCTCGTCTCGGAACAGGTCGATCGCGTTGCGCACATAACCCTCCGTCTCGAGCAGATTCTCCAGCTGATACCGGCGGAAGTACCTCAGCGCGTTCATGGTCTTGTGGGGAGCGGCACGGGCGTGGACCTTCAGGAGCAGGTCGTACTCTCCTCCGAGCACGATGTCGCGGCAGCCCACGAACAGGTCGCTCATGTCCCGGCCCGGGCTGTTCGCCGTCACCCGCACCTCGAGCCTGCGCAACCGAGGGCTTTCCCTGGCTTCGATCAGCCGCTGGAGGCGCGCCGCATCGAGCCCGTTCCCCGTGGTGACCACCAGGTCGTAGCCGGGGGGCAGATTGTCCACCTTCCCGAACAGATCCTCCGCGCCGGGGAGGTCTGAGACATGAGCCAGGACCACGATCCGCAGCGCCGATTCCGACTGCTTCTGCCCGGCTGAATCCGGGAGCACCTCGAGCATCCCACCGACGGTGTTCAACGCCTTTGGCGGGACGCTGCCGACGAGCCCGTCCCAGATGAAGTCGCTCGGATAACCGGCGGCCTCGGCCGCGGCGACGATCTCCCGGCCGACGACGGCGAACCGATCGAGGTAGGGCGGATAGAGGCGAAACGGCAACCGGGACAGCAGCGGACAGCCCGCCTCGAGGAGCGCGTCCGGCACGAAGACACTCGGATCGGCATGAATGCGGTCCCCGATGTCGAACGCGATCCCCACGGACCGCCCCGACTCGGACAGACGTTCGTAAAGCTCCCGCTCGCGCTCGGTCGGGGGGACGCCGTCTGCTGCCCAAAAGCGCTCCCACAGCGGCGACCGCACCACATCCGTACGGACACTCGTCCAGAGCCACGGCGCGTCGGGGCGGGGGAAGCCCTCGTCCGCGAACTCCTCCGGCGGCGTGGATCCCATGCGCACCATCTGCCAACTGTCGTGCCCTCGCGCGGTCATACGATCGATCGTCGCCCCGAGGTCGCCCGCCGGGCCGAACCAGGAATCGCCGGTGAGCACGACTTCGTCATAGCCCGACAGATCCGTGATTCGTGCGACCATCGCACCATAATCGGCCGCCGACTCCGTCGACGGCCGCTGCACGACGGAGTCAGCCAACGAGGCCAACGCCTCTCGAACCTCGCCGGGAGTCTCATCCGCAACGAAGACCCACACTCTCGCCGACGACGACAACGCCTGCAGAGCGGTGACGACGTATCGGGGTAGCCGCGACAGAACCCCTTCGACCGAGTACAGAACGATGCGCTCGTGGGGGCGACTCACGGGGCTCGTTGTCATTCCCTGCGAACTCCGATCACGACCTCGTCCGGCCCTCACCGGACGTTCAACTCTACCCCGCGGTCACCGCGTGCCCTGCTGAAGCGCCTTCAGGAGGTAGGCACCATAGCCGCTCTTGCTTAGTTCAGCCGCGCGGGCCCGAAGTTCGTCGTCCGTCAGGAAGCCGAGGCGCCAGGCGACCTCTTCGGGACACCCGATCGACAGTCCCTGACGCTTCTCGACGGTGCGGATGAAGTCGGTGGCTTCCGCCAGCGAGTCGAATGTGCCCGTGTCGAGCCATGCCGTACCCCGCGGAAGGATCTCGACCTTGAGGGTGCCGCGGTCGAGGTACGCCTTGTTCACATCGGTGATCTCGAGCTCGCCGCGCGGCGACGGTCGGAGGTTCTTCGCGATTTCCACGACATCGTTGTCGTAGAAGTAGAGCCCCGGCACCGCGTAGTTGCTCTTGGGCTGCGCGGGCTTCTCCTCGAGGGAGACGACGCGACCGTCGTCGGCGAACTCGACGACCCCGTACGCCATGGGGTCATCGACCCAGTACCCGAAGACGACACCACCCTCGAGCGTGCTGTATTGGCGGAGTCGGGTGCCCATCCCCTGCCCGTAGAAGATGTTGTCCCCCAGCACGAGCGCGACGGAGTCGTTGCCGATGTGCGACTCGCCCAGGATGAACGCCTGCGCGAGCCCGTCCGGAGACGGCTGCGACACATAGCTGATGGATACCCCGAACCGCGATCCATCACCCAGGAGCCGCTGGAACTGCTCCGCATCCTGCGGTGTCGTGATCACCAGGATGTCTTGAATTCCCGCCAGTATCAGCGTGGAGAGCGGGTAGTAGATCATGGGCTTGTCATAAACGGGCACCAACTGCTTGGAGATGCCCTGGGTGATGGGGTGAAGCCGGGAGCCCGTGCCGCCGGCGAGGATGATGCCACGCATGACGACAAGTTTCGACCATACGCAGCCCCCGGCAAAACGCTCGCAGGGGAGATCGGGCGACGGCCGATAATCTGGAGCAATGTCAAAGCTTCTCGTGACCGGCGGTGCCGGATTCATCGGATCGAATTTCGTGCACCACGTGGTATCCCACACCGACCACCACGTCACGGTCCTCGACAAGCTGACTTACGCCGGCAACCGCGAGTCTCTCGCCGGTCTTCCGCAGTCGCGCGTTCGCTTCGTGCAGGGCGACATCGCCGACCCGGCGGTCGTCGGCGAACTGATGGCATCGGTGGATGCCGTTGTCCACTACGCGGCCGAGTCCCACAACGACAACTCTCTGGACGACCCTCGTCCTTTCCTTGATACCAACATCATCGGCACGTACACCCTTCTCGAGGCTGCGCGCCGTCATGGCACTCGCTTCCACCACATCTCAACGGACGAGGTGTACGGCGATCTGGAACTCGACGATCCGTCCCGATTCACCGAGACGACGCCGTACAACCCCTCGTCCCCTTACTCGTCGACGAAGGCGGGGAGTGATCTCCTCGTCCGCGCGTGGGTGCGCTCGTTCGGTGTACGGGCCACCATCTCGAACTGCTCGAACAATTACGGTCCTTACCAGCACGTCGAGAAGTTCATCCCGCGTCAGATCACGAACGTCATCCGCGGCATCCGCCCCAAGCTCTACGGAAAGGGCGAGAACGTTCGCGACTGGATCCACGCCGACGATCACTCCTCCGCGGTGTTGACCATCCTCGAGAAGGGCACGATCGGCGACACCTACCTGATCGGTGCGGACGGAGAGAAGAACAACAAGGACGTGGTCGAGCTGATCCTCGGTCTCATGGGCGAGCCGACGGACGCGTACGACCACGTGACCGACCGGGCCGGGCACGATCTGCGGTATGCCATCGACTCGAGCAAGCTGCGCGGTGAGCTGGGGTGGCAGCCCCAGTATCGCGACTTCGAAGAGGGGCTCGCCGCGACGATCGACTGGTATCGCGACAACGAGCCGTGGTGGGCGGGCGCGAAGGACGCCACCGAGGCCTTTTACACGGCGAAGGGTCAGTGAACGTGGCCGAATACGGGAAACCGCTGCAGCGCACGGAAACCCCCATCCCCGGCCTCACGGTCTGGGACATTCCGGTCCACGGCGACAACCGCGGCTGGTTCAAGGAGAACTGGCAGCGCGAGAAGATGGTCGCCGCCGGGCTGCCGGATTTCGCTCCCGTCCAGAACAACGTGTCCTTCAACGAAAGCGTGGGAACGACGCGAGGACTGCACGCCGAGCCGTGGGACAAGTGGGTATCCGTCGCGACCGGTCGTGTCTTCGGCGCATGGGTTGATCTCCGCGAGGGCCCGAATTTCGGCACGAGCTTCACGGTCGAGATCGATCCGTCGGTCGCCGTCTTCGTACCGCGCGGTGTCGCCAACGGCTTCCAGACGCTCGAGCCGAACACGGCGTACAGCTATCTCGTGAACGACCACTGGTCTCCCGACGCGTCGTACGCGTTCGTAAACGTCGACGACCCCGCCGCCGCCATCGAGTGGCCGATCCCGCTGTCGGATGCGATCCTCTCCGAGAAGGACCGCGATCACCCAGCGCTCGATGCGGCCCTGAGTGTGCAGCCGAAGCGGATGCTCGTCGTCGGGGCGGGCGGGCAGCTGGGCCAAGCGCTGCGGGAGGCGTACCGGGGCGACGACACGGTCGAGTTCGCAGAGCGGGAGGAGCTGCCACTGGATGCGGCGTCGTTGTGGTCGGCTCGCCGATGGAACGACTACTCCACCATCGTCAATGCCGCGGCCTACACGGCCGTCGACGCGGCGGAGAGCGCCGACGGCCGCGCCCAGGCATGGGCGACAAACGCCTCGGCGGTGGCTGAGCTGGCACGCATCGCGCAGGCTCACGCGATCACGCTCGTCCATGTATCCAGCGACTACGTCTTCGACGGCTCGTCGACGCGACCCTACCGAGAGGACGATCAGCTCAGCCCGCTCGGCGTCTATGGTCAGAGCAAGGCGGCCGGAGACATCGCCTGCCGCCTCGCGGAACGCCACTACATCGTCCGCACCTCGTGGGTGATCGGGTCGGGCCGCAACTTCGTCTCGACGATGCGGTCGCTCGCGGAGAAGGGCGTCGACCCGCGCGTCGTCGACGACCAGCTCGGACGACTGACATTCACCACCGAGATCGCCCGCGGCATCCGGCACCTGCTCGAGGTGGGTGCGCCGTTCGGCACGTACAACCTGACAGGCGCAGGACCGGTGCGGAGCTGGGCTGACATCGCCCGCGAGGTCTTCGCAGCGACCGGCCACTCCCCCGATCGCATCACGGGCGTCAGCACCGCCGACTACTTCGCTTCGGCGACGGCACCTGTGGCCCCCCGCCCCTCGAACAGCACGCTGGACACGAGCAAGATCGAGGCCACGGGTTTCGTCCCCGCCGACGCGCTCGAGAGCCTGCACGCCTACCTGCGCAGCCGGTGAGCGTTCCTCTTCCGCCCGATGACGGGTCTGCGTCCGCACGACGTCGCGGCCTCGGCCGCGTGCTCGGCCTCTGGTCGCTCGGTCCCGTCCGCTATCTCGTCGTCGGAGTGGGCGCGTTCCTCATCGACATCGGTCTCCTCTTCGTGCTCTACGAGCTCGTGGGGATCCCGTTGGCCGTGAGTACCCCTGTCGCGTTCCTCCTGAGCTTCGCGATCACCTTCCTGATGCAGCGTGCGTTCGCCTTCGAGTCGGGCGGTCGCCTGGTGTCCAGTGCGGTTCGATACGGCTTGCTGGTCGCGGCGAACACTGTCGCGACGACGCTCATCGTGACCGCCGGCGCCGCGTGGGGCCTGCCGTGGGAGTTCGCCAAGATGATCGCGGTGGCATCGACGACGGTGTGGAACTACTTCGCCTACCGCTACTGGATCTTCCGCCCGTCCTCGGCGTCCTGATCGCCCTGATCCGTCGGACGATCGGATGCCGCCGGGAGCTGGGAGATCACGGCATCGAGATCCGCGCGGAGAATGGCGGTCTCCTCCGCCAACCGCCGGATCTCGTCCTCGGCCCGTGAGAGCTCCCAGGAGAGGTGGAGCGCGACGCCCACGAGAAGGACGATCGCCATCGCGAAGAGGAGGTTTGCGGGAACCTGCACGCCGAGGAGGCGTGTCATTCCCACGAGCAGGCCGGGGAAGAGCGAGATCACGAGCAACGAGATCCCGATGACCAACCAGAGTGTGGCGTACTTCTCGCGGAGCTGGCGTCGAAGCAGCAGCACGACGATGAACGCCAGGACGAGGATGGCGAAACTGATACCTGCGGCGACGATCATGCGGGCGAATCCTCCGCTCGGCGACGGCCACGCATGAGCGCCAGGCCTAGGGCGAAGGTCGACCGCAGAAGATAGAGCGCCGCACCGAAGGGATTCTGGCTCGGTCTTCCGAAGGCCCGCGGTCTCATGGCGACCGGAACCTGCGTCACCGTGAGTCCGGAGTGCAACGCGCTCACAAGAGAGTCGACGGTGTCTCCCAGGTATTCGGCCGGGTAATAGTGGACGTACTGAGCGATCGCTCGGGCATTGGCCGCACGAAAACCGCTCGTCACATCCGTCAGACGTGTCTTGGCGATGCGGGATAGGACAGACGCGAGAAGCTTCATGGCCCACCTCCGCGGACCCGTGGCGACGTACTCGCCCACCTCTGCGAACCGCGCGCCGATGGAGATGTCCGCGACCTCGAGCCCCGCCAGCACGGCATCGATGTCCTGCGGGTTGTGTTGGCCGTCTGCATCGACCTGGATCGCCTGAGAATATCCGTGACGCTGCGCGAAGGTGAAACCCGTGCGCATCGCTCCGCCAACACCCATGTTGAACGGCAGGATCAGCACGCGGGCGCCAGCGGCCCGTGCGATGGCAGCCGTGTCATCCGTCGAGCCGTCGTCGACCACAAGAACGTCATACCCCGGTGAGTGCCCGAGGATCTCGCGCACCGTATTGCCGACGTTCTGCGCTTCGTTCCACGCGGGCACGATGACGAGCGTCCGCGGAACGGCGGTCATCGGTCAACCCCTTGGGCTTGCTCTTCTGGGACGGTGACGGCTCCCGAAGTGGTTTCGCCGACGCGGCCCACCTGCCACGCCAAGAACATGAGCAAGGCGCCCGCGCACACCGAACCGACGATCCACACGGCGAGGGGCGAGGCGACGCCCGACCACCACCACTCGGCGTCCGCTCCCGGGTCGACCGCCGCGTCGTCTAGACCGGTCGTGTAACGGCGAATGTTGATGTGCAAGGAAACTGCGGTGGCGACAGTGAGTAGTGCCGCCGCGAGATATGCTCGCCCCCCGGCCCACCACTCGGAAGATCGCGCCGTAGCGGCGCTGACGCCGAGAAGGATGATCAGCAGGGGCAGAATATACCGCGGTTGCACCTGCAGACCGACAACGGCGTTGGTTTGAGCGAGCAGCACGAAGGGAACGACCACGAGGGCAGCGCCTGCGAATGCGGTCGCAAGTCCGCGGCGCAGCCTTAGCCCCCTGATGGCGAGGAAGACAGCAGCGCCCATGACGACGGTTGTCGAGACCCAGACGACAGAGGGCATGGGTGTGTCCAACCACCCGAGCCCCCAGCCCCCGATGGCACCGACCCAGAGCGACGGCAACTCGAGCAGGTTGCTCACGTGCTGCGCGGCCGTCAGCGGTGGATCCTCGTTCTGAAGACCATTCACCACGGATGCACTCTGATCCGCTCCCAGGTAGAAGAGCAGTGAGATGACCACGATGACGAGACTCGTCGCCGCAGGGGCGAGCCAGCGGACGCCTCGTCGCCACCCAAGGATCGCCGCGAGCATGACCGCAAAGACAGCGAATGCCGCAGCATCCGCACGCGCACCAGCACCCATCGTCGCTGCGACCAGGCTGACCCCCAGGAGGGCCCAACGCCGACGCGGCGAGGATCCGTACGACGCGGTCAGGGTCGCCCACAACGTTGCGGCAGACAGAAGCGCCCATGAAGACGGATTGGTTGAACCGAGCAGAAACAACCCGAGGGGCACCAAAGAGGCGGCGAGGGAAACCGCGAAGGCCGTCCTGAGCCGTTGTGGCAGCAACCAGAAGGTGGTTGTCACTAAGGCGACGGCGATCAACCCATTGATCGCGCGCATCACGAGCACCGATGTCGCCACGTCGGGAGTGGAGAAAGCTGAGAAAAACGCGTAGAAGACCGGTGGATAGACCCCGGTCGCATCCACCCGCTCCGTACGCTGAAGACCTTCACCGAGGTCGACGCATGCACCGCTCTGGTCCACGAGGTAGGTGTAACAACGCGCGCTCGAGATGGCCGACGGCACCTCTCGCGAGGCATCGCTGTTCGTGCCCTCGCACAGGCCCTCCCGCTCGCCCTGCGCGCACCAGATGGAAGCGAGATGGAAATCGTCGTCCGGACTGGACCCTACCGGGGACGATAGGGCCCACGCGAGAATAACGCCGAACAAGAGCGCCGGCGGGACCAAGAGCTTCAAGAGGCGCGAGCGATTGATCAATCTTGGCACTCGCCAAGGCTACCGCGGCGCCGTGAGCTGTCCCGTCTGCCCATCAAGGTACGACGACGCTCGTGCACGAGATCAAGGCGTTGGGGCCCCACGCGTCGTTGATTCCGTACACGCAGACACGCTTCGTGCCGGAGCTCCCAGCGGGGAGCGTGATGTCGAAGCCTCGGGGCAGGCTCGGCCCCCCGAACGCCGCATTGACATCGGCCCGCCAGATAGTGGTGTCGGTCGCCTGACCGGCGTCGTCGACGTATACGTGCACCGGGGTCGTCTTCGCTGCGTCTCGATCCATGACCCAGCCAGAGACGCGGATTCCCTCGGGCCGCAGAGCAACCATCTCCACGTTGCCGAACGGCGCGGCGGATCTCGGGCGTTCGTACACGATGGTCTTGCAGCCCAAGACGGTGTTCAATCCACCAACCGAGTCGATGGCATAGACACAGACCGAGTGCTGCCCGTCCGGGATGTCGCTGACGAGCGTGTAGCCGTGGGGTTGCCCGTAACTCGCGTACACGCGTCCCACGTCCGGTCGGCGCTGGTCCGCGCGAAGCGCGGTTCCCACGCCGTTCACGTATACGTGCACACTGATGGAGTCGGCGGTATCAGGATCGATAGCCCATCCGGAAACAGTCAGCTTTCCGTCCTTGGCGGAGATCGCATCGACCGCGCCGAACGGCGCGCGCCCCTTCTCCGGCAGCGGCTGGACCGTGACGTCTCGGCAACCCAGGTTGGTGTTCACTCCGCCAGCGGAATCGATGCCATATGCGCACACCCGGTGCGGCCCGGGAGTCGCGCCGAGCACGATGTCGAAGCCCCGGTTGCCCCCGTGTCGCGGGAAGAGCGTCGCCAGGTCACGTCTGGGCGAGGTTGCGACCATGCTGTAGCCCAAGTCGTCCACATAAAGATGAACGATGCCCGGGTTCGTCGTGTCCGGATCCAAGGACCAGCCCGAAACTCTCACGCCGCCTTCCACGGGCACGACGGCATCCAGCGACCCCAGCGGAGGGCCGGTGACCGGGGTACTCATCGAGCACGACAACAAGGTGTTCTGCCCCACACCGACGTTGATGCCGTACACGCACACGTTGACCTGTTCGCCGGGATTCGCCGGCACTCTCACATCGAACCCGTGAGCCGCCCCCACATTGGGAAACGCTGCAGCCACATCCGGTCTGTCGAGAGATGCGATGAAGGGGATCCCCGCGCTGCCGACATAGACGTGCACCTGAATCGATGCCTTCGTGTCGGGGTCCGCGGCCCAGCCCACTACGCGGAAGCCGCCGGCGATGGGCTCGACGACTTCGACGTTGCCGAAAGGCCAGCCCGCGCGGCTCGAGGCGCCGAACCAGTCCGTGTAGAAGTTCACGAAGTTCCGGTTGCCGTAACTCGAGCAGGAGTCGCCGATGCCGTATCCGGCCGCGAGAGCCGCAGCGTTCGGCTGGTACGGCGTGTAGTTGTAGAGCGCAGCCGTAGCATAGTTGGACACGTTGAGGTTCGTGCCTCCGCACGACGTCGACGGATGGTAGCCGATGAAGTGCACTCCCGGCTGACGCGCGAATCGACCTGCCGAGTAGTTCTTGAGCGATGTGGTCCCGGCGAGGATCTGCGGCCCGATCCCGGAATAGGCGGGATCGCACGGTGCGGTGTCGGGGCAGTTCGCGCCCATCGCGAAGTTGAGATTGCGCTCCGTCGGAGTGCGGCCCGTCACGAGGCTCTGCTCCTTCTCCAGCGTCACGATGATCACCTTGGCGGAGATCCCGCACGCCACCTGCACCCGGTAGATCAATTCAGAGATCCGCATCGTGCCGCCCTCGATGGCGTTGCACACGACGTTGCCCGTGCGATGCGAGACGACCGCCGCTCGCGAGGAGATGCTCGCCGTTCCCGTGTTGATGCACCGGGTGTTGGTGCACCGGTTCCTGTCGTCGAGGAACCGCTGGATCTCTGCCGCCGTCATCGCCGCGCCGTCGTAGAAGAGCGCGTCATCGATGAGGTTCTCGGGGTTGAAGCCCGCGAGCGTCGCCGGCTTGATCTGAGTGTCGGCGCTCGCCGCCGCGAGCGCATCCGCGCCGGAGGGCGCCGCGACGGCGGCGGGCACGATCCCGCCGGCGGTGAGGACGAATGCGACGACGGCTGCGAGAACGATCCTCAGCCCGTCGACGGACCCGCGCGGACGGGGAAGGGCAGGTCGGCGCATGGGTCCATTGTTACTGAAGTGCACCCGATTTGCCGCATGTTATTTCGACGGCGTCAGCGATGGCGTCGCGCGAGGCGGCGGATCCTTCGCCAGATCGGATGCGATTCGTGCACGCCCCTCACGATTTCGGCCCCCAGGTCGCCGAATCGCGCCATCAGACGGCGCTCCGCATCCCGGTGGAGTCGGGCGATATACAGCGGCAGGCCGGGACCGTTCGCCTCCACCCAGCGCCGCAGTTCGCGATCCCGAACCTCCAGGTCGTCGCGATCGTGTTGGGAGGCGAGCTCGAACATGCTGTTGCCGGCCGCCCCCTTCGCGTCAGGTCGCTGGGTCCAGTAGGCCAGCGGAGTTCCGCCGAGGAACGCGATCGGGTATCGGGCCGCCACCCTGAGGTAGAACTCCCAGTCCTCCACGGCGTCGAGCGTCTCGTCGTAGAAGCCGACATCGTCGTGCAGGCTTCGGCGGTACAGGAAGGAGATCGGCACCGCCCTGTTGACCTCGAGGAGGCTCGTGAAGGTGACTCCCGTCATTCCCTCCCAGAAGGGAGCGCGGCCGGTCTCCGTCCAGCCATCGCCGTCCTGCCGCTCGTACACGATCTCCGTCGCGACCATCACTCCCGCGTCCTCGGGAGACGCGTCGAGCACGGCCGACGTCTTGGCCAGAAAGTCCGGATGCCAGAGATCGTCGTCGTCGTGGAGAACGACGTACTCGCCGGCAGCCGCCCGTATCCCAGCGTTCGCGGCGGCGCACCGCCCGCCCCGGCCGGGTGGCTCGATCACCGCCGCACTGACTCCCGAGTCCGAGAGAGCGACATCGACCATGGAACGGTCGCCGTCGTTGACGACGATGATCTCGAGATCGTCGAGTCGTTGCCGCGCGATATCCGCGAGCGCACGGCGGAGAAAATACGGTCGATCCTTGGTTCTGACGACGACCGACACCTTCGGGGGCATAAGAGAGAGCCTAGGGCGCACTCACAGTTCGGCGTGGAGCTGCCACACCCGATCGGCGGAATCCCGCCACGAGAACGCCCGCGCTCGGTCCCCCGACAGCACCCGCGAGCGCCGCGCCGAGGCCTCGTCCTCCCTCACCGACGCGATCGCGTCGACCACCGCTGCGGAGTCGTCGGCGTCGACGACGACGCCCGCGTCGGCGAGCACCTCGATGTTCTGCGGTGACCGCGCCGCGACGATGGGAACACCGGCCCGGAGAGCGTCGAGCATCCGCCACGGATACGCGTAGCCCGCCGCGGGGTCGACGAAGACGGATGCCGCGGCGAGCGCCTCGGCCCGCGGGCCCTCGTCCGCCGGGGCGATCTCCCGGAACCGGTGCTCCGGAAGGCCGGCCGCGGAGGCGAGCTCGCGAACGGCCGCATCGTCGCCGCGCACGAGCGCGACGACCTCCGCGTCGACCACTTCAGAGAGCGCGGCGAACATGCGCGAGAGCTCCTCGGCCGACGCCCGCTCGGCGTCCAGGAGGATCGCGCGACCGTCCCCTACCTCGTGCGCCCGCTCGGCCGCCACCGCCCCCGTCGACGCGCCGGCGATCACGCGCACGCGGTCGCCCAGCTTCGTCCGCTCCCCCAGCACGTCCGCCATCGCGTGCGTGGGAACCACGACGGCGTCGGCGTGGCGCTGCGCGCGCTTGATCATCGTCTTCTGCCACGCGAGCGCCTGCTTCGACAGCCGCTGCGGGGCGGTCAGCGCGTCGAGGTCCCACAGGGTCACGACGGTCTGGTCGTTATCGTGCACCCGATCGTGGCGCACGAGGGGCGCGAGCAGGGAGGACGAGTGGATCATCCCCCCACCGATGCCGGGGATCATCCCCAGCGCGCACGCCGCCACGAACTGCGCGCGCTTGAGCGGAAGGCGGTGCACGCGGGCGATCCCCGGCACGGATGCCGCGGCCTCCGCGCCGTCGGCCGACACGATCGCCTCGACCTCGCAGCCGCGTGGCGCGGCCACGGCGAGCTCCCGCGCGAGAGCGAGGCTCGCGGCATCCGGATCGGAGGGAGGTACGGCGTGATCGAGCACGACGCGCAGAGTCGCGGTCATGATTCCAGGCTAGTCGGCCGCACCTCTGCGACCGAGGGCGGCACGGCGCGGGCGCCGCAGGGCTCAGCCGCCTCACAGCTTCACGCGCGGGGCATGTCACGAACGCCGGATCGTGCCCTAGACTTCACGAGTCAGCTGGGGTAGTTGACAAAACTGGGGAAGTCGGTCCGTACGCCTGGGGAGGGCGCGGACCGTTCACGCGGAGCATTGCGACCGGGGGGTCGCCGCCAGCCGCGGCTTCGCATGAATCTCTTTGGGGGGAGAAAACCATGCTCAAGAGAGCAACTGCCGTGTGCATCGCCGCCGGTATCCTGGCCTTCGCGCCGACCGCCGCGCACGCCGAGACCGGCGAATACGCCCAACCGTCCGGCGTCACGATCGAATCGCCGATCATCGAGCCGTGCGAGACGGCGACCGTGGTCTTCGGCGCCCGCTACTGGGGGTCCGGAGAGCGGATCTCCGTCACGGCCCAGGGCGCCCGCGCCGGCGCGGCATCCTTCGATCCCGCCGTGAACGCGGCCGAGGACGGCAGCCTCGTCGCCGCCTTCTCGCCGCCGAGCGACGGCGTCGGTGTTTACCAGCTCACCTTCGCGGGGGCGTCGGGCAGCTACACCGCGACGGTGTCGGTGACCGACCCGGTTCTGTGCGAGGTCGACCCCGGCGTCGCCCTGGCAAGCACCGGCGGAGGTGTCGAGTCGTGGCTCATCGCCGGCGGGGCGGGTCTCGTCGCGATCGGCTCCGGCGCCGTCATCGTGGCGTCGCGGCGTCGTGCGACCGGCTCCTGACGGGTCGCGCGCGGCGATGATGACGCACCGACGATCGACGGCGACGACCGACGCCCGGAGCACGCGAAGGTCTCGTCGTGCGCTCTGGATCACGCTCGCGGTGGTCGTGGTCCTGCTCCTCGCCGCGGCGGCGTGGCTGGCCTTCCGCGCCCTCGCGGCGCGGGATGCGCTGGCCGCGACCGCCGATGAGGCCGCCCTGCTCCAGCAGAGCGTCCTCGCGGGCGAGCATGACGACCTGGATGCCCGTGCGCGGTCCATCTCCGCCCACGCCTCGGACGCGGCCCGCGCAACCGGCGACCCCGTGTGGCGCGCGGCCGAGATCCTGCCGTGGGTCGGGGCGAACCTGCGGGCGGTGAGGGACATCAGCGAGATCGCCGACGAGCTCGCCCGAAACGGAGTCCCCCCGCTGCTCGACGCGGCGGATGCCGTGGACCTGGACTCGCTCGGGGTGACCGGCAACACCGTCGATCTCGCTCCGCTCGACGCGGCGCGACCCGCGCTGGAGTCGGCGGTCGGGGTCTTCTCCGCCGCCGCGGAGCGCGCAGGAGCCATCGACACCGGTTGGACGCTCCCGATCATCACCGACGCGGTCGACGAGGTGCGACAGACCCTCGAACCGGCGGCGTCCACCGTCGACGGCCTCGCACGCGCCGCCTCGCTCCTGCCGAGCATGCTCGGCGCCGACGGCCCGCGCGACTACCTCCTGCTCATGCAGAACAACGCCGAGGTGCGCTCCTCCGGCGGCATCCCCGGCGCGTTCGCGGTCCTGCACGCCGAGGACGGCGCGATCAGTCTCACCGGCCAGGCGTCCACCGCCGATTTCCGCAAGTTCGACGAGCCGATCGCCGAGCTGGATGCCGCGACCGTCGCGCTCTTCGACGAACAGCCCGGCCAGTACGTGCAGCACGCGCTGCAGATACCGGACTTCCCGAAGGCCGCGGCGCTGGCCGCGGAGTTCTGGGCCCAGACGATGGGAAGCCGGGTCGACGGCGTGCTCGCGGTCGACACCGTGACGATCGCCGACCTGCTCCGCGCCACGGGCCCGGTGTCCGCGGGGGAGTACGAGCTCACGCCGGACGACGCCGTGGACATCCTGCTCTCGCGGGTGTACGCCGATGAGCCCTCCCCCATCCAGCTGGACGCCTTCTTCGCCGGAGCGTCGAGCGCGGTGTTCGAGGCCGTCACCGACGGGCGCGCGAGCCCTGCCGCTCTCGTCGAAGCGCTCGCCGCCGCCGGCGACGACGGCCGGATCCGGATGTGGAGCGCCGATCCGTCGGAGCAGGAGCGTCTCGCCGAGACGACCCTGGCCGGCGCACTGCCGATCGACGGTGCGGAGGAGGTCTTCGCGGGAGTCTTCTTCAACGACAGCACGGGCGGCAAGATGAACTACTACACCGCCGCCGACATCACCGGGACACTCGCGTCGTGCGGCGACGAGAGCCGCGCGAGCGTCGACGTCGTCTGGACCAACACGCTCGACCCCGAGCAGGCGGAGTCGCTTCCGCACTATGTCACGGGCAACGGATCGTCGAAGGTCGACCCGGGGCAGGTGCGCACCCGCATCGCGGTCTACGGCCCGCAGGGCTGGACCGCGAGCCGCTCCACGCTCGACGGCGCCGCCGCGCCCGGACAGGCCACGATCGACCAGGGCCGACCCGTCATCCAGTACGAGATGACCCTGTCGCCGGGCGAGTCGACGACCGTCTCCGTCGACTTCGCGGGTGCCGCGGACGAGGCGCAGCTGGGCCTCGTCTCGACGCCGCTGATCCGCGATCCGAACGTGCGGCTGACCACGACGGGATGCGAATGATCGTGCCCCTCGCGGTGGCGCCGGGTCGGCCCTATAGTGAGAACGTTGCTTGGGGCAACATCGCCGTCGTGGGGACGGCGAACACTACCGTGATTTTCTGGGGGAGATCGCATGCTTAAGAAGTCTGTCCTTGCCGTCCTGGCCGCATCCGCTCTCTTTCTCGGAGGAGCGAGCGCCGCGAACGCACAGCCCGATCTGGGCGACTATCCCGACGATGTGAGCGTCACGGTCTTCCCGACGGTGATCCGCCCGCTCGAGACGTCGACCATCACCTTCTCCGAGGACTACTTCGAGCCCGGAGAGATCGTCGCCATCGACGTGGCCGGCGAGAGCGGGGCCGAGGCGGGGCTGGCCGCCATCGCACCGGCGGCGCGCTCCACGCTGACGACCTCGAAGGCCGCCAGCTCGGACGGCAGCCTCGTCGCCGTGTTCACGGCGCCCGCCGACGGCGACGGAACCTACGACGTCTCCTTCAGCGGCAGCCGCGACTACACCGCGGTGATCACCGTCGTCCCGTTCGGCGTCGCCCTTCCGAGCGACGTCAGCGTCGGAGACTCGTCGCTGGCCAACACGGGCGGCGGTGTCTCACCCGTCGCAATCTGGGCGGGCCTCGGAGCGCTCGGCCTCGGCGTCGTCGCCCTCGTCGCGAGCATCCTTCGCCGCCGCCGCGCCTGACTCACCGGTCACAGCAGCGAATGCCCGCCCGGAGCACTCCCGGGCGGGCATTCGCGTATTCGGCGACGGGGACGGGCTGCGGCCCGTGGACCGCTCACTCGCTGGGCGAGGGCGACGGCGGGTGCAGCGCCTGCTGCACGAGCTCGCGGATGTATGCGAAGTCAGGCTCCTCGGGATCGACGCCGCCCTCCGGCGTGAGCTCGATCGACGTCATCGGCAGATCCTTCGTCTTCATCGCGAGCTCGACGAAGTACGGCAGCATCGTCTCGGGGATGTCGGTTTCGACGATGTCCTCTCCCGCCGCCGCGATCCCCTGGAAACGCTGCAGCACGTTCGCCGGGGTGAACTGGCGCAGGATCGCCTCCTGCAGCTGACGCTGCCGCTTCATGCGGTCCCAGTCGCTCGTGGTGTAGCGCGACCGCGCGTACCACTGGGCGGTGTCGCCGTCCATCACCTGGGTGCCGGGCTCGATCCACCCGATCGCCCAGTCGTCCGCCGGCTGGCCGGGGTATGAGGGGCCGCCGCCCTCCGGCAGGCGCTGGTCGACCGTGATCTCCACACCGCCCAGGGCGTCGATGAGCGAGGCGAAGCCGTTCATGTCGATGAACACGTAATAGGGGATCTCGATGCCGAGCGTTCCGGCCGCGGCATCCTTCACCGCCTCGATCGCCGGCGTGGAACTGACGGCCGCCGCGCCGGGATAGAGCGTCGCGCCGTCGCGCAGGACGCCGACCTCGGTGAAGATCTCGTTCACCGCGCAGTGGGCGGTGCCGCACTCGGGCCCGCCGTAGCCGTCGGGGAACAGGTCTTGCATGGGCCCCTCGGAGAACGGCACGCTGACCATGTCGCGGGGTATGCCCGTGATGGTCGCGGCGCCCGACTCGGCGTTGATGGAGACCACGGAAATGCTGTCGGGACGCATCGAGTCCCGGCCCTCGCCGCTGTCGGCGCCGAGGAGCAGGATGTTGTAGTAGCCGTCGGAGGGCGGCACGGCGGCGCCGCCGGAACCGAAGATCGAGCCGATCGTGCCACGCGCGGTGCCGACGGCGGTGGCGGCGTACACCGCGCCGCCCGAGACCACCAGCAGCGCGGCGAGGGCTGCGGCGGGGATCGCCACGCGTGCCCCCGGACGCAGCTTGACCAGCCGCACCAGGCGCAGGGTGTCGAACGTGAGCACGATCCAGAGGATCGCGTAGAAGACGAGGATCGCCTGGACGGCCAGCAGGGCGAACCAGTTGGTCGTGACGACGTAGATGGCGAACGGCCACAGCAGGAAGACGACGGCGCCCACGACGGCGAGCGCCCACAGCGCGAGGGTCGCCCCGAGACCGAACCGGCCGAGCCGGCGGCTTCCGGCGAGCACCTGCGCGGACCCCGGGATGAAGAGGTTGCAGGCGACGAGCCACCAGGCGCGGCGGCGCATCGCGTCACGATCGCCGCTCTGCGGGTACCGGAGGGGCTTCTCGTTGACGGCCGGCGGCACGATCCGCGCGGCCGCGGGGCGTGCGGCCGCGGCGACGCTCACAGGCTCTCCTTGAGGCGGCGGTTCTTCTCCCCCACCTGCTCCTCCAGCTGACGGGCGTAGGCCTCGACACGGTCGGCGACGGCGGCGTCGGATACCCCGAGGATGCGCGCGGCGAGCAGACCGGCGTTCTTCGCGCCGCCGATCGACACGGTCGCTACGGGGATGCCGGCCGGCATCTGGACGATGCTCAGCAGCGAGTCCATGCCGTCGAGGGTGGCGAGGGGCACGGGGACGCCGATGACGGGCAGCGCGGTCAAGGACGCGAGCATGCCCGGCAGGTGCGCGGCGCCGCCGGCCCCGGCGATGATGACCTTGAGGCCGCGAGCGCGCGCCTCGCGCCCGTACGCCATGAGCTTCTCGGGGGTGCGGTGCGCCGAGACGACCTCGACCTCGTGGGGGATGAGGAAGTCGGTGAGCGCCTGCGATGCATCGCTCATCACACGCCAGTCGGAGTCGGAGCCCATGACGACGCCGACCTCGGGCGCCTCGGAAGAATGCAGCGGCCGGGTCACCCGTCCAGGCTAGGGCTTCCGGCTGCGAGAACGCCGTTGCGGCGCGCGTCCGAGAGTCAACCCGATGGGGGTCAGTCGAACTGCGCGGCCACCGCTCGCGCGTCGTAGCAGACCTCGTCGAGGTCGGAGCCGACGGCGGTGACGTGCCCGACCTTGCGTCCGGGTCGCGGATCCTTGCCGTAGGTGTGCACCTTCGCGCCCGCGTGCTCCGCCAGGGCTGCCGGGAGACGGTCGGCCATCGTGCCCTCCGTGGGCCCGCCGAGGATGTTGACCATCACGGCCCACGGCTGTCGCGGCGAGGGATCTCCGAGTGGCAGGCCCAGAACGGCACGCAGGTGCTGCTCGAACTGTCCGGTCACCGCGCCGTCCTGCGACCAGTGACCGCTGTTGTGCGGGCGCATGGCGAGCTCGTTGACGAGCAGGCGCTCGTCCTCCGTCTCGAAGAGCTCCACCGCGAGCATGCCCGTCACCCCGAGACCGTGGGCGATCGCCAGGCCGATCTCGCGCGCGACGACCTCCAGGCGAGCGGCCGTATGGGGCGCCGGAGCGATCACCTCCGCGCAGACCCCGTCGCGCTGCACGGTCTCCACGACGGCGTACGAGGCCACATCCCCCGCAGGGGTGCGCGCCACCTGCTGCGCGAGCTCCCGCCGGAACGCGACCAACTCCTCCACGAGCAGTGCGTCGCCCGCCCCGGCTTCGGCGAGCGCGCGGATCCAGTCCTCCGCCTCCTCGGCGGAGCGGACGACGCGCACCCCCTTGCCGTCGTAGCCGCCGCGCGGGGTCTTCACGACCGCCCGGCCGTCGTGCGCGTCGAGGAAGGCCTGCAGCCCCGCCGCGTCGGTCACCGCGGCCCAGTCGGGCTGCGGCATCCCGAGCTCGGCGAGCCGGGCGCGCATCAGCAGCTTGTCCTGGGCGAACTGGAGGGCATCGGGGCCCGGATGCACCGCGACCCCCGCATCGACCAGCGCGCGCAGCACCGGCTGCGGCACGTGCTCGTGGTCGAAGGTGATGACATCCACGTCGCGCGCGAACGCCCGCACCGTGTCGATGTCGCGGTAGTCGCCCACCGCGGTCGCCGCCAGCGCCGCGGACATGCCGGGCTGCTCGGCGAGAACCCGCAGGTCGAGCCCGAGCTCGACCGCGGGTGCGATCATCATGCGGGCCAGCTGCCCACCGCCGACGACACCGATGCGCACAGACATCCGACTCCCTTCGCCGCCTCCATCATGGCATCCGCGGCCGCGCGACACCGCGGCGTCAGAGCAGCGGGTCGGGAGGCCGCGGCGGGATGACGGCATCGGCGCCCGGCTGCGCATCGCGGTGGGCGAGGATCTGGCTGACCTCCACCTGGTCGGCGAGGGTCTCGTGCAGCAGGGCGGCGTCGGGCACGTCCACGAGCCGCAGCGGCTGGTCGATGCCGTTGCTGAGAACCACCGTCCCGGCGCCGAACAGGCGCTGGATCGGACCCCGTCGCACCGAGATCGTGTAGCCCCGCGCGTGCGCGAACTCCCGCGTCCGTCGAGCGAGCAGCCCCGAGCGGGCGATGACGCGACGCGTCGTGATCACGTAGCTGCGACTGAGCCAGACGAGCCACGGCAGCACGACGAGCAGCAGCACCACGATGCCGGCGACGGCCAGCAGCATCCAGTCCTCCAGCGGAGCGGGCAGGTTGTCGTAGAACCATCCCGTCGCTCCCGCCACGGCGATGAGCACGAGCGCCGACCACGTGAGCCTGCGGGCCGAACCGTGCACCTTGACCACCAGCCGCTCCGGCGCGGCGACACCCGGCGGCGGCGTCGCCAGACGGTTGCCGAGCGTCGTGGGCTGTGTCATGCGCCCATTCTGCCCGTGGGTAGCGGGGAGCGGCTCATCCCACGCGGGGCGTGTGACCGTGGATGACGGGGTATGGCGCGTTCCGGGCCGGCATCGGATCGCTCAGCGCACGTGGACGACGTCTCCCGCGACGAGCGAGGTCGTGCCCACGTCGGTCCGCACGAGCAGGCCGCCCTCGGCGCCGATGCCCACGGCCTCCCCGATCACCTCGCGGGCTTCCGGGAGGATCACGCGCACGGCGCGTCCGACCGTGTCGCAGAGGGACTCGATCTCGGCGTGGATGCCGGCGACGACCGCGTCGCCCGCGGCTCGCACGAGCGCGTCGATGTGCTCGCGGAGGGCGTCGACGTAATCGGCCAGCAGCGCATCGGCATCGGCCGTGATCCCGAGCGCCGCGAAAGACGTCGCCGTCTCGATGGGAAGCTCCTCGACCGACATGCGCGTGTTGATCCCGGCTCCCACGACGATGCGGTGCATGCCGCCGACCCCCTCGGCGAGGATGCCGCTGATCTTGCGTCCGTCGACGAGAACGTCGTTAGGCCACTTCAGGCGAGCCGTGTGCACGCCCGCCAGCTGCGGCGCGATGGCGCGGGTCAGGGCCGCACCCGCCGCGAGCGGGATCCACCCGCGCGCGCTCGGCGGGACGCCCGATGCGTCGATCACGATGGATGCCGCGAGGGCCGTCCCGGGCGGCGCCGTCCAGACACGACCGAGCCTGCCCCGGCCGGCGGACTGGTCGTCCGTGACGAGCATCGACAGGTGGGGCCACTCCCCCGGGTCGGCGGATGCCGCGGCCACGAGGTCCGCGTTGGTCGACCCCGTGCGCGGTGTGCACTCGAGGCGGGGCACGAGCGCGGCCGTGCGCGGGAGATCTGCGGCGGTCAGCGGCATCCGCCCACCCTACCGGCGCGAGGCCGTTTCATCCGGAGGAGGACCGCACCCCGGGGAAGGTCCTCCGGGCGCAGACACCTCACCACGCTGAAGGTCACGGCGCCTGAGCAGATGCACAGCACATCACGCCTGTCGTTGTCGCTCTCCTCCAAGCGATCGGGCGCGGCACCCCCGGATAGAGTGAAGTCCGTGACTGAGCAGCCCGACCTGACCACCGCAGGGAAGATCGCCGATCTGCGCGCCCGCTACGACAAAGCGGTCGTCGCCGCCGAGCAGAAGGCGCGCGAGAAGCAGCACGCGAAGGACAAGCTGACGGCCCGCGAGCGCATCGAGCTGCTGGTCGACAAGGGCAGCTTCGTCGAGTTCGACGAATACGTGCGGCATCGCACGACCGCGTTCGGGATGGACAAGGCGCGCCCGTACGGCGACTCCGTCGTCACGGGCACCGGCACGATCCACGGCCGCACCGTCGCCGTCTACGCGCAGGACTTCTCCACCTTCGGCGGCTCGCTCGGCGAGGTCGCCGGCGACAAGATCATCAAGATCATGGAGTTCGCCCTGCGCGGGGGCATGCCCGTCATCGGAGTCCTCGACTCCGGCGGCGCACGCATCCAGGAGGGCGTGGTCGCGCTCGGCAAGTACGGCGAGATCTTCCGCCTGAACACCGCGGCATCCGGCGTCATCCCCCAGATCTCGATCATCATGGGGCCCGCCGCGGGAGGGGCGGTCTACTCCCCGGCCCTCACCGACTTCGTCGTCATGGTCGACAAGACGAGCCAGATGTTCGTCACCGGCCCCGACGTCATCAAGACCGTCACCGGCGAGGACGTCGGCATGGAGGAGCTGGGCGGCGCCCACACCCACAACACGCGCTCGGGCGTCGCGCATTACCTCGCCGACGACGAGGACGACGCGATCGACTACGTCCGGACGCTCCTGGGCTTCCTGCCCGACAACAACATGGCGGAGCTGCCGACCTACGAGTCCGGGTTCGAGTTCGAGACGACGGATGCCGATCGGGCACTGAACGCCGTGATCCCCGACTCGCCGAACCAGCCCTACGACATCCACCAGGTCATCGAGCGGCTCGTCGACGACGGCGAATTCCTCGAGGTGCAGCCGCTGTTCGCGCCGAACATCGTGATCGGATTCGGCCGCGTCGAGGGGCGATCGGTCGGAATCATCGCGAACCAGCCGTCGCAGATGGCGGGCACCCTCAACATCGACGCCGGCGAGAAGGCCAGCCGCTTCGTGCGGTTCTGCGACGCGTTCTCGATCCCGATCCTCACCCTCGTCGACGTTCCGGGCTACCTGCCCGGGACCGACCAGGAGTGGACCGGCGTTATCCGTCGCGGCGCCAAGCTCCTGTACGCCTACGCCGAGGCGACCGTTCCGCTCGTCACCGTCATCCTGCGCAAGGCCTACGGCGGCGCCTACATCGTGATGGGCTCGAAGCAGCTGGGCGCCGATGTGAACCTCGCGTGGCCGACGGCGGAGATCGCCGTGATGGGAGGCCAGGGCGCCGTCAACATCCTGTACCGCGGCGAGATCAAGCGCGCCGAGGCCGCCGGCGAGGACGTCGCCGCCGTGCGCACGCGCCTGGCGAACGAATACACGTACAACGTGGCCTCTCCCTTCCTCGCGGCAGAGCGCGGTGAGCTCGACGGGATCATCGAGCCCGCCGCGACCCGGGTCGCGATCGCGAAGGCGTTCCGCGCCCTGCGGAACAAGCGCGCGAGCCTGCCCCCCAAAAAGCACGGGAACATCCCGCTGTGAGCGGCGACGCCGCCCCGGAGGACCGACCCGCACCCTCGATCGAGGTGCGTCGGGGCACCCCCACGGTCGACGAACTCGCCGCTCTCATAGCGGTGGTCTCGGAGGCCTACGCCGCCGAGGCCAGCTCTGCGACGGCGCCGGAGGAGACCCGTCCCTCGGCCTGGGCACGCAGCGCGCGGGGCCTGCGGCGCCCCCTGGACCGCGGTGCGGGCTGGGCCGGATTCGCCGGCTGAGACCGGCCGGAACGCCTCCCCGCGTCGTCGGCGGCCGAAACAATGGATGCCGCGACGCACCGCCGTGCCACCTGTCCCCCAAAGTACCTACAGACGGCGCCGGGGGGCCGACGCATACTTGTAGAGCGTGACGCGATCATGCGTAGGGTTGCGACCCCCGACTTTCGGGACAGCGGCCTCGCGGACGGTTTTCGGGTAACCTGTCCGCAACCTGGAGAGGGGCGGGCGGCTTCGCCGCCCCTCTCCTTCTTCATCCGAACGCGTCGCTCCGGTTCGTCCCCCCGCCGGAGCGGCGCGTCGGGGTGTCCGCCTACCGGCCCGGATGCCTGATCTCGCGCCACAGGTCGACCGCGTCGTCACCCGACTCGTCGACGAGGAGTCGGCCGACGACCGTCACCGCGATCTGCGCATCCGGCGAGGTCCTGATGATGATGCGGTTCGAGGTCGAGCCCCGCAGGGTGTCGGCGAGTTCCTGCCTGATCGCACGGAGCGCATCGTCCGTGACACCCTCGAGGCCACCCTCGTCGAACACGCTCACCTGGGCACCGCGGCGCCGGGCAGCGTCGATCTCGGCTCGCACGGCGTCGTCGAGAAGCCGCGGACCGCGCAGTTCGTCGCGCAGTCGAGCCTCGGCGATCGCCGCTTCCCGCCTCTCGTCGTCGGAGAGGACGCCGTGCATCGCGATGACCCGTGTGAGGATCGGTCCGCCCACCGCGAGCGCCCGCTGCACCTGCACGCGCCGCTCCCGCTCGCGTCCCTCCTGCGCCGCCTCCCACGAGGACGTGACGGCCTGGAGCTCGGCGAGCTGGTCGGCGTCCCGTTCCGCCCGATCGATGAGGAAGACCAGGAGGTGCGCGACCCCGATCCACACGATGGAGCCGACGAGCCCCTGCCCGAGGGCATCGAGCGGTCCGAGCCACACCATCGCCCCGACCGAGAGCAGGACCGCGCCGATCCACGCGGTCGCGGTGCGCCGCCGCACCATGACGACGACCATGAGAGCCCCGAGCCCCCCGACGTACCATGTGCCGTAGGTCGCCGTGCGGGCGCCCGCGTCGCCGAGGGCGAGCCCGGTGGCCGTGGGAACCACGCCGGCGACCACGAGCGCGAGGATCGCCGCCCACCATGGCATGGGCTCCGCCCGGCGCGGCTCGCCGGGGGGCGTGCGCGGAGTGACTGCGACGCAGACCGCAGTGGTGACGAGATACAGCGAGATGGCCGCGATCAGCAGCCACGGCCGATCCGGCATCTCCGGCGTCCAGATGATGCCCCTCGCCGCCTGGTAGGCGGCGAAGGCGAGAGCGAGAACGGATAGCACGGCGCGGACGGTCACGACGCCTCCTGCCGCCACGTCAGCGTGACGATGGTCCCGCGCGGCGAGGACTCGATACGGGCGGTGCCGCCCACGGCTGCGACACGGGCGAGGATGGAGGCGCTGATACCCAGCCGGTCGTCGGGGACCGCGTCGATGTCGAACCCTGTGCCCGTGTCGGAGACGACGATCTCCACTCCCGGCATTTCGGGCGCGAGCGACTCGGGCCGCCGCACGAGCGCGGTGAGGCCCTTCCCTTCGGCGTGCTGAACGGCGTTCGCCGCGGCCTGCGCGCTCGCGCGGACGAAGGCCGCGCCCACCGCACCGGGGATGGACGGCTCGTCGCCGTCGCCCTCCACGCGCACGATGAGCCGCACCCCCATGTCCGCCATGGAGACCTGGATGCCGCGGGCCAGCCCTGCGAAGCTCTGGGTCTGGGCGGCGGCTTCGGCCTCGGGGGAATCCACTTCCGCCAGCCCCTCCAGCGCCTCTCTCGCCATCGACACGGCGAGGGAGCGCGCCCGCGGCCCGTCGGCCCGCTCCGCGGCGATGAGCGCCGCGAGCACGCTGTCGTGCATGAGGGCGGACACCGCGACCCGCTCCTCCTGCGCCGCCTCCGCCGCGGCGGCCTTGGCGTAGCCCTCGACGGTGCGCGCCCGCTCGCGGTCCACGCCGGAGGCCATGCGCCGGAAGATCGTCACGAGCGTGAGCAGGAGCACGCCGAGGATCAGCGAATAGGGCACTTCGAACAGCAGCGCTATCCAGAAATCGGGGGCGAAGTCGCCCTGCACGATGCGAACCACGCCGTAGAGCAGGGGCGTCGCGATCGTCCAGCCGATCTGCAGCGCCGGCGGAAAGGCGATGACCGCCGCGATCGTCGCGACGTTGATGAGATACCACGGCCACGGTTCGGGGGTGGGGCCGATGGGCACCCCCGCGGTCGCGATCGGCCACACCGCGAGGAGCCCGACGAAGAGGATCGCGAACGCGCCGGCGACGACCCGGGCGGTGCGCTCGAACATGCACGCGACGACCATCACCGCGAGCGACCCGAACGTGATGACCAGCAGGGGGATCTTCCACCCCGGTCGCAGCCCGCCGTCGTTCGAGATGGCGAGGATCAGCGACTGGATGCCGAGGGCCAGGCTCGCGACCGCCACGGCGATCCCGGTGATCCGTTCGATCCGCCGCCGCGTGAACGTCCCCTGCCACGCTGCCGCGAAGCGGCCCTGGGGGATGTGCCCCCAGGCGCGGTCCGTCGGGGGAGCACCGGCGTCAATCGACACCGGAGCCCTCCTCCGAGGGCTGGACGAGTCCGTCCTCCATCGCCCGGCGCAGCAGATCCACCTTCGTCGGGGCGGGGCGGCCGACCTCGACGTACTTGACCCGCACGCGGGTGATGTTCTCCTTGGCCGTGGAGTAGGCGACCCCCAGCCGGTCGGCGACGACCTTCAGCGGCAGCCCCGCGGCGTACAGGCGGAGCACCTCCCGCTCCCTCGCCGACAGCTGCGCGTCGCCGAACGCACGATCGCCCTCGATGGCGCTCGCCCATTCGACGTTGTCGAGGCTCTCGCCGCGCGCGACCGTGCCGATCGCATCCATCACGCCGCCGGTGGGCGAGCTCTTGCTCACGACCCCCGCCGCCCCGGCCATGAGGGCCTCGCGTACGGCCGCCGGCCGGTCGGCCACGGAGTGGATGATGACGCTCGACCCGTCGGAGACCACGCGCGTCACGTTCTGGGTCACGGTGGAACCGTCGCCGAGGCTCAGATCCAGCACGACCACATCGGCGGGAGCCGAGCGCTCGCGATACCGCCACTGCAGGTAGTCGTCCACGGTGGCCCCGGAGAAGACGAGGTCGTGGCCGACGCGCGCCAGCGCGGCCTCCAGTCCCAGGCGCACGGATTCGTGATCATCGATCAGTGCGACCCTCGTCATGCGACCAGACTAACGGGCCGGGCGAGGCCCGCCACGGTCGGGCCGTCAGCGTCGCCGCTGCAGCACCGCGAGCGCCTCGACGTGGTGCGAGTTGGGGAAGAGGTCGAAGGCCCTCACGCTCGTGGGCTCGTAGCCGTGCAGCCCGAAGGTGCGCATATCGCGCGCGAGCGCGACGGGGTCGCACGCCACGTAGACGACGGTGCGCGGCTCCCGGGCGGCGATCGCCTCCACGACCGCCGTGCCGGCGCCTGCCCGCGGCGGGTCGAGGAGGACCGTCGCGGCTTGGCGCTCGGCCCGTGGAGCGGGTTCCGCGCCCGCCAGATACCGATCCACCCGCGCCGTGACGGCCTCGACGCCGGCGGCGTCGGCGAGGTTGCGGACGGCGTGCGAGGTGGCGCGCGGGGCCGACTCGACGGTGACGACGCGTGTGCCTGGGCCCCCGACATCCGCCATGACGCCGGCGAAGAGCCCCACTCCCCCGTACAGGTCGAGGTTGGCAGCCTGCGGCTCGAAGGAGGCGCCGCGCAACGCCTCCGCCACGGCGCCCGCGAGCGTGCGGGCCGCACCGCGGTGCACCTGCCAGAAGCCGCCCGCGTCGAGGGCGAAGGATCGGCCCGCCGCCTCCTCCACGACGATCTCGCTCCCCGCGTCATCCGTGCCGCGTCGTGGGGAGTGCCGCGACCTGCCCGGCCGGTCGGGCCGCGGGACGATCCGGACACGGCCGTCTCCGGGCTGCACGAGGTCCACGCGGCCCGGCGCGGCAGGCCCGAGCGCGGCCGCCGCGGCGGCGATCTCGGGCGTCGCGAGGGGATGGGTCGCCACGGGGATGACCCGGTGGCTGCGCGCCGCGACGGGGCCTATGGCGCCTCCGGCGTCGACGTGGAGGCTGAGCCGCGTCCGCCACCCCCGCCCGTCGGCGTCCTCGCCGCTCACCGGCTCCACCTCGACATCCCACCCGACGCCGCCGAACCTCTGGAGCGCATCGCGCAGCACGTCGGCCTTCAGCGCACGCTGCCGCCCGAGCGTGATGTGCCCGAAGTCCGCGCCGCCCGGGCGGTCGCGAGGATCGCGGGCCAGGTCCGCCTCCGGCCATACGTGCCGCGCCCGCCGGTCGGGGGAGGCCTCGAGCACCTCGAGGGTGTCGGCGCGCCAGAACGACGCCTTGGAGGCATCCGCCACCCGCGCCCTCACACGCTCGCCCGGGATCGCGTCGGAGACGAAGACAACCCGCCCGTCGTGGCGCGCGACGACGATCCCTCCGTGCGCGACGTCGGTGATCTCGAGCTCGAGGACGGCTGGCTCTTCCACGCGTCGAGCATTCCACAGCCCGGCTACGGTAGCCCCATGCGTCTCTGCCTCGCCTCCACCTCGCCCGCACGCCTCATGCTGCTGCGCCAGGCCGGCATCGAGCCCCTCACGATGGCTCCCGACGTCGACGAGGAGTCGGTCATCGCCGCCGTGGAGGCGGCCGAGTCCCGCATCCTCGAGCCCGCCGAGCACGTTCTGCTACTGGCACGGCGCAAGGCGGCGGATGTCGCGGCGCGCCTCGCCGAGGAGGACCCCTCCTTCGACGGCCTCGTCGTCGGGGGCGACTCGATGTTCGAGCTCGACGGCGAGGTGCTCGGAAAGCCGCACACCCCCGCGAACGCCCGCGCCCGATGGGAGGGCATGCGCGGACGCACCGGCGTGCTGCACTCGGGGCACTCCGTCTTCCGCATCTCCCCCGGCGCCGGCGCGCGCGAGGAGCACGCCGTCGCCGAGGCATCGGTAACCTTCGCCGACGACGTCACGGACGACGAGATCGCCGCCTATGTCGCGACCGGTGAACCCCTGAACGTCGCGGGTGCGTTCACCGTCGACAGCCTCGGGAGCGCGTTCATCACGAGGGTGGAGGGAGACCCCTCCACGGTGGTCGGGATGTCGCTGTCCACGCTGCGGAGGCTGGTGCGCGAGCTGGGAGTGGACTGGACCCGCCTGTGGCGGGACTTGTAGGGATCTCCCCACGCCTCCGGGAGTGTTTTGTGGGAGTGGCGCAAAGGAGGCGCCCCGCGCGTCGGTAGGCTGACACTCATGCCTCAGATCGGCAAGGTCCTCATCGCCAACCGCGGCGAGATCGCCGTCCGTATCATCCGAGCCACCCGCGACAGCGGAATCGCCTCGGTTGCCGTCTACGCCGACCAGGATCGGGATGCGCTGCACGCGCGGCTCGCCGACGAGGCGTACGCCCTCGGGGGTGCCACCAGCGCCGAGACGTACCTCTCGATCGAGAAGATCCTCTCCGTCGCGAGACGCTCCGGCGCCGATGCGGTGCACCCCGGCTACGGCTTCCTCGCCGAGAACGCCGCGTTCGCGCGCGCCGTGATCGAGGCGGGCCTGACATGGATCGGCCCCTCGCCCGACGCCATCGACGCGCTGGGCGACAAGGTCACCGCGCGCCACGTCGCCGAGAAGGTGGGGGCACCCCTCGCGCCCGGGACCCCCGGCCCCGTGGACTCGGCCGACGAGGTCGTCGCCTTCGCCCGCGAGTACGGCCTGCCGATCGCGATCAAGGCCGCCTACGGCGGCGGCGGACGCGGCCTCAAGGTCGCGCGGGAGTTCGACGAGATCGCCGAGATGTTCGAGTCGGCGACGCGCGAGGCGGTTACGGCCTTCGGGCGCGGCGAGTGCTTCGTCGAGAAGTACCTCGACAAGCCGCGCCACGTCGAGACGCAGTGCCTCGCGGATGCCGCGGGCAATGTGGTCGTCGTCTCCACCCGCGACTGCTCGCTGCAGCGCCGCCACCAGAAGCTCGTCGAAGAGGCGCCCGCCCCCTTCCTCACCGAGGAGCAGACGCGCGTGCTCTACGACGCGTCGAAGGCGATCCTCCGCGAGGTCGGCTACGTCGGGGCGGGGACCTGCGAGTTCCTCATCGGCGCCGACGGCACGATCTCCTTCCTCGAGGTCAACACCCGCCTGCAGGTCGAGCACCCCGTCTCGGAGGAGGTCACAGGACTCGACCTCGTCCGCGAGCAGTTCCGGCTCGCCGAGGGCGGGCTGCTGGACTACGACGACCCCGAGGTGACGGGCCACTCCATCGAGTTCCGCATCAACGGGGAGGACCCGGGCCGCGGCTTCCTGCCCCAGCCCGGCCCGATCCACGTCTTCAAGACGTTCGGCGGCCCCGGCATCCGCCTCGACTCCGGTGTCACGGCCGGCGACAGCGTCAGCGGGGCCTTCGACTCGCTGCTGGCGAAGATCATCGTGACCGGCCGCGACCGCGCCGAGGCGCTCAGCCGCGCGCGGCGCGCCCTCGACGAGTTCGAGGTCGCCGGCATGCCCACCGTGCTGCCGTTCCACCGCAAGGTCGTGCGCGACCCCGCCTTCACCGCCGAGGACGGTCGGTTCGGCGTGTACACGCGCTGGATCGAGACCGAGTTCGACAACGACATCCCGCCGTGGGACGGCGAGCTCGGCGACACGGCCCCCGACCAGGGCCGCCACACCGTCGTCGTCGAGGTCGGCGGCAAACGCCTCGAGGTGAGCCTGCCCGACCGGGTCGCGCAGCCCGTCGGGACGGCCGGCCGGCCCGCGGCTGTGCCGCCGTCACGGCGCAGCCACGCGACGAGCGTCGTGGCCGGGGCATCCGGCGACGCCGTGCGCTCCCCCATGCAGGCGACGATCGTCAAGATCGCCGTCGCGGAGGGTCAGCAGGTCGTCAAGGGCGACCTCGTCGTCGTGCTCGAGGCCATGAAGATGGAGCAGCCGATCCAGGCCCACAAGGACGGCACGATCGGCGCGATCGACGCGAGCCCCGGCACGACCGTGTCGGCCGGCCACCAGCTTCTGACGATCTCCTGACGCACGGCCGTCCCGAGCGGACGCCAGGCCCGCGGATGCCGCGGGTCAGTACTGCTCGTGGTCGCGGTCGACGATGTGCATCGCGCGCGCGGCATCCGTGATGCTGCCCGTCAGGGAGGGATAGACGGCGAAGGCGCGCGAGAGCTGGTCGACGCTCAGGCGCCGGTCGACGGCGACGGCGATCGGGTAGATCAGCTCGGAGGCCTTCGGGCCGACGATCACGCCGCCGATGACGGTGCCCGAACCCTTGCGGGCCATGATCTTCACGAACCCGTCCTTGATGCCCATCATCTTCGCGCGCGGGTTGGCCGACAGCGGCAGCTTGTGCACGACGCCCTCGATGCGGCCCGCGACGATATCGGCCTCCGACCAGCCGACCGTGGCGATCTCGGGGGCGGTGAAGATGTTCGCGGCGATGCGGCGGCGCTCGACGGGGATGACGACATCCCCGAGCGCGTGGAAGACCGCCGTGCGGCCCTGCATCGAGGCGACCGAGGCGAGCGGCACGAACGTCGTGCAGTCGCCGGCGGCGTAGATGTTCGGCACTGACGTGCGCGCGACGCGGTTGACGCGGATGTGACCGGAGTCGGTGAGCTGGACCCCCGCCTGCTCCAGCCCGATCCCCGCCGTGTTGGGGATGGATCCGACCGCCATGAGGCAGTGGCTGCCCTCGATGCGGCGGCCGTCGGCGAGCGCCACGACGACGCCGTCCCCCTCGCGGGTCACCGACTCGGCCCGGGCCTTCGACAGCAGCGTCATCCCGCCGCGCTTGAACACGTTCTCGAGCACGGCCGCGGCATCCGCGTCCTCCCCGGGGAGGACCTGATCGCGACTCGAGACGAGCGTGACCTTCGCACCCAGGTTCATATACGCGGAAGCGAACTCGGCTCCCGTCACACCCGATCCCACGACGATGAGGTGCTCAGGCAACGAGGGCATGTCGTACAGCTGGGTCCACGTGAGGATGCGCTCGCCGTCGGGCATGGCGTTCGGGAGCTCGCGCGGCGACGCCCCGACCGTCACCACGAAGGTGTCGGCCTCGACGCGGTCGAAGTCGGTGCCTCCCGGACCGGTGGACACGATGACCGCATCGCGGCCCTCGAGGCGTCCGTGGCCGGAGATGATGCGCACGCCCGCGTCAGCGAGGCTCTGACGCATGTCCTCGGACTGCTGCCGAGCCAGCGCCAGGAGCCGCTTGTTGATGGCGGAGAGATTGATGGCGACCTCGGGCCGGCTCGCCTTCCCGTCGCCGCCGCGCGTGTAGAACTGCACGCCGAGGTCGCTCGCCTCCTTGATCGCCGACGCGGCATCCGCCGTCGCGATCAGGGTCTTCGACGGCACGACGTCGGTGATCACGGCGGACCCGCCGACGCCCGCGCGCTCGATGAGCGTCACCTCCGCCCCCAGCTGCGCCCCGGCGAGCGCCGCTTCGTACCCGCCCGGCCCCCCGCCGATGATCGCGATCCGCTGTGTCGTCTCGAACTCACCCGGCATGCACCCCATTGTGTCATCCGACACACGGGGCACCGTGCGGCGTGGCTGGCCGGTGGCTCCCGCTGTTCCTAAAGTGGACCCATGCCAGAGCACATCATCAATCCGCTGGATGACCCGACCGCCGACCCCTTCGAGGTCGCCGGACGCGCGGCGGACGACATCGCGCGCCTGACGGGCGTGGAGCAGCACGACATCGCGCTCACGCTCGGGTCGGGCTGGGGGAAGGCCGCAGAGCTCATCGGCGAGACCGTGGCCCAGTTCCCCGCCACCGAGGTGACCGGCTTCTCGCGCCCCGCGCTGGAGGGGCACGGGGGGACGCTCCGAAGCGTCGTCACCCCGCGCGGCAAGCGCGTGCTCGTGATCGGCGCGCGCACCCACTACTACGAGGGCCACGGCGTGCGTCGCGTCGTGCACAGCGTGCGCGCGGCGGCGGCGACCGGCGCGCGCACCATGGTGCTCACCAACGGCGCCGGAGGCATCAAGGGCGCCTGGAAGCCGGGACAGCCCGTGCTGATCAGCGACCACATCAACCTCACCGCGGCGTCCCCGCTCGAGGGTGCGACGTTCATCGACCTGACCGACCTCTACGCGCAGCGCCTGCGCGACCTGGCGCGCACGATCGACCCCTCCCTCGACGAAGGCGTGTACTGCCAGTTCCGCGGACCCCAGTACGAGACCCCGGCCGAGGTGCGTATGGCGAAGGCGATCGGCGGGCACATCGTGGGGATGTCGACGGCGCTCGAGGCGATCGCGGCACGGCAGTCCGACATGGAGGTGCTGGGCTTCTCGCTGATCACGAACATGGCCGCCGGCATCCAGAGCACGCCCCTGAGCCACCAGGAGGTCATCGAGGCCGGCCGCGAGGCGGAGCCGGTGATCTCGTCCCTCCTGGCCCGTGTGATCGGGGCGATGTGAACGGGGCGGATGCCGCGGCACCCCTCGCGGCCGCGCGCGACTGGCTCGCGCAGGATCCCGACCCGCAGACCCGCGCGGAGCTGGAGGCGCTCATCGCCTCCGCCGACGCGGGTGACGCCGCGGCATCCGCGGACCTCGCCGACCGGTTCGGCGCGCGTCTGGCGTTCGGGACGGCGGGCCTGAGGGGGGCGCTGGGGGCGGGCAGCAACCGGATGAACCGCGTCCTCGTCGCGCAGGCCGCCGCGGGGCTGGCCGCCTATCTGCGCGAGCGTGCCGACGACGGCGCGGCGCCCTCCGTCGTCATCGGCTACGACGGGCGACGCAACTCCGACGTCTTCGCCCGCGACTCGGCGGAGATCTTCGCCGGCGCGGGGCTGCGCGCCATCCTCCTGCCCCGCCTGCTCCCGACGCCGGTGCTCGCCTTCGCGGTGCGCCACCTTGGCGCCGATGCCGGCGTGATGGTCACCGCGAGCCACAATCCCCCGGAGGACAACGGATACAAGGTCTACCTCGGGGGCGCGGACCGGGGCGCCCAGATCGTCTCGCCCTCCGATGCCGAGATCGCGGCGCACATCGAGCGGGTCGCGACCACCGAGCGGGTGCCGCTTCTCCCGCGATCCACCGGATACGAGACGGCGCCCGAGTCCGTCGTCGACGCCTACGCCCGCGCCACGGCCGCCGTCGCCCCCGCGCCCGCCGGGGCGGACGCGCTGCGGTGGGTGTACACGGCGATGCACGGCGTCGGGTGGGAGACGCTCTCGCGGATCGTCGAGCGCGCCGGATACCCCGCGCCGCACAACGTCGAGGCCCAGCTGCACCCGGACGCCTCGTTCCCGACGGTCTCGTTCCCCAATCCAGAGGAGCCGGGCGCCATGGACCTCGCCCTCGAGGAGGCGCGGCGGGTCCGCGCCGACCTCGTGCTGGCGAACGACCCGGACGCCGACCGCCTCGCCGTGGCCGTCCCGGTGGACGCCGAGGGCGGCTATCGCGTGCTCTCCGGCAACGAGGTCGGCCTGCTCCTGGGCTGGCGGGCGGCACGCGCGGCACGAGACGCCGGTGCGACCGCCGGGGCATCCCTCGCCTGCTCGCTCGTCTCGTCGCCCGGGCTCGGGGAGATCGCCCGGCACTACGGGCTCGACTTCCACGAGACGCTCACGGGCTTCAAGTGGATCTCGCGAGCCCCCGGCATCCTCTTCGGCTTCGAGGAGGCGCTCGGGTACCTCGTCAATCCCGAGACCGTGCGCGACAAGGACGGCATCTCGGCCGCGATCGCCGTCCTCGGCCTGGCCGCCGCGGCGCGGGCAGAGGGGTCTTCGCTCGCCGGCATGCTCGAGGAGCTCGCGTCGCGCTTCGGTCATTTCCGCAGCGGCCAGGTGTCGGTGCGGGTGACCGACCTGCGCATCATCGCCGACGTCATGGCGCGGCTGCGTGCGCAGCCGCCGTCGGAGTTCGGCGGCGTCGGCATCCTGCGCGCCGACGACCTGCTGCGCCCCACCGACGGGACGGTGCCGGGCGACGTGCTGCGCTACACCCTGGACGACGGGTCGCGCGTCATCGTGCGCCCGAGCGGCACGGAGCCCAAGCTCAAGATCTACCTCGACGTCCGGGCGGATTCCGCGGAGGACGCCGCGGGACGCCTCGCCCGCCTCGAGGAGGCCGCCCGGGCCCTGGTGTCCTGAGCCCCCGCACGAGCGAACAGGCCCTCCTCGAGGAGAAGTGGCGCGAGGACTGGATCCGGGTCCCGTCCCCGCGCCGCGAACCGGGGAGCGGAGCGCTATACACCCGACTGCCCGAATACGATCGAGGGATGCCGCTGACCACGCCCCTGATCCTGGCCGGCGACGTCGTGCGGCTCGAGCCCCTGCGAACCAAGCACACATCCGACCTCGAGCGCGCCGCACGGGAGTTCGGCGACGCGGGCCCGTGGTACACCAGCGTCCCCGCGCCGGCCGAGGTCGCCGCGGCGATCCAGAGGAGGCTGTCGGAGCATGCTGCGGGGCGCATGAACCCGTGGGCGGTGCGCGATGCGGCGTCCGGTCGAACGATCGGAATGACCACGTTCTGCAACATCGACGAGCACAATCGTCGGGTCGAGATCGGCTACACCTGGCTGGCTCCATCGGCGCAGCGCTCCGGGATCAACACGGAGGCGAAGCTGCTGCTGCTGACCCATGCGTTCGAGGGGTGCGACACCATCGCCGTGGAGTTTCGCACCCACTGGCACAACCGGCAGTCCCGCGCGGCGATCGAGCGGCTGGGGGCGCGGCCCGACGGCGTCCTGCGCAATCACAGCATCAGCGCGGACGGCGTGCTCCGAGACACGGTGGTGTACTCGGTGCTCCCGCACGAGTGGCCCGCGGTACGCACCGGCCTCCGCGCACGCCTCGCCGCGCATGCGCGCTGACCGCGCCCTCAGGCGGGGTCGAGCAGCGCTTCCAGCCGGTCCAGGAGCGCCTCCGCGTCGGCGCCCTCGACCGAGACGACGATGGATTCGCCCCGGTCCACCCCGAGGGTCATGACGCCCAGGATGCTCGCGCCGTCGACCGGCTCGCGACCCGGCGCGCGCACGACGACCGCGCCGGGGTGGGCGTGGGCGAGCCGGACGAATTCCGCCGCGGGGCGCGCATGGAGCCCCTCGGCCGCGGTCACGATCACCGTCCGCTCCGCCATCGTCCTCCTCGCATCGCGCCGCCCCCACTGTACGGGGGGGCGGCGCTCAGCCGTCGATGACCGCGACGAGCTCGTCGATGAATCCGGCGTAGTCGACGCCACGGCGCACGATGCGCTGCACGCTGTCGCGCTCGGAGAACACCTCGACAAGCTGCTCGAAGATCGTCTGGAATGCCGCGCGGTCGCTCTCGCTGAACGCCACGAGCGCGATGACCTGCACGCGGTTCTCGCCCCACCCCATCGACTGCTCCGACACCGCCACGGCGATCGCCGTGCGCGTCGCCGACATCGTCAGCGCGTGAGGAACCGCGAGGGCATCCGTGAAGGCCGTCGACGACAGCCGCTCCCGCTCGATCGTGCGCTCGATGTAGTCGTCGTCGATCACGCCGCGGGCCACGAGCAGCGAGCCCAGCCTCCGGATCGCGGACTCCTCGTCGCCCATCCCCTCGAATCCGCGCACGAACGACGCGGCATCCATGTACTGCTCCAGCTCGGCGCGCAGTCGCGCGAGCCGCCGGCCGCGACGCACACGGGCCGCCGCGCCCCGCACGCGCTCCACATCGGACTCGGTCAGGAAGGGCTGCACCTGCACGACGCGGTCGGATGCCGCGGGCGCGGCGATCGTCGTGAGGATGACGTCGGTGCCGAGCGCCGCCCAGTCGGGGTCGGCCCGGGTCTCGACCGAGACGACCTCGATGTCCTGCCCGAGGGAGCGCACGACGCTCGAGCGCAGCAGCTCGTGGAGCTCGTAGTAGCCCGGGCACACGATGGTGGCGGTCACGATCGCGTCGGCGCGGCGGCTGCGCTCGAGACGCCCTCCCACGTGCATGGCGATGTATGCCAGCTCGTCGTCCTGCAGGTCGAGCCCGAGGCTCTCCCGCAGCTGCACGGCGATGAAGACCGCGACCTCGAAGATCATCGGATAGCTCGACTTGATCGAGCGGGTGAGCGGATTGCGCGACCATGCGCCCACCCGCGCGCGGTGCAGCAGGTTCTGCACGTGCAGGGCGAGGCGCAGGACGAAGTCGTCGTGCCCGAGATCGACGGCGAACTCCGCGGCGGCGCGATCGACCGCGTCCCGCACGGCGCCCTCGACCTGCGGATCCAGCCGCTCACGCGGATCGTTCTCGCCCTCGGCTGCGGGGGCGACGACACGCGTCAGGAGCAGCGTGGCCAGGTGCTGCGTGTCGGCGGCGCCCAGGCTGACGTCGAAGTGGCTCTGGGCGAGCGCGCCGACGACCTCGGCGATCCGGTCCGCGGGCGGCGAGGCTGCGCCCGGCTCCTCGATCGTGCGCCGCCGGCGCGTGCGGTCGACGGCGATGGCCACGTGCAGCAGGACGTCGGTGATGCCGAACTCGTTGACGTAGTACCCGAGCGCGGGCAGTTCCGCCACGAGCGCCGACTTGAAGGCCTGCAGCGCGTCGGGATCGACGTACTCGGCGCCGAGGGAGCGACGCAGAAGGGGCATGTCGAGGGCACCGGCATCCATCTCGTCGTGCACGAGACGGCTCAGCAGGCGCCGCTGCGCCTCCTCCGGTCCCCTCAGCCTCACCCGCGTGCCCTGGCGCTCGAGCACGAGCCCCCCGCCGGCGATGAGCCCGCGCACGCGCGCCAGGTCGCCGTCGAAGGTCGCGTCGCTCACGTAGAGGCGAGCCGCGGTCTCGTGCACGTCGATCCCGTCATCGGCGTCGACGAGGGTGCGGACGAGGGAGTGGAGCCGGTCGCGGGGCGTGCCGGTCTCGGCTCCCGTCTCGCGCAGACGCGGCAGCGCGGCGGGATCGATCCGGTAGCCGTGCGGTCCGGACTCGATCGCATCTGCGGCACCCGCCCGCGCATTCACCGCGGTGACATATGTGCGGATGCTGCGGGGAGTGACGCCGAGCGCGTCGGCGAGAGTCGCCGCGGTGACCCACCCGCGGTCGCGGGCGAGCAGCGCGACGACGCGGTCCTGACGCGCCCTGGTCACTGCGTTGTCCGTCCCTCTCCTCGGGCGCGACCACCGACGCCCCCGACCCCAGTCAATCACGCGTGTGCGAGGCGGTTTCCGCCGGGGCGGAAGACGGTGTGCCTTTACCCGCTCCCAGCATCCTCGCAGGATAGGTCTACGGAGGAGGTGACCGGATCGATGAGGATCCTCGTTGTGTGCAGCGCGGGCGCGTCCAGCACGTTCGTCGCCATGCGGTTGCGCCGCGCCGCCCAGTCGCAGGGCATCGCCCTGCACGCGGTCGCCGGAACGCGCGAATCGCTCCCGATCGACATCGACTCGGCCGACATCCTCCTGCTCGGGCCCCACCTGCGGGACGAGATGCCCCGCGTCCACGCCCAGAGCGCTCACCGGAGCGTCCCGGTGCTCGCCCTGCCAGACGATGTCTTCTCCGACCTCGACGGCACCCGAACCCTCGACCTGGTGCGGCCGCTCCTGAGCGGCGCACCCACCGCCCTGAACGCCTGACCGGAAGGAACCCCACCATGGCCGAAATCTCCCGCACCGTCCGCATCGGCTCGTCCCATGGACTCCACGCGCGCCCCGCGAAGCTCTTCGCGCAAGCAGCGAAGGAGGCGGGCATGCCCGTCACGGTCGCCAAGGACTCAGGCAAGCCGGTCAACGCCGCCAGCATCCTGGGCGTCATCTCGCTCGGCGTGGAGCAGGGCGACTACGTGACCCTCACGGTCGAGACCGACGACGAAAGCGCGGGCGAGAAGACGCTCGACGCGCTCGCCGAGCTGCTCACGACCGACCACGACGCCGCGTGAGCATGGCCGAGCTGAGAGGCGTGGGCATCGGGCTGGGCGTCGCCCAGGGTCCGGTGGCCCGCATGGCCGAGCCGCTGCCGGCGCCCGCCGACGTCGCGAGCGAGCTGACCGCCGCGGAGGAGACGGCGCGCGTGCGCGATGCCGTCGCCGCGGTGGCACGGGAACTCGAGGAGCGCGGGGCGGCCGCGGGCGGAGCCGCGCAGGAGGTTCTCGAGGCGCAGGCCATGATGGCCGAGGACCCGACCCTCGAGGAGGAGCTCGACGCGCGCATCGCCGCCGGCAAGACGGCGGAGTTCGCCGTCTACGACGCCTTCCACTCCTTCCGCACGCAACTGGAGGCCGTCGGCGGCTACCTCGGCGAGCGCGCGGCCGATCTCGACGACGTCGCCCAGCGCGTCATCGCGCGCCTGCGGGGGGTTCCCGCACCCGGGGTGCCCGATCCGGGGCATCCGTTCGTCCTCGTCGCGAAGGACCTCGCCCCCGCGGACACGGCGCTGCTCGACCTGGACAAGGTTCTCGCGCTCGTGACCACCGAGGGCGGACCGACCTCCCACACGGCGATCCTGGCCCGGGAGAAGGCGATCGTCGCGGTCGTCGGCGTCGCCGGCGCGAAGGACCTCGTCGACGGTGAGATCGTGATCGTGGATGCCGCGGCGGACGTCGTCGTGCGGAACCCGACGGCCGAGGAGCTCTCGCGAGCGCAGAACCGTGCCGCTCAGCGCGCGGCCGCGGCCGACGCGCCCGTGACACCGGGCGCGCTCGCCGACGGCACGGCGATCCCGCTCCTGGCGAACCTCGGCTCCCCCGCCGGCGCCGCCGAGGCGGTCGAGCTGGGCGCCGAGGGTGTGGGGCTCTTCCGCACCGAGTTCCTCTTCCTCAGCCACAGCCAGGCACCCACCGTCGCGCAGCAGAGGGCCGCGTACACGCAGCTGCTGGAGGCGTTCCCCGGCAAGAAGGTCGTCGTGCGCGTGCTCGATGCGGGGTCGGACAAGCCCCTGCCGTTCCTCAACGACGCCCACGAGGAGAACCCCGCGCTCGGGCTTCGCGGCCTGCGCGCGCTGCGCGCGAGCGAGGACATCCTGCGCGAGCAGCTCACCGCCCTGGCCGAGGCGGATGCCGCGACATCCGCCGATCTCTGGGTCATGGCACCGATGGTGTCCACCGTCGAGGAGACCGAGTACTTCGTCTCGCTCGCGCGCGAGTACGGCATCAAGACGGCCGGCGTCATGGTGGAGGTGCCCTCCATCGCCCTCCTCGCCGACCGCGTGCTCCCCCACGCCGACTTCGCCTCGATCGGCACGAACGACCTGACGCAGTACACCCTCGCGGCCGACCGGCTGCTGGGGTCGGTCGCCTCCTTCCAGGATCCGTGGCACCCCGCCGTGCTGCGGCTGATCCGCGAGGTCGGTGCCGCGGGCGGCGCCGCCGGCAAGCCCGTCGGAATCTGCGGCGAGGCCGCGGCCGACCCGCTGCTCGCGGTGGTCCTGGTCGGCCTCGGCGCCACGAGCCTGTCGATGGCCCCGACCGCGCTGGCCGACGTGCGCGCGACTCTGCTCACCCACTCCCTCGAGGATGCCCGCCGCATCGCCGAGGCCGCCCTGGCCGCGAACGAAGCGGCCGCAGCCCGACAGGCGGCCCAGCAGGCCGCCAGCCCACACGCGGCCCCCGCCGCTCACTGAGAGAAAGAGACACAGTCATGACGACGACGTCACCTGCCGCGCAGAGGGGCGGTGCCCGGGTCGCGGTCCAGCGATTCGGCACGTTCCTCTCCGGCATGATCATGCCGAACATCCCCGCGCTGATCGCGTGGGGCATCATCACGGCGTTCTTCATCCCGGTCGGCTGGACCCCCAACGCCGACCTCTCCACGATGGTCGGCCCGATCATCCACTACCTGCTGCCGATCCTCATCGCCTACACGGCCGGCTACATGGTCTACAAGATCCGCGGAGGCGTCGTCGCCTCCATCGCGGTGATGGGTGCGATCGCGGGCTCCGACCTGCTCATCGCCAACTTCAACGCCACGCTCCCCGAGGGCGAGGCCCCGCTCGGCCAGATCCACATGTTCATCGGCGCGATGATCATGGGACCGCTCGCGGCCTACACGATGCGCTGGCTCGACAGCCTCTGGGACGGCAAGATCAAGGCCGGCTTCGAGATGCTCGTCAACATGTTCTCGGCCGGCATCTGGGGCTTCGTGATGGCCATCGTGGGCTTCTTCCCCGTCGCCTGGCTGGTCAACGGCATCATGAACGTGCTGAGCACGGCGGTGAACTGGCTCGTCGAGACGAATCTGCTCCCGCTGACCAGCATCATCATCGAGCCCGCGAAGGTCTTCTTCCTGAACAACGCCATCAACCACGGCGTGCTCACGCCGCTCGGCATCAGCCAGGCGGCGGAGGACGGCAAGTCGATCCTGTTCCTCCTCGAGGCCAACCCCGGCCCCGGCGTCGGCCTGCTGCTCGCGTTCACGATCTTCGGGATCGGCGCGGCCCGCGCCTCGGCTCCCGGTGCCGCGGTGATCCAGTTCTTCGGCGGCATCCACGAGGTGTACTTCCCCTTCGCACTGATGAAGCCGGTACTGATCGTCGCGCTGATCGCCGGCGGCATGACGGGCGTCACCACGAACATGATCTTCGACGCGGGCCTGCGTGCGCCGGCCGCTCCGGGCAGCATCTTCGCGGTGATCGCCCAGACGGCCAGCGACAGCTACATCGGCGTGATCCTCTCGGTCATCCTCTCGGCGGCGGTGAGCTTCGTGATCGCGTCGGTCATCCTGCGCGCGACGCGCAAGCGCGACCTGCTCGCGGAGGGCGACGAGTTCGCCGCGGCGGTCTCGCAGACCGCGGCCAACAAGGGCAAGTCCTCGGCAGCCCTCGACGCCCTGCGGGCGTCCGACGGCCGTGACCGCGAAGCCGTGCGCGCGGCCGGCGAGGCGGTGGACCGCCTCGAAAGCGAGGCCGACACCGGCGGCCGCCTGGACGGCGGAGTCGTCACGACGAGGCAGGTGAGGACGATCGTCTTCGCGTGCGACGCCGGCATGGGCTCCTCCGCCATGGGCGCGAGCGTGCTGCGCAACAAGATCAAGAAGGCGGGCATCGAGGACGTCACGGTCACCAACAAGGCGATCGCGAACCTGGATGCCTCCGCCGATCTCGTGATCACGCAGAACCAGCTCACCGACCGTGCCCGGCACCAGACGCCCGACGCGATCCACGTATCGGTCGACAATTTCATGAACTCGCCGAAGTACGACGAGGTCGTGGATCTCGTGCGCGATCAGCACCAGGATGGTGCGTAGGCACTGAACGCGGTGGGGTCGGGCGGCGTGACGCCCCCGACCCCACTGCTTCTGTCCCGGCATCCGCTTCCCCGCGGTGCCCGCCCGCGTCACCTGCGGCCGTCACGACGGGGATGCGACAGCTCTTCAACGAAAGGCAATGACATGGCACGTGACGTCCTCTCCCTGGGTCAGGTTCGCATCCACGCAGGATCCGCAACGCGCGAAGAGGCGATGAAGGAGGCCGCCGACATCCTCGAAGCGGCCGGGTGCGTCACGACCGCCTACTTCGACGCGATGCAGCTGCGCGAGCAGACCGTCTCGACGTACATGGGCAACGAGCTCGCGATCCCGCACGGCACGAACGAGACGAAGGACGCGATCCTCGAGTCCGGCCTCTCTGTGGTCCGCTACGACGGCGGGATCGATTGGGGCGGCGAGCACGTCACGTTCGTGATCGGGATCGCCGGCAAGGGCGACGAGCACCTGGAGATCCTGTCGCAGATCGCCATCCTCTTCTCCGACGAGGACGAGGTCGCGAAGCTGAAGGCCGCTTCCTCCCCCGATGAGCTCTTCTCGCTCCTCTCGGCGGTGAACGAGTCGTGAAGGCGGTTCACTTCGGCGCCGGCAACATCGGCCGCGGCTTCGTCGGGCTGCTCCTGCACGAGGGCGGGTACGAGCTCGTCTTCTCCGACGTCGCGGCGGATCTCGTCGACGCCATCAACGCCCACGACTCGTACACGGTGCACGAGGTCGGCGAGGGCGGCACCGACAAGACCGTGACGGGCTTCCGCGCGATCAACAGCGCCGAAGACCCCCAGGCCGTCATCGACGAGATCGCGGGCGCGAACGTCGTGACCACCGCGGTCGGCCCGACCGTGCTCCGCTTCGTCGCCCCGCTCATCCTCGCGGGTCTCGCACTGCGCGACCCGTCGTCGCCCCCGCTGCAGATCATGGCGTGCGAGAACGCCATCGGCGCGACCGACACCCTGCGGGACCACATCCGGGACCAGGCGGCGGAGGCCTGGGACGCGATCTCCGCGCGGGCCGTGTTCGCCAACACGGCCGTCGACCGCATCGTTCCGGCCCCGCAGGACAACCCCGGGGTGGATGTCACGGTCGAGCCCTTCTACGAATGGGCGATCGAGCGGGGCCCGTTCGGGTCGAACCCGCCGGCGATACCCGGCGCGCACTTCGTCGACGACCTCACCCCGTACATCGAGCGCAAGCTCTTCACGGTCAACACCGGCCACGCCACGACCGCGTACTACGGTGCGCTCGCGGGCGCGGAGAAGATCTCCGACGCGCTCGCGGATCCCGCGATCGCCGAGCGCGTGTCGGCCGTGCTCGAGGAGACCTCGGCGCTCCTGGCCGCCAAGCACGAGCTCGACCCCGCCCACCTGTCGGAGTACCGCGCGACGATCCTGGGACGCTTCCGCAACCCCGCACTCCCCGACACCGTGGGCCGGGTGGGCCGGCAACCGCTGCGCAAGCTCTCGCGACACGAGCGTTTCGTGGGTCCCGCCGCCGAGGCCGCCGAGCGCGGACTGCCGGTGGACGCCCTCGTCGATGCGATGGGCGCCGCCCTGGCCTTCGACGACCCCGCAGACGAGCAGGTCGCGCAGCTCCAGCAGCTGCTGCGCGATCAGGATGCCGCGGCCGCGACGACCGCCATCACGGGTCTCCCGACGGATCACCCGCTGTTCCCCCGCGTCGAGCGGATCGTGGCACGGCGACAGTCCGAGCTGCGCTGACGGTGGAAACCGAACTGGCAGATCCGCGCCAGTTCGGTTAGCCTGCCCTAAGTGAACACGCTCACCCGCTCCCCCCACATCGCCCACGTGCCGATGCGAGCCTCGGTCGCTCGCATCGAAGTGCTGAGCCCGACGTTCCGGCGCTTCACCCTGACCGGCCCCGAGCTGGCCTCGGTCGCCGACAACCGGCTCGACCAGCGGTTCAAGATCCTCTTCCCCGTCCCCGGCGTGGGGCTCGACGCGATGCCCCCCGGCGACGACTGGTATCTCGCGTGGCGGCAGCTCGACAACGCCGTGCGACCGATCATGCGCACCTACACCGTGCGCGAGGTGCGCCCCGAGGCATCCGAGTTCGACGTCGACATCGCCCTGCACGGCCGCATCGGACCCGCCTCCGCATGGGCCCTCGACGCCAAGCCCGGCGACGAGCTGATCGTCTGCGTTCCGCACCGCGGATTCGAGGGCGACTTCCACGGCGGCGTGGACTGGCGACCCCCGGCCGAGGCGCGTCGCGTGCTCATCGCCGCCGACGAGACCGCGCTGCCCGCCGTCTCCGGCATCTTCGAGCGCCTCGACCCCCTCGCGCAGGGGACGGCCGTCATCGAGGTTCCCCACCCGGACGACGCGGCGGCGCTCAGCCCCGCACCCGCCGGCGTCGAGGTCGTCGTCGTCGCCCGAGGCGATCGTCCCGTCGGGTCGGAGCTCGTCCCCGCCGTGCGCGCCGCCGCCGAGCGCGTGCTCGACGGCACGCGCACGCCCGTCGCGGAGCTCGAGGACGTCGACATCGACAGCGTCATGCTGTGGGAGGTCCCCCACGACGCCAAGGGCGAGCCGCTGGGGCACGCGCCGTTCTTCGCCTGGCTCGCCGGCGAGGCATCCCCCATCAAGGAGCTCCGCCGTCACCTCGTGTCCGAGCGCGGCGTCGATCGGCACGCCGTGGCCTTCATGGGGTACTGGCGCGCCGGCCGGCCCGAGATGTCCTGACGGGATCGCCACACGCGGGCCGTTGAGGTATGGTTAGGCTTGCCTAAGCAAACGCCTGGCAGCACAGCCCCTGAAGGAATCCCGATGACCCTCTCCCGTCGCGTCGCGCCCGTCGCGCTGGCCGCCGTCGCCGCACTCGCCCTCACCGCCTGCTCCACCCCCGCCGCCTCCGACTCGGCCGCCGAGTCGCCCGAGTCCGGGTCCGGCTTCCCCGTCACGATCGAGCACGCCTACGGCGAGACCGTCATCGAGGACAAGCCCGAGCGGGTCGCCACGGTCGCATGGGCCAACCACGAGGTCCCCCTCGCCCTGGGCGTCGTGCCGGTCGGTATGAGCGAGGCGACGTGGGGCGACGACGACAACGACGGCGTGCTGCCCTGGGTCGAGGATGCGCTCGCCGAGCTGGGCGCCGAGACGCCGGTGCTCTTCGACGAGACGGACGGCATCGACTTCGAGGCCGTGGCCGACACGCAGCCCGACGTGATCCTGGCCTCCTACTCCGGCCTGACGCAGGAGGAGTACGACACGCTCTCGCAGATCGCTCCTGTCGTGGCCTACCCCGACGTCCCGTGGGGCACCTCGGTCGAGGACATGATCCGCATGAACTCCGAGGCCATCGGACTCGCCGAGGAGGGCGAGCAGCTCATCGCCGATCTGCAGGCGGACGTCTCCGACGCCCTCGCGGCCAACCCGGCGCTCGAGGGCAAGAAGGTGCTCTTCTCCTACATCGACCCGACCGACCTCAGCCAGATCGGGTTCTACACGAGCTACGACACGCGCCCCGGATTCCTCGAGTCGATCGGGCTGCCCACGCCGGAGATCGTCGCGGAGGAGTCCGCCGGCACGGAGGAGTTCTACCTGATGGTCAGCGCGGAGGAGGCCGACCGCTTCGCGGACGTGGACCTCTTCGTCACCTACGGCGAGGCCGACGGCGCGCTCGTCGAGGCGATCAAGGCCGACCCGCTGCTGTCGCAGATCCCCGCGATCGCGAACGGGCAGATCGCCGTGCTGGAGAACTCGACGCCGCTGGCCGCCTCGGCGAACCCCTCCCCGCTCTCGATCAGCTGGGGCATCGGCGACTACTTCGCGCTGCTCGCCGCTCCCCTCTCGCAGAACGGGTGAGCACCGCCACCACGGCACCCGGACGGCCGCCTGGCACCGCCGCACTGCGGCGACCGGCGGCCGTCCGTCTGGCGTGGCTCGGCGCCGGCGTCGCACTCCTCGCGGTGCTCTTCGTCGCATCGGTCGCCTTCGGCGTGCGGGATGTGTCGCTGACCGAGATCCTCGCGGCGATGCGCGGGGATGCCGGGGGCATCGGCGAGGCCGCCGTCGTGCTCCGCGTCCCCCGCACGGTGCTCGCGATGATCGTCGGCGCCGCGCTCGCGCTCTCGGGCGCGGCGATGCAGGCCGTCACGCGCAATCCGCTCGCAGACCCCGGCATCCTCGGCATCAGCCCCGGCGCCGCGCTGGCGGTCGTCATCGGCATCGCGTTCTTCGGCCTCAGCAACCCCTACTCCTACATCGGCGTCGCGACGATCGGAGCAGCCCTCGCCGCCGTGTTCGTCTATGCGGTCGGCTCGGCGGGGCGCGGGGGCGCCACTCCCCTCAAGCTCGCCCTCGCGGGGGCGGCGTCCGCGGCGGCGTTCACGTCGCTCGTGAGCGCCATCCTGCTGCCCCGCGTCGACATCCTCGAGACGTTCCGCTTCTGGCAGATCGGCGGGGTGGGGGGAGCCAGCTGGGACCGCATCGCGATCGTCGCCCCGTTCCTCGCGCTCGGCGCGTTCATCTGCCTCGTCAGCGCCCGGAGCATGAACTCCCTCGCGCTCGGCGACGACATGGCCGCCGGTCTCGGCGTACGGGTGGGCCGGGCACGGCTGCTCGCCGCCGTCGGCGCCGTCATCCTCGCCGGCGCCGCCACCGCGATCGCGGGGCCGATCGGCTTCGTAGGCCTCGTCATCCCCCACCTGTGCCGCCTGCTCGTGGGAGGCGACCACCGCTGGCTGCTGCCGTTCTCGGCGATCGCGGGCGCAGCGCTGCTCACCTTCGCCGACATCGTCGGCCGCCTCATCACGCGCCCCGAGGAGATCGAGGTCGGGATCGTCACGGCCCTCATCGGCGCCCCCGTCTTCATCTGGATCGTCCGCCGGCAGAGGGTGCGCGAGCTATGACCGTCGACACCGCCCCCGCCGCCACGACGACCGTCGCCGCCGTCGTCGCCGGACGCCGCCACCGGGCCCGTCGACGCGCCGTCGTGATCGGATGCCTCGCGGTCGCCGTGCTCGCCTCCTACGCCGCGACGCTCATGATCGGGCAGACGTTCTACTCGCCGGGCGAGGTCATCGCCGTCATCCTCGGGCAGCAGGTGCCGGGTGCCTCGTTCACCGTCGGCACGCTGCGGCTTCCGCGCGCCACGCTCGGGCTCTTCGCGGGCGCGGCCTTCGGCCTCGCGGGCGTGACGTTCCAGACACTGCTGCGCAATCCGCTCGCCTCGCCGGATGTCATCGGCATCAGCGCGGGAGCGAGCGCGGCCGCCGTCTTCGCGGGGGTCACCCTGGGGCTCGGCGACACCGGGGTGTCGGCCTTCGCGCTCGTCGCCGCACTCGCCACCGCAGGCGCCATCTACCTGCTCTCGTACAAGGCGGGCTTCGCGGGGACGCGACTGATCCTCATCGGCATCGGCGTCGGCGCGATGCTCGACAGCGTCGTCACCTACCTGCTCTCCCGCGCCGCGGCGTGGGACCTCCAGACGGCCATGCAGTGGCTCACGGGAAGCCTCAACGGGGCGACGTGGGAGCGCATCCTCCCGCTCATCCTCGTCGTCGTGGTGTTCGGATCGCTCCTGGCCGGCGCGGGGCGCTCCTTCGGCGCCCTCCACCTCGGCGACGACTCGGCGGCATCCCTCGGCGTGCGCACCGACCGCACCCGCCTGCTCATGATCCTGGCCGCCGTCATCCTGCTGGCCTTCGCCACCGCGGCGAGCGGCCCGATCGCGTTCGTCGCGTTCATGGCCGGCCCCATCGCCGCCCGCCTGGTCGGCCCGGGCGGCTCGCTGCTGCTGCCCTCGGCGCTCGTCGGCGCGCTCCTGGTGCTGCTGGCAGACCTCGTCGGGCAGTTCGCCTTCGGCACCCGCTACCCCGTCGGGGTCATCACGGGCGTGCTCGGCGCGCCCTTCCTCATCTACCTGCTCATTCGCACCAATCGCGCGGGAGGCTCCCTGTGATCGAACACCACCGCCTTGCCGCCGAGGGGCTCACCCTCGCCTACGGCGATCGCGAGGTCGTGCGGAACATGGATCTCACGGTCCCCGAGGGCCGCATCACCGCGATCGTCGGCGCGAACGGATGCGGGAAGTCCACGGTGCTGCGGGCGCTCGCGCGCCTGATCCGCCCGCGGGAGGGCGCCGTCATGCTCGACGGGGAGGAGATCCACCGCCTCTCCTCCCGCGAGGTCGCGCGACGCCTGGGGCTGCTCCCCCAGAGCCCCACCGCCCCCGAGGGCATCGTCGTGACCGACCTCGTCGGCCGCGGCCGGCATCCGCATCAGCGCTTCCTCGCGCGGTGGAGCGCCGACGACTACGCGACCGTGGCCGAGGCGCTGGATGCCACGGGCATCGCCGATCTCGCCGACCGCGCGGTCGACGAGCTCTCGGGCGGGCAGCGTCAGCGGGTCTGGATCGCGATGGCTCTCGCGCAGCAGACCGACATCCTGCTGCTGGACGAGCCGACGACCTTCCTCGACGTGACGCACCAGATCGAGGTGCTCGATCTGCTCACCGACCTCAACCGCACACGCGGCACGACGATCGTCATGGTCCTGCACGACCTCAACCTCGCCGCCCGCTATGCGGACCACCTCATCGCCGTGCACGAGGGACGCATCCATGCGTCGGGCAGCCCCGCCGAGGTCATCTCGCCGAAGATCGTGCGCGAAGTGTTCGACCTCGACTGCACCGTCATCCCCGATCCGGTATCGGGCGCCCCGCTCGTGCTGCCCCGCGGTCGCCACCACAGCTGACGCCCCCGCCCCTTGCCGCGCCCCCTCTCAGCGAGACACCACATCCGCGCCGAGACACCACCCGAGGGCCGGTGTCTCGGCGCGCGTGTGGTGTCTCGCGGTGCGCTCGGCGCGCGACGAGACGCTACAGGTCGAAGCCCTCGGCGATCAGCTCGATGAGCTCCTCCCGCTCCTCCACCGTGAGGAACGCCCCGGCCGCCGCGTTGAGCTGGAAGGCCTGCAGGTCCTCCAGGTCGTAGTCGAAGGCGCGTGCGAGCAGGGCGAGCTCCTTCGTCAAGGACGTGCCGCTCTGCAGGCGGTTGTCGACGTTGACCGTCACGGAGAAGCCCAGCTGATACAGCAGGTCGAACGGGTGGTCGGCGAGCTCCTCGCCCCACGCCTCGATCGCCCCGGTCTGCAGGTTGGAGGAGGGCGAGAGCTCGAGGGTGATCTCCCGGTCGCGCACCCAGCGGGAGAGGTCGCCGAAGGTCACCAGCACCTCATCGCCCGAGCGCGAGACGACGTCGAGATCGGACGCGAGGCGCACGCCGTGCCCGAGGCGCAGGGCACGGCCGTCGATCAGCGCCGAGCGGATCGAGTCCAGGCCCGCAGCCTCCCCGGCGTGCACCGTCACGGGGAAGAACTGCGTCGCGAGGTAGTCGAAGGCGGCGCGGTGGCGCGACGGGGGGAAGCCGTCCTCGGGGCCCGCGATGTCGAACCCGACGGCACCGCCGTCGCGGTGGCGCACGGCCAGCTCGGCGATCTCCAGCGAGCGGTCGGTGTGGCGCATCGCCGTGATCAGCTGACCCACGCGGATGCTGCCGCCGTCGGCGTCGATCGAGTCCTCGCCATCCTCGATCCCCGCCTGCACGGCCTCGACGGCCTCGTCGAGCGTCAGCCCGCCCGCGAGGTGCTGCTCGGGCGCCCACCGCACCTCGCCGTACACGACGCCGTCGGCGGCGAGATCCTCCACGAACTCGCGCGCGACGCGGCGGAGCCCTTCCGCGGTCTGCATGACGGAGGTCGTGATGTCGAAGGTCTTCAGGTACTCCACGAGCGAGCCCGAATCGCTGCGCTCGGCGAACCAGTCGGCGAGGGACGCGGCATCCGTCTCGGGCAGGTCGATACCCGCCTCATCGGCGAGCTCGATGACGGTCGCGGGACGCAGCGCCCCGTCGAGGTGGTCGTGCAGGCTCACCTTCGGCAGCGAGCGCACCGAGACGCCGTCGATGGTGTAGTCGCCGTGGGCGTCGAGGATCATGCGGGTCTCGCCTTCTGGAGGGGTCGTGGGGGGGGTCAGGCCGTGATGCGCTCGACGACAAGCGGGGCGGATGCCGGGGCCGTCTCGCCGATGCTCCACGCTCCCTCCAGCGCGTCCAGCGCTCGGGCGAACCGCGCCGGGTCGTCGGCGGAGAGCGCGAAGACGGGCTCGCCGGCGCGCACCGCGTCACCGGGCTTCTTGTGCAGGTCGATCCCGGCGGCGTGCACGACGGCGTCCTCGGCGCGCGCACGTCCGGCGCCCAGGCGCCACGCGGCGATCCCGAACGGCAGCGCCTCCATGCGGTCGACGATCCCGTCGGCGGTCGCCCTGACGACGTGCGTCTCGCGCGGCGCGGGGAGCGCCGCATCCGGGTCGCCGCCCTGCGCCGCGATCATTCGGCGCCACGCGTCCATGGCGCGCCCGTCGGCGAGGGCGGCCTCGACGTCGGCGTCCGGCCGACCCGCGAGCGCGAGCATCTCGCGCGCGAGGGCGACGGTGAGCTCGACGACATCGGCCGGTCCTCCCCCTGCGAGCACCTCCACCGACTCGCGCACCTCATTGGCGTTGCCGATCGCCCGCCCGAGGGGCGTGTTCATGTCGGTCAGCAGCGCGGTGGTCGCGACCCCCGAGTCGGCGCCGAGGGCGACCATCGTCCGTGCGAGCTCGCGCGCCCGGCCGATGTCCTGCATGAAGGCGCCGGAGCCGAACTTCACGTCGAGCACGAGCGCGTCGGTCCCCTCCGCGATCTTCTTCGACATGATGCTCGACGCGATGAGCGGGATCGCCTCGACGGTGCCGGTCACGTCGCGCAGCGCGTAGAGGCGCTTGTCTGCGGGGGCGAGCCCGGAGCCGGCGGCGCAGATGACGGCGCCGACGCCCTGCAGCTGCTCGAACATCTCGGCGTTCGACAGCGCCGCGCGCCATCCCGGGATCGCCTCGAGCTTGTCCAGCGTGCCGCCCGTGTGACCGAGACCGCGGCCCGAGAGCTGGGGGACCGCAACTCCGAACGAGGCCACCAGCGGCGCCAGCGGCAGGGTGATCTTGTCGCCCACCCCGCCCGTCGAGTGCTTGTCGACCGTGCGCTTGCCGAGCCGCGCGAAGCTCATCCGCTCGCCGGAGGCGATCATCGCGTCGGTCATGACCCGGATCTCCTCCCGCGTCATCCCGTTCAGCAGCACGGCCATCGCGAACGCGGCCATCTGGGCGTCCGAGACGTAGCCGCGCGTGAACGCGTCGACCATCCAGCGCAGCGCGTCGTCCGCGACCGCGCCGCCGTCGCGCTTGCGGCGGATGACGTCGACGGCGTCGAAGGGCTCTATGCCGGATGCCGCGGCATCCGCCCCGCTCACGGCCGGCCCGCCTCTTCGAGGTTGCGCGGGCCGAAGGCGTCGGGCAGGACCTCGTCGATCGTGCGGATGCCGGAGACGGTCTCCAGGAGCATGCCGGGAAGCGCGTGTTCGTAGAGCAGCTGGCGGCACCGCCCGCACGGCATGAGGGTACGGCCGTCGCCGTCCACGCACACGAAGGCGACGAGCTGCCCTCCGCCCGACATCGCCAGCTCCGACACGAGGCCGCACTCGGCGCAGAGCGTGACGCCGTAGGAGGCGTTCTCGACGTTGCAGCCGGCCACGATGCGGCCGTCGGTCACGAGTGCGGCGGCGCCCACGGGGAAGCGGGAGTACGGCACGTACGCCCGCCGCATCGCCTCGGTGGCGACGTGGCGCAGCTCGTCCCAATCGATATCGGTCATGTCATCCCTTGATATACGGCCTGCCCGCTGCGGCGGGTCCGCGGGCGCGACCCACGAGGCCCGCGACGGCGAAGATCGTCACGACGTACGGCAGCATGAGCATGAACTCGCTCGGCACGGGCGAGCCGATCACGCCGAGCGTGTTCTGCAGGTTGGAGGCGAAGCCGAACAGCAGCGCCGCGAGCGTGGCCTTGATGGGGTCCCACTGCCCGAAGATCACGGCGGCGAGCGCGATGAACCCCGCGCCGGCGGTCATCTCCTTGTTGAACGCGCCGACCGAGCCGAGCGTGAAGAAGGCGCCTCCCAGGCCCGCGATCGCGCCGCCGAGAGAGACGTTCCAGAACCGGGTTCGAGCGACGTTGATGCCGACCGTGTCCGCCGCCTGGGGGTGCTCGCCGACCGACCGCAGACGCAGGCCCCACTTGGTGTGGAACAGGCCGATGTATACCAGCACGACGGCCGCGTACATGAGGTACACGATGATCGTCTGCCGGAAGAACATGGGCCCGATCAGGGGGATGTCCGCCAGGAACGGGATGTTGATGCGCTCGAAGCGCGGCGGCGAGTTCAGCGTCGCGGCGTTGGGCGCGAGTAGCTGAGAGAAGAAGAAGCTCGTCAGCCCGACGACGAGCACGTTGAGCACGACTCCGACGATCACCTGGTCGACGAAGTACACGATGGAGAAGGCCGCGAGCACGAAGCTCACGAGCACGCCCGCCACCGCGGCGGCGGCGAGTCCGATCAGGGGCTGGCCCGTCGCGGTCGCGACGACCGCCGACGTGAACGCCCCCGCCAGCAGCTGACCCTCGATCGCGATGTTCACGACGCCGACGCGCTCGCTGATGACGCCGCACAGGGCACCGAAGATGAGCGGCACCGACAGGCTCAGGGCCCCCGCGAGCAGGCCGGCGAGGGGGATGACGTGGATGGATGCCCCGGCGGCCGCCCACGTGAGGAAGGCCGTCATGAACACCCCCGCGAAGACGATCGCGAACCAGATCGGCACGCGGCGCCGTGCACGCACGAGAAGCGCCGACGCGATCGTCACCGACACCAGCAGCACGAGGCAGACCGCCGTCGTGATGCCCGATGCCAAGACGACCTCGGGCAGCTGCACGGCGTCGCCCGCCGCCGAGATGCGGAAGATCGCCTCGCCGTCGTGCGGCGCGAGCACGAACAGCAGCGCGGCGAGGACCGTGATCGCCGCGAAGGCGATGGGCGCCTTCCAGCTGACGACGACGGTCGTGTCGAGCCGGGCGGGAGCGAGTGCGCCATCGGGACGCTCGGCGACGGTGCTCACCGGGCCACCCCCTTCTTGCTGACGATCGGACGTTGCCGGCGCGGAGCGCTGCCGGGTGCGGGCAGGCGGAAGACCGCGCGCACGAGCGGCGGCGCGGCGATGAAGAGGACGATGAGCGACTGCACCACGAGCACGATGTCGATGGGAACGCCCTCCGCAGCCTGCATCGAGAAGCCTCCCGCCTTGAACGCGCCGAAGAGGATGCCAGCGGCCAGCACTCCCCACGGGCTCGAGCGCCCGAGGAGCGCGACGGTGATGGCGTCGAAGCCGATGCCGGCGTCGATGCCGCTCGAGAAGCCCGTCGTGACGGTGCCGAGCACCTGACTCGTGCCGGCCAGTCCGACGAGGGCCCCGGAGATGAGCATCGCGTAGACGTACATCGCCTTGACGTTGATGCCCGCGACCCGCGCGGCGCTGGGGTTCTCCCCCACGGCGCGGAAGCGGAAGCCCAGGGCCGAGCGATCGAGGATCCACCACACCAGCACGACCGAGGCGATCGCGAAGAGGAACCCGAGGTGCAGGTTGTACTGCGGCCCGAGCAGTTCGGGGAAGACGGCCGTCTCGCGCATCGCCGGCGTCGTGGGGTTGTTCGTCCCCGGGGCCTGCAGCAGGCCCGGGGTGCGCAGCATCCACGTGATGAGGTACAGCGCGACGTAGTTGAGCATGATCGTCACGATCACCTCGTGCGCGCCGGTGCGCGCCTTCAGCAGACCGGCGATCCCCGCCCACAGCGCACCCGCGGCGACACCCGCCAGCAGCGCGACCAGCATGTGGATGCCGAAGGGCAGCTCGAACGCGAAGCCGACGTATCCGGCGGCCGCGGCGGCCATGAGCATCTGCCCGCGTCCGCCGATGTTGAACATGCCGACCCGGAAGGCGAGTGCGACGCCGAGCCCGGCCGCGATGAGCGGCGTCGCGAAGGTGAGCGTCTCGGTGAGGGGCCGGATGCCGGCGGCGAACTCGGGGCGGCGGAAGTTGTACACCGCGCCCTGGAAGAAGGCGGAGTAGGCGCCGGCCACGGCCTCCCAGACCGCCACGAGCGTGTCACCCGGCCGAGCGAAGAAGTAGCCCGCGGCCTGCTGCACGCCCTCGTCGGTGAAGGCGATCATGACCGCGCCGACGACGAGGGCCATCACGACGGCGAGCACCGAGATGATGGCGTTGCCGGTCGTGATCTCCTGCAGCGCGCGATGCCAGCGCGAGGGCTCCTCCGCCGGCGGCGTCTGCGCCGGCGGGGTGACGGTCTGGCTCATGCCGCGGCTCCCTCGAGATTCGGGGCTTCGCCCGCCATCATCAGTCCCAGCACGTCGCGGGGCGTGTCGCCCGGGACGATGCCCACGACACGGCCCCGGTACATGACCATGATCCGGTCGGCGAGCGCCGTCACCTCGTCGAGCTCGGTCGAGACGACGACGACGGGAACCCCGGCATCCCGCGTCGCCACGATGCGCTTGTGGATGAACTCGATCGAGCCGACGTCGACGCCGCGGGTCGGCTGGGCGGCGACGAGCAGCCGCAGCTCGCGGCTGAGCTCGCGGGCCAGGACGACCTTCTGCTGGTTGCCGCCGGAGAGGCGACCCACCTTCGTGTCGATGGAGGGCGTCCGCACGTCGAACTCCTCGACCTTCTCGCGGGCGAACTCCGACAGCACGGAAAGCTGGAGCACTCCCGCCTTCACGAACGGCTCGCCGTCGGAGCGGTCGAGCATGAGGTTCTCGGAGACGGAGAACTCCCCCACGAGGCCGTCCTCCTTGCGGTCCTCGGGGACGAAGCCGACGCCGGCGTCGAGCACGCGGCGCACGCTCGCACCGACCAGCTGCTTGCCGTCGAGGACGACGGAGCCCCGCACGTGGGGCTGCAGGCCGACGAGGGCCTCCGTGAGCTCGGTCTGGCCGTTGCCCTGCACGCCCGCCACGGCGAGGATCTCGCCGGCGCGCACCTGGAAGCTGACGCGGTTGAGCACGACGTGCCCGGTCGGGTCGATCACGGAGAGGTCCTCGACGGCGAGCGCGGGCTCGCCGAGCCGGGGGGCGTCCTTGTGCACGGTGAGCTCGACGGCGCGCCCGACCATCAGCGAGGCCAGCTCGGCGTTGGACGCGGTGGGGGATGCCTCCCCCACGACCTTGCCGAGGCGGATGACCGTGATGCGGTCGGCGACCTCCCGCACCTCGCGGAGCTTGTGGGTGATGAAGACGATGGAGGTGCCGGACTGCTTCAGCTGGCGCATGATCGCCATGAGCTCGTCGGTCTCCTGGGGCGTGAGCACCGCGGTCGGCTCGTCGAAGACGAGAACCCGCGCGTCGCGCGAGAGCGCCTTGATGATCTCGACCCGCTGCTGGACGCCGACGGGGAGATCGTCGACGAGGGCGTCGGGGTCGACGTCGAATCCGAAGCGATCGGAGATCTCGCGCACCTTCGCGCGGGCGGCGGCGAGGTCGAGTCGTCCGCCGAACCGGGTCTGCTCGTGGCCGAGCATGACGTTCTCGGCGACCGTGAAGACGGGGATCAGCATGAAGTGCTGGTGGACCATGCCGATGCCCGCGCGCATCGCATCGCCGGGGCCCGCGAAGTGCTGCACCTCGTCGTCGAGGAGGATCTCTCCGGCATCCGCCTGATACAGCCCGTAGAGGACGTTCATCAGCGTCGACTTGCCCGCCCCGTTCTCGCCGAGAAGGCAGTGGATCTCACCGGCCCCGACGGTGAGGTCGATGTGGTCGTTCGCCACCAGAGACCCGAACGTCTTCGTAATCCCGCGAAGTTCGAGCTTCATGCTCCCGATCCTAGTTGTGGGTGGGGTGGATCCGGCGAGGGGTCCGGTCCAAGAAGAAGGGGAGGCCGGCTCGCGCCGACCTCCCCTCGAAGGTGCCGTGCTTACTCGGCCAGGTACGACTCGACGGCGATCTCGCCGGCGATGATCGCGGCCTGCAGCTCCTCGATCTTGGTGGCGAGCTCCGCGGGAACCCGGTCCTCCCAGTCGTGGAACGAGGCGATTCCCACGCCCTCGTTCTCGAGCGTGCCGACGAACGGGGTCGGGTCGAAGTTGCCGTTGCCGGCCTCGACGATCGCCTCGTGCACCGCGACGTCGATGCCCTTGAGCACCGAGGTCAACAGCAGGTCGCCGACCGAGGGGTCGGTCTCGTACACGTCGGCGTCGACGCCGATGAGGGCGATCTCACGACCCGAGTCGCGGATGGCGGCGGCGGCCGACTGGTAGATCGGTCCGCCGACGGGGAGGATGATGTCGGCGTTCTGGTCGATCAGGCCCTGCGCGATCTGGCGCGCGGTGTCGTTGGCCTCGAACCCGCCGGTGAACGAGCCGTCCTGCGCCTCGCGGTCCCAGCCGACGACCTGGACGTCGGCGCCCATCTCCTCGTTGTAGTAGTCCACGCCCTGCGCGAAGCCGTCCATGAACACCGAGACGGTCGGGAAGTTCTGGCCGCCGAAGGTGCCCACGACGCCCGTCTGCGACACACCCGCCGACAGGTAGCCCGCGAGGAACGCGGCCTGGGCGGTGTCGAAGATGAGCGGCTTGATGTTCTCGGCGTCGGTCGTGCCGTCGAAGTCCTGGTCGACCGTGTCGTCGATCGAGACGTACTCGACATCGGGGTTCGCCAGCGCGGACTCGAGCGCGGCGGGCGCGAGCGCGAACCCGACCGTCACGATCGTGTTGCAGCCCTGGTCGACGAGGTTCTGCAGGTTCGCGTTGTAGTCGGTCTCGGCCTGCGACTCGACCTCCGTGTACTCGACGCCGAGCTCCTCGGCCGCCGCGACCATGCCCTCGAAGCCGAGCTGGTTGAAGGACTTGTCGTCGAAGCCGCCGAAGTCCGACACCATGCAGGGCAGGTAGTCCAGCGCCTCGCCGCCGTCGCCGCCGTCGGTCTCCTCCGGCGCCGAACCACAGCCGGCGAGCAGCGCGGCGGTGGAAACCAGTGCCAGACCGCTGAACGCGGCCTTCTTGGTGATCCTCACTGTGTCCTCCATAAAGACTCGTGAGACCCCGACCGATCCGGGATCTGCCGACGAAACGTTACCCAATGTTGCGCTCCGTTCCCGCCGGATCGGCCCCGCGAAACCCAATGGTTATAAAAGACGCGATTCCGCGCCACGCAGGACGCAGTATCGCCGGTCCGCGGCGACGGAGGCGCGATCGAGGGCGCTCAGAGCACGTCGCCCCGCCCGGTCAGCTTGAGCGCGTCCACGACGCCCTTCACGCGCTGCGCGTGCTCGCTCGTGGTGACCAGGAGCGCATCCTCCGTGTCGACCACGACGATGTCCTGCACGCCGATCAGGCTGATGACGCGCGAGGTCTGCGAGACGAGGATGCCGCTGGAGGCGTCCGAGAGCACGCGGGCGTTCTGGCCGAGGATCGCCAGCTCGTTGCGCCCGTGGGAGTTGAGCTTGGCGAGGCTCGCGAAGTCGCCGACGTCGTCCCAGTCGAAGTGGCCCGGGATGACGGCGAGGCGACCGCGCTCGGCGGCCGGCTCCGCGACGGCGTAGTCGATCGCGATCTTCGTCAGCCGCGGCCAGACGCGGTCGACCGCGGGCCCGCGGCGCTCGCGGTCGTCCCACGCCTCGGCCAGCTCGATGAGCCCCGCGTGCAGCTCCGGCTGGTTGCGCGCGAGCTCGTCGAGCAGCACGTCGGCACGCGAGATGAACATGCCCGCGTTCCACAGGTAGGAGCGGTCCGCGAAGTAGGACCGCGCAGTCTCCAGGTCGGGCTTCTCCACGAATCGCTCGACGGTCGCCGCCTCGGGGGCGCCGTCGACATCGAGCTCACCCGACTTCTTGATGTAGCCGAAGCCCACGGACGCCTCGGTGGGCTGGATGCCGATCGTGCAGATGTAGCCGGCGCGCGCGACCTCCACGGCCTGCTGGACGGCGAACTCGAACGTGCGGGTGCCGCGGATCACGTGGTCGGCGGCGAACGAGCCGATGATGACGTCGGGCTCGCGGGCGACGAGGATCGCGGCGGCGAGCCCGATGGCGGCGGCGGAGTCGCGCGGCTCGGACTCGAGGAAGACGTTCCTGTCGGCGATGTCCGGCAGCTCCCGCTCGACGGCGGCGCGGTGCGCGCGCCCCGTGACGACGGCGATGCGGTGCTCGCCCGACAGCGGGGCGAGGCGATCCCACGTGTCGCGCAGGAGGGTCTGACCGGAGCCGGTCAGGTCGTGGAGGAACTTGGGGGCGTCGGCGCGCGAGAGGGGCCAGAGCCTGCTGCCCACTCCCCCCGCGGGGATCACGGCATAGAAGTCGTCGAGTGGGTGAGCCATGCAGCCAGCGTAGCGATCGGGGCGGCACCCACAGTGGGCGAAGGTATCTCGATGTCGAGAGAGTTAGGCGGACCTAATCGCCATCCGGCGGCGCCGCCGACATAGGATGGCGGGGCGCCCGCGCCGTCCGGCGCTCGCGCGTGGCACCTCGCATCGATCAGGGAGGACGATCGTGTCTTCAGCCACCCGCCTGGCACCGACGGTCTCGGAGACCACGTCCAAACGACCCGCGGGCACTCTGTACCGCGGCCGTGAGGGAATGTGGTCGTGGGTGCTGCACCGCATCACCGGTGTGGCGATCTTCTTCTTCCTTCTCGTGCACGTGCTCGACACCGCGCTCATCCGCGTCTCCCCCGAGGCCTACGACGCGGTCATGAGCACCTACAAGAACCCGATCATGGGGCTCGGCGAGGTCGTCCTCGTCGGGGCGATCGCCTATCACGCCTTCAACGGCCTGCGCATCATCCTCGTCGACTTCTGGTCGAAGGGCGCGAAGTATCAGCGCCAGCTGTTCTGGGGTGTGCTGGGGGTCTGGGCCGTGACCATGGCGGCCTTCACGCCGCGTCACCTCATCAACGTCTTCACGGGAGAGGGACACTGATGACCACCGCCGACGCGCTCGCCGCGCCCCGCTCCCCCCGCCCCGCCGCCCCACGCCGCCGCGGCGTCAACCTCGAGAAGTGGGGCTGGATCTACATGCGCGCCTCCGGCGTCGTGCTGATCGTGCTGATCTTCGGACACCTCTTCGTGAACCTCATGCTCGGCGAGGGCATCAGCGGCATCGACTTCGGCTTCGTGGCCGGAAAGCTCGCCAACCCGTTCTGGCAGTGGTGGGACGTGCTGATGCTCTGGCTCGCCCTCATCCACGGCGCCAACGGCATGCGGACGATCACGAACGACTACGTCACCAACCCGACCGCGCGGAAGGTCCTCGTCTGGGCGATCGCACTTTCGGCGGCGTTCCTCATCATCCTCGGCACGCTGGTCGTCTTCACCTTCGACCCCTGCATCGGCGTGACCCCCGACAGCATCCTGTGGGAGCAGTGCCGGGCCGCAGCCTGACACCGACCGCCCGACGATCAACGAAGAGGCAATCAAGACCGTGACGACCCCAGCCCCGACCGGGACCGCGCCGACCGGCGTGCACCACCACCAGTTCGACATCGTCATCGTCGGCGCCGGCGGCGCCGGCATGCGCGCCGCGATCGAGGCGGGCCCGCACGCGAAGACCGCGGTGATCTCCAAGCTGTACCCCACGCGCTCCCACACCGGCGCAGCGCAGGGCGGAATGGCGGCGGCCCTGGCGAACGTCGAAGAGGACTCGTGGGAGTGGCACACCTTCGACACCGTCAAGGGCGGCGACTACCTCGTCGACCAGGACGCGGCCGAGATCCTCGCGAAGGAGGCCATCGACGCGGTCATCGACCTCGAGAACATGGGCCTGCCCTTCAACCGCACCCCCGAAGGCAAGATCGACCAGCGCCGCTTCGGCGGCCACACCGCCGACCACGGGAAGTCGCCCGTGCGCCGCGCATGCTACGCCGCCGACCGCACCGGCCACATGATCCTGCAGACGCTGTTCCAGAACTGCGTCAAGCTCGGCATCAACTTCTTCAACGAGTTCTACGTCCTCGACCTCATCACGACGAAGGATGCCGCGGGCAAGACGCAGGTCGCCGGCGTCGTCGCCTACGATCTCGCGTCCGGCGAGCTGCACGTCTTCCACGCCAAGGCCGTGATCTTCGCCACGGGCGGCTTCGGCAAGATCTACAAGACGACCTCGAACGCCCATACGCTCACCGGCGACGGCGTCGGCATCGTGTGGCGCAAGGGCCTGCCGCTCGAGGACATGGAGTTCTTCCAGTTCCACCCCACCGGGCTCGCGGGCCTCGGCATCCTGCTCACCGAGGGCGCCCGCGGCGAGGGCGCGATCCTGCGCAACGTCTCGGGCGAGCGCTTCATGGAGCGTTACGCCCCCACCATCAAGGACCTCGCGCCCCGCGACATCGTCAGCCGATGCATGCAGCAGGAGGTCGCCGAAGGCCGCGGCGCCGGCCCGCACCGCGACTACGTGCTGCTGGACTGCACGCACCTGGGCGCCGAGGTGCTCGAGACGAAGCTCCCCGACATCACGGAGTTCGCCCGCACCTACCTGGGGGTCGACCCCGTCGTCGAGCCCGTTCCCGTCATGCCCACCGCGCACTACGCGATGGGCGGCATCCCCACCAACGTCGCCGCCGAGGTGCTCGCCGACAACGAGACCGTCGTCCCGGGGCTCTACGCCGCCGGCGAGTGCGCGTGCGTGTCGGTGCACGGATCGAACCGCCTCGGCACCAACTCGCTGCTCGACATCAACGTCTTCGGCAAGCGCGCCGGCCGCAACGCGGTCGAATACGTCAAGACGGCCGACTTCGTGCCGCTGCCCGAGAACCCCGCGGGCGCCGTGCACGACATGATCGAGGGCCTGCGCGCCGGCACCGGCACCGAGCGCATCGCCGTGCTGCGCAAGAAGCTGCAGGACGAGATGGACAAGGGCGCCCAGGTGTTCCGCACCGAGGAGTCGCTCACGCACGTGCTCGGCGTCATCGAGGAGCTGCGCGAGCGCTACCGGAACATCCACGTCGACGACAAGGGCAAGCGGTTCAACACCGACCTGCTCGAGGCCGTCGAGCTCGGCTTCCTCCTCGACATCGCCGAGGTCGTCGTCGTCACCGCCCGCAACCGCAAGGAGAGCCGCGGCGGACACATGCGCGACGACTTCCCGGGGCGCGACGACGAGGCCTACATGAAGCACACGATGGCCTACCTGAGCGGCGACCCGAACTCGTCGACGGCGGACGACCACATCCGGCTCGACTGGAAGCCCGTCGTCTTCACGAAGAACGAAGCCGGCGAGTTGCGTTACCCGCCGTTGGAGAGGAAGTACTGATGTCCCAGGCGATCGTCGACTCCGCTGAGGCACCGGCCGAGCCCGAGGTCACGGCCGACACCGGCATCCAGTCGTTCCTCGTCACCTTCATCGTGCGCCGCTTCGACCCCGAGGTCGACGAGGAGCCGCGCTGGGTCGACTACGACGTCGAGATGTACTCCACCGATCGTGTGCTCGACGCGCTGCACAAGATCAAGTGGGAGGTCGACGGGTCGCTGTCGTTCCGCCGGTCGTGCGCCCACGGTATCTGCGGGTCCGACGCGATGCGCATCAACGGCCGCAACCGCCTGGCGTGCAAGACGCTCATCAAGGACCTCGACATCTCGCGGCCCATCTATGTCGAGGCGATCAAGGGCCTGCCGCTGGAGAAGGACCTGATCGTCGACATGGAGCCGTTCTTCGCCTCCTACCGCGAGGTGCAGCCGTTCCTCATCTCCAACTCCGCGCCGGAGCCCGGCAAGGAGCGCGTGCAGTCGATCGCCAACCGCGAGATCTTCGACGACACCACCAAGTGCATCCTGTGCGCCGCGTGCACGTCCTCGTGCCCCGTGTTCTGGACCGACGGGCAGTACTTCGGCCCGGCGGCGATCGTCAACGCGCACCGGTTCATCTTCGACTCGCGCGACGACGCGGGCGACGTTCGTCTCGACATCCTCAACGACAAGGAGGGCGTGTGGCGCTGCCGCACGACCTTCAACTGCTCCGAGGCGTGCCCCCGCGGCATCCAGGTGACCAAGGCGATCGCCGAGGTCAAGCAGGCGGTCCTGCGCGGCTGATGCCCGCCCACCCGCACGATGGCCCGCCCCTTCCGGGACGGGCCGTCGTGGGTCAGGTCTGGAGCGACCTGGTGTTCCTCCACTGGCGTGCGGACCCCGAGCGCGTCGCGCCCATGATGCCGGCGGGCGTGCGCCCCGACGTCATCGACGGGGCCACGTGGGTGGGGCTCATCGGCTTCACCCTCGCCGACCACCGGTTCCTGCCGCTGCCCGCGGTGCCCGTCTGGGGCACCTTCGTCGAGATCAACGTGCGCCTGTACTCGATCGATGCCGCGGGGCGCCGCGGCGTGGTGTTCCGATCGCTCGACGCGTCGCGGCTCGTGTCGGTCCTGGCTGCACGAGCCCTGTTCGGGCTGCCGTACGTGTGGTCGCGCACGCGTCTGCAGCGCACGGAGAGCGCGTGGGAGTTCACCGCGACACGGCACCGGAGCGGAGCCCGGACGGCCTTCCGGGTCGCCGCGACCGAGGAGCCCGACGACTCCCCCGAGGCGCGATGGCTCACCTCCCGGTGGGGCTTCCACGAGACGCGCCGCGGACGCACGATCTACGCGCGCAACACCCATCCGGCGTGGCAGCCGCTGCGGGGCAGGCTGCTGCACCTGGAGGATTCTTTCGTCGCGGCGGCGGGGTTTCCCGGCCTCGCCGACCGGCGTCCCGATTCGGTGCTGGTCGCCCCCGCGCCGATGCCCACGCTCTTCTCCCGCCCCACGACGATGAGACGGACGGATGACGGGGGCGTCGCTAGCCTGGAGCGGTGACCGATCGCCCGAGCCCTGACGCGTCCGCCGAGGACGACGGGGCGACGCAGTGGCGTGCGAGGTGGGAGAGCGCGCAGGATTCGCTGCGCACGCGGCTCGAGGAGCCCGTCGAGACGGCCACCCGCATCACGCGCCGGACGCTGGCGTGGTTCCCCATCCGGGTGTGGCGGCACTTCCTGCGCCACAACGGGTTCCTCCTCGCGGCCGGCGTGAGCTATCAGGCGCTGTTCGCCATCTTCGGCGTCATCTACCTCGCCTTCGCGACCGTCGGGCTGTGGCTCGGCGCCAGTCGGACGGCGATCGAGGGCCTGATCTCGGTCATCAACGACTACATCCCGAACCTCATCAGCGAGCAGGGTCTCGTCACGCCCGAGCAGGTCGAGGCCGTCGCGACGAACAGCGCCAGCACCCTCGGCATCACCGGCGCGATCGCACTCGTCATCGTCGTGTGGACCGCGATCGGCTTCATCACCTTCGCCCGGCGGGCCGTGCGCGACATCTTCGGTCTCCCGTTCGACACCCGGTCCTATGTGCTCCTGAAGGCGCGGGACCTGCTCGCCGCCGTGGTCTTCGGTGTCGCCCTGCTGGTCGGTGCGGTCATCGGAAGCATCGCGACGTGGGCGCTCGGACTGCTGTTCGCGCTCTTCGGCCTCGAAGACCTCAGCGCGCTGTCGAACGTGCTCGCGCGCATCGCCTCGCTGCTGGTGTCCTTCGCGATCAACGGCGCCGCGCTGGCGGCGATGTTCCGCTTCCTCACGGGCGCGGCCCTGCCGTGGGCGCGCATCTGGCCCGGGTCGCTCCTGGGCGGCGGGGCGATCGTCGTCCTGCAGGTGGGCGCCGGCCTGCTGCTGAGCTACACCCCCTCCAACCCCCTGCTGGCGACCTTCGCCGTGCTCATCGGGTTCCTGCTGTGGTTCCGCCTGAACAGCATCGTCATCCTCGTGGCCGGCGCGTGGATCGCCGTCGCGGCATCCGACCGCGACCTCGAGATCGCCGAGCAGACCGCGGAAGAGCGCGCCCGCGCCGAGTACGACGCCCTGCTGCTGGCCGCCGAGGTGCGGCTGCGCGAGGCGCGCGCCGCCCGCGACGCCGCGCCCTGGTACCGGTCGTGGGCCGCCGCGAGGCGGGAGGGCCGGGCGGAGGAGGAACTCGCGCGCATCCGGGAGACGCCGCCCCCGCCCGTGCGCACGGGCGGCGTCTTCGACTTCTGAGGGGGTGTCGCCGGCCGCGCATAGGGTGGAATCATGCCCCGCACCGTCCGCATCGCCTCCGTCAACGTCAACGGAATCCGGGCCGCGACCCGCAAGGGCATGCTCGCCTGGCTCGACGACGCCGGGGTCGAGGTCATGACGCTGCAGGAGGTGCGCGCGTCGGCCGACCACCTCGCGGCATCCCTGCCCGGATGGCACCTCGTCGGCGACGAGGCTCTCGCCAAGGGGCGCGCCGGCGTCGCCGTGGCGACCCGCGAGCCCGTCGCGCGGGTGCGCACGGAGTTCGCCGACGAGAGCCTCGACACCGCCGGCCGCTGGATCGAAGCCGACATCGAGCTCGGGGGCGAGTCCCTCACGATCGTGAGCGCCTATGTGCACACGGGCGAGGCCGGCACGCCGCGCCAGGAGCAGAAGTGGGCCTTCCTCGACGCCATGGAGGAGCGGATGCCGCAGCTGCGCGAATCGGCACCGCTCTCGCTCATCACGGGCGACCTCAACGTCGGCCACCGCGAGCTCGACATCCGCAACTGGCGGGGCAACGTCAAGAAGGCGGGCTTCCTCCCGCGGGAGCGCGCGTACTTCGACCGTTTCCTCGGCGCGGAGGGGGAGATCGTCAGCTGCGTCGACGGGACGTCGGGACCGGGGCTCGGGTGGGTCGACGTGGGGCGCCGATTCCACGGCGACGTCGACGGCCCGTACACGTGGTGGTCCAACCGCGGCAAGGCGTTCGACAACGACACCGGCTGGCGCATCGACTACCACCTGGCCACCCCCGAGCTGGCGAGCCGCGTGGAGGACTACCGCGTGGTCCGGGCGCCGTCGTGGGACACCCGGTGGAGCGACCACGCGCCGGTCGTGGCCGACTATCGGATCGGCGGCTGACCCCCGCGCGACGGGGCACCGCACGGCGGCGGGGCGCGGGCGGCGCAGGGCCGGACGCCTATGATCGATCGGGTGAGCAAAGCGCGCCTGTACTCCGGAATGCAGCCCTCCGCCGACTCCCTGCAGATCGGCAACTACATCGGAGCGCTCATGCAGTGGCGCGATCTGCAGGAGTCGTACGACGCGTACTTCTCGGTCGTCGACCTGCACGCGCTGACGCAGCCCAACGACCCCTCCGAGCTGCGGGAGAAGACCCGCCGCACGGCGGCGCAGTACATCGCCGCCGGGATCGAGCCCGCGAAGTCCACGCTCTACGTGCAGTCGCACGTGCCCGCGCACGCCGAGCTGGCGTGGATCCTCGGCACGCTGACGGGCTTCGGCGAGGCCGGCCGCATGACCCAGTTCAAGGACAAGTCGTCGCGCTACGGCCAGGACGCGACATCCGTGGGCCTGTTCACCTACCCCGTGCTGATGGCCGCCGACATCCTGCTCTACCAGACCGCCGTGGTCCCCGTCGGTGACGACCAGAAGCAGCACATCGAGCTGACGCGAGACATCGCGGAGCGCTTCAACGCGCGCTACGGCGAGACGTTCCGGGTGCCGATGCCGATGATCCAGCAGGAGTCGGCGCGCATCTACGACCTGCAGAACCCCGTGGCGAAGATGTCGAAATCGGCGGAGACCGACGCGGGCGTGCTGTGGCTGCTCGACGAGCCGTCCAAGAGCGCCAAGAAGGTCATGCGCGCCGTCACCGACAGCGAGGGCAGCGTGCGGTACGACCGCGAGAACAAGCCCGGCGTGTCGAACCTGCTCGTCATCTACGCCGCCCTCACCGGTCGGCAGATCCCCTCGATCGAGGACGAATACGCCGGCCGGGGCTACGGAGACTTCAAGAAGGGCCTGGCCGACGTCGTCGTCTCGGAGTTCGAGCCCGTTCGCAACCGCGCCCTCGAGCTGCTCGACGACCCCGCGGAGCTCGACCGCGTGCTGGCCGCCAACGCCGGGCGCGCCGAGACCGTGGCGATGGAGACGCTCGGCACGGTCTACGACCGCATGGGCCTGCTGCGCCGGCGCTGAGGCTCGCCACTCGGACACCCGCCCCTCCGCACCGAGCCCGCGACGCGTCGAACCGGACAACATTCCGGAAGGATCGCCGCCGAGCGGGCGGAACCGGCCCCGGGCAGGCGGCGGCGCGCACTGTCACCGGAGCGTTGTCGGCAGACCGCCCCGTCGACCCCTGGGTCGGTACCCCGTGCCACCATGGATGCATGCCCGAGATGCCGGAAGTGCAGGGCCTCGTGGACTTCCTCCGCGAGCGCGTCGTCGGCCTGCGCGTCACGACCGCGACGGTGCTGCAGTTCGCCGCGCTGAAGACGTTCGATCCCCCGATCCGGGCGCTGGAGGGCGCGGAGATCTCCGGCGTCACCCGAGCCGGCAAGTTCATCGCGATCGGATGCCGCGGCCTGGGCGATGACGCCCTGCACCTCGTCTTCCACCTCGCCAAGGCGGGCTGGCTGCGCTGGCACGACAGCGCGCCCGCGACCCCGGTACGCCCGGGCAAGTCGCCGCTCGCCGCCCGCGTCGTCCTCTCGGACGGGTCGGGGTTCGATCTGACCGAGGCGGGCACGAAGAAGTCGCTCGCGATCTCCGTCGTCCGCTCGCTGGGGGACGTTCCGGGCATCGCCCGCCTGGGGCCCGATCCCCTCGACCCCGCCTTCACACGCGATGTCTTCGCCGCCCTCCTCTCCGGCCGGCGCACGCAGATCAAGGGAGTGCTGCGCGATCAGTCGATCGTCGCGGGGATCGGCAACGCCTACTCCGACGAGATCCTGCACGCCGCCCGGATGTCGCCGTACGCCCTCGCCGCGAATCTCGACGACGGCGAGGTCGACCGGCTCTACGGGGCGACGCAGCAGACCCTCCGCGAGGCCGTCGCGACCGCCACCGGACGTCCGCCGGCCGACCTCAAGGACGCCAAGCGGCGCGGGATGCAGGTGCATGCGCGACGCGGGCAGCCGTGCCCCGTGTGCGGCACCGAGGTGCAGTCCGTTTTCTTCGCAGACAACTCGCTCGAGTACTGCCCCACGTGTCAGACCGGCGGCAAGAAGCTCGCCGATCGCCGGCTCTCCCGCCTGCTGAAGTGACGCGGCGGGGCGGGAATGCAAAGGCGTCCCGCCCGCGTTGCTAGACTCCAGAGCATCAACGTGCTCCGGGGTCGGTGAGAATCCGAACCGGCGGTGAGAGTCCGCGAGCCGAGGCACCCGTTCCGACGGGAGCCGAGGTCGATCCGGTGTAATTCCGGAACCGACGGTGATGTACGGCACCTGCCGTACGAGTCCGGATGGGAGGCAGCACGGAGGTGTCGCGTCGACGCGTGACACCTCCACGTCGCGCACCGTCGACGGTCCCCGGAGCCAAGTAAGGACCGGAAGTGACCGTCAGCGACAGGGAATGGCAGGCCATGGGCCGCGCCCGCGATCTCGCGCTCCTCGGGCCGCGCGGCATCAATCCGCAGGTGGGTGCGATCGTCCTCTCGCCCACGGGAGACGTGCTCGCCGAGGGATGGCACCGCGGCGCCGGCACCCCCCACGCCGAGGTCGACGCGCTCTCCCGGCTCGCCCCGGGCGCCGCCCGCGGCGCGACGATGGTCGTCACCCTCGAGCCGTGCAACCACACCGGGCGCACGGGTCCCTGCGCGCTCGCCCTGATCGAGGCCGGCGTCGCCCGCGTCGTGTACGCCGTCGAAGACCCCGCCGAGGTGTCGGGCGGCGGCGCCGAGCGCCTGCGCGCCCACGGCATCGAGGTCGAGCCCGGCGTGCGCGCCGACGAGATCCGCACCATGATCGCCGGCTGGCTGGACGCCGCGCGCCGGGGCAGGCCGCACGTCAGCATCAAATGGGCGCAGAGCCTCGACGGCCGCGCCGCCGCCGCCGACGGCTCCAGCCGGTGGATCACGGGGCCCGACGCCCGGCGCGACGTGCACCGCCGCCGGGCCGACGCGGACGCCATCGTCGCGGGCATCGGCACGATCCTCGCCGACGACCCCGCCCTCACCGCTCGCGCCGAGGACGGCTCCCTCCTGCCGACCCAGCCGCTGCCGGTCGTGCTCGGGCGCCGCGGCGTGCCCGCGGATGCCGCGGTGCGGCGTCACCCGCGGGAGCTGCTGCACCTCGACGGCACCGACCTGGCCGACGCCCTCTCCCAGCTGCGCCGCCGCGGCATCCAGCGGGTCTTCGTCGAGGGCGGCCCCACCCTCGCCGCGTCGTTCGTGCGCGCGGGGCTCGCCGACGAGCTGCTGGTGTACGTCTCGCCGATCCTGCTCGGCGGCCCGCGCGTGGCCCTCGACGACGTCGGCGTCGGCTCCATCGCCGCGGCCCGCCGCTTCGCCTTCACCGATGTCCGCCCGCTCGGTGCGGACGTGCTCTTCACCGCCGTTCCCGCGGATGCCCCAGCATCCGACCCGTCGCCCCAAGGAGGACGCTGACATGTTCACCGGAATCATCGAGGAGATCGGCGAGGTGACCCGCCTGGAGCCGTCGGGGGACGGCGTGCGGCTCACGCTGCGGGCCCCTCTCGCGGTGGCGGACGCGCGGCACGGCGACTCGATCGCGGTCAGCGGCGTCTGCCTCACCGTCGTCGCCCAGGATGCGCAGACGTTCACAGCGGACGTGATGCAGCAGACGCTCGACATGTCGACGCTCGGCGCCCTGACGGCGGGCGCACCGGTGAACATCGAGCGGGCGATGCCCGTGGGCGCGCGGCTGGGCGGGCACGTCGTGCAGGGGCACATCGACGGCACCGGCGTCGTCGCCGACGTGCGGCCGGGCGACCGCTGGCAGGTGGTCCGGGTCGCGATGCCCCCGCACCTGGCGCCGCTCGTCGTCGACAAGGGCTCCATCGCGGTCGACGGAGTGTCCCTCACCGTCAGCGCCGTGAGCGACGCCGCCGAGACCGCGCCGTGGTTCGAGGTGTCCCTCATCCCCGAGACGCTCGAGGCCACGACCCTCGGCGGGCGCTCGCCGGGCGATCCGGTCAACCTGGAGACCGACATCCTCGCGCGTCACGTCCAGCGGATGCTCGCCTTCGCCGGCGACGCCACGGAAGGAGGCTCGAGATGAGCCTGTCCACGATCGACGAGGCCCTCGACGCGCTCCGCGCGGGTCGTCCCGTGCTCGTCGCCGACGACGAGAATCGCGAGAACGAGGGCGACGTCATCCTCTCCGCCGAGCTCGCCACCCCCGAGTGGGTGGCGTGGACGGTGCGGTGGTCGTCGGGATTCGTCTGCGCGCCGATGCCGGCGGAGTTCGCCGACCGGCTCGACCTCCCCCCGATGGTCGAACGCAACGAGGACGCACGCGGCACGGCCTACACCGTCAGCGTGGATGCCGCGGACGGCGTCACGACGGGCATCAGCGCCTCCGACCGTGCGCACACGCTCAACGTGCTCGCGAACCCCCGGTCCACGCCCACGAGCGTCATCCGCCCCGGCCACATCCTTCCCCTGCGCGCCGTCGACGGCGGGGTGCGGGAGCGCAGCGGCCACACCGAGGCCGCCGTCGAGCTCATGCGGCTGGCGGGCCTGTCCCCCGTCGGCGCCATCGCCGAGGTCGTCGCGGAGGACGGCAGCATGATGCGCCTGCCCGGGCTGATCGAGCTCGGCGAGCGCGACGGGGTTCCGGTCATCACGATCGAACAGCTGATCGCCTATCTCGAGGAGCACGAACCCCGCGCGGAGGCCGCGGGCGGCGTGCACCGGCGGCGGGTGAGCCTGCGGGCCGAGTCCCGCGTGCCCACCGAGCACGGCGTCTTCCGCTTCCTCGCCTACAAGGACCGCACCACCGGCACCGACCACCTCGCCGTGGTGGCGGGCGACCTGGAGGGCGCCCCCCTCGTCCGCGTGCACTCCGAGTGCCTCACGGGCGAGGCCTTCGGCTCGCTCAAGTGCGAGTGCGGACCGCAGCTGGATGCCGCGCTGGAGGCGATCTCGCGCGACGGAGGCGTCGTCGTCTATATGCGCGGGCACGAGGGCCGCGGCATCGGGCTCATCAACAAGCTGCGGGCCTACGGCCTGCAGGAGCGCGGCCTCGACACGGTGGACGCCAACCTGGCCCTCGGCCTGCCCGCCGACGCGCGTGACTACGCCGCCGCCGCCGGCATCCTCGCCGACCTCGGCGTCGAGCGCGTGCGCCTGCTCACCAACAACCCCGACAAGGTGTCGCAGCTGCGCGAGCTGGGGCTCGAGATCGTCGAGCAGGTTCCGCTGCTCGTCGGGGTGGGACCCAACAATCATCAATACCTGGAGACGAAGCGAGACCGCATGGGACACGTGATCGACGAAGACGACCTGGCCGAGGCGTTCGCCGAGATGAAGACGGGAAGCGACCAGTGAGCGGCAAGGGGGCCCCCGAGCGCGCGGGCACGGATGCCGCGGGCCTGAGGGTCGTCGTCGTCGCCGGCGAATGGCACGACGTCATCACCGACGGTCTCATCGCGGGCGCGACGCGGGCGCTCGACGCCGCCGGGGCGGCCCACCAGGTGGTGCGCGTGCCGGGGTCCTTCGAACTGCCCGTCGTCTGCAAGGCCGCGCTCGAGGCCGGCGCCGACGCCGTCGTAGCGCTCGGTGTCATCATCCGGGGCGGCACGCCGCACTTCGAGTACGTCTCGTCCGCCGCCACGGACGGCCTCACCCGCGTGGCGATCGACACCGGCAAGCCCGTGGGCTTCGGGGTGCTGACCCTCGACGACGAGCAGCAGGGCATCGATCGGGCGGGCCTGCCCGGCTCGAAGGAGGACAAGGGCGCCGAGGCCGCGGATGCCGCGATCCGCACCGCCCTCGCGCTGCGCGCCCTGCGGGGCTGAGGCGCCGCAGCGCGCGATCGGGCGCGCGGCGGCGTAGGATCGTCCTTCGTGTGCCGGCGAACCCCGCCGGCGCACACGGTGCCCACCGACGCGCCCCGGCGCGTCACCCTGCGCCGAGCGCTCCCACCGACCCCAGCCGCCACTTCGGCGTCGCCGCGCTCTCCGACAGGTTCTCCCGCATGACCGCTTCAGCCACCTCCGCCCCCGCCCCGGCGCCCGCACCCGCCAACCCCCGCTCGCGCGTCATCACGGCGAGCCTCGTGGGCACGACGATCGAGTTCTACGACTTCTACGTCTACGCCACCGCGGCCGTGCTCGTCTTCCCGATCCTGTTCTTCCCGACCGGCAACGACACGACCGCGCTGCTCTCATCGTTCGCGGTCTTCGGCGCGGCGATGGTCGCGCGCCCCGTCGGGGCGGTCATCTTCGGGCACTTCGGCGACCGATTCGGCCGCAAGGCCACGCTCGTGGCGTCACTGCTGACCATGGGGATCGCGACCTTCCTCATCGGCTGCCTGCCGACCTTCGACGACATCGGCTGGTGGGCGGCCCTGCTGCTGCTCGTGCTGCGCCTCGCACAGGGCTTCGCGCTCGGCGGCGAGTGGTCCGGTGCGGCCCTCGTGGCGACGGAGAACGCGCCGCGCGGCAAGCGCGCGTGGTACGGCACCTTCCCGCAGCTGGGCGCCCCCATCGGGTTCATCATCGCCAACTCCGTGTTCCTCGCGATCTACTTCGCCCTGCCCCACCCCGACGGCGGCGCCCAGCGCTCCGAGGAGTTCCTCGCGTGGGGCTGGCGCGTGCCGTTCCTCTTCTCGGCCGTCATGGTCATCGTCGGCCTCTGGGTGCGCCTGAAGCTCGTCGAGTCGACGACGTTCACCTCGGCGTCGACGGCGGGGACGATCCGCAGGTTCCCGCTCGGCGAGGTCGTGCGGCGGCACTGGCGCCAGCTCATCCTCGGCACGTTCATCATGCTCGCGACCTACGTGCTCTTCTACCTCATGACGAGCTTCACCCTCTCCTACGGCACGAAGGCGACCACCGACGCCGCTCAGGCGGCGGCGGATGCCGCGGGGACCGCGTTCGACGCCGCGACCTACGTACCCGGTCTCGGGTTCGGTTACACCGACTTCGTGATCATGCAGATCGTGGGCGTCGTGTTCTTCGGGATCTTCACGACGCTCTCCGGGCCTCTCGCCGATTCCCTGGGCCGCCGCCGCCTGCTGATGTGGATCACCGGGGGCATCTTCGTCTTCGGCCTGCTGTTCAACATCTTCCTGATGCCGCAGGCCGACCCCAAGTTCACCGGCGCTCTCGTGCAGGCCTTCCTCGTGCTCGGCTTCATGCTCATGGGCGCCACGTTCGGACCGATGGGGGCCGTGCTGCCCGAGCTGTTCCCGACGAACGTGCGCTACTCGGGATCGGCGATCTCCTACAACGTGTCCTCGATCCTCGGCGCCGCGCTCGCCCCCATCGTGGCGGTGGCCCTGTGGGCCGCGGCGGGCGGCAGCCCGTGGCTCGTCGGGGTGTACCTCTCGGTCATGGCCGTGCTGACCTTCGTCGCGCTCTGGCTCTCGCCCGAGACGAAGGACATCGACTACGACTCCAACATCGGGACGACCGCCCCCCAGGCGTCATGACCCCGCTGCTGAGGGCGTCCTTGCTGGTGCTCACGGTGCACGAGCCTCTACCGTGACGAGCATGGAGATTCTGCGCCACCTCGTCGTCCTGGTCCACCTCACCGGATTCGCGCTCCTCTTCGGCGCGTGGGCCGCCCAGGCATGGGGCGGCCGCCGGCAGATAACGCGACTCCAGCACGTCGGCTTCACCGTCGCCGCGGTCGCCGGGCTCGCGCTGGCCGCGCCGTGGGGGATCTCGTACGAGCTCGACTACGCCAAGATCGCCACGAAGCTCGTCATCCTGCTCGTCATCGGCGCGCTGCTCGGCATCGGGCAGGCGCGCCAGCGCCGCTCCGGCGCGGCGCCCTCGGCGATGTTCTGGGGCATCGGCATCCTGACGTTCGCCAACGCGGCGATCGCCGTGCTCTGGCGCTGAGCGGATGCCTCAGTCCAGGAACAGCGCGCGCAGCCGGCGCGTGGTCATGAGCAGGCCCAGCGCGATCATCAGGGCGTAGTAGAGGACGTGCCACAGCATCCCGGGGTGCAGCGCGCCCGTCGTGAGACCACGCACGAGCTCGACACCGTGCCAGAGCGGCAGCGCCTGCACGATCGCCTGCACCCACTCCGGGTAGACCGTGATCGGGTAGAACGTCGCCGAGAACAGGAACATCGGCAGCATCACGAACTGGATCCAGTCCATGTGCTGGAACGCCTTCATGTAGCTCGTGACTGCCATGCCGAGACTCGCGAAGCCGAAGGCGATCAGCATGACGGCCGGCAGTGCCAGCAGGGCCGTCCACGACAGATTGAGGCCCGCGAACTGCATGATCACGAGGAACCCGCTCGCATAGACGAGCCCGCGCAGCAGCGCGTAGAGGATCTCGCCCAGCGCGACATCGAACGGCCCGAGCGACGTCGCGAGCATCCCCTCGTAGAGCCGTCCGTAGTTGAGCTTGAAGAAGACGTTCCAGGTGGAGTCGTAGACGGCGCCGTTCATCGCCGACACCGCCAGCAGCGCGGGCGCGATGAACGCCGCGTACGAGACCACGACCCCGCTGGAGGTCTCGACGTCGCCGATGAGGGCGCCGAGCCCGATGCCCATCGAGGCGAGGTAGAACACGGGCTCGAAGAACCCGGAGAGCACGACGATCCAGCTCGAGGAGCGCGCCGCGATGAGTCCCCGCTGCACGACGGCACCCGGGTTGCCCGCCCAGAGCGCGCGCACCCCGCCGCGTCGCGCTGCGGCGGGAACCGCCGTCGTCGCGCTCATTTCGCGAGCCTCCGCGTGAAGACGCGCCGCGCGGCGACGTAGCCGCCCGCCGCCAGCAGCGCCAGGTAGACGACGTGGACCATAGTCTGCTCGGCGCTCTGCGGGGAGCCGTAGGTCACGAGCCGGCCGAGCTCGGAGGCGTGCCACAGCGGTGAGATCCACCCGATCCACTGCAGCCAGACGGGGAGGGTGTCGAGCGGATAGAACGTGCCCGAGAAGAGGAACATGGGCATGAACACGAACCGCTGCACGAGCGCGAACTGTCCCCTGTCGTCCTCGATCGAGCCGGCGTAGGCCATGAGCGGCAACCCGAACGCGGCGCCCGCCAGGAGCGCGATACCGATGCCGATCCAGCCCGTCGCGGGGTCTGGCACCGCGCCGAAGAGCCACAGGAACGCGTAGTACGCCACGGCGGTCACGATCATCCGCGCCATCGCACCGAACACCACGCCGGTGGCGATCTGTCCGCTGGAGAGCGCCGAGGCGCTGAACCCGAAGAAGTACCGGCGCCACTTGAAGCCCGCCATGACGGGATAGGTGAACTCCTCGCTCGCGACCGAGATGGTGGCCGTCATCAGCAGCGCCGGCGCGACGAAGACGAGGTACGACACATCCCTCCCGCCGTCGACGATCGGCGCGTCGATCAGTGCGGCGAGCCCCACGGCGAGCCCCAAGAGGTAGAGGATCGGCTGCCCGAGCGCCCCGACGATGATCGTCCACCCGTAGGCGCGCATCGCCCGCACCATGTGCTCCGTGACGTACCAGGAGCCGAACCGCCGCGGCCGGCGACCCGCGGCGAGGGCCTCGGACCGCAGCTCGTCGAGGGAGGGCTGCGGACGCACACCCCCCGGCGCGGGGCCGGTCCGGGGATCGTGACCGGCGTGGTCGATGCCGCTCACTCGATCAGCGACCTTCCCGTGAGCCGGAGGAAGACGTCTTCCAGGCTCGAGCGCCGCACGAGCGAGGTCACCGGCGTCAGGCCCTCTGCCGTGATGCGCTCGAGGGCCCGTTCGCCGTCGTGGGTGTAGACGAGGATGCGGTCGGGGAGGACCTCCACCCGCTCCCCCGCCCCCTCGAGCCTCGGTGCGACCTGCTGGTTGCGTTCCGACCCGAACCTCACCTCGAGCACCTCGCGCGTGGAGTGCCGGCGGATCAGCTCGCTCGGGCTGCCCTCCGCCATGATCCTGCCCTCGTCCACGACGATGAGGCGGTCGCAGAGCTGCTCGGCCTCGTCCATGTAGTGGGTCGTCAGCACGAGAGTCGTGCCCTGCTCCTTCAGGCGGAACAGGCGGTCCCACAGCACGTGGCGCGCCTGGGGGTCGAGGCCGGTGGTCGGCTCGTCCAGCAGCAGGATGCGCGGGTCGTTCACCAGAGCGCGGGCTATCGTCAGCCGGCGCTTCATGCCGCCGGAGAGCTGGTCGACCTTGCTGCGCGCCTTCTCCTCCAGCTGGGCGAACGCCAGCAGCTCGTCGGCCTTCCGATGGCACACCCGCGCGGGCAGACCGAAGTAGCGACCGTAGATGAAGAGGTTCTCGCGGGCGTTGAGCTCGGCGTCCAGATTGTCCTGCTGGGGCACGACCCCCAGCCGCGAACGGATGTCGGGGCCGTGGCGGTCGGGGTCGAGGCCGAGGATCTGCAGCTGCCCGCTCGATCGCGTCGAGACCGCGCCCACCATCTTCATGGTCGTCGACTTGCCCGCCCCGTTCGGCCCCAGCAGGCCGAACGATTCCCCCGGCGCGACCTCGAAGGAGAGCCCGTCGACGGCGACGAGATCGGGCTTGCCCTTCACGCGGTACGACTTGCGCAGATCGACGGCGGAGATGACGGCTTCTGGCACCGCACCACCCTAGTCCGCATCCCGGACATCGCCTCCGGGCTGGACGCCCTCTCCTGATGTCGCCATAATTGGCTACAATTCCTCGACGTAGAGACTCGGAGACAGCACGTGATCATCGACTGCCACGGCCACTTCACCACGACCCCGCCGGGGGTCGCCGCATGGCGGGAGGCGCAGCTGGCGGCATCCACCGCCGACGAGCTCGATGCCGTCGCCGCGCGCGAGTACGAGGTGACCGACGACGAGATCCGGGATGCCGTCGGCGGCGCCCAGCTCGCCCAGCAGCGGGAGCGCGGCACCGATCTCACGATCTTCTCCCCTCGCGCCAGCTGGATGGCCCACCACGTGGGCGACGAGCGCACGTCGCGGGAATGGACCAGGAGGCAGAACGACCTCATCCACCGCGTCTGCACGCTCTTCCCGGGCAGCTTCGCCCCCGTCGCGCAGCTGCCGCAGAGCCCGGGCGCTCCGATCGAGGGCGCGGTCGCCGAGCTGCGGCGCTGCGTCGAGGAGCTCGGCTTCATCGGCTGCAACGTCAACCCCGACCCGAGCGGGGGCGATGGGACGGCCCCGCCCTGTCGGATGCGTACTGGACGCCGCTCTGGGAGGCGATGGAGGAGCTCGACGTGCCCGGCATGGTGCACGTGAGCGCATCGGACAACCCGACCGTCCACACCACCGGCGCCTACTATCTCGCGGCCGACACGACCGCCTTCATGCAGGCCCTCAGCTCGGGGTTCCTCTCCCGGCATCCCGGCCTGCGCCTCGTGATCCCCCACGGCGGGGGCGCCGTTCCGTACCACTGGGGTCGATTCCGCGGCATGGCCCGCGACCAGGGGTGGGACTTCGAGGCCACCATGTCGCAGATCTGGTTCGACACCTGCGTGTACCACCAGCCCGGAATCGACCTCCTCCTCGAGGTCGTACCGACGTCCCAGGTGCTGTTCGGCTCCGAGATGATCGGCGCCGTGCGAGGCACCGACCCCGACACCGGTCGGCACTGGGACGACACGAAGGCCTACATCGAGGCGTCCGCACTGGATGCCGCGGCCCGCGACGCCGTCTTCGAGGGCAACGCCCGCCGGGTCTACCCCCGCATCGAGGGCTGGTTGCCGGCGCGGTAGCGCACGCCCCTCTCCCGGGCAGAGGAGCATTGCCGAGGCGAGGGGGCCTTCGCGGGAAAGCCCCCTCGCCTCGGCAGACGTCCTCTCCCGAGGCGAGGACGCCACGCGTCGCGACCGCTCAGACGGAACGGTGGAGCGCGCGAGCAGCCGGTGGAGGCATCAGGCGAAGACCACCACCGGCTTGACGACCTCGCCGTTCTCCGAGGCGGAGAAGGCGTCGTTGATGTCGTGGAAGTCGAAGTTCTCCACGAGGCGGTCGAAGGGGAAGCGACCCTGCCGCCACAGCTCGATCAGTCGAGGGATGAAGACCTGCGGGATCGAATCGCCCTCGATGATCATCTTCAGCGACCAGCCCCGGGTCATGGACAGGCCGGTCTCGACGGCCGTCTCGGTGCCGGGCGCCTGAGCGCCGACGACGCCGACCGTTCCGCGGACGCCGAGAGAGTCCACCGCCTGGCGCAGCACATCGCTGCGCCCCGAGGTCTCGAGCGCGAAGTCCACTCCGTCGCCGGTCAGCTCCTTCACCCGCGCCGCGACGTCGCCCTCACGCGCATCGACCGTGTCGGTCGCCCCGAGCTCGAGCGCGAGCGCGAGACGGTCGGGGTTGACGTCCACCGCGATGATCCGTCCGCACCCGACCGCCACGGCGGCGAGCAGGGCCGACAGACCCACGGCACCCGCCCCGAACACGGCGAAGGTCGTGCCCGCCGCCGGGCGCAGCGAGTTCATCACCGCTCCGGCTCCGGTCTGGATGCCGCAGCCGAGCGGCCCCATGAGCTCGAGCGGCACATCGTCGGGCACCTTCACCACGGCGCGCTCGTCCGCGTTCGCGTATGTCGCGAAAGAGGATTGCCCGAAGAAGTGCGACGAGACCGCCGAACCCCCGGCATCCGTGAGCGCCGTGGAGCCGTCGATGCGGGTCCCGCCGAAGTTCAGGGCGTAGAGCGACTCGCAGTAGGTGCTCGCTCCCTCGAGGCAGTGCCGGCACCGGCCGCACGTGTTCACGGAGAGGACGACGTGATCGCCGGGGGCCACCGACCTCACCGCGCCGCCGACGGCCTCCACGATCCCCGCTCCCTCGTGGCCGAGAACGGCGGGCAGCGGCGTCGGGTAGATCTGGTCGCGGACGACGGCGTCGGTGTGGCACACGCCGGTCGCGACCATGCGCACCCGCACCTCCGTGGGGCGCAGCTCGTCGAGATCCAGCTCCTCGATGACGAGGGGGGCGCCCGCGTCGCGGGCGACGGCTGCCAGCGTCTTCATCTTCGTTCCTTCCTCAGCGGCCCTCGAGGGCTTTGCGGTCGATCTCCTCCTGATTCTCCACGTACGGAGTGCCGTGCGTGTGGAACGTGGGGATCGTCTTCATGCCCCAGGCCTGACCCTTGGCGCGCTCGGCCTGCGTCCACTCCACGACCGGCCAGTCGGGATCGAGGATGAGGCGGGCGCCCGCGTTGGCGAACTCGATCCGGTTGCCACCGGGCTCCCACACGTAGAGGAAGAACGTCTGGTTGATCGCGTGCTTGTAGGGGCCGTACTCGATGTAGACCTTGTTCTCGAGGAAGATGTCGGCCGCCTTGAGGATGTCCTCGCGCGTGTCGGGGGCGAGGGCGAAGTGGTGGAAGCGCCCGCGCTGCTTCGACCAGTCGTCGGAGTAGACCACGTCGTAGGACTTCTGGTTGAAGCGGAACCACCACGCGCCGTAGCGGCCGTCGTCGAGGCGAACCCGCTCCGACTCACGCGCCTTCATGACATCGCGCCAGAACTCTCCCGCCGCGTTGACGTCGCTGGCGAGGTAGTTGATGTGGTCCATGCGACGCGCGTTGACGCCGCGTCCGGGGAACGCCGAGGCCTGGTTCTTCAGCGCCGGGCGGTCCTCGTCGTCCGCGCGGTAGAGCTCGGTGTCGTAGTACACCGCCATCGTGTGGCCGTCCGGGTCCTCGAACTCGTAGGAGCGGCCGACGCCGACCTCAGGGTCGCGCCAGCCGTGCCCGAGACCCGCGGCCTCGATCGCGGCGACGCGACGCTCGAGGGCCTCCTGGCTCGACGCCCGGAAGAGGGTGCGTCCGACGCCGTTCGTGTCGGACGCCGTGAGCTTGAGCGTATAGAGCTGGTACTCGTCCCAGCAGCGCAGATACGCGGAGTCTCCGATCCGCGCGACCTCGCGCATCGCGCACAGGTCGCGGAAGAAGTGCAGGCTCTCCTCGAACTTCGGGGTGAACAACTCGACGCCGCCCATGTGGGCGATGTCGAAGTTCTCGTATTCGGCCATGTGTCCGTCCTCCTTGACTGTGCCGGATGCCTCGGATCCGGCGGGTTCACCTCCGCGGGCGCGGGAAGACGCGCCCGTCGAAGAGCTTTCGTGCGGTGCGCTCCGACGCGGACGACCCGCGCCAGACACCGTCTTCGTCCTGCGTCACGATCACGCGCGCGGCGAAGGTGCCGCCGGGATGCTCGATGAGCGTCTCGTCCCCCGGGCCGAGCGCGGCCAGGGAGTGCCCCACCGCACCGGGAACGCGGATGCCGGCGGCCACCGACGCGGCCATGAGCACCCCGATCGAGGTGTGCACCCGGTGGGGGATGAAGGCCCGCGTGCGGATGGCGCCCCCCGCGGCCGGGGCCGAGAGGAGGAACATCTTCGGCACGGTCTGCCCCGCGGCATCCGCGATGCCCAGGAGCGCCGCGGCGCCCATCCGCACCCGCTCCACCTCGGCGCGCAGCGCGGCGTTCTCCTCGAGCTCGGCGGGCGACTCCGACCCCGTGATGCCGAACTCGGCGGCGTCCATCAGCACCGTCGGCATCCCGTTGTCGACGATGGAGACGCGGTGGCCGGCGACCTCGTCGCGCACGGCGCCGGTCGGGAACAGGGGTGCGGACCGGGTCACCGAGAGCTCGATCGCGCCGGCCGTCCCCGGCACACCGTCGATCGCGAGATCGCCGTCGTAATCGACGACGCCCCCCGGGGTGGATATCCGAGCGGAGGCGATGTCGTCGGTGTTGAGCAGGCGGATGCGGACGGTCGTGACCGGGTCCTCGGCCCTCACGAGTCCGCGCTCGATCGCGAAGGGGCCGACGCCGGCGAGCAGGTTGCCGCAGGTCTGCGAATCGCTGACGACGGGCTCGTCGACCCCCACCTGGAGGAAGAGATAGTCCACGTCGGCGCCGTCCTGCTCCGACGTCGAGACGATCGCGACCTTCGAGGTGAGGGGGTGCGCCCCGCCCACGCCGTCGATCTGCGCCGGATCCGGCGTGCCCATGACGCGCATCATCAGGTCGTTGCGTGCGTCGCGCTCGGCGGGCACGTCGGATGACACGAAGTAGGCGCCCTTGGAGGTCCCGCCGCGCATGAGCATGCAGGGGATCCCCTCGCGGCTCGCGTCAGCGGCCATCGAACTCCGCCTGGCTGATGTAGGTGACGCCGAGCGTGTCGAGCACGGGTCGCAGCGCATTCACATCCATCGAGATCTCCCCCGCCGCGTACCGCGTGCGCACCGCGGCCTCGCGTTCGGCCCGCGCCGTGGCGGCCCCGAGGGTCTGCGCGGCCCGCTGCCGGGGAACGATCGTGACGCCATCGTCGTCGGCGACGACGATGTCCCCGGGATGCACGACGGCTCCGCCGAGGACGACCGGGACGTTGACCGCGCCCGCGGTGTCCTTCACGGTCCCTTCCGCGCTGACGTGGGCGGTCCACACGGGGAAGCCCATCGAGCGCAGTTCCGCGGTGTCGCGGACGCCTCCGCTCGTGACGTAGGCGCGCACGCCGCGCACCTGCATCTGCGTCGCCATCAGCTCCCCGATGAACCCGTAGGGCGAGTCGGTCACGGGCACCACCACGATCACATCGCCGTCCCGCGCCTGCTCGATCGCGGCGTGGACCATGAGGTTGTCCCCCGGCGCGACGGACACCGTGACGGCGGTGCCGGCGACCGCGGCATCCCGCTGGATCGGCCGGATGCCGGGGCCTGCGTACCCGACGCGGCCCATCGCCTCGTGGACCGTCGCGGAGCCGAGCGGGGCGAGGGCGTCGACGATCGCGCGGTCGGCACGGACGATGTCGGTGACGACGACCTTGTCGGACATGGGGCTCCCTCGAATGGCCAGCGGCTTCCGCCAGAGAACCATACCTCTAGCCGAATGGTCAAGATTCTGTCTACAATCTTGGCTACCGGATATACCTCTGGACATAGTGAAATCCGTTCCGTACGATCGCGGACAGACCCCCACGGACAAGGAAGTCGAGGATCACCTCATGGCACGCAATCTTCAGGAGCTGCTGGATGACAAGGGGAACATCGTCCAGATGCTCCGCGACTCGCAGCTGGGCACGTACATCTACCCCGTCGTTCCCGCCGAGTTCAGCAACTGGCGCCGGGAGCAGAGGGCCTGGCGCAACACCGCGGTGCTGTACGACCAGAGCCACCACATGGTCAACTTCTTCATGTCGGGCCCCGGCGCCATCAAGCTGATCAGCGACACCGCGATCAACTCCGTCGCGAACTTCCCGCTCGACACGGCGAAGCAGTACGTCCCGACGGCGAGCAACGGAGGCGTGATCGGCGACGGCATCCTCTTCCGCGAGGGAGAGGACGACTACGTCTACGTCGGCCGCGCACCCGCCGCCAACTGGCTGCAGTTCCACGCCGAGACCGGGGGCTACGACCTCGAGTTCCGCTACGACGACCGCTCCCCGTCGCGCCCGTACGGCAAGGCAGTGAGCCGCGAGTACTACCGCTTCCAGATCCAGGGCCCCAACGCCTGGGCGATCATCGAGAAGCTCAACGGCGGCCCCATGGAGAAGGTGCGGTTCTTCCACATGGGCCACATGACGATCGGCGGCCACGAGGTGCGCACGCTGCGCCACGGCATGGCCGGCGCGCCCGGGCTCGAGCTGTGGGGTCCGTACGAGCACCACGGCGCCGTGCGCGACGCGATCCTCGAGGCCGGCGCCGAGTTCGGCATCGAGCCCTGCGGTTCGCGGGCCTACTCCTCCAACACCCTCGAGTCGGGCTGGATCCCCTCGCCGCTACCCGCCATCTACTCCAGCGAGGCCGAGCGCGCCTACCGCGAGTGGCTGCCGGCCGACAGCTACGAGGCGATCAACGCCCTTGCCGGCTCGTTCGTCTCCGACAACATCGAGGACTACTACCTCAGCCCCTGGGAGCTCGGCTACGGCTCGTTCGTGAAGTTCGACCACGACTTCATCGGCCGCGACGCGCTCGAGAAGGTCGACCCGGAGGCCCAGCGCAAGAAGGTCACCCTCGCGTGGAACGACGAGGACCTGAGCAAGATCCTCACGACCGTCCTCAAGCGCGATGGCAAGGAGTACAAGTTCTTCGACCTCCCGAACGCCAACTACGGCTCGTCGAACTACGACTCGGTCATCGACGCCGACGGCAACACGGTGGGCCTGTCGCTGTTCACGGGCGTCACCGCCAACGAGAACCGCGGCCTGTCGCTGGCCACGGTCGACCGCGATGTGCCGATCGGCGCCGAGGTGCGCGTGGTGTGGGGCGAGCCCGACGGCGGATCGAAGAAGACGACGGTCGAGCCGCACGAGCAGATCGCCGTCCGCGCCGTGGTCAGCCCCGTGCCGTACGCCGAGACGGCCCGCCAGGAGTACCAGGGCGGGTGGCGCACGACCGGCACGCTGTAACCGCACACGAGAGGGGGTGGATGCCGCGGCATCCGCCCCCTCCCTTCGTATCGGCGCTGCGGCGGGCCTACCCCGCGGCGACGGCGTCGCCGTGGATCACGCCGAACTGGCCGGAGGACCCCCGGATGGCACCGGCGACCGTGGCGAACAACCAGTCCAGCGCGGCGGCGTGCTGGGTCGTGGAACGCCGGTAGAGCCGCACATCCACGGGCGCCATCTCGAACGGCAGCGGGCGGACGACCAGGCGCCAGCTCTCGGCCCACCCCGCGGCGATCGTGTCGGGGACCGTGGCCACGAGACCCGAGCGCCCCGCGAGCAGCGGCGGGAGCGCCGCGAAGTGGTTGATGGACACCCGCGGCGGCGGAGGCGCGGCCACGCGTCGCAGAGCGGCGTCGACATTCGCCGCACCCGAATCGCTCGCGACCCTCACGTGCTCGGCGGCGAGGTAGTCGGCAAGGCCCACCTCGCCCCGCGCGAGGGGGTGCCGCTGGGACACCGCCACCCCGTAGGCCTGCGACTTCAGCACCGTCTGGGCGAACTCCCCCGGCACCGGGGCCGGGGTGACGGCGAGATCGACACTGCCCCTGCCGAGCCATTCCGGCAGCTCCGCGACATCCATCGGCACGACCTCGAGACGCATGCCGGGCGCCCGCTCCGCGACAGCGCGGTGTATCGCGGGGATCCACCCGATCTCCCCCAGTTCCGACAGCGCGATCCGGAACAGTCGCTGCGACGAGGCGGGGTCGAACCGGTGCACCGCATCGACCGTGCGATCGATCCCGGCGATCGCGTCGCGAAAGCCCGGGTACACCGAGAGTGCGAGCGGCGTGGGAACCATCTCCCGGCCGGAGCGCTGGAAGAGCGGATCATCCAAGTCGCGCCGCAGCTTCGCCAGCGCCTGGCTGACCGCCGGCTGGGTGACGTAGAGACGGGCCGCCGCCGCCGTGAGACTGCGCGTCTCCGCGACCGCCACGAAGACGCGCACGAGGTTCAGGTCCATGTTCTTCGCCCCCTAAGGCATCCTTCGGACCGGATAAGTATCGCTTATTCACGATCGGGGCGAATATGCGGCTGCCTACTTAGCATGGAACCAGACCCGACCGAACGAAGGAGTTCCCGTGAACACCCCCGCCCCCGAGACCGCCGCCGCCGCGATCGCCCGCGCCGGCGGTCCGGTCGCCCATCTGCGCCACGCGCAGGTGCGCCCCACCGTCTTCCCCGTGACGCCCGAGTTCAGTAACTGGCGCAGCGAGCAGCGCGCCTGGCGCGACTCGGTCGCGCTGCTGGACCAGTCCCACCACATGACCGACCTGTTCATCTCGGGGCCCGACGCCCTGTCGCTGCTGCGCGACGTCGGGGTGAACAGCTTCGCCGACTTCCCCGTCGACGCCGCGAAGCAGTTCATCGCCGTCAACCACGAGGGATACCTGATCGGAGACGCCATCCTCTTCCACCTCGAGGAGGACGTCTACGACCTGGTCGGATGGCACATGGTGATCGACTGGGTGCAGTACCACGGCGAGCGCGGCGAGTACAACGTCACCTTCGAGCGCGACGGCAACTCCCTCGTCCGCGAGGGCGATCCCACGCTCTACCGCTACGAGATCCAGGGGCCGCACGCCCTCGCCCTCATGGAGAAGGTGACGGGAGCCGCCGTCCCGAAGACGAGGTTCTTCGGGATGGCCACGTTCGAGATCGCCGGAGTGACGGTGCGCTCGCTCCGCCACGGCATGGCCGGGCAGCCCGGATTCGAGCTCTTCGGCCCGTGGGCGGAGGGCGAGCGGGTGCGCAGCGCCCTGATCGAGGCGGGCGAGGAGTTCGGTCTCGTGCTCGTCGGCTCGCGCGCGTACTCGTCCGCCAATCTCGAATCGGCGTGGGTCCCCTCTCCGCTCCCCGCCATCTTCACGGGACGGGGATCGGCGGAGTACCTGGAGTGGCTTCCCGCGGCCCGTACGGGCTCGCTGGCCGGGAGTCTGGACGCCGCCGACATCGAGGACTACTACCTCACACCGTACGACCTGGGCTATGGCCGCAGCGTCGCCTTCGACCACGACTTCATCGGACGGGAGGCGCTCGAGGCCCACGCGGCGGCACCCCAGCGCGTGAAGGTGACGCTGGTATGGCACCCCGAGGACGTCGCCGCGGCGCAGCGCAGCCTGTACGAGGAGGGGACTCCCGCGAAGTTCATCGACTTCCCGAAGGCGCGGTACGGGCAGCACCAGATGGATCGCGTGCTCCTGGACGGCACGGACGTCGGCATCTCGCACGATGCCGGATACATCGTCGGCGAGCAGGCCTTCGTCTCGCTGGCGAGCATCGCGGCCGAGCACGCCACGCCCGGCACCGAGGTCGTCGTCCTATGGGGAGAGGAGCCGAACACCACCAAGCCCTCGGTGGAGCCCCACCGCCAGGTGGCGATCCGCGCCACGGTGGAGCCGGCCCCCTACTCGCGGTTCGCCCGAGAGAACTACCGCGCCGGCTGACCAGTCTCCGCGCGACGACGAACGCCGCCGCCTCTCGTGGAAGAGGGGGCGGCGTTCGTCGTCACCGCGGCATCCCCTCCGACGCTCGCGCATCGCGCATCCCCGGATCGTGCGGATCGCGCGCGAGGCGCTCCAGATACTCGAGCGACCTGGTGGAGGCGCCCATGAGGGCGCGAAGACCTCGTGCGCCCTCATCTGCGTCGGGACGATAGGCGCGCGCGAGCTCACGCGCCGCACCGGCCGCCGCGCGCTGCAGCAGCTCGACGATCGGCTGCGGCGAGGATCCGTCGTTGGGCACGACGACGCCCATCGCGGCGTACACGGAGCCGTCGGGGCCCCGCACGGGCACGGCGACGCCGCGCGACTCCTCGTGGATGTGACCCGCCAGCTCGGCGTACCCCCTGGCGCGCACGCGCCGCAGCTCGGCTCGCAGGCGCGATCCGGACGTGATCGTCTGGTCGGTGTACCGGCGAAGGCCGCGCGCGATCAGCTCGTCGACGACGCCCTCGCCGGCATCCGCGAGCAGCACGAGCCCGCTGGAGGAGGCGTGCAGCGGGATGCGTCCCCCGATGAGCGTGGCGTTGAGCACGGCATCCCGGGCCGACATCCTCTCGATGAAGAGCACGTCGCTGCCGCTGCGGATCCCCAGCTGCGCGTGCTGCCGCGCACGTTCGTGCACCGCCCCGAGCCACGGACGCGCGATCTCCCGGAGGCCCAGCGCGCCGGGTGTGCGGCTGGCGAACTCCCATAACCGCACACCCAGGCGATACGACCGGTCGGGCAGCCTCTCGAGCAGCCCCTCCCTCTCGAGCTCGGAGACGAGACGGTGGGCGCTGGAGCGGGCGAGGCCCGCGGCATCCGCGATCTCCGAGAGGGTCAGCGTCGGATGCCAGGGATCGAAGGCGTCGAGGATGCGCAGGTGCTTGTGCAGCACGCTCTCGCCCGCCGACCCTCTTGCCACCGCGTCCTCCTCGACATCGGCGCCATGCTACCTGCCGGGGACGGGCGCCGACGCCGCCCGAGTCAGTCGTCGGCGCGATATACGGTGCGCGCCCACTCGTGGTACGGAGCCGGTGCGACCGTCGCGCGGATCCGGACCTGGCGGTGCGACGCGTCGACGGAGTCCTTGCGCGAGATCGGGTCCTCGCCCCACACGACCTCGACCTCGGCTCCGTCCGCCACGTCGTTGTCGACCGTGGCGAGGGACATGTAGAGCTGGTCGTAGGCGATGTACCCCGCGTCGGTGGAGATGCCCGCCGGCCGGTCGTGGTAGCGCACCTCGTCCATCTGGAACAGTCCGTAGCGCGCCTTCGGGAAGTCGAGGAACTTCGCCGGCACGCCGGGCTCCATCTGCGACCGGACGACCGCCGCGACGTCCTCCGCGTTCCAGAGCAGCGTCACCTTCCGGCGGCGCTGGTCGGCCGCGTGACGCTCGAGGGCCTCGCGCCCGTGGAAGTCGTGGTCGAAGCGCACGGAACGACCGAGCCCCAGGTCGTAGGGCGTCATGTAGTAGTCGTGGATGTCGTCGGAGTACAGCGAACCGGCGACCGATCCGGCGCGTGCGGCCGGCAGCCACTCCCGGTACTCGGCGAAGTCGTCGCCGAAGATCGCGGGGAACGGCGTGGGCACCCACCCCGACTCCAGCGGCGTGGCGGAGTATGCCTTGGCCCCGACGCGCCGGATGCCGAACTCCTCGCCCGCGGTCAGGATCTCCGCGAGCACGGCATCCGCATCGGCCCAGGGACCGTAGAACTCGAACCCCGGCTGGCCCGCCATGCCGTGGCGGAGGGCCTTGACGGCCCGACCGGCGATCGTGACGTCGCCGATGTGGAAGAACTTGATCTCGGGGGCGGGCCCCCCGAAGATCTTCTCCATCACCTTGTCCGCCTCGGGGCCCTGCAGCTCGTAGCGGTAGAACGTGGGCGGCCCCTGGCGCATGTGGGAGTTCGCCTCGAGGCGGTGGTGCACGTCCTTGCCCGCGGCCTGCGCCTTCTCGACGTTGAAGCGCACCCAGTCGATCAACAGGTGGTGACCGATGAGCACGAGTCCCTCGGGCGCGTCCTCGTTGTAGAAGAGGATGCCGTCGCCGATGAGGTATCCCTCCGCATTGACGCAGATGAGCTGCTTGGCGACGCCCGGCCGGAAGGTCGAGAAGGTGTTGGGCGAGATCGACGCCAGCAGCGGCAGCAGGTCGGCGCCGCCCAGGAAGAGCTGCGTCATGTGGTGCGACTGGTCCATGAGCGCCACGGTGGTGTTCCACGCCCGCTGCTCGTCGCGCCAGTTGGTGAACTCGGGCGCGACGGGGAACGTGAACGCCGGCCAATTCTGGTTGCGCAGCAGCTCTACAGCGGACCCTGAGCGGGCGATCGCCTCGGCGAGGGATTCTTCAGATGTCATCATCGACCTTCCTGATCGTGGGTTCAGCGTCATGGTAGGCACCGCCGGTTCGCCTTCCGCCGATCTGATTCCGTTCATCGGAATCGCACCGGCGACGCACCCCGACGACGAGCACGATTCGATGAGTCTTGACGATCTCGGGCATCACGATTCGGACACTACGTTTGGATCTCACACCAATATCGTTGACAATTTCCACGGGACTCCGTACCGTCCCAGTGACGGGGACTCCCTGTCGACAGCAACGACGCGACGACGGAAGGTGAGCGATGGCCGCTCGGCTCACGCTGCATGAGGTGACCCTGCGCTTCGGCGGGGTCAAGGTGCTCCAGGATGTCGGCTTCACCGTCGAGCCCGGTCAGATCTTCGGCCTGGTGGGCCCGAACGGCGCGGGCAAGACCTCGCTCTTCAACTGCATCAGCGGCCACTACCACCCGAACTCCGGATCGATCACGATCGACGAGACCGAGGTGCTGGGCAACGCCCCCTCCCGCCTCGCCAGACACGGCCTGGCGCGCACTTTCCAGCATCCCGCCCTCCAGCTCCACGCCACCGTGCTCGAGAACGTGCTTCTCGGCGCCCACACACATCTGCCCGGCGGCCCCGTCAGCTGGTCCCTGCGGCTGCCCTACACGGGTCGGGCCGAAAAGGACCGCCGCGAGGAGGCCCGCGCCCTCCTGGAGCGCAACGGCCTCGGATGGGCCGCCGACCTCCCGGCCGACGAGCTCTCGCACGGGCTCCACAAGGGGATCGAGCTCTGTCGCGCCCTGCTGATGAGGCCCCGTCTGCTGCTGCTGGACGAGCCCGCCGCCGGGCTCTCCCACGGCGAGGTGGAGCAGTTCAGCGACTCGATCAAGCGTCTGCGCGAGGAGGAGGACATCACGATCGTGATCGTCGAGCACCACATGGGGCTCATCGCGGCGCTCACCGACCGCGTCGTCGTCCTCGACCACGGCCGCGTCCTCATGGAGGGCACGGCCGCCCAGGCGCAGTCGGACCCGCGGGTCATCGAGGCCTACATCGGCAAGGAGGCCACGGATGACGCTGCTTGAGCTGGAGAACGTCACCGCCTACTACGGGCCGGTCCAGGTCCTCGAAGGCGTCTCGCTGAGCGTGCCGGACGGCGGCGCGGTCGGCATCCTCGGGGCCAACGGCGCGGGCAAGACCACGACGCTGCGTGCCATCAGCGGCACCGTCCGGGCGGGCGGGCGGATCGTGTTCGACGGCCAGGACATCCGCGGCATGCGACCCGACAAGGTCGCGGCGCTGGGGATCGCGCACGTCCCCGAGGGACGCGGCACGCTCGGAAACCTCACGGTGCGGGAGAACCTGCGCGTCGGCGCGTACCTCCGCAAGGACCGCAAGCAGATCGGCCCCGACATCGACTATCTGCTCGAACTGTTCCCCCAGCTGCGGGAACGGATCTCCTCTGCCGCGTCCGCGCTGTCGGGGGGCGAGCAGCAGATGCTCGCCGTCGCGCGCGCCGTCATGGCCAAGCCCCGCCTGCTCCTTCTCGACGAGGCCTCGCTGGGTCTCGCGCCGAGCACCGCCCGCAACGTCTACGACGCGATCCGCCGACTGCGTCAGGACTCCGGGCTTGCGATGCTCGTCGTCGAGCAGAACGCGAACCTGGCCTTCTCCCTCGTCGACACCGCGACGGTGCTCGAGACGGGCCGCAATGTCCTCACCGGAACCTCGACCGAGCTCAAGGGCATGGACGAGATCCGCCGCGCTTACCTGGGAGGCTGACCGTGGGTACCTTCGTGCAGCTGGTCATCGACGGGCTCTCCGCCGGATCGATCTACGCCGCGCTCGCCCTGGCCATCGTGCTGGTCAATCAGGCGACGGGCCTGATCAACTTCGCCCAAGGCGGCATGGCCGTGCTCTCGGCCTACATCGCCTACGCGTTCCTCGGCTGGGGGCTTCCGCTCATCCTCGCGATCGTCGCGGCCGTCGTCGTCTCGTTCGCGATGGGCGCGGTCATCGAACGCTTCCTCATCCGCCGCTTCGAGGGCGGCGACCCCGACACCGCGATCGTGGTGACGGTGGGCCTGCTGACCCTCATCACGGGCATCGCCGGCTGGATCTGGACGTACAACAACCTCCAGTTCCCGTCGCTCTTCCCCGTCGCGAGCATCGACGTCCTCGGCGCCGTCGTGAGCGTGCGTTCGCTCGGCACAACCGTGGTGATCATCGCGATCATGGTTCTGCTGCAGCTCGTGTTCCTGCGCACCAAGCTCGGGCTCGCGCTGCGAGCCGTCGCCGACAACCCGCAGTCGGCATCCTTCTCGGGCCTGCCGGTCGGCTGGCTCCTCATGGTCGGCTGGGGTATGGCCGCGGCGCTCGGCGCCGTCGCCGGAGCGCTCGTCGCACCTCAGCTCACCCTCACGCCCGGCATGATGGACACCGCTCTGGTCTACGCACTCGCCGCCATCATCCTCGGAGGCATGTCGAGCCCCCTCGGCGTGGTCATCGCTGCCTGGCTCATCGGTGTGCTCGAGAACCTCGCCGCCGTCTACGTGCCCGCAATCGGACACGACCTGAAGATCGCGGTGCCCTTCATCCTGATCTTCGTCGTGCTGATCGTCCGCCCCCAGGGCCTGTTCGGCCGGAAAGTCGTGGTGCGCGTCTGATGTCCACCAGCCTCTCTCTCCTTCGTTCCCCGTGGGTCCGCGGCGGGCTGCTCGTGCTCGTCGCCGCCCTCCTGCTCGTGGCACCCCTCGTGCTGCCGGTGTTCTGGAACCAGTCGCTGACCCGCGTCGGCGTCTTCGCCGTCGCGGTCCTCGGCCTGAACCTCATCATGGGCTACACAGGAGTCGTCTCCCTGGGTCAGATCTTCTTCCTCGGGGTGGGAGCCTACGTCGCCGCCTACGGGGTCACGAACGACTGGAACATCGTCCTCGTGTTCGTGCTCTCGGTGCTGATCCCGGGTGCGCTGGGGCTTCTGATCGCCCTCGCCGCCGCGCGGCTCGGAGGCCTCGCCATCGCGATGGTGACGATCGCGCTGCCGATCGTCGGAGTGCCGCTCGCCAAACGGCTCTCGGAGTTCACCGGCGGTTCGCAGGGCATCTCGGCTCGGTTTTCGGGAGCCCCCGAGTGGACCGGACTCGACAACGACCAGTGGCAGTTCTACATCGTCCTCGTCATCGGGGGCGCAGCGTTCGTCCTCGCGCGCAACCTCGTGCGCGGCAAGTTCGGCCGGGCGCTCGCGATCGTGCGCGACAACGAGGCCGTGGCATCCTCGATGGGCATCTCCCCATACCGCTACAAGGTCATGGCGTTCACGATCGCATCGATGTTCGGGGGCGTCAGCGGGTTCCTCTACCTCGCCGCGGTGCAGTACACCTCCCCGGAGACGATGGCCTTCCACCACTCGATCGAGCTCCTCGCCGCCATGGTGATCGGTGGCGCCGGCAGCATCATCGGATCCCTCATCGGGGGTGCGTACTACGTCTTCGTGCCCCAGATCACCAACGCCATCGCCGCCGACCTCACCGCCGTCATCCAGGGCGCGATCCTGCTCATCGTGCTCTTCGTGCTCCCCGGCGGCCTGGTCAGCCTTCCCCGCACCATCCGGCGCCTGCTCCGCCGCAACAGCGGCTCGGGATCCTCGGGCGCCGATCACACCCCTCCCCCGCGCGAGCCCGCTCCGGCCGGCACGTCGGGACAACCCGGAAACACAGAGAGGCACGGCAACACATGAACATCTCCAGGAAGCACAGCCGAGCGGTCGGCATCGTGGCCGCCGCCAGCGCGCTCGCACTCGTCGTCGCGGGATGCAGCGCCCGCGACGACGGTGGCGACGGCGACGGCGACGGCGCCGCATCGAGCCCCGGCATCACCGACGACTCGATCACGCTCGGCATCACCACGCCGCTGAGCGGCGCGACGGCCGGCCCGGGCACCTGCACGGTCGCAGGCGTCACGGCGTACTTCGGCGCGGTGAACGCCGCCGGAGGCGTCGAGTTCGGCGACGGCGTCACCCGTACGGTCGAGATCGAGACCTACGACGACGCCTACGACCCGCAGCAGTCCCTCGCGAACTTCCAGCAGATGGTCGCCGACGACGTCTTCGCCGTCACGGCCGGGCTCGGAACCCCCACCAACCGGGCGTTCCGCGAGGCCGCGATCGACGAAGAGGTACCCCAGGTGCTCGTCATGACCGGCGACCCGCTCTTCAGCGACCGCGAGGAGAGCCCGTGGCAGCTCGGCTTCGTGCCGATCTATCAGAACGAGGGCGCCGCCTTCGGCGAGCTGCTGGCCACCTCGACCGAGGAGCACAAGGTCGCCATCCTCTCCCAGAACGACGACTACGGCGAGGGCTACGTCGAGGGCTTCAAGGAGGCCATCGAAGGTGCCGACAACATCGAGATCGTCGGGGAGCTCACCTATGAGGCCACCGACACCTCGGTGGACGCGCAGCTCACCGAGCTCGCCGGCACGGGTGCCGACGTCTTCTTCAACGCGATGTCGATCACCCCGCTCGTGATCTCGTCGCTGCAGAAGACGCAGGAGCTCGGCTGGCTGCCCAGCTGGTTCCTCCCCTCCAACACCTCGAGCCCCACCGCGATCCTGCAGCCGGGCAACGCCACGGCCTTCCCCGGCGTCTACTCGGTGTCGTTCTCCAAGGCGCCCGCCTCGCCGGCGTTCGCCGAGGACGAGGACGTGCAGACGTTCCTGTCCGACCTGGCCGAGTACGCCGACTACCCCGACATGCCCGCGTTCCCGCACTGCATGTGGAGCTACATGGTGGGGGCGACGCTCGAGCAGGCGTTCCAGAACATGACCGAGCCGACGCGGGAGAACTTCCTCGCGGCGCTCAACGACATCTCGGACTTCCAGGCGCCGCTGATGCTCGACGGCACGTACGTCGACACCACGGTCGACGGTCAGCCCGCCGTGTCCACGGTCATCGTGCAGAAGTACAACGGCACCGGCTACTCGAACGCCGAGACCTTCGAATGATCCGGTAGGCGACACACGTCGAATCCCCCGTCCGCAGCACGCGGGCGGGGGATTCGACGTATGCGCGCGACACGCGGCCGGCGGCGGCGCGCGAAGAGGACCCCCGCGTCGCGCGCGTCAGTCGAGCTGACGCAGCAGGGCGACGATCCCCTGCAGGTGCTGGCGGGTCGCGGCCTCGGCGCGATCCGGATCCCGCGCGACCACGGCGTCGATGATGGCGACGTGCTCGGGCGCCGACTGCACGGCGCGTCCGGGGTGGTAGGCGAGGCGGAACTGGTGGCGCGCGGACTGCGCGCGCAGCCGCTCGAGGAGCCGGGTGGCGGTGTCGTGTCCGCTGATCTCACGGATGCGCCGGTCCATATCCTGATTCAGGCGTGCGTACTCGACGAGATTCCCCGTCGCGACAGCCGACTCGATCTGACCACCGAGGAGCCGCAGCTCGGCGGCCTCGTCCTCGGTCACCCGCTCCGCGGCCTTCCGCGCGCACAACGACTCCAGACCCACGCGCACCTCGACGATCTCGATCGCCTCGGCCACGCTGATCGCGCGCACCCTCGCGCCCCGGTTCGGGAGCCGCTCGACGAGCCCCTCCCCCGCGAGATTGAGCAGGGCGGTGCGCACGCCCGCGCGGCTCGCCTCGAAGCGCTCGCTGATGTCGGCCTCGATAAGACGCTGATGCGGGGCGAACTCACCGCCCAGGATGGCGTCGCGGATCTGCTGCGTCAGGTCGGGGCGTGAATGAACCTCCGACTCCATGGTGGCGGGCCCGGAAACCACGTGCCGACCTCCTGATCACTCGAGGACGGCACCCTCGCCGCCCGGCCTTTTCCGACAGTACCGCACGCCTCGATTTTGGCGACGACATTTGCGCCAATCCGGGTTAGCATCGTGGTCACAACGTCGCAATGCCTCCTCCGTCGCACGGGCCGCCCCGGCTCGGCCGCGGCGGGCGTGAGCGGATGGACGAGCGCACCGCCGCATTCTCAACGGCGCACAAGCGCAAGCGAACACAGAGAAGTGGAGTCGATATGTCTGTAGTCGAGACGTCCGCGGGTGTGCGGACGGGGTTGTTCATCGGGGGCGTGGAGCGTCATACCGGTGAGGTGTTGAGTGTGGTGGATCCGGCGAGGCCGGGTGTGGTGGTCGGTGAGGCCGCGTCGGCGTCGGCGGGGGATGTCGCGGACGCGGTCGCGGCGGCGAACGCGGCGTTCCCGGCGTGGTCGGGGTTGTCGGCGGCGGAGCGGGCCGGGTTGATGGCCGACGCGATCGCGGGGATCGGGGATGATCGGGACGCGGACGCGGAGATCTTGTCGTTGGAGAACGGGAAGGTGCGGTTGGAGGCGTGGGTGGACGCGCTGGTGTTCGAGATCCGGTGGAACCTCGCGTTGATGCTCGCCGACGAGGTCGAGGCGTCCAAGACGCTGCCGGTGGTCCCCGGACACATCCCCGTCTCCACCGAGGTGTCCTACCAGCCGTTGGGTGCGGTGACGATCATCGTGCCGTTCAACTGGCCCATCGCGATCCTGGGAGCGGCGCTGCCCCACGCGCTGCTGGCGGGGAACACCGCGATCGTCAAGCCGCCGCCCTCGGCGCCGCTGGCGACCACCCGGCTGGTGCAGCGGGTGGCGGAGAAACTACCCGCCGGGGTGCTGAACATCGTCACCGGCAAGGACGAGAACATGTCCGGCCTGATCCAGAACACCGACATCGCGAAGGTCTGCTTCACCGGGTCCGTCGGCGGCGGCAAGCGCATCGCCGAGATGGCCGCCCGCTCCCTCACCCGCGTCACCCTGGAACTGGGCGGCAACGACGCGGCGGTGTTCCTGGAAGACGCGATCCTCGATGACACCCACCTGGACCGCCTCTACGCCGCGATCTACGACAGCACCGGACAGATCTGCATGAACGCCAAACGCGTCTTCGTGCACCGCTCCCGCCTGGACGAACTCGTCACCGGCCTGGAAAACCGCCTGAAAAACGTCGTCCTCGGACACGGCCTGGACCAGGCCACCACCATGGGACCCCTCCACCAGGGCGCGCAGAAAGCATTCGTGGAAGAGATCATCCAAGAAGCCAAAGACGCCGGCGCCGACGTCCGCGAATACGGCACCCTCCCCACCGGAGACCTCGCCGGCGGCAACTTCCTCCGCCCCGCGATCGTCATCGACCCCGACCCGGGCCTGCGCGTGGTCACCCAGGAACAATTCGGACCCGTCATCCCCATCATCCCCTTCGACACCGAAGACGAAGCCATCCGCCTCGCCAACGACACCTGGGGCGGACTGTGCGGATCGGTCTGGACCGCCGACCCCGACACCGCCCACCGCGTCGGCTCCCAACTGATCTGCGGATACGTCTGGATCAACGACCACGGCGCCACCCGCCTCGACCTCCGCGCCCCCTTCGGCGGCATGAAGCAATCCGGCTACGGCCGCGAACAAGGAATCGAAGGCATCCGCGCCTTCCAAGACACCCGCTCCATCGCCACCATCGACCCCCAAGCCCTCGCAAACATGGCCCACTAACACCACGACCGTGAGGCCCGCACCTGGCGCAGGTGCGGGCCTCACGCACGTCCGGGGCCGGGATCCGAGCGCTCCGCCAGCCGCCGGGTGTCCCCTCTCACGCCGGGGGGAAGTACGGTCGTGGTGGAGCGACAACCGCCCCAGGATCAGGAACCCCCGATGAGCACCCCCTCCCCCGCCCCTGCCGCGCGACGCGGCCGCCGGAATCGTCCCGACCCCGATGGCCCACGCGCCACGTTCCGGCAGCTGCTGCCCTTCCTGTTCGAGCACAAGAAGGTGCTCGTCGTCGTCGCGGTCCTCAGCGTGCTGGGTGCCGGCGCGACCCTCGTCCAGCCCCTCCTCGTGGGTCAGGTCATCTCGCGCGTGCAGGAGGGCCTGGACCTCGGCATCCTCATCTGGCTGCTCATCGGCTTCGTCGTCGTCTCCTCGGTGATCTCCGGCTACCAGCATTACCTGCTGCAGCGCACGGGCACCGCGGTGGTGTACTCCAGCCGCCGCAAGCTGATCGCCCGCATCCTCCACCTCCCGGTCAGCGAATTCGACGCGCGCCGCACCGGCGACCTCGTCTCCCGCGTGGGCACCGACACCACGCTGCTCTACGCGGTGCTCACACAGGGGCTCGCGGATGCCGTGGGCAACGCCCTGATCCTCGTCGGCGCCCTGCTCGCCATGTTGTTCATCGACCCGCTCCTGCTCGGTCTGATCCTGCTCGTGATCGGCGGCTCGGTCGTCGTGGTGGTGCTGCTGAGCGGGCGCATCCGCACGGCGTCGACGCAGCAGCAGATCAAGGTCGGCGAGCTCGCCAGCGGCGTCGAGCGCGCGGTCGGCTCCATCCGCACGGTGCGCGCGGCGGGCGCGACCGACCGCGAGGTCGCCTCCGTCACGAGGATGGCGAGCGAGGCCTACGACGTCGGCGTGCGCATCGCCAAGGTCTCCGCGCTCGTCGTCCCCGTCGCCGGCATCGCGATGCAGCTCTCGCTCCTCACCGTCCTCGGGGTCGGCGGCTTCCGCGTCGCGGCGGGCGCCATCTCGATCGCGCAGCTGGTGACCTTCGTGATGTTCCTCTTCCTGCTGATCGCTCCGCTGGCGACCACCTTCGGCGCCATCACGAGCGTCAACCAGGCCCTGGGGGCGCTCGGCCGCATCCAGGAGGTGCTCGACCTGCCGACCGAGGACGCCGGCGACGGCGTCCCCCGCGAACGGGTCGGGACGGATGCCGTGGCCGTCGCGGACACCGTGCCCGCGATCGCCTTCCGCGACGTGCGCTTCCGCTACCCCGATGCCGTCATCGCCGCGCGGGAGAAGGCCGCCGCGGAGGCGCGCTCGCTGCTCGAGGAGGCGCACGTCGAACCGCGGGTCTCGGACGGGGCGCCCGAGCCGGAGCCCGCGCGCGAGGTGCTGCGCGGGGTGAGCTTCGCCGTCCCGCGGGGCGCTCGCGTGGCACTCGTCGGCCCGAGCGGTGCGGGCAAGAGCACGATCCTCTCGCTCATCGAGCGCTTCTACGACCCCACGGACGGCTCCATCCTCGTCGACGGCGTCGATGTGCGCGACATCGCACGCACGGATCTGCGTGCCCGCTTCGGCTACGTGGAGCAGGATGCCCCCACCCTCGCCGGCACGATCGCGGACAACCTGCGGCTCGCGTCACCCGAGGCATCCGACGCCGACTGCGAGCGCGTGCTGCGGGAGGTCAACCTCGGCGACGTGCTCGAGCGCAACGAGCTGGGGATCGACGCCCCCGTCGGCGAGGACGGCGTCATGCTCTCCGGCGGCGAGCGGCAGCGGCTCGCGATCGCACGAGCGATCCTGGCGGCGCCTCCCGTGCTGCTGCTGGACGAGTCGACGTCGTCGTTGGACGGCGTCAACGAACAGCGCATGAGGGAGGCCATCGATGCGGTCGCCCGGGGCCGCACGCTGCTCGTGATCGCCCACCGACTGTCGACGGTCGTCGACAGCGACCTGATCGTCGTGCTCGAGCGGGGGCGAGTCGTCGGCACGGGAACGCACGCCGAGCTGGTGGAATCGACACCGCTGTACCGGGAGCTCGCCCGGCACCAGTTGCTCGTCTAGCGGCGGCGTCCACCCACCTCGCGTGCGGGGCGCCCCGCCCGCACGCGAGGGCGTACTAGCCGGCCTGCTTCAGGCGGTACCGCAGCGCGGCGAGCTCGGCGTACAGCGCAGGCGGCACCCTGCCGTCGAAGGTCGCGTAGAACTCCTCCGTCAGATCGGCCTCGATCTGCCACGTCTGCGGCGAGACCGAGAACAGCTCCTCGAGATCGGCCTCGGGCACGTCGATCCCCGAGAGGTTCAGGTCCTCGGTCCGGGGCAGCCGCCCGATCGGGCTGTCGACGGCGCCGACCTCGCCGTTCAGACGCCGCACGATCCACTCGATGACCCGTGCGTTGTCGCCGAATCCCGGCCACAGGAAGCGGCCGTCGTCCCCACGACGGAACCAGTTCACCTGGAAGACGCGCGGAGCCCGGTCGAAGCGGAGCTTCTGACCCACTGCCAGCCAGTGCCCGAAGTAGTCCGCCATGTTGTAGCCGCAGAAGGGCAGCATCGCGAACGGGTCCCGGCGCAGCTCACCCAGCGTCCCCTCGGCGGCGGCGGTGCGCTCTGAGGAGATGTTGGAGCCCATGAAGACGCCGTGCGTCCAGTCGGTGGCCTCGACCACGAGGGGCACGTTCGTCGCACGGCGACCCCCGAAGAGGATGGCGTCGAGGGGCACGCCCTCCGCGGCATCCCAGTCCTCGGCGATCTGCGGGCACTGCCCGGCGCTGACGGTGAAACGGGAGTTGGGGTGCGCCGCCGGCCGCCCGGAGTCCGGCATCCACGGGTTGCCCTCCCAGTCGGTCAGGTTCGCGGGCGCCTCGTCCGTGAGACCCTCCCACCAGACGTCTCCGTCCGGCCGCAGGGCGACGTTGGTGAAGATCGTGTTGCCCCACAGCGTCTCGACGGCCGTGACATTCGTCGACTCGCCGGTACCGGGAGCGACGCCGAAGAAGCCGGCCTCGGGGTTGATCGCCCAGAGGCGGCCGTCCTCCCCCGGCCGCAGCCACGCGATGTCGTCTCCCAGCGTCTCCACGCGCCATCCCGGGATGGTCGGGCGCAGCATCGCGAGGTTCGTCTTGCCGCACGCGGACGGGAACGCCGCGGCGACGTGGTACCTGCGGCCCTGCGGATCGATCACCCGGATGAGCAGCATGTGCTCGGCGAGCCATCCCTCGTCGCGTCCGATGACGGAGGCGATCCGCAGCGCGAAGCACTTCTTGGCGAGGATCGCGTTGCCGCCGTACCCCGATCCGTACGACCACACCTCGAGCGTGTCGGGGAAGTGGACGATGTACTTCTCCTCGTTGCAGGGCCAGGCATCGCTCTTCTCGCCAGGCGCCAGGGGGGCTCCCACCGAGTGCACCGTCTTGACCCACGGCTTTCCGGCGGCGATCTGGCGCGTGACCTCGGCGCCCACTCGCGTCATGATGCCGATGGAGACCACGGCGTAGGGGCTGTCGGTGAGCTGGACGCCGATGTGGGAGAGGGGGCCGCCCACGGCGCCCATCGAGAACGGCACGACGTACATCGTGCGCCCGCGCATGCTGCCGGCGAAGATCTCGGTCATCGTGCCGCGGATCTCCTCAGGGGCCACCCAGTTGTTCGTCGGCCCGGCATCCTCCTCGCGCTCCGACGCGATGTACGTGCGCCCCTCGGTTCGCGCGACGTCTCCCGGGTGCGAGCGCGCCAGGTAGGAGCCCGGGCGCCACTCCGGATTGAGTTTGATGAGCGTGCCGTCGTCGACCATCTGCCGCAGCAGTGCATCGTTCTCCGCGGCGGATCCGTCGATCCAGTGGATGCGGTCGGGCTGGGTCAGCGCGGCGATCTCGTCGACCCACGCGAGGAGCTCCTGGAGACCGGGCTCGCCGGCCGGGCGGCGGCCGAACGCGGCCATCGATCGCGCGGGGGTGGAAGGGGTGCGGCTGGTGAAGGTCTCGGCGAGGGCCATCTGTCGCTCCATTACAGGTCGGGTTTCCTCCATTTCACCGACGTTCCCGTGCGATTTGTCCGGAATTTGCGCGAAAGAATTGTGATTCCTTCGCTATCCTCAATTCATGGCGACCGGCATCGAACTCTCCACCCTGGGTCATCGGGTCCGTCACCACCGCCTGGGGGCGGGACTGACGCTCGACGAGCTCGGCGCGCGCGTCGGCGTCGCGGGCAGTCAGCTGAGCCTCATCGAGAACGGCAAGCGCGAGCCGAAGCTCTCCCTGCTGCAGGCGATCGCCGACGCCACCGAGACCGACGTGTCCGATCTCATCTCGGGCGAGCCGCCGAACCGACGCGCCGCGCTGGAGATCGAGCTCGAGCGCGCCCAGGCGAGCCCGGTGTTCCGCCGGCTGGGCATCGCACCCGTCCGGGTCACCAAGGGCATCTCTGACGAGACGATCGAGTCGCTGCTGGGCCTGCACCACGAGCTCCAGCGCAGGGAGAGGGAGGCGATCGCGACCCCCGAGGAGGCGCGCCGCGCCAACACGGAGCTACGGCTGCGGATGCGCGACCGCCACAACTACCTCGCCGATATCGAGCGGCTCGCCGAGAAGCAGCTGCGCGCCGCGGGACACACGTCGGGCGCGCTCACGCACCGCACGGTGAGCATCATGGCGGACAAGCTCGGCTTCGAGCTGATCTACGCGGGCGACCTGCCCTCCTCCACGCGCTCGATCACCGACCTCGAGAACGGGCGCATCTATCTGCCCCCGGCATCCATTCCCGGCGGCCACGGCCTGCGCTCCATGGCGCTGCAGGCGATGGCGCATCGTCTGCTCGGGCACACCAGGCCCACCGACTACGCCGACTTCCTGCAGCAGCGACTCGAGATCAACTACTTCGCCGCGTGCTGCCTCATGCCCGAGACGAACGCCGTCGCGTTCCTGCAGCAGGCGAAGAAGGATCGCAACCTCGCCGTCGAGGACTTCCGCGACGCGTTCGGCGTCACCCACGAGGCCGCAGGCATGCGGATGACCAACCTCGTCACGCAGCACCTCGGCATCGCCCTGCACTTCCTGCGGGTCGATCACAACGGCTCGCTGCAGCGCGTCTACGAGAACGACGGCCTCCCCCTGCCGATGGATGTCACGGGCTCCGTCGAGGGTCAGATCGTGTGCCGCAAGTTCTCGGCGCGCAGCGCCTTCTCGCAGCAGAATCGCACGACCGAGCACTACCAGTACACGGACACGCCCGCCGGCACCTACTGGTGCTCGACGCAGACGGGCACGACCCCCGACGGAGAGTTCTCGATCACGGTCGGAGTGCCCTTCGACGATGCGCGATGGTTCCGGGGGCGGGAGAGCTCGGCGCGCGCCGTATCGACGTGCCCGGACGAGGCGTGCTGCCGCCGACCCGCGGCGGACCTCGCGCACCGGTGGGACGGCAAGGCGTGGCCGTCCGCACGGGTGCACACGCAGATGTTCTCACCCCTGCCCCGCGGGGCGTTCCCCGGGGTGGACGACTCCGAGGTGTACGCGTTCCTCGAGCGTCACGCCGAGGGCTGAGGCCCCTCACCCGCGACGATCTCCGCCCCCGCATGAGCCAGCTCCGCGAGGGCGCGCTCGCTGGCCTCCGCGGAGACCCCCGCGACGAGGGCGGTGAGGATCCGCACCCGACGGCCGTGCTCGATCGCATCGAGGGCGGAGGCGCGAACGCAGTGATCGGTCGCGATCCCGACGACGTCGACGTCGAGGACGTGGTGCTCCTCCAGCAGCTCCGAGACACGGCGCCCGTCATCCGTCGTGCCCTCGTAGAGGGAGTAGGCGGGCACGCCCTGCCCCTTCTTGACGTGATGGGTCACGGCCGACGTGTCCAGGCCCGGGTCGTACTCGGCGCCCGCCGTTCCGGAGACGCAGTGGATCGGCCACGTGTCCACGAAGTCCGGTTCGGGGTGGAAGTGGCCGCCGTTGTCGCTCTCGGCATCGTGCCAGTCCCGGGACGCCACGATGAGCGCATACTCGTCCGCATGCTCCGCGAGGTGGGCGCTGATCCGCTCCGCGACCGCGTCTCCGCCCTCCACGGCGAGCGCGCCTCCCTCGGTGAAGTCGTTCTGAACGTCGACGATGAACAGGGCCTTGGTCATGATCCGAGGGTACGCGGCGCCGCGGCATCCGTCAGCGGCCGTCCGCACGAGCACAGGGGTTCGCCCGAGAACAGGAGCTCACAGCCGGGATCGGCCTGTCTCGAGCGAATCGCCTGTTCTCGGGCGAGCCGCCGCCTCGTCCACCTCGCGCCGCGCGAGCCTGCTCGGCCACCAGATCGCCCGGCCGATGTCGTGGGCGAGGGCCGGCACGAGCAGCGAGCGCACGATGAAGGTGTCCAGGAGCACGCCGAAGGCCACGATGAACGCGATCTGGGCGAGGAAGAGGATCGGGATCACCCCGAGAGCGGCGAACGTCGCGGCGAGGACCAGACCCGCCGACGTGATGACGCCGCCGGTCGCCACCAGGCCTCGCAGGATGCCGGGGCGGGTGCCGTGCCGCAGCGACTCCTCGCGCACCCTCGTCATGAGGAAGATGTTGTAGTCGATGCCGAGCGCCACGAGGAACACGAAGCCGTAGAGCGGCACCGCGGGGTCTGCCCCGGGGAACCCGAAGACGTGCTCGAACACGAGCGCGCTCACCCCGAGCGCCGCCCCGAACGAGACGATGACCGTCGCGACGAGCAGCACGGGAGCCAGCACAGATCGCAGCAGGAGCATGAGGATCACGAGGATCACCACCAGGACGACGGGGATGATCAGGGTGCGGTCGCGGATGGATGTCGCATTGGTGTCGAGCGCGACCGCGGTCACGCCGCCGACCTGCGCCACACCCTCCCCCAGCTCCGCGTCGAACGCGGTGCGCAGATCCTCCACCGCCGCCTCGGCGGCGAGGGAGTCGGCCGCATCCGAGAGAGTGACCTGCAGCAGCACGTCCCCGTCGGAGACAGTCGGCGCGGGCTCCGGAGTGCCGGGCGGCCCGACCGCCGTGAAGACGGCCTCGCCGTCCCGCACCGTGACCGCCGCCTGCCCGGTCGGCGAGTCCCCCGACGCGATAGCGACGTCGTCGGCGCCGTCGACTCCCTCCACGACGTCGACCGCCGCGGCGACGTCGCCCTCGGGAACGACGACGTAGGCGGGGCTGCCCGATCCGCCCGGGAAGTGCTCGGAGAGGACCTCCTGGCCGTCCCTGGCCTGGGAGTACCCCAGCACGAGGTCGCTGGAGGCGACCCCGTCGGCCTCCAGCTGCAGCACGCCGACCGTCGCGGCGAGCAGGCCCACCGTGCACACGATCCAGATGCTGCGGGCACGGCGCGCGACGAAGCGTGCCGTCGCGGGCCAGACGCCCCGGCCCGCGACCGGGTCGCCGGCGATCGTCCCGGGCTTGGGCACGAACGGCCAGAAGGCCGCCCGGCCGAACACCGCCAGCAGCGCGGGCAGGAAGGTCAGGGCGGAGAGCATCGCGAAGGCGATCCCGATGGAGGCGATCGGGCCGAGCGCCTTGTTGCTGGCGAGATCCGAGAGCAGGAGGCAGAGCAGGCCCGCGATGACGGTGCCGCCGGAGGCGAGGATCGGCTCGAATGCTCCTCGCCAGGCGGTCACCGCGGCATCCCACCGCGGCTGGCCGCCGGCGAGCGCCTCGCGGAACCGTGCCACGTAGAGCAGGGCGTAGTCGGTCGCCGCACCGATGACGAGGATGAACAGGATGCCCTGCACCTGGCCGTTGAGCACGAAGATCCCCGCGAAGGCGAGCCACCACACCGTCAGCAGGGCCACGCACAGCGCGAAGACCGAGGAGGCGAGCACGAGCAGGGGGAGCAGCGGCGAACGGTAGACGACGACGAGGATGACGAAGACGGCGCCGAGAGCGACCGCCAGCAGAAGCCCGTCGATGCCGAGGAATCCCTCGGTCAGATCGGCCGTGAAGCCCGCGGGTCCCGTCACCCATCCATCCAGCGGTGCGGGCAGGCCGGCAACGAGGTCGCGCAGCTCCGTCACGCTCTCGCGCAGTTCGGCGTCCGCATCGATCGGCACGAATATCTGCAGCGCCTGGCCGTCCTCCGACGGGACGGGCGGGGAGGCATCCCCCGTCACGCCGTCGACCCGGGCGAGGTCCTCGGCGAGCGCGGCGACATCGGCCGTCTGCTCGGAGGTCAGCTCGCCCTCCCCCGTCACGACGACGAGCGCGGGCACCGAATCCGCGCCGAGGAACCCCGGCAGCCGCTCCTGGACGGCCGTCGCATCGGCGCTCGCGGGCAGGAACGACGACTGGTCGTTGGTGGAGACCTCGTCGACCTTGCCGAAGTAGGGCCCGCCGATGGAGCCGCCGACGAGCCAGACGAGGATCAGCAGCACGGGTAGGCCGATGCGCAGAAGCCGGGGCGGCCGGGAGATGGATTTCACGATCGCTAGCTTAGCTAGCTAAATCTTCCCCGAGCGAGGGCTCACCATCTCTCGATGATCAGGGGGATCCAGCCGATGACGAACGCCGCAAGTCCCACGCCGAGCATGAGGAGCCCGAGGCGGACGAGGAATCGCACGGCGTGGGAGCTGGCCTCGATGCGCATCTTGTTCCGCCAGCCGCGCCGGTAGTGGATGTCGGCCATGTCGCGGGAGCCGATGTGCCGGACGTCCGCGGCGCCGAGCGGGGCCTCGTTGACGTTGCCGTCGTCGTCGAACCAGCGTACGACCGGTCCGTGATCGGTCTGCTCGACGACGGCACGCACCGCGACCCAGTCACCATCGGCGAGCCGCGCGATGAGGGCGACGAGGAGGAGGCCCACTCCGAGCCCCGCACCGATCCAGGTGAAGATCTCGGCAATGAGTCCCACCGTGTCGCCCACGATCTACAGATTAGCGGCGCGCATGCGCGGCGACGTCCCCGGCTAACCTGTTCGCGTGGCAGCAGGACACGGACACGCGGGAGGCGGTGGCCACGGGCACGGGCCCGGCGGCACAGCCGGGCACGACCACACCGCCGGAGCGTCGCGTACGCGCCTGCAGGTCGCCTTGGCACTCACCGCGGCGGTGCTCGTCGTCGAGGTCATCGGCGCGGTGATGACCCGTAGCCTCGCCCTCTTCGTCGATGCCGCGCACATGCTCACCGACGTCGCCGGCCTCGCGACGGCGGTCGTGGCCTCGCGTCTGGCCGATCTGCCGACCTCCGACCGTCTGACGTGGGGATGGGCTCGCGCGGAGGTGCTCGGTGCCCTCGCCCAAGCCGCCCTGCTGCTCGGAGTGGGCGTCTTCGCCCTCGTGGAAGGGGTCCGGCGGCTGTTCTCGCCCCCGGAGGTGCTCGCGGGGCCGCTCGTGGTCTTCGGAGCGATCGGCCTCGTCGCCAATGTCGTCGCCCTCCTGGTGCTCGCGGGTGGGCGACGATCGAACCTCAACATGAGGGCGGCGTTCCTCGAGGTCGTCAACGACGCGCTGGGGTCGGTGGGCGTGATCGTCTCCGCCCTGTGCATCGCACTGTTCGGCTGGCAGCGGGCGGACGCGATCGTCGGCATCCTCATCGCCGGGCTGATCATCCCCCGCACCCTCGTCCTGTTGCGCGCGGCAGGCAGCGTGCTGATGGAGCAGACTCCCCCGGGTCTCGATCTGGCGGCCGTCCGGTCCCACATCCTCGCGCTCCCGCACGTGCGGGAGGTCCACGACCTGCACGCCTCGCGCGTGGCATCGAACCTCCCCGTGCTGAGCGCGCATGTCGTCGTGGACGAGGAGTGCTTCACCGACGGCCACACGGCCGCGCTCCTGAACGACCTGCAGGAATGCGTCGCGGAGCACTTCGTCGTCTCGATCGAGCACTCCACCTTCCAGTTCGAGCCGCCCTCGCATCCAGACGAGGGCTCACGGCACGTGTGACACGGCCGGAGCATAGACTCGCATCTATGGATGCTGCGGCGCGACTGGCGGTGATGGCCGACCCCACCCGTGCGCGGATCGTCGCGCTCCTGCGCGGTGCGCCGGACGGGCGGGCACTCGTCGGCCACCTGGCGCGCGACCTGGGCCTTCGCCAGCCGACGATCAGCCACCACATGCGGGTCCTCCGCGAGGCGGGCGTCGTCGAGCGCGAGCCTGTGGGCCGCGAGGCGTGGTACTCCCTGACGCCCGGCGACGCCGAGCAGCTGGCCGACATCGTCGCGGCGCCGGCGGCGGCACCCCCGACGCCCCCGGTGGACCTCGACCGCATCGCCGACGACCTCGGCGCGCGCTATCGCGGCGTGCTCGGGCGCGACACGATCCGCCGCCACGTGCAGGAGAGCCACGATCTGCTCAGCGCCACGACGGGGGTGCGGATGCTCGCCTCCCGCACGAGCGCGTTCGCGGCATCCCGGCTCGAGGCCGCGCTCACCCACGACGCCGTCCCCGCCGCGTGCGAGGTGCTCTTCGTCTGTACGCAGAACGCCGGCAGGTCTCAGATGGCCGCCGCCCTGCTGCGCCACCTCACCGGGCCGGACGTCGTGATCAGGTCCGCGGGCTCCGAGCCCCGCGGCGAGATCCGGTCGACCATCGTGAGCGCGCTCGACGAGATCGGGGTCGGAATCGGCGGCGAGTTCCCCAAGCCGCTGACGGACGACGTCGTGCGCGCCGCCGACGTCGTGGTCACGATGGGATGCGGCGACGCCTGCCCCGTCTACCCGGGCATCCGCTACGTCGACTGGGATATCGCGGATCCCGCCGGGCTGCCGCTCGCGGACGTGCGACGGATCCGCGACGAGATCGAGCTCCGGGTGCGCGAGCTCGCCGCGGATCTGCGACCCGCGTGAGCGTTCACCCGGCGTTCACCATCGATACATAGACCGCGGTCTATCATTAGGTGACCGTGAGGAGCATCATGACCGACAAGCCCACCGTTCTCTTCGTCTGCGTCCACAACGCCGGACGCTCGCAGATGGCCGCCGGATACCTGCGCGCGCTCGCCGGCGACGACGTCGAGGTGCTCTCGGCCGGCTCGGCGCCGAAGGACCGGATCAACCCGATCGCCGTGGAGGCGATGGCGGAGGAAGGCATCGACATCGCGGGGCACGCCCCGAAGGTGCTGACGGTCGAGGCAGTCGAGGTATCGGATGTCGTGATCACGATGGGATGCGGCGACGCCTGCCCGATCTTCCCCGGCAAGCGCTACGAGGACTGGGAGCTGGACGACCCGGCGGGACAGGGCATCGAGTCCGTCCGCCCGATCCGCGACGAGATCCGCCGCCGCATCGAAGCGCTGATCGGCGAGCTGCTCCCCGAGACGCCCCGCGCATGAGCACGAGGAGACCGTCGAGCGTGTGGTGTTCGAGTCGTATGCCGCCCTGGGGCGCACCGCGACCGTGTCGACCCACCTGCCCGCGCTCGCCGAGATCGGGATCGACGTGGGGCAGGACTTCCCCAAGCCGCTGACCGACGACGTCGTGCGCGCCGCGGATGCCGTGGTCACGATGGGGTGCGGGGATGCCTGCCCCATCTACCCGGGCAAGCGCTACCTGGACTGGCCGCTCGCCGACCCGGCTGGTCTCGACCTCGACGGGGTGCGCGCCGTTCGCGACGACATCCGGGACCGGGTCGAGCACCTGCTCGCGGAGCTCACGAGCGCTCCCCCGCGCTGAGCGCGGGCGTCGGAGGGCGCACGTACCGTGTCGGTATGACGCGGCACTTCCCCTCCGACGCGCCGTGCGCGCTGTGCGGCGACGCGGGCCGTGAGCGACGCGGCGGTCGGATCCGGTGCGCGCGCTGCGGATGGCGCGTGGGAGACGCTCCGGATGCCGACCTCGAGCGCCCGCGCGTCGATGTCCTGTACTACCTGCGCTACGCCGACCGGATCAAGATCGGCACGTCGGGCGACCCGCGTCGGCGCCTCGCCGCGATCCGCCACGACGAACTGCTCGCGTTCGAGCGGGGCGGCCGCGAGCTCGAGCGTGCGCGCCATGCGCAGTTCGCGACTTCCCGGCTCGGCGGGGAGTGGTTCGCGGACGACGTCGCGCTCATGAGGCACGTCCGCGCGCTCGAGAGCGCCGACCCCTGGCGCTCCTACGATCGCTGGGTCGCGGCATCCCTCGTCGCTCTCTGCTGATGCGACGTCCTCCCACCCGGGGCGGCGTCGATCGGACGTCAGTCCCAGTCGAGGTAGTCCTCGATGGCCCATGAGGTGGCACCCACGTGGGTCGCCGGGAAGAGGTGGCCTCCGCCCTCGACGCGCACGACGCTGACCCGGTCCGGCGCCGCCACCTGCAGCGCGTCGCCGTTGGCGGCCGGCGCGACCGGGTCTTCCGTTCCCTGGATGACCAGCACCGGAATCGCGGGCGCGAGCGGGGGCAGCTGCGCCGCGCCGCGCGCGGAACGCTGCATCTGTGCGACCGCGTCGTCGCGCAGGTGCTCGGGAGCCTCCACCGCCCCCGGCGACGAGGCGGGCTCGTCGACGCCGAGCAGCAGTACTCCATTGACGCGGTCGGCATGCTCGAGGGCGACGATGCGCGCGACCGCGCCGCCGAACTCGTGACCGCCGATCCAGGCGTCCGCGATGCCGAGCTCGTCGAGGACGTCGACGACGTCCTGCGCCAGCTGGCTCATCGTCACGGATGCGGACGGGTCGGAGGGGACGCGGCGGGTGCCGAGCCGGATGACGCGGAAGTCCTCCTCCGAGACCGAATGGGCGAGCGCGCCCAGATAGTCGATTCCCAGGCCGAGACCGGCGATCAGCACCAGGGCGGGCCCGTCACCCTCGACGGCGAAGGGGATCGCCCGGCCGTCGGCGTCGAAGATCTGGGTGTCGGTCATTGCTCGGGTCCTCTCTGGGGACGGTCATCGTTCGTCGCCGGCGCCCTGCCGGCACGGCCTTCGGGGCTCAGACGTTGAAGCGGAACTCCACCACGTCGCCGTCCTGCATGACGTAGTCCTTGCCCTCCAGGCGTGCCTTGCCCTTGGCCCGGGCATCGAGAACCGACCCCGCCTCGATCAGGTCGTCGAACGAGATGACCTCGGCCTTGATGAAGCCCTTCTCGAAGTCGGTGTGGATGACTCCCGCCGCCTGCGGCGCCTTCCAGCCCTTGCCGATCGTCCAGGCGCGGGACTCCTTCGGACCGGCCGTGAGGTAGGTCTGCAGTCCGAGCGTGTCGAAGCCGATGCGCGCGAGCTGGTCGAGGCCGGACTCCTCCTGCCCCGTCGAGGCGAGCAGCTCCGCCGCGTCCTCGGGGTCGAGGTCGATGAGCTCCGATTCGATCTTGGCGTCGAGGAAGACGGCCTTGGCCGGGGCGACGAGCTCTTCCAGGCTCGCCTTCGCCGCGGCATCCGTCAGGATCGCCTCGTCGACGTTGAAGACGTAGATGTACGGCTTCGCGGTCAGCAGCCCGAGCTCCCTGATCGGCGAGAGGTCCAGGTCGGAGTGCGAGAGCAGCACGCCCCGCTCCAGCGCGTCCCGCGCTGCCGTCGCGGCCTCGAGCACGCTCGGATCGCTCTTCTTCCCCCTGACCTCCTTCTCGATGCGCGGGATCGCGCGCTCGAGGGTCTGCAGGTCGGCCAGCTGCAGCTCGGCGTTGATCGTCTCGAGGTCGTTCTTGGGGTTCACCCCGCCCTCGACGTGCACGACGTCGTCGTCAGTGAAGCCGCGGACGACCTGCGCGATCGCGTCGGCCTCGCGGATGTTGGCGAGGAACTGGTTGCCCAGGCCCTCGCCCTCGCTCGCGCCGCGCACGATGCCCGCGATGTCGACGAACGACACCGTCGCGGGCAGGATGCGCTCGCTGCCGAAGATCTCGGCCAGCTGCGTGAGGCGCGGGTCGGGCAGGCTCACGACCCCGACGTTCGGCTCGATCGTCGCGAACGGATAGTTCGCGGCGAGCACGTCGTTCTTCGTCAGTGCGTTGAAGAGGGTGGACTTGCCGACGTTGGGCAGGCCGACGATGCCGATAGTGAGAGCCACGGGCATCGAGTCTACGGCGGTGCGCCGGTGGATTCCTCCGGGGGCCGGCCTCAGCCGCCGACGACGGCCCGGAACGCGTGCGTCACGTAGGGCATCTCGATCGAGCCGTCGCCGGCGCGCAACGGGTGCGCGGCCACGTGGGCGACGACCTCTCGTTCGATGCGGGCGCGCTCGTCGGGCGCCGCCGTGATGACGTAGCTGCGCGAGCGCACCATCTCGAGGACGGTCGCGGGCGACATCCGCCGCGACCACGTCCACTCGCGTCGCTCCAGCGTGGCGAACGGGTCGGCGACCCGCGGACCGCCCTCCGCGATCAGCCGCTCGGCGTTGCTGCCGTGCACGATCTCGGTGAGGCGCGCGACCCAGGGCACGTGCTCGTCTCGGACGTTCCAGACGAGCCCGAGCACACCGCCGGGCCGCAGCACGCGACCGGCCTCGGCCGATCCGGCATCGGGGTCGACCCAGTGCCATGCCTGGCCGAGCAGGACGGCGTCGACGGATGCGTCGGGCAGCGGCATCCGTTCCGCCGTGCCCTCGACGGTCCGCACGCCGGGGACTCCCGCGCGCAGCTGCTCGAGCATCACGGGGTCGGGATCGACCGCGACGACGTCGGCCCCGAGCGCCGCCAGCTCCCGTGTCAGCTTGCCCGTGCCGGCTCCGACGTCGGCGACGCGGATGCCGGGGTCGATCGCCACGGGAGCGAGCATCCACGCCACCGCCGCGGCGGGATACCCCGGCCGGCCCGTGTCGTAGGCCGCGGCGGCCCGCCCGAACGACCTCGCCAGCCCCTGCCCGTCATCCATGGCCCGAGCCTATGTCGACCGCGCCGTCCGCGGCGCGCCTGCCGCCGGCCCGGACCGGGCCTTGCGAGGCTGAGCGCGTGTCCCTGGATTTCACCGCGATCGACTTCGAGACGGCGAATTCCAGCACCGCGTCGGCCTGCGCCGTCGGGATGGTGCGCGTCCGGGGAGGGCGCGTCGTCGCCCGCGCGGGATGGCTCATCCAGCCGCCGCCCGGCCACGACGCGTTCGCCCCCGTCAACATCGGCATCCACGGCATCCGGGCCGAGGACGTCGTCGGGGCGAAGGGGTGGAGCGCCCAGCTGGACGACCTCTGCGCCTTCGCGGGCGCCGACGTGCTCGTGGCCCACAACGCCGGCTTCGACATGAACGTCATCCGACGGGCCTGCGAGGCCACCGGCGACGCGTGCCCGCCCTATCGCTACCTGTGCTCCCTGCAGCTGGCGCGCCGCTCCTACGAGCTGGACTCCTACCGCCTCCCCCGCGTCGCGGCGGCCGCGGGCTTCGCCGATTTCGCCCACCACGACGCGCGGGCCGACGCGGAGGCGTGCGCGCACATCGTCGTGGATGCCGCGCGTCGGCACGGCGCGCGGGACGTGCCGACGCTGGTCGCCGTCGCGGGCGTGCGGATCTCCGCGCTCGCCGCCGCCGCGGCCGCACGGGTGGCCTGACCCCCGCGCGGCGCGCGCACCCGCCGGTGTCCGAGCCCGGTGCCACGATGGGGCCATGGATGCCGTGACCATCGCCGCCCTCGCCGTCGCCGCCCTGCTCGGCGCCCTCATCGGGTGGGTCGTGCGCGGCTCCCGCGGAGCGGCCGAGCTGGGCGCCGCCCGTGCGCGCGCGGATGGCGCGGAGTCGCTCGTCGCGGGGCTGCGCGATCAGCTGGCGCAGGAGCGGGCCTCTCAGGCCGAACGCGCGGAGCGCGAGCGCCGCGAGCACGCGGTGCTCGAGGCGCTGGCCCCCGTGCGGGAGACGCTGCACACGATGCAGCGTCAGGTCGCCGACCTCGAACGGGAGCGCACGGCGCAGTACGGGGCCATCTCGACTCAGCTGCGCCTCTCCCTGGAGACCGACGAGCAGCTGCGCCGCACGACGGAATCGCTCGCGGGTGCCCTGCGCGACAACGGCACGCGCGGAGTGTGGGGCGAGGCGGCGCTGCGCAACATCGTGGAAGCGGCGGGGCTCACACGGCACGTCGACTTCACGACGCAGGCCTCGATCAGTTCCGACGCCGGCGCCGGGCGCCCCGACATGGTGATCCGCCTCCCCGGCGGTGCCGCCATCCCCGTCGACGCGAAGGTCCCCCTCGATGCGTATCTCGAGGCGGCCGCCGTCCCGCTCACCGCGACGGGCGAGGACGCAGAGCGGCGCCTGAGTCTGCTGCAGCGGCACGTCAGGGCCGTGCGCGCGCACATCGACGCACTCGCGCGCAAGGCGTACTGGAGCGGTCTCGAGACGGCGCCGGAGTTCGTCGTCTGCTTCCTGCCGAACGAGTCGCTCCTGGCCACGGCGCTGGATGCCGACCCGGCGCTGCTGGACTACGCGTTCGGCAAGAGGGTGGCGCTGGCATCCCCCGTGAACCTCTGGGCGGTGCTGAAGACGGTCTCCTTCGCCTGGACGCAGCAGGACGTCTCCGCCGAGGCCAAGCAGCTCTTCGATCTGGGCACCACGCTCTACGCACGCCTCGGCACCCTCGCCGGCCACGCCGAGACGCTGCGCCGATCGCTCGAGCGAGCCGTCGAGAGCTACAACGCCTTCGCGGGGTCGTTCGAGAGCCGCGTCCTCGCGACCGCGCGGCGCTTCCCCGGGATCGATGACACGAAGCTGCTCCCCGAGGCGGCTCCGCTCGCGGCGACCACGCGTGCGATCACGGCGCCGGAGCTGTCGCCCCCGGCCCACGACGCGCGAGGCGACGAGGCGCTCCCGCGCGACAGTGCACTCCAGAGCGACAGTGCACTCCAGAGCGACAGTGCACTCCAGAGCGACAGTGCACTCCAGAGCGACGGGGACCTCGCCGCCGTGCGAGCCCGCCTCGCCGAGTGAGTCTTGCGATCAGACGCCGCCGCCGGGAATGAGGCTCATGAGGGCGACGACGGTCCCCGCGACGAAGACGAAGGCCCCGACCAGCCACCACGGGCTGACCTCGTGGCCCTCTTCCCGGCGCACGCGCAGGAGGACGTCCTCCCGTCGAGCGGGATCGACGGCGTTCTGCACGACGGCGATCGCGCCGGTCCTGGGTTCCTGAGCAGTGCTCATGCGTTCCGTCCCGTGTCTGCTGTGTACTGGGGTCCACCGTCGACGCTGACTGGCGGCTCCATTCTCGCAGATGACCGCGCGAGGGTCAGGTAACGATCAGGTCGCGGCGTCCTCGCGCCCCGCCCGCGACCGGCGGCTCACAGCCACTTGGACGTGAGGTGCTCGGAGGTGATGCGCCGAAGCGTGCCCGACGCGCCCCGCAGCACGATGCTCTCCGTGTAGACGTAGTCGCCCTCGCGCCGCACCCCCGCGACGAGCTGGCCGTCGGTGACCCCCGTCGCGACGAAGATCGTATTCCTGCCCTTCACCATGTCGTCGGCCTCGTAGACGTGGCCGTCGAGGGCGAGGCCGGCATCCAGCCCCTTCTGCTTCTCGTCGTCGTCCCGCGCCCAGAGCCGCCCCTGGATATGACCTCCGAGCGCCTTGATGGCACACGCGGTGACGATGCCCTCGGGGCTTCCTCCGATGCCGACGCACATGTCGGTGCGGGCGTTGTGGCGGGCGGCGTTGATGCCGCCCGCGACGTCGCCGTCCGTCATGAGGCGCGTGCCCGCGCCCGCCTCGCGGATCTCGGCGATGAGCTTCTCGTGACGGGGGCGGTTGAGCACCGAGACGACGATCTCGTCGACGGGCTTGCCCAGGGCCTTCGCGAGCAGGCGGATGTTCTCCCCGATGGGCAGGCGGATGTCGACGACGCCGACGCCGGCCGGTCCGGTGACGAGCTTGTCCATGTAGAACACCGTCGACGCGTCGAGCATCGACCCGCGGTCGGAGACGGCGATGACCGAGAGGGCGTTGTTGCGACCCGCGGCCGTGAGAGACGTGCCGTCGATGGGATCGACCGCCACATCGCACTGCGGCCCCCGGCCCGTGCCGACCTTCTCTCCGTTGAAGAGCATGGGCGCGTTGTCCTTCTCGCCCTCGCCGATGACGATGACGCCGTCGAAGTTGACGGTCGTGAGGAAGGCGCGCATCGCGTCGACGGCGGCGCCGTCGGCGGCCTCCTTGGCGCCCCGACCGATGAAGGGCACCGAACGGATCGCGGCGGCCTCGGTGGCGCGGACGAGCTCGAGTGCGAGGTTGCGGTCGGGATGGAGAGGGCTCATGTCCCCCGTGATGCTCACCATGCGGGCCAGCCTAGCCAGCCGGGCGAGGCGGGCATCGGGATTCTGGACGCCTGGAGACGAAGGAATCGCGTTTCTTAACGACCCGTCATGCGGGAGCCGTGCGAATGGCCCGGGCCCCACCCGCCGCCGGCCGCGCGCTTCGCTAGAGTGGCACGCGGCACGAGACCCGATACGAAGGAGCTGCCATGCCCGTCGCAACCCCCGAGCAGTACGCCGACATGCTGGACCGCGCGAAGGCGGGCGGCTTCGCCTACCCGGCGATCAACGTCTCGAGCTCCCAGACGGTCAACGCCGTCCTGCAGGGTCTCACCGAGGCGGGGTCCGACGGCATCCTCCAGGTGACCACGGGCGGCGCCGACTACTTCGCCGGCCACACCGTCAAGGCGCGCGCGGCGGGCGCGCTCGCCTTCGCGAAGTTCGCGACGGAGGTCGCCAAGAACTACCCGATCACCGTCGCGCTGCACACCGACCACTGCCCGAAGGAGGCCCTTCCCGGCTTCGTGATGCCCCTCATCGAGGCATCGGAGGAAGAGGTAAAGGCCGGGCGCAACCCGATCTTCCAGTCGCACATGTGGGATGGCTCGGCCGTGCCGCTGGATGAGAACATCCGGATCGCGAAGGAGCTCCTGCCCCGCCTGAAGAACATCAACGCCATCCTCGAGGTCGAGATCGGGGTCGTCGGCGGCGAGGAGGACGGCGTCGCGCACGAGGGCTCGAACGAGGCGCTCTACACGACGGTGGCCGACGTGACGAAGGCCGTCGAGGCCCTCGGACTCGGCGAGCAGGGCCGCTACATCTCCGCGCTGACGTTCGGCAACGTCCACGGCGTCTACAAGCCGGGCAATGTGAAGCTGCGTCCGGAGCTGCTCGGCGAGATCCAGGAGGGCATCGCGGCGCGCTTCGGCACCGGTCCGAAGCCCCTCGACCTGGTCTTCCACGGCGGCAGCGGTTCCACCGACGAGGAGATCGCGCTCGCCGTGGCGAACGGCGTGGTCAAGATGAACATCGACACCGACACGCAGTACGCCTTCACGCGCTCGGTCGCGGGCTACATGTTCCAGAACTACGACGGCGTGCTCAAGATCGACGGCGAGATGGGCAACAAGAAGGCTTACGACCCGCGCGCGTGGGGCAAGGTGGCCGAGTCGGCGATGGCCGCCCGTGTCGTCGCGGCGACGCGGCAGCTCGGCTCCGCCGGCAAGTCGCAGGGCTGACCCGCATAGCCCCCCGAAACGGTCACGGATGCCCCGACCCGGCGCTCTTTCGAGGGCAGGGTCGGGGCATCCGTCGTTCTAGGCGGGGCTGCGGAAGCCGTCGAGCAGTCCGGGCGCGTCATCGGGGGCTGCGACCACGACGATCTCGTCCCCGGGACGCACGACACCCCCGCGCACGACGCGCAGGTAGGGGCCGAGGCGACGCTCTGCGGCGAACCGCTTGACCCAGCCCCGCTCGGCGGCACCGCCGACCCACCGCGAGAACGTCTGGCAGGGAGTCCGCGGCATCGTCACGGCAACCTCGACGCGCTCGCCGATGCGCCACACCTCGCCGATGCGCGCCGCGTTGACGTCGATCCCCTCGGTGCGCAGGTTCTCCCCGAAGTACCCGGGCGGCACCTCGCGTCCGAGCTGCTTCTCCCAGAACTCGGCGTCCTCCTGCGCGTAGGCGTAGAGCGCCTTGTCGAGCCCGCCGTGGTGCTTGCGGTTGACCTGCACGTCACCCCGCAGGCCGAACGGGCCGACCTTCGCCCCGCGCGCGAGGGGACGCTTGTCGATCGCGGTCACCCCCGCGCTGCCGGCCTCGGGCAGCAGCTGATGGACGACGCAGACGGCGAGGAGGCTCGGCATCCGGCCATGATACGGGCGCCCGCCGGCGAGGCTAGGCGCCGACGACGGCGGCCAGCGCGCCCCGCACCGCGGGGTCGTTCAGGAGCGGGATCAGCATGAGCGTGCTCGCGATCATGTTGAACACGATGCCGGCGACGAGCGGGATCCAGAACGTCAGTCGCGCCGCGCGCAGGCTGCGCCACGACACCCACGCCGTGGCGATCCAGCCGAGGCCCAGCACGAGCGCGGCGGCGATCCCCCACCCGCGTCCGGCCGCCGGATCCGACAGCTCCGCCTGCGCGCCCATGATCTCCAGGAGCATGTCGGCGTAGGCGGGGAAGTCCGTCAGCGCGGGGATGGAGGTGAGCACCTGGAAGAGGCCGTATCCGAGCAGGGCGAAGGTCGCGATCCGGTCGATCGTGCGACGACGGGGGTGCGCGGCGGGCGCTCGAGCCGGGGTCGCCGGGGCCGGGGGCGCCGAGGGGGGATCCGCCTCGGCGGGCGCCTGTCCCGATTGGAGCGCCCAGGTCGCGTCCGGCTGCCGGATGCGCGCCCGCTGTTCCTCAGGGCTCGCGTATTCGCCGAACTGCGGACGGGGTCGTGCGTCGCGGTCGGGATCGCTCATGCGCGGCCCCGGCCTCCGAGACCCCGGCTGTCGCGCTGTCCGCTCGGCGACTGGCGCAGCTCCTTGGGCAGCGAGAACATCAGGTCCTCCTCCGCCGTGCGCACTTCCTCCACGTCCCGGTAGCCGGCACCCGCCAGGTCGGCGAGCACCTCCTTCACGAGCACCTCGGGAACGGAGGCGCCGCTGGTGACACCGACCGTCTCGACGCCCTCCAGCCACTCCTGCTTGACCTCGTCGGCGTAGTCGACGCGGTAGGCGGCCTTGGCGCCGTGCTCCAGGGCGACCTCGACCAGACGCACGCTGTTGGAGGAGTTGGCGGACCCGACGACGATGACGAGGTCGGCGTCGCGCGCGACCTTCTTGATCGCGACCTGCCGGTTCTGCGTCGCGTAGCAGATGTCGTCGGAGGGCGGATCGCTCAGCTGGGGGAAGCGCTCCCGCAGCCGACGCACGGTCTCCATCGTCTCGTCGACGGACAGCGTGGTCTGCGAGAGCCACACGACCTTCGACGGGTCGCGCACCTCGACCGCATCGGCATCCTCGGGCGAGTTGACGACCGTGACGTGGTCGGGCGCTTCGCCCGCGGTGCCCTCGACCTCCTCGTGCCCGTCGTGGCCGATCAGCAGGATCTCGAAGTCGTCGCGCGCGAACCGCACCGCCTCGCGATGCACCTTGGTCACGAGCGGGCACGTGGCGTCGATGGCCTGCAGGCCCCGGTCGGATGCCGCGGAGACGACCGCGGGAGAGACGCCGTGCGCGCTGAAGACCACGTGCGCGCCCTCCGGAACCTCGTCGACCTCCTCCACGAAGACCGCCCCCTTGCTCTCGAGCTCGGTCACGACGTGGATGTTGTGCACGATCTGCTTGCGCACGTAGACGGGTGCCCCGTAGCGCTCGAGCGCCTTCTCGACGGCGACGACGGCTCTGTCCACACCCGCGCAGTATCCACGGGGAGCGGCCAGCAGCACCCGCTTCTGTCCGGGCACCGGGATATCCTGAAGCCGGCCCGAACGCCCCGGAACGCGGGGAACGGGCATGTGGACGGTCGGGGTAGTCACCCTGACGATTGTACGGGCGTGCCCCCGCGCACGGGCCGAGTGCCGCCCCGCACGCCCCGACGAGGATGAGATGACGACGTTCCAGCCCGCCGTCGCAGACGGCGAACAGCCCCCCGCCGACTCCGTGCACCCGCGCGAGTCGAGCCCGCAGGCCCCCACGTCGGTCTCACGGCTGAACGAGACCATCCGCGGCTTCGTGGAGAAATGGGGCTCGGTCTGGGTCGAGGGCGAGATCACCTCCTGGAACGTACGCGGCGGGAACGTGTTCGGCCGTCTCAAGGACCGCGGGACCGACGCGACGCTGTCGTTCCGCCTGTGGTCGAGCACACGCTCGCGCCTGACCGAGGACATGGCGGTCGGCGACCATATCGTGACCTGCATCAAGCCGGACTACTTCGTCCGCTCGGGCGATTTCTCCTTCACCGTGTCCGCGATGCGGCACGTCGGCCTCGGCGAGCAGCTCGAGAAGCTCGAACGACTTCGCGCGGCGCTGCGCGCGGAAGGCCTGTTCGATCAGGCCCGCAAGAGGCCGCTGCCGTTCCTGCCCCACGTCATCGGGCTGATCACCGGCGAGCGCTCGGACGCCGAGAAGGACGTGCACCGCAACGCCGAGCTGCGGTGGCCGCAGGTCCGCTTCCGCACGATCCACGCCGCCGTCCAGGGCGATCGCTGCGTCCCCGAGACGATCGGCGCGCTCCGGCGGCTCGACGCCGACGCCGACGTCGACGTCATCATCATCGCGCGCGGCGGCGGCGACCCGCAGACACTCCTCGGCTTCAGCGACGAGCGGCTGCTGCGGGCCGTTGCCGCGGCATCCACCCCGGTCGTCAGCGCGATCGGGCACGAGAACGACCACCCCCTGCTCGACGACGTCGCCGACCTGCGCGCGTCGACGCCGACGGATGCCGCCAAGCGCGTCGTGCCCGACGTCTCCGAGCAGCGGGCCATGGTCGCCCAGCTGCGGGCCCGCCTGGGCTCCCGGCTGCAGCAGCGGGTGGCCCACGACATCGCGCAGCTGGAGCAACTGCGCTCGCGGCCCGTGCTGCGCGCGCCCGAGCGCGGGCTCGACGAACGCGCCGCGCAGGTCGCGCAGGCGATCGGGCGGGGACGCGCCGCCGTGGATCGCCTCATGGCGCACGCCGACCGCCGGTCCGCCGAGCTGCGCGCCACCCTGCGCGCGCTGAGCCCGCAGCACACGCTCGACCGCGGATACGCGATCGTCCAGATGAACGACCGCATCGTGCGCGATCCCCGCGACGCCCCGGAGGGCGCGGAGGGATTCGTGCGCGTCGCGAACGGTCAGTTCGCCGTGCGCTCGCTCGGCGGCACGGCACCGTGAGGCGGCAGAGCGCGCGCACGCGCGTGAGAGGATGGGAATCATGACGGAGCAGGCCGACACCGCCACGCTCTCGTTCGAGCAGGCACGTGACGAGCTGCAGCGAGTGGTCGCGCAGCTCGAGCAGGGATCCCCCACTCTCGAGGAGTCCCTGCAGCTGTGGGAGCGCGGCGAGGCGCTCGCTCAGCGATGCGAGGAATGGCTCCTCGGCGCCAAGCGCCGGCTGGATGCCGCGCGCGGTACCGACGCGTCCGAGCGATCGGGGGCCTGACATGGCCCGCGTCGTCGCCGAGCTCGGCAGGCCCGAGACCCCCGAGGAGACCGCCGCGCGCAAGGCGGAGTCGTCGGCGCGCTACCACTCCAGCCAGACCTTCCGCAATCTCATCGCGGCGCTTCTGGTCACGGTGGGGATGGTCGCCGTGATGGTCTTCGTCGTGCCGCGCGGGGAGCTGCCCGAGCGCGCCAGTATCGATCCGGCCCCCATCGCCGAGCAGGCCTCCGAGACCTATCAACGCCCCGTCCTGGTTCCCGCCGCGCCGCAGGAGTGGCGCGTGAACGCCGCCTCCGTCAGCTCCGAGTCCGCCGGCACCTCGACGTGGGACGTCGTCTACGCGCCGGGCGAGCAGGGGTTCCTGCGCTTCTCGCAGGCCTTCGACGCGGAGGAGACCTGGGCCCGCGGTGAGCTGCGCGGCACGGCCCCCGCCGACGAGATCGACCTGGGGGGCGTGATGTGGCAGGTCTTCGAGCCCCGGGATCCGGCGCAGACAGGGAACATCTCGTACGCGCTCGGCACACAGGCCGGGCCGGACTACGTCCTCGTCTACGGATCGACGCCCGCCGAGCTCACCGAGCAGCTGGCGGCGACACTGGCCACCCAGATCATCGATCTCCAGGAGGAGCGCCCATGAACGACCGCCCCACCCCCGCGAAGGTCTGGACCGAGATGAAGCGCGGCAACGCGCGCTTCGTCGCGGGGGAGCCGCGCCACCCGCGGCAGGACGTCGAACGCCGCAACGAGCTGGCCACGGCGCAGAAGCCCCGAGCGGCGCTGTTCGGATGCTCCGACTCGCGCCTGGCAGCGGAGATCATCTTCGACAAGGGGCTCGGCGACCTGTTCGTCGTGCGCAATGCCGGTCAAGTGATCACGGAATCCGTCGTCGGCAGCCTCGAGTACGCCGTCGCCGTGCTCGATGTCTCCCTCATCGTCGTCCTCGCCCACGACGCGTGCGGCGCCGTGGGCGCGGCGATCGAGAGCACCCGCTCGGATGCACCCGAGCTGCCCGCCCTCATCTGGCGCCAGATCGCGCCGATCGTTCCGGCCGCCCGCTCCGTCCTGGCGGCGGGCGCGGCTGATGGCGTCACGCCCGAGACGGTGGATGCCGAAGAGGTCGGTCGTGCGCACCTGCGCAACACCGTCGCGGAGCTGCTGCGCGCCTCCGAACTGATCAGCGAGGCCGTCGCCGACGGGCGCGTCGCCATCGTGGGCGCCAACTACCGCCTCGCCGAGGGCACGGCGATCCCCGAGGTGGTCGTCGGCCGGACCGACGATGCCGCGGCCTGATCCCACCCGGACAAGAACCACTCACAGGAGGACAACGACGTGACCGACACCGCCTACCGCATCGAGCACGACACCATGGGCGAGGTGCGCGTTCCCGCATCCGCCCTCTACGGCGCTCAGACCCAGCGGGCCGTCGAGAACTTCCCGATCTCGGGCGACAGCCTCGACCCCGCGCAGATCGTCGCCCTCGCTCGCATCAAGAAGGCGGCCGCGCTCGCCAACAAGGAGCTCGGCACGCTCGAGGGCGACATCGCCGACGCCATCGCCGCCGCCGCCGACCGGGTGATCTCGGGCGAGCACGCCGACCAGTTCCCGATCGACGTCTACCAGACCGGCAGCGGCACCTCGTCGAACATGAACATGAACGAGGTGCTCGCCACCCTGGCTTCCGCGAGCCTCGGACGACCCGTCCACCCGAACGACCACGTCAACGCGTCGCAGTCCTCGAACGACGTCTTCCCCACCTCCGTGCACGTCGCCGTCACGCAGGAGCTCATCGACGACCTCATCCCCGCCCTGGACCACCTCGCGGTCGCCCTCGAGGAGAAGGCCGAGTTGTGGAAGGACGCCGTCAAGTCCGGGCGAACCCACCTCATGGACGCCACGCCGGTCACGCTGGGACAGGAGTTCGGCGGGTACGCGCGCCAGATGCGCCTCGGCATCGAGCGCGTCCACGCCGTGATCCCGCGCGTCGCCGAGGTGCCCCTCGGCGGCACGGCCGTCGGTACGGGCATCAACACGCCCCTGGGGTTCCCGCAGAAGGTGCTCGAGCTGCTGGTGGCCGAGACGGAGCTGCCGATCACCGAGGCGAAGGACCACTTCGAGGCGCAGGCCAACCGCGATGCGCTCGTCGAGGCATCCGGAGCGCTGCGGACGGTGGCGGTCTCGCTGACGAAGATCAACAACGACCTGCGATGGATGGGCTCCGGCCCCAACACGGGCCTCGGCGAGCTCCACATCCCCGACCTCCAGCCGGGTTCGTCGATCATGCCCGGCAAGGTCAACCCCGTCGTCCCCGAGGCGACGCTCATGGTGTGCGCGCGGATCATCGGCAACGACGCGACGATCGCGTGGTCCGGCGCCTCGGGGTCGTTCGAGCTGAACGTGGCGATCCCCGTCATGGGAACGGCGCTGCTGGAATCCATCCGGCTCCTGTCCAACACCGTGCGCGTGCTCGCCGACAAGACGATCCGCGGGCTCGAGGCCAACCTCGAGCGCGCGGCTGCCTTCGCGGGCATGTCGCCGTCGATCGTGACGCCGCTGAACAAGCTGATCGGATACGAGGCGGCGGCGAAGATCGCCAAGCACAGCGTCGCGAAGGGCATCACCATCCGTGAGGCCGTCATCGACCTCGGCTACATCGAGCGCGGCGAGCTCACCGAGCAGCAGCTCGACGAGAAGCTCGACCTGCTCTCGATGACGCACGCGGGCTGATCCGCACCCGGAACGCGGCGCGGCGAGCGCGAGAGCGCGTGGTGGCCGGATAATGTGACCATGACGCGCGAGCGGCGACCCATTCCCGCAAGGGCACTGATCCTGGGCGCCATCCTCTCCGTCGCGGCTCTGGGGTTCGCGATCGTGGGCGGGGTGACGTTCCTCGTTCAGCGGGATCGCACGCTCATCGAGATCGACGACCGCCTGGGGGCTCTCGTCGAGTCACTGGGGGAGGTGGCCGATCTGTCCGTGATCGTGGAGAGCGACGCCGCTGCGGAGGCGGCCCGCCGAGGCGACGACTTCGCCGACGTCGGAGAGTACCTCCGGGCCGCCGTGTCGCGCCTCGTGCCCGCCCGCACGGAGGCGTCCCTGGCCGTGGTCGACGGCGACGTCGCCTTCCGCACGGCGGGCGGCTTCAGCGACGCCCTCGTCGCCGATCCCGACTTCGTCGCGGACGCCGTCGCGCGCACCCTCACGACCGACCCGCGCGGCGCCGTCATCGAGAACGCCTCGGTGGACGGCGTGGACGTGCGCTACCTCGCGGTGCCGGTGGAGGTGCGCGGCGACGACAGCCAGGGCGTGTACATCCGCGCCGTGAACGTCACGCGCGAGCTGGCGCCGGTCACGGCATCCTTCCTGACCTATACCGTCGCCGCCCTCGCGACCCTGACCGCCATGGGCGTCGTCGGCTGGTTCGTCGCGGGGCGCATCCTCTCCCCCATCCGCCGCATGCGCGAGACCGCCGACTCGATCACCCCGACCGATCTGCGCGCCCGCCTCCCCGCGGAGGGCAACGACGACCTGTCCGACCTCAGCCGCACCGTCAACTCGATGCTCGACCGACTCGAGGGGTCGATCGACAGCCAGCGTCAGCTGCTGGACGACGTGCGGCACGAGCTCAAGACCCCGATCACGATCGTGCGCGGCCACCTCGAGATGATGGACGTCTCGAATCCGAGCGACGTCGCGGGGACCCGCGACATCGGAATCGCGGAGCTGGACCGCATGACGCGCCTCGTGGAGGACATCGACCTGCTCTCCTCCGCAGAGGGCGACCAGTTCGATTTCTCCCCCGTCGAGCTCGGCGACCTCACGGAGCGGATGGGGGACCTCGTCGAGGGAATCCCCGGGCACACCTGGCACCTCACGCGATCGGCGCGCGGCCTCATCGAGGCCGACCGCGACCGCCTGCTGCAGGCCTGGCTGCAACTGGCCGACAACGCCTCCAAGTACACTCCGCAGGGCTCGCCGATCGAGATCGGAAGCGACATCGACCCGCTCACGGCGCGACTCTGGGTGCGCGATCACGGCCCCGGCATCCCGCCCGCGGCGCGCCGCCGCATCTTCCATCGGTTCGCCCGCGCCGACCATCGCACGGTAGGCGGGTCGGGCCTCGGCCTCGCGATCGTCGACGCGATCGCCAAGGCGCACCAGGGCACCTGCGTCGTCACGGACACCCCCGGGGGCGGCGCCACCTTCACGATCCACGTGCCCGTCTCGCAGAGCGTGGGGCAATCGCTCCCCTCGCCCGTTCGCGCCGGCGACGTCGTGCTCCAGAGAGAGGCCACCGGATGACGCACATCCTCATCGCCGAAGACGAGCCGCGGATCTCGTCGTTCGTCGCGCGCGGACTCGAGTCCGCCGGCTACACCGCGACCATCGTCGAGAACGGGCACGAGGCCCTCGAGTACGCGCTCGACCGCGATGTGGACCTCGTGCTGCTCGACGTGGGCCTGCCGGGGATGGACGGCTTCGAGATCCTCCGGCATCTGCGCGGCCAGGGATCGACCGTGCCCGTCATCATGCTGACCGCGCGCAGCAGCACCCGCGACACCGTGCAGGGGCTGGATGCCGGGGCCAACGACTACGTCGCGAAACCCTTCAAGTTCGACGAGCTGCTCGCACGCGTGCGCTCTCGCCTGCGCGAGACGGTCTCGGCGGGCGCCCCGGGCATCGTCCACGGCGACATCAGCCTCGACCCCCTCACGCGCCGGGCTCTCGTCGGCGGCAAGGAGCTCGACCTCTCGGCCCGCGAGTTCGCCCTGGCCGAGCAGTTCCTGCGCCATCCCGGGCAGGTGCTGAGCCGGGAGCAGCTGCTCTCGAGCGTGTGGGGCCTGGACTTCGACCCGGGCTCGAACGTCGTGGACGTGTACGTCCGCTACCTCCGCAGCAAGTTCGGCGCCGACCGGATCTCCACCGTGCGCGGCGCGGGCTACCGCTGGCAGTGAGCCCGCCGACCGCGTGACGCGGGGCGCGCGCCCTCGGGGCACGAAGAAGCCCCCGGCGCTGGGGGGACACCGGGGGCTGGGAGACGTTCGAGCTGGGGGCCTCGCGTCTCTTCGTCAATCCCGCCACGAAGGGAGGGGGGCGGGATTGCGTCTTCCGACACACCGCCGAACTGGGACATCGGCGGTGACCGGACCCGCTCGCGCGGGCGTGTGTGAAGTTCTTATCCTCTAGGATGCCCCCGCGGAATGAGAGGGGGCTCGGAAGGGGATGAGACTTCTCTCACACGGGCGGTCCCGCCGCCCCCGCATCACGAGAGCTCCCCCACCTCCAGCAGCTCCGTCACGAGGGCGGCGATGGCGGAGCGCTCGGAGCGCGTGAGCGTGATGTGGCCGAAGAGTCCGTGTCCCTTGAGCGATTCGATGACGGACGCGACGCCGTCGTGGCGGCCCACCCGCAGGTTGTCGCGCTGACCCACGTCGTGGGTCAGCACGACGCGCGAGTTCTGGCCCATCCGGCTGAGCACGGTCAGGAGCACGTTGCGCTCGAGTGACTGCGCCTCGTCGACGATCACGAACGCATCGTGGAGCGACCGGCCGCGGATGTGGGTCAGCGGGAGCACCTCGAGAAGCCCCCGCTCGACGACCTCCTCGAGCACGTTCCCCGACACCACGGAGCCGAGGGTGTCGAAGACCGCCTGACCCCAGGGGTTCATCTTCTCCGCCTGGTCGCCGGGGAGGTAGCCGAGCTCCTGCCCGCCGACGGCGAAGAGCGGGCGGAAGACGATGATCTTGCGCTGCTGCTGCCGCTCGAGCACGGCCTCGAGCCCGGCGCACAGGGCGAGGGCCGACTTCCCGGTTCCGGCGCGACCGCCGAGCGAGACGATGCCCACGTCGGGATCCAGGAGCAGGTCGATCGCGATGCGCTGTTCGGCAGATCGCCCGTGCAGGCCGAAGACGTCGCGGTCGCCGCGAACGAGGCGGAAGTCCTTCTCGCCCGTGACGCGGCCGAGGGCGGATCCGCGCTCGGAGTGGATGATCAGGCCCGTGTTGACGGGCAGCCCCGCGACGGCGTCGTGGGATCCGACCTCGCTCTCGTAGAGATCGCTCATCTCGTCCCCCGAGAGGTCGACGCCGGCGATACCGGTCCATCCCGAATCCACGGCCTGCTCGGCGAGGTACTCCTCGGCGTGCAGGCCGAGGGAGGCGGCCTTCACCCGCATCGGCAGATCCTTGGAGACGACCGTGACCTCCTGTCCGTCGCGGGCCAGGTGCATCGCCACGGCCAGGATGCGCGTGTCGTTGTCGTTCAGCCGCATTCCCGAGGGCAGCACCTGCGGGTCGGTGTTGTTCAGCTCGACACGCAGCGTGCCGTCGTGCCCGGCCGGCACGGGGAAGTCGAGGCGCCCGTGCTCGACACGCAGCTCGTCGAGATGACGCAGCGCCTGACGGGCGAAGTAGCCGATCTCGGGATCGTGGCGCTTGCCCTCCAGCTCGGTGATGACGACGACGGGGATGACGACGCTGTGCTCCGCGAAGCGGAAGAACGCCCGCGGATCGGACAGGAGCACCGACGTGTCGAGCACGTATGTGCGCAATGCCTGATCGGCCGATGCCCCGTCTTCTTCGCGCGGCGAGCGACGCGCGTCGATGATCGTGTCTTGCTGGTGCGATGCCGCTGTGGTCACAACCTGCTCCCGACCCGGGCGTATCCCCGGTGCCTGCGCGTCGACCACTGGAGTTGCGAGTCGCACAGATGTGGCCGACCCGACCGGGCGCCTTGCCCGATGTGACGAAGGTACGACCGCGTCGCGCACCGACGCCATCCGACACGCCCCCCGCGAGGTTACGGACGCGTTAATTCGCAGTGCACGACGGTCACCGCCCGAATCGGCGCTCGCGCGAGCCGAAATCCCGGATCGCGCGCAGGAAATCGACCTCGCGCAGGTCGGGCCCGAGCGCCTCGACGAAGTAGAACTCGCTGTGCGCGCTCTGCCACAGCAGGAAGTCCGAGAGCCGCTGCTCCCCCGAGGTGCGGATCACGAGGTCGGGGTCGGGCTGCCCGCCCGTGTACAGGTGCTCCCCGATCTGCTCGGGCGTGAGGCTCGCGGCCAGCTCCTCCAGCGAGCCACCGGTACCGCCGTGCGCGGCGATGATGCTGCGCACGGCGTCGACGATCTCGCTGCGGCCCCCATATCCCACGGCCAGGTTCACGTGCAGACCCGTGTTGGCCCTCGAGCGCTCCTGCGCCTCGCGGAGGACGCGGGACAGATCGTCGGGGAGGCCCTCCGCACGCCCCACGTGCTGCACGCGCCAGTCGCGCTCCCGCGAGATCTCGTCCGCCAGCTCGGCGATGATCTCCAGCAGATCCTGGAGCTCGCGGGTGTCGCGCTTGGCGAGGTTGTCGTGGGAGAGCAGGTAGAGCGAGACGACCCGCACGCCCACGTCGTCGCACCAGGTCAGGAACTCGCGCATCTTGGCGGCGCCGGCGCGGTGGCCGTGCGCGGCGGTGTCGTACCCGAGCTGGCGGGCCCAGCGTCGGTTGCCGTCGATCATCATCGCGACATGGCGGGGCACCTGCTCGGCGTGGATCTCGCGGCGCAGCCGGCCGATGTAGAGCCGATAGAGGGGACCCCGGCCCTCATCACGTCGGCGACTCATCACGTGCCTACGCTACTCGCCGCCACGGGCGGATGCGCGCGCCGCCACCAGCGCGGCACGCGGTGCCGCATATCGCGGCATCCGGTTCCGCTATGTGCGCCGCGCGGCATGCGGCCGCGCCTACGCTGGAACCGTGAGTCGTCGCTCGCGCTCCCGCGCCCCCGAGGTCCCCGTCCTTCCGCTGATGCAGGCCGCCGACGTCGATGCCGCGGTCGAGACGCGGCCGACGTGGCGCGGGTGGATCCACGCCGGCACGTTCCCCGTGGCCATCGCCGCCGGGATCGTCCTCATCGCGCTCGCCCAGGGCGCGCCCGCCAAGTGGGCGTCGGCGGTCTTCGCGGCCACGTCGCTGCTGCTGTTCGGCAACTCCGCGCTGTATCACCGCTTCGACTGGTCTGCGCGCACCAAGGCCGTGCTCAAGCGCATCGACCATGCCAACATCCTGCTCCTGATCGCGGGCACCTACACCCCGATCGCTGTGCTCGCGCTCCCGCCCGACAAGGGCGCCCTGCTGCTGTCCATCGTGTGGGGCGGGGCGGTGCTGGGCATCCTTTTCCGGGTGTTCTGGATCGGGGCTCCGCGCTGGCTGTACGTCGCACTGTACCTCGCCCTCGGGTGGGCCGCCGTGATGTACATGGCCGATCTGTTCGAGGCCAACGCCGCCATGATGATCCTCGTGATCGCCGGAGGGCTGCTGTACACGGCGGGGGCCGTCGTCTACGCCGTCAAGCGGCCCAACCCCTGGCCCGGCCACTTCGGCTTCCACGAGATCTTCCACGTGTGCACGGTGCTGGCTTTCCTCTGCCACTGGAGCGCCGCGCTGCTCATCGCGCTCGACCCGGTCTACAACCCCTGATCGCCGCGGCGTCCCGCCTCTCCGGGTTCCTCCCCGTCAGGTTTGTCGCCCTCCGCGCGGCCGCCGACCGCGTGCGCGTCATCCCGCGCGGCCGGCTCGCCTCCGCGGGCCTCGGCGTCCAGACGCTCGTCGATCTCCTGGCGATAGCGCGTGCGGCGGATGCGGCGCTGCATGTCCCAGACGAGCACGATCACCGCGACGACGAGCACGACCATGATGGCGAAGCCGGTGAATCCGGGGGTCACGAGTTCGTCGGGGGGCTCGAGCGGTGCGGGCGACGGCGTCGCCGCGAGGCCGACGACGGACAGCGTGAGAGTGTGCCCGATGTCCGTCGCGAAATGCATCCGTCGTGTCCTCTTCCGCGCCGCGAAGCGCCTAGCCTGGAATCTCCAGCCTAATCCGTCCCCCGAAGGTGCTCATGAGCGTGCAGGCCCGCCTCGACGAGCGATACGGTCGCGGTCGCGCCACCGGCCGCCGCGGCGCCCTCATCGCGGGCGTCGTCGCCATCGTGCTCGCCGTCGCCGGCACGGCGTGGTTCGCGATCGCCACGACGCTCGACGACGTCCGCGCCGACGGCGTGTCTTTCACAGTCGTGGACGAGCACACGGTCGAGGTGCGCTTCCAGGTCTCCGGACCGGCCGACCGCGAGATCGCCTGTGCCGTCGAGGCGCTCGACGAGGAGTTCGGCGTGGTCGGCTGGCGGGTCGTCGTGTACGAGGCGACGGGCGAGGGCACCCGTGTCATGTCGGAGCGGGTGCCCACCGTCGCGGCGGCCACGACGGGTTTGGTGAACTCCTGCTGGGTCACCTAAACTTTCGACACCCACGACGCCCTGGCACGACGCCGGGGCGTTTTGGCATGTCGGACGGGAATGCCCCGCGGCCGAGCCGCGTCACCCACGAACGAAGGAGAATCCGTGTCTCAGGATGCCCAGGTCACCTTCCTCACCCAGGATGCCTACGACCGACTCGCCACCGAGCTCGAGCACCTCTCGACCACGGGCCGCGAGGAGATCGCCGCGCGCATCGAAGCCGCCCGCGAGGAGGGCGACCTGCGGGAGAACGGCGGATACCACGCGGCCAAGGACGAACAGGGACGGCAGGAGGCGCGCATCCGCACGCTCCAGCACCTGCTCGCCACGGCGGAGGTGGGCGATGCCCCCGAGTCCAACGGCATCGTCGCGCCCGGCACCGTCGTGACCGCGAAGGTGGCGGGACGGGAGCTGCGCTTCCTTCTCGCCAATCGCGAGCTCGCGGCGGACTCGGCCCTCTCGGTGTACAGCGAGGCGAGCCCGCTCGGCGCGGCGATCCTCGGCCTCAAGGAGGGCGACACGACCGCGTACGCCGCCCCCAACGGCCGGGAGATGCCGGTCGAGATCGTCTCCGTGGAGACCTACGCGGGCGACTGAGTCCGCTCGCCCTCCCGGATGCGTGGGGGGCGCACGGCGTGCTCAGTCGGGAACGACGACCGGCCGGAAGCCCGCCTTCTCGAGGGTCTGGAGCGTGAGCGCCTTGTGGTCCTCGCCGCGTGTCTCGACACTGATCTGGAGGATGACCTCGCTGATCTGCAGCCCCTGACCGTGGCGGGTGTGCATCACCTCGGTGACGTTGGCGCCCGCCTGCGCGACGAGCTCGGAGACCTGGGAGAGCTGCCCCGGGCGGTCCGGCAGCGGGATGCGGAGGGTCATGTACCGACCCGACGCGGCCAGACCGTGCGCGATCACCCGCTGCATCAGGAGCGGGTCGATGTTGCCGCCGGAGAGCACCGGGATGGTCGGTCCGGTGGCGGACACCTTGCCGGCCAGGATCGCGGCGACCCCCACGGCACCGGCGGGCTCCACGACGACCTTGGCCCGCTCGAGGAGTACCAGCAGGGCGCGGGCGATGTCGTCGTCGCTCACCGTGACCACCTCGTCCACGAGGTCGCGGATGATCCCGAACGGCACGTCTCCGGGGCGCGAGACCAGGATGCCGTCGGCGATCGTGGGTCGAGTGAGGACGTCCACCGGATGCCCCGCCTCGAGCGAGGGAGGGTAGGCCGCGGCGTTCTCCGCCTGCACCCCGATGATGCGCACGGCGCGGCCGGTCGCGGCCGCCCGCGCACGCACGGCCCCCGCGACGCCCGCGAGCAGCCCGCCGCCGCCGATGCCGACGATGATGGTCTCGACCTCGGGCAGATCGTCCATCAGCTCGAGGCCGAGGGTGCCCTGGCCCACGACGATGTCGCGATGGTCGAAGGGGTGGATCAGCACGGCGCCCGTGCGCTCGGCGAACTCGGCCGCGAGGCGCAGGGGTGTCTCGACCGTGGCGCCCTCGAGCACGACCTCGGCGCCGTAGCCGCGCGTCGCGAGCAGTTTGGGCACGGGCACGCCCAGCGGCATGAAGATCGTGGCGGCGATGCCCAGCTCCTGCGCCGCGAGCGCGACGCCCTGCGCGTGGTTGCCGGCCGAGGCCGCGACGACGCCCCGCGCGCGCTCCTGTTCCGTCAGGCGGGAGAGCCGGTAGGTCGCGCCGCGGATCTTGAACGAGCCCGTCCGCTGCAGGTTCTCGAGCTTGAGGTGCACCGGGACCCCGAGCATCTCCGTCAGCGAATGCGAGAGCTCCAGCGGAGTGTGGCTGATGACGCCGCGCAGGCTGCGCGCGGCATCCTCGAATTCGGACAGGGTGGGTACGTCGGTGAGGAGTTTCTCTGGCGCGGTCATCGGCGGGTCTTCCTGTTGCGGGGCACGGTGCTCCAGATGAGGTCGGCCGAGACGGGCGAGGTGTCGACCCCGACGCGTCTGCGGGCGATGGAGACCGCGAAGACATTGACGAACGCCGCCAGCGGAACCGCGAAGAGGGCTCCCGGGATGCCGGCGATCATCGCCCCTCCCGCGACGACGAGGACGACCGCGAGGGGGTGCACCTTCACGGCGGAGCCCATCAGGATCGGCTGCAGCACGTGGCTCTCGATCTGCTGCACGCCGAGGACCACGACGAGCATCCAGAAGGCGATCCACGGCCCGTTGTAGACCAGGGCCAGGAACACCGCGAGCGCGCCCGTCACGATCGCGCCGATGAACGGCACGAACGCGCCGAGGAAGACCAGCACCGCGATGGGGATCGCCAAGGGCACGCCGAGCAGCAGCGCGCCGAGCCCGATGCCGACGGCGTCGATCGTGGCGACGAGCAGCTGGGTGCGCGCATAGGTCACCACCGTGGCCCAGCCGGCGTGCGCGGCTTCGTCCACGGCGGGGCGAGCGGCCCGCGGGAACAGCCGCAGCGTCCAGCGCCAGATCCCGCCGCCGTCGGCGAGGGTCGTGATGAGGATGAACAGGGCCAGCAGCGCACCCGTCGCGACGTGACCGAGCGTCGTGCCGAACGCAAGCGCGCCCGAGAGGAGCAGCTCCGCCTGCTCCTGGATGAGCTGCCAGCCCTCCACGAGCCATCCGTCGATCTGCGTGGCCGTGAGGTGCAGCGGCCCGTCGATCAGGAACTCCCGCAGCTGCACGACGGCGTCCGCCGTGCGCTCCTGGACGCTCGCCCACTGGCGCGAGACCTGCCAGATCACGAGCCAGAACAGCCCCGTCACGACGGTGATGGTGCCGAGCAGCGACAACACGATCGCGAGCCACCGGGGAAAGCGGTGCCGCAGCATCCACGTGAAGGCCGGCCACAGCAGCGCCGTGATGAGGATCGCCACGAGCAGCGGGATGACGAGGAGCTTCAGCTGGATGACGAGCCAGACCGCCACCGCCGCAGCGCCCGCGATGACGAGGAACCGCCAGGCGTAGGCCGTCGCGATCCGCAGTCCGCGCGGCACGGAGCCGGTCGTCTCGGTGGACACCGTCCGCTCGCGCAGCACGTCGGCCAGACGTCTGCGGGGAGGATCGGGGCTCTCGCTCACCCGGCAAGTCTAGAAGCAGCGCCGAGCCGGGTGCCGCACCGCGCCCGGGGCGCGCGGCGCCGCCGCTAGGCTGGCGCGGATGAGCCCGACCCTCCCCCGCACGCTCAGCCCGGCCGCGCCCGCTCGCCCCGGGCGAAGGGCCGCGCGCGGCAGGACGATGCCGGCATGACGGTGCCGGCATGAGACGGGGCGCCGCCGCCGCGATCGTCGCGAGCGGGGTCGTCCTGGTCGCCTCCGTCGCGGTCGTCGCGTGGGTCGTCCTCGGCCGAGGACCCTCCGCCGACGACGCCGCCGACCGCTACGTCGCCGCGCTCGGCGCGGGGGATCTCGACGCGCTGCGCGACCTCGAGGCCGTCGACGCCGGCACCGCCGCGCTCGCGTTCGAGGCCGCGACCTCTCGCGTGGAGGACGCCGAGATCACCGGCATCCGTACGGAGGGCGATCACGCGGTCGTGGAGGCCACCGGCCGGATCGCAGACACCGAGCGGCCCCTCGACTTCTCCCTCCGTCGAGAGGAGGGAGAGTGGGTGGTCGAGGACAACCTCGGCCGGCTCGAGGTGACGACGACCCTCGGCGACACCCTGCGGGTCGGGGACGCCGACGTGCCGGCCGGCTCCGTCGGCCTGCTCCCGGCCGGGTACACCGTCTCGCCCGCTCCGGGTGAGGTGCTGGAGGGCTCGCAGGACGTGTCCATCGGCAGCGGGCAGACCGTGGCCGTCGAGATCGCCGCCCGCCTGCGGGACGACGCGGCCGCTCGGGCGCAGCCGCTCCTCGACGCGTACACGGCCTCGTGCACGACGACCGCCGACGCCGTTCCCGCGGCCTGCGGGCTGCGCATCCCGTGGGCGGCAGACCTCGCCACCGCCGACCGGTTCGTCTACCGGGTCGAGCGGATGCCGCAGCTGACGTTCGAGGGTGCGGGGCTCTTCGCCGCCGTCGGCGGCGGCTACGTCGTGACGGTCTCCGGCACCACGCGCGAGGGCGCGGCGGCCACGGTCACCTTCCGCGACGACGACTGGACGCTGCGGGGCTCCTACGACCTCGGCGGCGGCGAACTGGCGCTGCGACCGTTCTGACTCAGAACTGGATGCGGGGGGGCTCCGAGATCGCGGCGCCGTTCTCGACCTCGAAGAACTCGCGCTCGCGGAAGCCGAGCCGCCTCGCGAAAAGGGCGCTGGGGAAGACCTTGATCTTCGTGTTGAGCTCGCGGACCCCGCCGTTGTAGAACCGCCGGGACGCCTGGACCTTGTCCTCGGTGTCGACCACGGCGTGCTGCAGCTGGAGGTAGTTCTGGCTCGCCTGCAGCTGCGGGTACGCCTCCGCGACGGCGAACAGCGACTTCAGCGCGCGCTGCATATGGCCTTCCGCGATGCCCGACTGCGCGGGGCCCTCGGCCGCGAGCGTCTCGGCGCGCGCCTGCGTGACGCTCTCGAACACGCCGCGTTCGTGCGCCGCGTAGCCCTTCACCGTCTCGATGAGGCTCGGCAGCAGATCGGCGCGCCTCTTCAGCTGCACCGTGATGTCACTCCATGCCTCGTCGACGCGCGCGCTCAGCGCCACGAGCGAGTTGTAGGTGGCCCAGAGATAGATGCCGATGATGACGACGAGCGCCACGACGATCAGAATCGGGACGAGCCATTCCCACATGAGTGTCTCCTGCGCGTGCGGACGTAAACCCCTCCATCGTAGTCGCGCGGGTCCCGCGCGACCTGGGACGCCGGTGGGTATCCCCGCGTGCGCTCCGCGTCGCCGGCCCGGTGGGCTACAGTGGAGGGCGCAAGGGGAGTATTCCCGATCGCGGCGGACCCGTCACTACGGACTCGATGTCGAGTCCCGGCCCGCCGGCCCCCCGGGGTGGAAGAGACCTTGACGAGAACCGTCATCGTCTTTTGGAGTACCCGTGAACGTCACGCCCCTTGTCTGGATCATCACGATCGCCGTCACGATCGCCTTCTTCGTCTACGAGTTCTTCGCGCACGTGCGAAAGCCCCACGAGCCCACGATCGGCGAGTCCGCCCGATGGTCGGCCTTCTACATCGCCCTCGCTCTTCTGTTCGGCGTGGGCATCGGCGTCGTCTCGGGCTGGGACTTCGGCGGCGAGTACTTCGCGGGCTATCTCACCGAGAAGGCGCTCTCGATCGACAACCTGTTCGTCTTCCTCCTGGTCATGGCCGGCTTCGCCGTCCCCAAGGCCTACCAGCAGAAGGTGCTGATGATCGGGATCGTGATCGCGCTCATCCTGCGCGGCGCGTTCATCGCGGTCGGCGCGACGCTCATCGAGAACTTCTCCTGGATCTTCTACCTCTTCGGCGCGCTCCTGCTCTTCCTGGCCTGGAGGCAGGCGTTCTCCGACCACGAGGACAACCCCGTCGACGGCCGGTTCATGCGCTTCGTCAGGCGCCACCTGCGCGTCACCGACGAGTACCGCGGCGACCGCCTGACGGTCCGCGAGGGCGGCGTGCTCTTCGTCACCCCGATGATGCTCACGATCATCGCGATCGGCTTCGTCGACCTCATCTTCGCCGTCGACTCCATCCCCGCCATCTACGGACTGACGAACGAGGCGTACATCGTCTTCACCGCGAACGCCTTCGCGCTGATGGGGCTGCGTCAGCTGTTCTTCCTCATCGGCGGACTGCTCGAGCGCCTCGTGTACCTCGCGCAGGGTCTCGCCGTCATCCTCGCCTTCATCGGCGTAAAGCTCGTCTTCCACGCGCTCCACGTCAACGAGCTGCCGTTCGTCAACGGCGGGCGGGCCGTGGAGTGGGCGCCGGAGATCCCGATCTGGTTCTCGCTCCTGTTCATCGGTGCGACGATCGCGGTGGCCACGGCCGCCAGCCTCATCAAGACCCGTCGCGACGCGCGCGGGCTCGATGCCCGGGTCGAGGAGGTGCGCGGCGAGGGCGTCGAGGGAGAGATCCGCTACGACGACGAGGCCGCGCGAGCGACCGATCGCGGTCGCTCGACCGACTGAGCACCGCGCCGCTCCCCCACGCACGATGAACGCCCCTCGCCCGTTGGACGAGGGGCGTTCATCGTGCGGGCCCGAAGTGGCGGCGGGCGGCCGGCTCACGGGCGGGGACGCCGGTTCCTGCGTACCCCCGGTGGGACTCGAACCCACACTGAAGCGATTTTAAGTCGCCTGCCTCTGCCATTGGGCTACGGGGGCATCGCCGCGGGGCGACGGCTCCAGTATCCCGGACGCCGAGCGTCTCAGCGGGATGCGGCCGCCTTCGCCGCGTCCACGGCCTCGGGCTTGTCGGCCTCCTTGCCCGCACCGCGCGGCTCGGCGGGCGGCGTGACGGGCGGCTGCGCGGGCCGCGGACGGGCCGCGAACTCCTCGAACACGTACCGCGGGTTCTGCACCGTCTGCAGGTTGACGAGGTCGCGGCCGAGCAGCAGGTTGTTGCACCAGCCCCCGATCACGCGCAGCTTGCGCTCCCACGTCGGCATCGCGAGCCCGTGGTAGCCGCGGTGGGCGAGCCACGCGAGGGGGCCGGTGAAGCCGATCTTGCCCTTCTGGAACGCACCCCGGCCGAGCCCCAGGCCGGCCACCGCGCCGAGATTCTTGTGCACGTAGTCGCGCGGGGCCTCCCCGCGGAGCACGGCGGTGATGTTCTTGGCCAGCAGCTTTCCCTGACGCACGGCGTGCTGCGCGTTGGGGACGCAGAAGCCACCCACGCCGCCGCCGGTGAGGTCGGGCACGGCCGAGACGTCGCCCGCCGCCCATGCTCCCTCGACGATCTCCTCGTCGGTGCCCACGCGCAGGTCGGGACGGGTGACGATGCGTCCCCGCTCCTCGACCGGGAGGTCGCTGCCGCGCACCACCTGCGGGTTGGCCATGACGCCCGCCGTCCAGATGATGAGGTCGGTGGGGATGACGTCGCCCGTGGAGAGCTCGACGTTGCCGTCGACGGCACCCTTGACCTGCGTGTCGAGGTGCACGAAGGCACCGCGCTGGGCCAGCTCGGCGAGCACCTTCTCGCTCGTGGCGAGCGAGACCTCGGGCATGATGCGGCCCATGGCCTCGATGAGGTGGAAGTGCGTGTCGTCGAACGTCAGCTGGGGGTAGGCCCCGAGAAGCGCCGACGCGAGGGAGCGGAGCTCGGCGAAGACCTCGATGCCGGCGAATCCGCCGCCGACCACCACGACCGTCAGGAGACGGTCGCGCTCGGGGCCGGGGGGCAGCAACGCGGCCTTGTCGAAGTTCGACATCAGGCGGTCGCGGATCGCCACGGCCTCCTCGATCGACTTGAGGCCGATCGCGTTGTCGGCGATGCCGGGGATCGGGAAAGTACGCGAGACGGCACCGGCCGTCACGACGATCTGGTCGTACTCCTGCTGCCACGGCTCGCCCACGGGCGGCGTGATCGTGGCGAGCTTGTGGGCGTGGTCGATGCCCGTGACCTTCGCGGTGATGACCGTCGAGCGCTTCAGGTGGCGACGGAGGGCGACGACGGAGTGCCGAGCCTCGATCGAGCCGGCCGCGACCTCGGGGAGGAAGGGCTGGTAGGTCATGTAGGGCAACGGGTCGACGACCGTGATCTCGGCCTCGCCCTTGCGGAGCGTCTTCTCGAGCTTCCACGCCGTGTAGAAGCCGGCGTAGCCGCCTCCGACCACGAGGATCTTGGGGACGGCGGGCGCGCTGGTGGCAGTGCTGTTGACAGAGCTGGTCACGATGGGGGGGTAACTCCTCAGAGGATCACGGAGTCGAGCGCGGCTGTGTGCGCGCCGATCGGATGCGTCGGACAGCTGCGGTGACGCCGAGCGCGACCAGGATACCAGCCACGGTCCCCGCCACGAGCGGAAGCGTGCCGTACCGAAGGCTATCCGCCGACGGCAGCAGCGCCGAGGCTCGCTCGCTGGGCGGATCGGCGGGGGGCAGCGGCGGGATCTCGGCGGCGGATTCGTCCGTCTGTTCGGGCTGCGGGTCGACGTCGGCGCGCCGGTACAGGCGGATCCATTCGGCGAGGTCGCCCATGGGGTTCGCGCTCACCGGCGCCACCTCGGCCTCCACCGCGGCCTGGGCGTTGACGATCCCGTATCCGTAGAGCGGATCGGGCCGCGCCGAGGCCGCCGGCGCCGGCGTCGCGGTCTGGACGAGGCGATTGACGACGCCCGCGAGGTCGAGCCGGGGATGCGCGGCGCGCACGAGGGCGGCGACCCCGGCGACGATGGGGGCGGCCCCGCTGGTACCGCTCCAGCGCACGATGCGGCCGTCCGCGGACACGCCCAGCAGCTCCTCGCTGGGCGCCGAGACGCCGATCGTGATGCCCTGGGTGGATGCCTCGACGCTCGCGGCACCGGACGGGTCGACACCGCCGACCGTGAGCACGCCGGGGATCGTGGCCGGCGCCCCCACGAGCGTGGTGCCGCTGCCCCGGTTGCCCGCCGCGACGACGATCACGACGTCGTTGTCGAAGGCGTACTGGAAGGCCTCGTCCCACAGGGGGTCCCAGTCGAGGGTGTTCGTCGTGAACGAGAGGTTGATGACCGTGGCGCCCTGGTCGACCGCCCACGTGATCGCGGTCGCGACCTGCTCCACGAAGGGCACCCGGCCGGCCTGCCCGAACCCGAGCGAGATCGAGAGCAGGGACGCCTCGGGGGCCACTCCGATCATCCCGGTGCCGTCGCCCGTGCCGCGACCCGCCGCGAGCGAGGCCACCCACGAGCCGTGGTTGGCATCGACGGCCCCGACCGGGGTGCGGCCGTCGGAACTGCCGGAGCCGGAGACATCCGTTCCGCCCACGACGGCGCCGGCGAACTCGGGCGGTCCTGCGCCGATCCCGGTGTCGATGATCGCGATCGTCTGACCCGCGCCCCGCGTCGTCTGCCACGCCGCACGGATGCCGAGGGAGTCGAGCCAGTACTCGGCCTGGCGGATGGGGTCCGCGGGATCGTCGGGGAAGGCCGGCGCCGCGGTCGTCGGGACGAGGGCGGCGGCGGTCGCGGCGGCGGGGGCCGCCGGTGCGAGGGCGAGCGCCAGGGCCACCAAGGCGGCGAACGACGCGCGCGCGACCCTCATCCGCGGGGTCCGGGCTCGGCGCACACGCAGAGCTCGGGGCTCCACCGCGAGCGGGCCAGGGCGAGGTCGCCGATCGGGTTGACCCCCGGTCCGGCCGCCAGGGCGTGGCCGGCGAGCGCGTGCAGGCACTTCACCCGGGTGGGCATGCCCCCGGCCGAGATCCCGGCGACCTCGGGCACGTCGCCGTAGGGCGCGCGGTCGTCGAGGTACGCGCGGTGGGCGGCGGCGTACGCCGCCCGCATGTCGTCGTCGGCATCGAGATCGTCCTGCAGCTGGGCCATGACGTGCGTGGCCTCGAGCTCGCTCATCGCCGCCGTCGCACCGGGGTGCGTGAGGTAGTAGAACGTGGGGAACGGCGTGCCGTCGGGGAGCCGGGGCGCGGTCGCCACGACGGTGGGGTTGCCGCACGCGCACCGCGCCGCGATGCCGATCACTCCGCGAGCCGGCCTGCCCAGCTGCGCGCGCACGACGGCGAGTTCGGCCTCGGTCGGCGGATCGTAGGGCGGGGTGCTCACCCTTCCAGGCTAACGCCGACGCGGCCCGCGCCGACGCCGGCGCCGCTCAGCCCGCGGGGGTGCCGCCCTCGCGGGGAGCCGAATGCGTCTGGCGCACCGTCGCCGACAGCCCCGCCTGCGTGACCGAGCCCAGCAGCTGCGTCATCCAGTCGGTACGGGTTTCGGTGACCTCCGCGCTGACCGGGGTCTCCTCTGCCGGCAGCAGCGAGGCATCGAGATCGTTGAGGACGAGGTAGACGACCTCCCCCGGGCGCGTGTAGTACAGCCGCTCCCGCGCCTGCGTCGTGATGTAGGCGGGATCGCCCCACCGCTCCTGCTGCGCCTCGAGCTCGGCCACGTCGGCCTCGGCCGCCGTCACGGATGCCTCGAGCGCGGCGATGTTCTGGCGCTGCTGCACGAAGGTGCCCACGGTGGGCACGAGGACGAAGGCGGCGAGGACGACGAGCCCCATCATCACGACCATGAAGCCCGACAGCCGGATGCCGCCCAGCCAGCCGCGCACGTCGACCTGGCGCCGAGGCGCCCGGCCCTCGTCCCGGCGTGCGCCGCGGCGACGTGCCGCCCGGGGCGCACCGGCGGGGCCGGCGGCATCCGGTGTGCGCGGCGCTGCTCCCGGGACGGGTCCCCCGAAAAGCCCGGAGGGGGGAGCCGGCCGTTTCGCCATGACTCCCCCCTCCGGTTCCGTGTGTGCGGTGCTCAGCCCTTGTAGCGCGGGAAGGCGCGGCGACCGGCGAACTCCGCGGCCTCGCCCAGCTCCTCCTCGATGCGCAGAAGCTGATTGTATTTCGCGACGCGCTCGCTGCGTGCGGGCGCGCCGGTCTTGATCTGACCCGCGTTGGTCGCCACGGCGAGGTCGGCGATCGTGGTGTCCTCGGTCTCGCCGGAGCGGTGCGACAGCATCGAGCGATAGCCGTTCTGCGTGGCGAGGGCGATCGCGTCGAGCGTCTCGGAGAGGGTGCCGATCTGGTTGACCTTGACCAGCAGGGCGTTGGCGACGCCCAGGTCGAGGCCGCGCTGCAGACGATCGGGGTTGGTGACGAACAGGTCGTCCCCGACCAGCTGCACCTTCGAGCCGATCGCGTCGGTGAGCGACTTCCACGCGTCCCAGTCGTCTTCGGCGAGGGCGTCCTCGATCGTGACGATCGGGTAGTTCGCGACGAGGTCGGCGAAGTAGTCCGTGAGCTGGTCGGCCGACCATGCCTTGCCCTCGACGGTGTACACGCCGTCCGAGAAGAACTCGGTCGCCGCGACGTCGAGCCCGACCGCGATGTCCTGACCGGGAGTGAAGCCCGCCTTCTCGATCGCCTTCATGAGGAAGTCCAGGCCCTCGCGGTTGCTCGGCAGGTCGGGGGCGAAGCCGCCCTCGTCGCCGAGGCCGGTGGAGAATCCCGCGGCCTTCAGCTCGCCCTTGAGCACGTGGTACACCTCGGTGCCCCAGCGCAGCGACTCCGCGTACGTGTCGGCGCCGATCGGCGCGAGGAAGTACTCCTGGAAGTCGATGCCGTTGTCAGCGTGCTCGCCGCCGTTGATGACGTTGAACAGCGGGACGGGCAGCAGGTGGGCGTTCGGGCCGCCGAGGTAGCGGAACAGGGGCAGGTCGGCCGAGTCGGCGGCGGCCTTGGCCACGGCCAGACTCACGCCGAGGATGGCGTTCGCTCCCGCGCGCTGCTTGTTCTCCGTGCCGTCTGTGGCGATGAGGATCTCGTCGATGACGCGCTGCTCGCTGGCGTCGATGCCCTCGATCGCGGGGCCGAGCTCGTCGATGACGGCCGCGACGGCCTTCTGCACGCCCTTGCCGCCGTAGCGCTTCTTGTCGCCGTCGCGCAGCTCGTACGCCTCGAACGCGCCGGTCGATGCGCCCGAGGGGACGGCGGCGCGCTGGACGATGCCGTCGTCGAGGAGCACCTCCACTTCCACCGTCGGGTTTCCGCGCGAGTCGAGAATCTCGCGGGCGCCTACTGCCTCGATGAGTGCCACGTTGGTTGCTCCTTGGTCGTGGACTGAAGGTGGATGGGAGCGTCGTCGATCCGCGGGCCAGTCTAGCGAGCGCGGATGCCGCGGCCACAGGCCCCGGGCGGCGCGTCAGCCCAGCGGCTTGAGCTCGAGCGTCTCTCGCGTGGTCGCGGTCGAGACCGTCGCGAACGACGCGTATCCGTCGGCGGCCGCGCGCTCCAGGAGCGCCCGCAGGTTCTTCGTCCGCTGCTCGAGCCGCACCCTGGCCCCCTCGGCCACGAGAGCGGCCTTGAGGCCGAGCAGCTGCGGAAGCGGCACGTCGCGGTCGTGGACGAGCACGACGGCGGGCACCGCGGCATCCTCCCCCGCCTCGACGAGGTCGACGATGCGCTCGAAGCCGATCGAGAACCCGACGGCGGGGACGTCGGTGCCGAGGAACCGCCCGATCATGCCGTCGTACCGGCCGCCGCCGCCGAGCGAATAGGCGACGGAGGGGTGCGCCAGCTCGAAGATGGTGCCGGTGTAGTAGCCCATCCCGCGCACGAGGAACGGATCGAAGACGAGCGGCACGGCGCCCTCGTCGCCGAGCGAGCGCGCCTCGGCGACGGCGATGCCGAGCGCCACGAGGTGCGCGACCACGTCGTCCGCAATCCCCTCGGGCAGCTCCCGCCGGATGTGCTCCTCTCCGAAGGGACCCGCCGCGGCGCGCGGACGGCGCAGGAACGCCGCGAACGCGTCGACGGCCGACGCGCTCACACCGCGCTCGCGCAGCTCCGCCGCGACGCCCTCGGGCCCCACCTTGTCGAGCTTGTCGATCGTGATCAGCACGCCGGGACGCTCCTCGGGCGTGAACCCGAAGGCGCCGAGCATGGCATCCAGTGCGCGCCGGTCGTTGATGCGCACCGTGGCGCCCTCGAGCCCCAGGGCCGCGAGCGTGTCGAGCGTCGCCGCGATCAGCTCCGCCTCCGCGCGCGCCGAGGCATCCCCGATGATGTCGATGTCGCACTGCACGAACTGGCGGTAGCGACCCTTCTGAGGCCGCTCGGCGCGCCACACCGGAGCGATCTGGATCGCGCGGAACACGCCGGGCAGCTCGCCGCGGTGACTCGCATAGAAGCGCGCGAGGGGCACCGTGAGGTCGTAGCGCAGGCCGAGATCGGCGAGCGCCGCGGGGTCCTCGGCGGCGGCGCGGATGCCGTCGGCGTCGAGCCCGCGGCGCAGCACGCTGAACGAGATCTTCTCGTTGTCGCCGCCGATGCCCGCGTGCAGCCGGTCGTAGTCCTCGACCACGGGCGTCTCGATCTCGTCGAACCCGTGCGCGCGGTAGCGGTCGCGGATGATCGCGAGGACGCGCTCGCGGCGGGCCTTGTCGGCGGGGAGGAAGTCGCGCATGCCGCGCGGCGGATTCACGGGGGGCACTCCCCCATCCTCCCATCCGCGGCGGGCGACGCCCGCGTCAGTCGGTCTCGACCTCGCGGACCTCGTCCGCGAGGGAGCGCAGCCGCGAGCGCAGGGCCGCCTCCGCATCCCAGCCCTGCCGACGTGCCGCCGCGACGAGGGCCAGCAGCGCCTCGCCGAGCTCGGCCTCGGTGGCCGGGGCATCCGCCGCGGGGTCGACCCGCACCCCGACGCCCTCGGCCTTGCCGAGGACCTTCTGGGCGAGGGCCAGGGCGGGCATGCCGGGGGCGACGCCCTCGAGCACGCTGCGACGGTCGCGCTTCTCCGCCGCCTTCGCTGCGTTCCACAGCTCGATCACCTGCTCGGGCGTGTCGGCGCGGGCGTCGGCGAAGACGTGCGGATGCCGGCGCACCATCTTGCGCGTCAGCCCGTCGGCGACGTCGGCGATGTCGAACGGATCTCCGGCATCGCGGGACGCGATCTCGGCGTGGAACAGCACCTGCCAGAGCACGTCGCCGAGCTCCTCGCGCAGCTCGGACCGCGAACCCCGCTCGACGGCGTCGATCAGCTCGGCGCTCTCCTCAACGAGATAGGGGACGAGGTCCTCATGCGTGATGCGCTGCGACCACACGCAGTCCTCGCGAACGCGGCGCATCGCCTCGGCCGCCTCGGCGAGGGCACGCGCGCGGCGCGCGGCCGCGGCATCCCCCGCCCCTTGCGTGCTCATGCGAGCTGGCCCCGGTCGGGCGAGGACGGCGAGGGCACCTCGACCTCGTCGGCGTCGATGTCGCGGACGCGCCGGAAGTGCCGCGCGCGCATCGCCACGAGCACCGCGGCGATGACCAGCGAGATCACCGAACCGGCGAGCACGCCGAGCGTCGCCTGATCGCGGATCTCGGGAAGGTCGGAGAAGGCGAGCTCGGACAGCAGCAGCGAAACGGTGAACCCGATGCCGCCGAGCGCGCCGGCGGCGAGCAGGTCGGCGAACGAGAGGTGCGGAGCGCGACCCCGGGCGCCGATGCGCAGGGCGATCCACCCGAAGAGGGAGATGCCGATGATCTTGCCGACCGGGAGGGCGACCAGGACGCCCCAGAAGGCGGGCGACAGCTCGGTCGGCGAGACCGCTGGGATGACGACGAGCGCCGCCGAGAACGCGAACAGGGGCAGGACGAGTCCGTTGACCCACGGCTCCAGCGCGTGGCGCACCTGAAGGGCGGGTCGCTGGTACATCGCCAGGCCCAGCGCCACGCCCGCGATCGTGGCGTGGACGCCCGAGAGGTAGGTGAGCGCCCAGGCGATGACCGCGAGCACGACGAGCAGGACGCCGACCCCCGCCTTCGCGCGCGAGTCGAGGAACCGGCTGAGGACTCCGAACGCGATGACGGCGAGCGCCGCGAGAGCCAGGAGCCCGATGTTGACGTCGGTCGTGAACAGGACCGCGATGAAGATGATGCCGACGATGTCGTCGAGGATCGCGAGGGCGAGGAGGAAGATGCGGATGCCGGAGGGCAGCCCCTTACCGAAGACCGCCAGCACGCCGAGGGCGAAGGCGATGTCGGTCGCCGTGGGGATCGGCCACCCGCCCGCGGCGGGGCTGCCCGCGGCGAACACGAGGAAGACGGCGATCGGCACGATGACGCCGCCCGCGGCCGCGATGGCCGGCTGCAGGGCCTTGCGGGCGGAGTTCAGCTCGCCGTTGGTCAGTTCGAACTGCAGCTCGACCGCCACGACGAAGAAGAAGATCGCGAGGAGCCCGTCCTTGATCCAGTGCGCGATGCTCAGTTCGAAGACGCCGGGGATGCCGAGGTAGACGTGCATGAAGTCATCGAGGGCGGGACCCGCCGCCGTATTGGCGATGATGAGGGCGGCCGCGGCGGCGACGAGGAGGATGATCGCCGGGAAGCGGGCGGAGCGAAGCAGGGACACACGTGTCCTTTCGGTCGGGGGTCACGGGTCATCGTGACGGTCGGGGGCGCAGATGGCGCGCACGACGCACCACCGCCGACCAGACTTCCCGGCACTCCTTCACCCAGTCTATCGGTGCCGTGTCGGAGCACCGCGGGTTCCGCTGAGAGGCGCTGCGCGGCGAGCTGCGCGGGGACCGGAGTGGGTCGCGAAGCGGCGCGCTGGGTGACGCCGTGGGTGACGGAGCGAGACACGGCGCCCGCTACCGTTGGAGGTATGTCTTCACCCACCACCGAGGCGATCGATCTCGTCGGCCGGTTCGATGCCGGCCAGGAGCTGCCCGAGCAGATGCGGGCCGACGTCCGCCTGCTCGGCTCCCTCCTGGGGCAGGTGCTGCGCGAGAGCGGCAGCGCCGGCCTCTACGAGGACGTCGAGCGCCTGCGCACCGCCACGATCCAGGCCTACACCGACCCCTCGCCGGAGGCCTTCGAACGGGCCGCGGCGATCGTGGAGGAGTTCTCGATCGAGCGCGCCGACGAGGTCGCCCGTGCCTTCACGTGCTACTTCCACCTCGTCAACCTCGCCGAGGAGCACCAGCGCGTGCGCGTGCTGCGCGAGCGCGACGGACGCCCCGAGAAGGACGCCGCGACGGACTCGGTCGCGGCGGCCTTCGTGCGCCTGGCCGAGGAGGTGGGCGATGAGACCGCGCTCGCGCGGCTGAAGGCACTGCGCTTCCACCCCGTCTTCACGGCGCACCCCACCGAGGCGCGACGGCGGGCGATCTCGACGAGCGTGCGCCGCATCGCGGGCCTCCTCGGCGAGCTCGACGCGTCGCTTCGCGGCGGCGCCGACGAGCGGCGCGCGCGCCGACGCATCCTCGAGGAGATCGACACGCTCTGGCGCACGGCGCCGCTGCGCGCCGAGAAGCCCTCCCCGACCGACGAGGTGCGCGCCGTCATGGCCGTCTTCGACGACACCCTCTACACCGCCGTGCCGCACGTCTACCGCCGCGTGGACGACGCGCTGCAGGGGGTCGCCGCCGGGCGACGCGCTCCGATCGTCACCCCGTTCGTCCGGATCGGATCCTGGGTGGGCGGCGACCGGGACGGCAACCCCTTCGTCACGGCCAAGGTGACCCGCAAGGCGGCGGCAATCGCCTCGGAGCACGTGCTCCGGGGGCTCGAGCGCACGACCGAGCGGGTGGGCCGCGGCCTCACCCTCGACGCCGAGACGACGCCCCCGAGCGACGCGCTCGTCGCACTGTGGCACCGCCTGCGCGCCGCCGACGAGGACGCGGCCGCCGACATCGCCAAGCGCTCCCCCGGCGAGCCGCACCGCCGCATCCTGCTCCTCATCGCCCGCCGCATCGCGGCGACCCGCACGCGCAACGCCGACCTCGCGTATCGCGCCCCCGACGAACTGCTCGCCGACCTTCGCACGGTGCAGGACTCCCTCGCCGCGGCGGGGGCCGGTCGTCACGCGTTCGGCGGCCTGCAGCACCTCATCTGGCAGGTCGAAACGTACGGGTTCCACCTCACCGAGCTCGAGGTCAGGCAGCACTCCCAGGTGCACCGCACCGTCCTCGCCGAACTCGACGAGCTCGACGGACGCGGAGGCGGCGAGCGCAGCGAGCTCGCCGAGGAGGTGCTCGACGTCTTCCGCTCGATCGCCTTCGTCCAGGAGCGGTTCGGACCGCGCGCCGCCGGGCGCTACATCGTCTCGTTCACGCAGTCGGCCGAGGACCTCGCCAATGTGCACCGCCTCGCCCGATATGCCGTGGGCCCCGACGCCGAGCCCCCGGTGCTCGATGTGATCCCGCTGTTCGAGACGTTCGCCGACCTGCGGGCAGCCCCCGGCATCCTCGCCGAGATCGCCCGGCACCCCGAGTTCGCGGCCCGCCTGGAGGAGACCGGACGCCGCCTCGAGGTCATGCTCGGGTACTCCGACTCCTCGAAGGACGTCGGCCCCGTGGCGGCGAACCTGGCGCTCTACGAGGCCCAGGCCGAGATCTCGGCCTGGGCGCGCGAGAGCGGCATCGAGCTGACCCTCTTCCACGGGCGCGGCGGAGCCCTCGGGCGCGGCGGCGGTCCCGCCAACAGCGCGATCCTCGCCCAGCCGCCCCACTCCGTGGACGGACGCTTCAAGCTCACCGAGCAGGGCGAGGTCATCTTCGCCCGCTACGGCGACCCCGCCATCGCGATGCGCCACATCGACCAGGTCGCGGCCGCCACGCTGCTGGCCTCGGCACCGTCGGTCGAGCGCCGCAACGAGGACGCCGCCTCCCGCTACGCCGACGTCGCGCGGACGATGGATGCGGCATCCCGCGAGCGCTTCTTCGCGCTGGTCAAGGCCGAGGGCTTCGCCCCCTGGTTCGCGACGGTGACGCCGATGGAGGAGATCGGCCTGCTCGCCCTCGGGTCGCGTCCGGCGCGGCGCGGGCTCTCGGTCGAGTCCCTCGAGGATCTGCGGGCGATTCCGTGGGTGTTCGCGTGGACCCAGGCGCGCATCAACCTCGCGGGCTGGTTCGGCCTGGGCACGGCGCTCGAGGCCGTCGGCGACGAGGACCTGCTGCGCGAGGCATACGAGCAGTGGCCGCTGCTGCGCACGATGGTCGACAACGTCGCGATGAGCCTCGCGAAGGCCGACGACCGCATCGCGTCGCGCTACCTCGCCCTCGGAGACCGCGACGACCTCGCGCAACTGGTGCGGGAGGAGATGGCGCTCACCCGCGGGTGGGTCATCCGGCTCACCGGCTCGGGAGAGCTGCTGGCGAACCGCCCCGTGCTCGGCCGCGCCGTCAAGATGCGCAGCCCCTACGTCGACGCGCTCTCCCTCCTGCAGCTGCGCGCGCTGCGCGCCCTCCGGGCGACGCCCGAGGGCGAGAAGCCGGCGCCCGAGCAGCAGCGCCTTCTCCTGCTCTCGGTCAGCGGCGTCGCCGCGGGCCTGCAGAACACCGGCTGATCCACGGCATCCTGACCGCCCCGCCGCATGCGACGGGGCGCTCCGGATACGGTGCGGTTCAGGCGGATGCCGCGGGCGCGCCCACGGCCGCGTCGGGCTCGGGGAACAGCGCCGTCAGCAACTGGGCGACCCATTCCAGGAGCGCTTCGTCGCCGACGGGGTCGCCGCCGTCGCGGGGAAGCGGCACGACGAGCGCGTCGCCGCCCTGCAGCAGCTTCGCGGCGGGGTACAGCCGCTGCAGGCGCACGCGCATCGAATCCGGCAGGCGCGCCGGAGCGATTCGCAGATTGGGTCCCATCGCCACGACGTCGGTGAGTCCCGCGCGACCCGCGCGACGACGCAGACGGGCGACCGCGACGAGGCCCTCGACCTCGGCGGGGGGCTCCCCGTAGCGGTCGCGCAGCTCGTCGATGACGAGATCGATCGCGTCCGGAGCCGCGTTCGCGGCGGCCGCCGCCGAGAGCTTCTGGTACGCCTCGAGGCGCAGCCGCTCGCTGTCGATGTACGACTCGGGGATGCGCGCCTGCACGGGCAGCTCGAGGCGCAGTTCGGCAGGTCCCTCGGCCTCTTCGCCGCGGAAGGTCGCGACGGCCTCCCCGATCATCCGCAGATACAGGTCGAACCCGACCCCCGCGATGTGGCCGGCCTGCTCGGCGCCGAGCATGTTGCCCGCGCCGCGCAGCTCGAGGTCCTTGAGCGCGACCTGCATGCCCGAGCCGAGGTCGTTGTTGACCGAGATCGTCTCGAGCCGGTCGGCCGCCGTCTCCGACAGAGGCTTGTTCTCGTCGTAGAGGAAGTAGGCGTATGCCCGCTCCCGCGCGCGACCCACGCGTCCCCGCAGCTGGTGCAGCTGCGAGAGTCCGTACTTGTCGGCGCGATCGATGATGATCGTGTTCGCGTTCGCGATGTCGAGCCCCGTCTCGATGATCGTCGTCGAGACGAGTACGTCGAACTTGCGCTCCCAGAAGTCGTCGACGACCTGCTCGAGCGCGTGCTCGCCCATCTGGCCGTGCGCGACCGCGATGCGCGCCTCCGGCACGAGCTCGGCGAGGTGCGCCGCGACCCGCTGGATCGACTTCACCCGGTTGTGGACGTAGAAGACCTGCCCCTCGCGCAGGAGCTCGCGGCGGATGGCCGCGGCGACCTGCTTGTCGTTGCGGGGCCCGACGTAGGACAGGATCGGATGCCGGTCCTCCGGCGGCGTCGCGAGGGTCGACATCTCGCGGATCCCCGTGACGGCCATCTCGAGCGTGCGCGGAATGGGGGTCGCGCTCATCGCGAGGACGTCGACGTTGGTCTTGAGCTTCTTCAGCGCGTCCTTGTGCTCGACGCCGAAGCGCTGCTCCTCGTCGATGATCATGAGGCCCAGATCCTTGAAGACCACCTGCTCGGTGAGGATGCGGTGGGTGCCGATGACCATGTCGATCGTGCCGTCGGCGAGCCCCTTCACGATCTCGCGCGTCTCCTTGTCGGTCTGGAACCGCGAGAGGGCCCGCACCTTCACAGGGAAGCCCGCGAAGCGCTCGGTGAAGGTCTCGGAGTGCTGCTTGACCAGGAGGGTCGTCGGCACGAGCATCGCGACCTGCTTGCCGTCCTGGATCGCCTTGAAGGCCGCCCGCACGGCGACCTCGGTCTTGCCGAAGCCGACGTCGCCCGACAGCAGCCGGTCCATCGGGATCGGGCGCTCCATGTCGGCCTTGATCTCATCGATCGTCTGCAGCTGGTCCGGGGTCTCGGCGAACGGGAACGCCTCCTCCAGCTCCCGCTGCCACGGCGTGTCGGGCCCGAACGCGTAGCCCTTGGCCGACATCCGCGCCGAGTAGAGCTTCACGAGCTCCACGGCGATGTCGCGGACGGCCTTGCGCGCCTTGCCCTTGGCCTGCGCCCAGTCGCTTCCGCCCATCTTCGACAGCGCCGGGGCCTCCCCCCCGACGTACCGGGAGAGCTGGTCGAGCTGATCGGTGGGTACGAACAGCTTGTCTCCCGGGTAGCCGCGCTTGGTGGGGGCGTACTCCACCACGAGGTACTCGCGCATGCTCTTGACGGGGTTGCGGCCGCCCGAGGACACCTCCCGCTGCACGAGCTCGACGAAGCGGCCGATGCCGTGGGTGGTATGCACGACGAAGTCGCCGGCCTTCAGCTGCAGCGGGTCGACGACGTTCTTGCGACGAGACGCGAGCTTTTTCACGACGCGGCTGTCGCCGCCGATCGTGCGGCCGTAGAAATCGGCTTCGGTCAGCAGTGCGATGCGCGCATCGGATGCCTCGAAGCCCGCCTCGACGCTCGCCTGCGTCAACAGCGCCACACCTGCTTCGGGGATCTCGTCGATCGTCTCGGCGACGCGCGCCGCCAGGCCCCGCTCGGAGAGCACATCGCGCGCCCGCTCGACCAGGCCGTGGCCGCTCGCCGCGACGACGACGCTCCAGCCGTCACGGAGGAGTTCGCCGACGTGTTCGGTCGCCCCCTCGACGTTGCCGTGGAAGGACGGCACCGGTGCGGCGGGGATGCGCGTGGCGACGCCGCCCTCGGCATCCAGCACTCCCTCGGCGGCCGCATCGGCGGCTCCGGAGTCGAACGCGCTGAAGCTCCACCACACGCCGCCCCGCTCGCGGGCCGACTCCCGCAGGCTCGCCAGCGGGAGGAAGTCGCCCGACCCGAGGTCGACCGGCACGGCGGCTCCCGCGACGGCGGCGCTCCACGCGGCCTCGAGGAACTCGCGGTTGGTCTCCTGCAGGGTGAGGGCGCGGGTGACGGCCCTCTCCGGGTCGACGAGCGCGACGGCCGCCCCGGCGGGCAGGTAGTCGATGAGCGGCACCAGCCGGTCCACGAGCGCCGGCAGCAGGGACTCCATGCCGTCGGCGGGAATGCCCTCGGACATCTTCTCCAGCATTCCCGCCAGGCCCGGCAGCCCGTCCCGGAGGGCCCCCGCCCGTTCGCGGATGTCGGGGGTCAGCAGCAGCTCGCGGCTCGGGCCGAGGCGCACGGCGTCGACCTCGCCGGGAAGCGAGCGCTGATCCGCGACCGAGAACGCGCGCACCTCCTCGACCTCGTCGCCGAAGAACTCGATGCGGTACGGATGGTCGGCCACGGGAGGGAAGACGTCGAGGATGCCGCCGCGGACGGCGAACTCGCCGCGCCGGGAGACCATGTCGACCCGCGCGTACGCGAGCTCGACCAGGCGCTCGGCGATGCGCGGCAGATCGTAGCCCCGGCCGCCGCGGCGCAGGTCGACCGGTTCCACGGCGTCGAGGCCGGGCGCGAGCGGCTGGATCGCGGCGCGGACCGAGGCGGTGACCACGAGCGGCGTCGATCCGTCCCATGCCCCGATCTCGCGCAGGGCCTCGAGCCGCGCACCGATCGTCTCGGCGCTGGGGCTGAGTCGCTCGTGCGGCAGCGTCTCCCAGGCGGGGAAGGAGAGCACCCGCGCCTCGGGAAGGTAGGCCGACAGCGCGGGCCCCACCTGCTCGGCGCGGCGCCCGGTGGGAGCGATGACCAGCACCGCCGGCGGCTCGCCCGCGGCAGCCCGCCGCTCCAGCAGCGCCGCGATCGCGGGCGCGACGAGCCCCTCGACGAGCGAGAAGTCGGTGTCGACGGATGCGGCCGAGAGCCCCTCACGGAACGCCTCCGAGCGCGCGAGGGCGCGCGTGATCCCGTGAATTGTCACCCGACCAGTCTAAGAGCGGGCGCCGACACCGGAGGCGCCCGGGGCGTCCTCGCCCGCCAGGAGCCGCCGCCTAGGATGTGGGCATGAGCGAGAAGACGCCGCCCCCCGCCGGCGACGGGTCGGCAGGGGGCGCTGCGCCCGCATCTCCCCCGCCACCGGCGCCGCCCGTTCCGCCGCTTCCCCCGCTGCCGCCGCTGCCCGCGGCTCCCGTGAGCACCCCTCCCGCCGGCACCCACGGGTTCCCGGGCGCGCCGCCGGCCCACCCCGCCCACGTCCCGGCCGCACCGTATCGGTATCCGGTGAGCCCCGCCTACGGCGCCGCCGTGACCGCGCGCCCCGCGACGGCATCCGGCGCGCTGGGTGTGGTCGCACTCGTGCTCGCGATCGTCGCGTTCCTCATTCCGGCGCTCGTCGCGGGCATCGCGGGATACCCGATCGGGGCGGGCGTGGGCGAGCAGCTGAATGTGGCGAGCGCCGAGGGCTGGGACGATCTTTCGGTGCTCAGCCCGGTTCGCGGGTGGATCCTCGCAGCGGAGATCGCCTTCTGGGCGGGCACCGTCCTCGGCATCTGGGCCATCGCTCAGGGGATCGTCGCGATCGTGCGTGGGCGCGGCCGGGGGCAGGGCATCGCCGCCCTCGTCGTCGCCGTCGTCGCGCCCATGGTGTTCGGCGTCGTGCTCTACGCGGCTGCGCTCGCCGGCGTCGCCGCGGGTGCCGCAGGCTTCTGACCCGCCGCGGCCGATCAGCTCGCGGGCGGCGCGTGGAAGCGCTGCTGCGCCGCCACCAGGCCGTGCTCGATCAGCGTCTCCACCGCGTCGGCGGCGTCGGAGAGGTGCGCGGCGAGCGTCGCGCGCTCGGCCGAGCCGAACGGGTCGAGCACCCAGTCGGCCGGATCCTGCCGGCCCGGGGGCCGACCGATGCCCACCCTGACGCGCGGGAAGTCCGCCGTGCCGAGGGCCTTGGCCACGTCGCGCACGCCGTTGTGGCCGCCGTGCCCGCCGCCGGATTTGAGCTTGATGGTGTCGAACGGGATGTCGAGCTCGTCATGGACGACGACGACGCGCCCGGGGTCGACGCCGAAGAAGCGCGCGAGCCCGGCGGCGGGGCCACCCGAGACGTTCATGAAGGAGTTCGGCTTGGCCAGCACGAGCTTGTCCGCACCGGGGCGCAACCACGTCTCGGCCGTCCGCGCGTTGGCCTTGTGCACGCGGAACACCGCACCGCGTCGCGCCGCGAGCTCGTCGAGCACCATCTGGCCGACGTTGTGGCGCGTCTTCTCGTATCGCGGTCCGGGGTTGCCCAGACCCACCACGAGCCAGGTATGCGGCATCCGGCTCTCCCTCCCTGCGGCGCATCGGTGACGTGAGACGACAAAGGGGCACGCCGTGGCGCTCCGTGACGGAGCCGGCGTGCCCCCTCGTGCGAGCGGGCGTCGGATTACTCCGCGTCGGACTCTTCGGACTGCTCGGCGGCGACCTCGGCATCGGCCGCGGCGATCTCGTCCTCGGCGGCCAGCGTCGCGGCGGGCACGGTGACGGCGACGATGAGGGTCTCGGGGTCGGAGAGCAGGCTCGCGCCGCGGGGCAGCGTCAGCTCGCCCGCCGTGATGTGCGTGCCGTCTTCGAGGCCCTCGACATCCACCTCGATGTGCTCGGGGATGTGGGTGGCCTCGACCTCGAGCGAGATGCTCGAGGCGTCGAGGGTGGCGATGGTGCCCGGGAAGGGCTCACCGGTCGTGTGCAGCGGCACGTCGACCGTGACCTTCTCGCCCTTTTTCACGACGAGCAGGTCGATGTGCTCGATGATCTGGTGCACCGGGTCGCGCTGGACGTCCTTGACGAGGGCGAGCTGCGACGTGCCCTCGACGTCGAGCTCGATGACCGCGTTCGCGCGGCGCACGAGCAGCATCATCTGGTGGCCGGGCAGGGCCACGTGCACGGGGTCGGTGCCGTGGCCGTAGATGACGGCGGGGATCTTGCCGGCGGCGCGCAGGCGGCGGGCGAAGCCCTTGCCGAAGCGGGAACGCAGCTCGGCGGGAACGGTGGTGTCTTCCGACATGATTCTCCTCGGGGTGCGCGGCGACGGGCCGCCGCGGTGGTCTGGTTGTCCGCTCGGACGCCGACGTGCGAGGAGGGCCCCGCGAGGAGCTCACATCACCGCGTCGATCACGGATGCCGGCGCACGCGCCGTGCGGCACGCAGAAGCATCCCTCGCCGAGGGTCACCGGCAATGCTACCCGACGAAGCCTGTAGCCTGAGTACACGAAGCCGGCGCCGTGCGCCGGGCCCCCCGCATCCGAGCCCCGGAGGACCCATGATCGACGGCGCACTCGTCTCCCACTACCTCGCCTGGTTCATCGCGGCTCTCAGCACGGTCGGCGGAGTGCTCGTCGTCGGCGCATTCTTCGCGATGGGCCGGGCCGGCTACCGCAAGGACTGAGCGCCCCTCGCGGGCCGTAGGGGCGCCGAGCCGTGCCTACGCGCTCTCGCGTGGCCACACCGCGACGACGACCTTGCCGGAGGCCTGCGAGTCCTTCGCGACCGCGAACGCGCTCTCCGCATCGTCGGCATCGACCACGTGGGTGATGACGCCCTCGATCGCGGGCTCGCGCGAGAGCAGGTCCAGCGCCGCGTCGATCTCGTCGTTGAAGCGGAACGTGCCGACGTAGGTCACCTCTTTCGAGATGAACGGAGCGATGTTGAGCAGACGCGCCTCGTTCGGCACCATCCCCACCTGCACCACCGTTCCGGCGGGACGCACGGCGGCGAGCGCCGACGAGATGGACGGCGCGACGCCCGAGCATTCGAGGACGACGTCGTAGGCCGATGCGGGCAGCTCCTCCGCGGTCACGTCGATCGTTCGCGTCGCGCCCAGCGCCCGCGCCCGCTCGAGGGGCCCGGGCAGCACGTCGGTCGCGGTGATCTCGGCGGCCCCGGCATCCTTCACGGCCGCGATCGCGAGCAGGCCGATCGGGCCCGCGCCCGTCACGAGCACCCGCTTGCCCTCGACGTCGCCCGCCTTGGAGAGCCCGTGCAGGGCCACGGCGAGAGGCTCGGCGAGCACGGCGCGGCGCACGGACAGCCCGGCCGGCAGAGGGCGCACCATGTCGCGATCCACGAGCAGATACTCCGCCAGCCCGCCCTGGGTGTGCGGCCAGGTCGACGCACTGCCGAGGTAGGCGCCGTTCGGCCACAGGTGCGGAGCGTGCTCGAGCCCTTCCACCGGCGTGCCGAACGTCGCCGGGTGCACCGTGACGGGCGTGCCCGCGGGCCAGTCGCCGCTCGGGTCGAGGTCGACCCGCCCCGACACCTCGTGACCGGGCGTGAGGGGCTCACGCACGACGAAGGCCCCGTTGGCGCCCTCGAAGTAGTAGTGCAGATCCGAGCCGCAGATGCCGACGTAGTCGATGCGCACGCGCACCTGCCCGCGGGCCGGTGCGGGCGTGTCGACCTCCCTCACGGCAAGGGTCTGCTTGGCGTCGATGAATACGGCACGCATGGGGGGCCTTTCGGGGAGGAGAGCGCTCAGACGACGGCCGTCATGCCGCCGTCGACGAAGATGTTCTGCCCCGAGACGAAGCTCGAGGCGTCCGAGGAGAGGAAGAGCAGGGCGCCGTCGAGCTCGGCGAAGTCGCCCCAGCGCTGCGCGGGCGTGCGCTGCGTGAGCCACGCGGTGAAGTCGGGGTCATCAACCAGCGCCCGGTTCATCTCCGTCGCGAAGTAGCCCGGGGAGAGGGCGTTGACCTGGATGCCGTGGCGCGCCAGATCGGCGGCCATGCCCTTCGTGAGCTGGGCGACGCCGCCCTTGGAGGCGGAGTAGGGCGCGATCGTGTGACGCGCCAGGTGTGACTGCACGGACGCGACGTTGACGATCTTGCCGGAGCCTCGCGCGATCATCGCGGGCGCGACGAAGCGCGAGACGTAGAAGACGCCGGAGAGGTTCGCGGCGATGATGTCGTCCCAGTCCGAGACGGCGAAGTCCTGGATGGGCGCGCGGCGCTGGACGCCGGCGTTGTTGACAAGGATGTCGGGGGTCCCGACCCGCGCGAGCAGGTCGGCGACGCCCGCCTCGACCTCCGCCGCATCGGTCACGTCGAAGGTGACCGATGCGGCGGCGCGGCCGGAGAGGCGCTCGGCCTCGGCCCTCGTGCCCTCGACCGCCGCGGCATCCCGTCCGTGGACGATCAGCCGGGCCCCGGCACGGGCGAGGCCCAGGGCGAGGGAGCGGCCGAGCCCCCGGGAGGACCCGGTGACGAGGGCGAGGCGGTCGGAGACGTCGAAGAGCGAGGTCATGAGTCTTCTCCTGATCGTGGCGGGGGTGCCGGGTCAGAGCATCGAGCCGATGCCGTAGACGACGAGCACGAGGGCGAAGGCCAGCACCGACTCGATCGTCTGCTGCACGGTCCACGTCTTCAGCGTGGTCTTGACGTCCATGCCCATGAGCCGACCGACGAGCCAGAAGCCCGAGTCGTTCACGTGGCCGGCGAAGACCGATCCGGCGGCCGTCGCGAGGGTGATCGCGGCGATCTGCAGGGGGTTGAAGTCGCCCGCGATGACCGCGGGGGCGGCAAGGCCCGCCGCCGTGACGAGCGCGACGGTCGCGGAGCCCTGTGCGAGGCGGATGACGACGGCGATGATGTATGCGGCGAAGATGATCGGCAGGCCGAGCGCGCTGAGCGAGTCGGCGAGCGCATCGCCGATGCCCGAGGCGCGCAGCACGGCGCCGAACATGCCGCCGGCACCGGTGATGAGGATGACGGACGCGACGGGCCCGAGGGCGGAGTCGACGATCTTCTCGAGAGCCGAGCCGTTCTCGCCGCGACGACGACCCAGCACGATCATCGCGACGATGACGGTGATCAGCAGCGCGACGGCGGAGTTGCCGAGGAGGATGAGCGTCTGCGCCCAGAGGTCCTCGACCGGGACGATCCCGGCGGCGCCGAGGGTCGTGAGCCCCGTGTTGAGGAAGATCAGCAGCATCGGCAGGAGCAGCAGCAGGATGATCGTGCGCGGCTTGGGCGGGTTGACCGGCTGGTCCTCGTCGATGCCTCCGAAGAGGTTCGGGACGGGCAGCGGGATGCGCGCGGCGACGAACTTGCCCCACAGGTAACCGGAGACGTACCAGACCGGGAAGGCGATCACGAGCCCGACGACCAGGACGATGCCGAGGTTCGCGCCGTACAGCTCACTGGCGGTCACGGGACCCGGGTGCGGGGGCAGGAAGACGTGCATGACCGAGAAGGCCGCGGCCGCCGGGATGCCGAACAGCAGGACGTTGTTGGTCGAGACGCGGCGCGCGATCGCGAAGATGATCGGCAGCATCATGACCAGGCCCGCGTCGAAGAACATCGGGAAGCCCAGGATGAGCGACGCGATGCCCAGCGCGAACGGCGCGCGCTTCTCGCCGAAGACCTCGACGAACTTGTCGGCCAGCGCCTTCGCGCCGCCCGAGTGCTCGATGAGGCGACCGAGCATCGCGCCGAGCGCGACGAGCAGGGCGACCGTTCCGAGCGTGCCGCCGAAGCCTCCCGTCAGCGTCGCGGCGATGGCCGACACGGGCACGCCCGCCACGAAGGCGGTGAGCAGTGAAACGACGATCAGCGTCAAGAAGGCGTGCACCTTGAAGACGATGATCATGACGAGGATGAGCGCGATCGCGCCGGCCGCAATGCCGAGAAGCGGCACGGTACCCAGCGTTTGGGTCCAATCTTCCATCGGGATCTCCGTTGATGTGAGGAATGGGGAGCCGCCCCGATGGGCCGGTGCTCCCGCGTTAGGATTTCGAGCGGCCCGTCGGAGCGGGGATGCCTCGCCGCGAGCCGTGAGAATCCTCACACAAAGATCGTATTTTTGGCAACATGTCGTCATACCTTTGATCGGAGCATTGTGGCCCAGGCCTCGCACGGACCCGTTCTCGACGCCCTGGGTACGCGAATCGCGGCGGGCGAGCTCCCCCCGGGGTCCGTCCTCACGCTTGCGGGGCTCGAGTCCGAGTACGGTGTGTCCCGCACCGTCATCCGCGAGGCGGTCCGCGTCCTCGAGGCCATGGGCATGCTCGCGTCCCGACGCCGGGTCGGCGTCACGGTGCGCCCGGTCGCCGAGTGGAGCGCGCTCGACACGCGCCTCATCGACTGGCAGCTGCGCGGGCCGCGACGGGACCAGCAGCTGATCGTCGTCACCGAGCTCCGTGCCGCGATCGAGCCGATTGCGGCACGACTCAGCGCCGTGCGCGCCTCCGACGTCCAGCGGGCGGAGATCCTGCGACTCGCCGCCCGTCTCGAGGAGCTCGGGCACGCGGGCCGGGGCGACTCGGAGGAGTACCTGATCGCCGACATCGCCTTCCACGACCTCATCCTCGACGCGAGCGGCAACCTCATGCTCGCCGCGACGAAGGCGCCCATCGCCGCCGTGATCGCGGGGCGCTCGCACCTGGGTCTCACGCCCGGCACTCCCTACGACGAGGCCCTGCACAACCACATCGAGACCGCCGCCGCGATCGCCCGCGGCGACGCCGACGCGGCCGAGGTCCACACCCGCAGGTACGTCGAAGCCGTGCTCAGCGAGGTGCGCGGGAGCAACTAGGGCCCGGCGCGCGGGTCCTCTGCCCGGGAGAGTGCCGCGCCCCTCTGCCCGGGCGAGTGCCGCGCCCCCTCTGCCCGGGCGAGGCGTCCGCGCCCCCATCCCCTCTGCCCGGGAGAGGGCGATTGCCGAGCAGAGGCGAAAAGTCGGCGCATCCCTCCTCTCCTCGGCAATCCTCCTCTGCTGGGCAGCGCGCCGTCGGGAAGGCCCTGCCGCGCGTGCGAGCGTGAGGGGATGCGTGGGCCCTCGAGGGCCGCGCGGGGAGAGGCGGGTTAGGGGGTCACCGCGTTCGGCGACCGCTCGCCCCGCAGCACCGTGAGCACGTCGGCCACGGCGCCCTGCGCCATCCGCGCGATCGCCTCGCGGGTGTGCCCCGCGCTGTGGGGCGTCGACACGACGCGCGGATGACCGACGAGCACGGATGCCGTCGGCGGCTCGGTGTCGTAGACGTCGATCGCGACGGCGTGCAGCCGGCCCGCCTCCAGCGCCGACAGCGCGGCGGCCTCGTCGAGCAGCCCGCCGCGGGCGGTGTTGATGACGATCGCCCCCGCGCGCAGGAGGGCCAGGCGCCGGGCGTCGAGGAGATGGTGGGTCTCGGGCAGCAGTGGCACGTGGACGCTCACGACGTCGCTCATCGAGAGCAGGTCGTCGAGATCGGCGCGGTCGACCCCCGCAGCCTCGAACACCGCGTCGGGCAGCAGCGGGTCGTACGCCGCGACGCGCATGCCCAGTCCGCGGGCGCGGTCGGCGACGAGCCTGCCGATCGCTCCGAATCCGACGACGCCGTACGACCGCCCCGTCAGCTCGATCCCCTCCCCGCGCGGCCACTGCCCCGCCCTCACCCCGGCATCCAGTCGCGGGATGCCGCGCGCGGCGGCGAAGGCCAGGCCGATCGTCATCTCCGCGACCGCCACGGCGTTGGCGCCCGGCGTGCGCGTGACCACGACGCCCGCGGCGACCGCGGCATCCCGGTCGACGTTGTCGACGCCGACCCCGTAGCGAGCGATGACCTTCAGCTCGGACGCGTGGTCGAACACCGCTGCGCTGTACTCGTCGAGACCCGCGATGACGCCGTCGACGCCCGGCAGCGCGCCGACGAGCTCGGCGGCCGTCAGCGGCCTGCCGGTCTCGGCGAACCGCAGCTCGTGGCCGGCCGCGCGCAGCGGCTCGAGCGCCGGATTGTCACGGTCGCGGCAGAGCGACGTGGGAGTGATCAGGATCTTCATACCGTGTTCCTCTCGGTGCCGGGCAGGCTCCGGCCGTACTGCTCCAGATAGCGTGCGAAGCCCGCGTCGTACTGCGCACGACGCTCGGTGCGGGGATGCACGATGCGCGGCTCCTCGCCGTCGAGGGAAGGGTGCGTCTCGGGAAGCCCCGACGCGCGCAGGCCCATCCGCACGGCCCCCGTGATCGAGCTGTGCTGACGGGGGGAGACCTCCATGTCGGCGCCGAACACGTCGGCGGTCAGCTGCGCCCAGAACGGGGAGGAGAGGACCCCGCCCGAGAGCACGATGCGTCGTGGGGCGCCGTTGAGGGCGGTGAGTTCCTTGAAGCAGTGGTAGAGGGAATAGACGATCCCCTCCAGCACCCCCTGATACATGTCCGCGCGGGAATGCTGCGGGCGCAGCTCGACGAGCCCGCCGCGGCGCTGGTCCTGCCAGCCCGGGCTGCGCTCGCCGAAGAGGAAGGGCAGGAAGACCGGCAGGTCCTGCTTGTCGGCCGAGAGGAGCGGCTCGATCTCGGCGTAGTCCACGGAGGCGCCGAAGAGGCGCTCGCGTGCCCAGTCGACGCAGTTGCCGCATCCCGACGTCGCGGCACCGCTGAGCGCACCGAGGGGCGAGCGGTAGGACCACGTGCTGAGCGTCGGCGAGAACGAGGGGTGGCGGGTGGAGAAGCGCAGGGCGCCGCTCGTGCCCATCGAGAACGTCATGTCGCCCGGGTTGGTGGCGAGGTCCCCCACCTGGCTGAGGCCGCCGTCGGGACCGGGGGTGAGGACGGGGATGCCGGGGCGCAGGCCCAGCAGCACGGCCGCCTCCGCGGTCAGCCCCGCCGTGGCCGTCGCGTCCTTCAGCTCGGGCAGCACGACGCCGCGAAGGCCGAGGCGAGCGATGACCTCGTCGTCCCATTGCGCCGTGTGCGCGTTGAGCAGGCCGGTGCCCGAGGCCAGCGCGGGGTTGGTCCACACCTCCCCCGTCAGCCGCGCGAACGTGAGGCTCGGCTGATCGAGCGCGACGAGCCCGTCGAGGCTCTGCCCCTGCTCCGCAAGGTGCAGCAGCTTGAAGACCGGGTAGACGGCGTTGACCATGCACCCGGTGCGCTCGTAGAACCACCAGGTGAACTCCTGGTCGGCGCGCAGCCTCGCGCAGAGGTCCTGGGCGCCCGTGTACGGCCACTCCATGACGGGGGTGACGGGGGTGAGGTCGGGGGTCCGCAGCGTCAGGCCGTGCCAGGTGCCGCTCAGCACGATCAGATCGACGGGCCGACCGCGCGCGCTCTCGCGCCCGAGCGCCATCAGCTGCGTGTAGACGTCGTCGCCGTCGCGCACCGCGGCATCCGGCCCGTCCACCTCGAATCGGCGGCTGCGGACCGAGATCTCTCCGCTGTCGGTGTCGAAGAGCATCGTCTTCGCCGAGGTCGTGCTGGCTTCGAGCGCGAGAATGATCATGGTGTCCTGGTCCGTCGTTGGGAGGGCGCGGTGCGGCACATCGTCGTCACCCGGCCAATGATATGATCATATTGACCGCCGCGCGACGTCCGCGCCTTCGGGAAGCAGATGATGATGTCCCCTCTCCTAGACCGCCTCGCCGCCCACAGGATCGTCCCCGTCGTGACCGCGACCACCGCCGACGAGGGGGCGCGCATCTCGGCCGCGCTCGCCGAGGGGGGCCTGCCCGTCGCGGAGATCACCTTCCGCACGGCCGCCGCCGCCGCCGCGATCGAGGCCGCCTCCGCGCGCGGCGACGTGCTGATCGGCGCCGGCACCGTCATCCGCCCCGATCAGGTGGATGCCGCGGTCTCCGCCGGTGCGCGCTTCATCGTCTCCCCCGGCACGTCCCGCGCCGTCATGGAGCGCTGCGGCGAGCACGGAGTGCCGATCGTGCCGGGAGCGGTCACCGCCACGGAGATCCAGGCCGCCCTCGAGCACGGCGCACCCGCGGTGAAGTTCTTCCCCGCCGAGTCCTCCGGCGGGGCGGCCAGCCTGCGCGCCCTCTCGGCGCCGTTCGCCGACGTGCGATTCCTGCCCACGGGCGGCATCTCGCCGAAGAACATGCACGACTACCTCGCGATCCCCTCCGTCCTCGCCGTCGGCGGATCGTGGATGCTGCCGCCCGACGCCGTGCGGGCGGGCGACTGGGACCGGATCGTGCGCCTCACACGCGAGGCCGTCGCCATCGCCGAATCGGAGCACACGACCGCACTACGCTAGGGAACGGTCCCGGGTGCATCCTGTCGCGGAGCACTGCTGGTCGGCACGCACGAGGAGAGGTATGAACAGCACCAACACGTCCACCGATCGAGACGACGACCCGGGTTCGGCCGAGGTCCACGAGGGCGCGCCCTCGCCCGAGGACGTCCCCCGCGACGCCCCCGCGCCCACGGGTCCCGCCAGCGGCACGGCCCCCACGGCCAATATCGGCGTCGTCGGCCTCGCGGTGATGGGCTCCAACCTGGCGCGCAACCTCGCCTCCCGCGAAGGCAACACCGTCGCCATCTACAACCGCAGCCACGAGAAGACCGAGCAGCTCGTCGCCGCGCACCCGGAGGCCGAGTTCGTCCCGGCCTCCTCCTACGAGGAGTTCGCCGCGTCGCTGACGACCCCCCGCACCGCGATCATCATGGTCAAGGCCGGACGGGCGACGGATGCCGTCATCGACGCGCTGATCGAGGTCTTCGAACCCGGCGACATCATCGTCGACGGCGGCAACGCCCTCTTCACCGACACGATCCGCCGTGAGAAGGCCGTCCGCGAGACGGGCATCAACTTCGTCGGCGCCGGCATCTCCGGCGGCGAGGAGGGAGCCCTGAACGGCCCCTCGATCATGCCCGGCGGCTCCGACGAGTCGTGGGTGACGCTCGGCCCGATTCTCCGCTCCATCGCGGCCGTCGCCGAGGGCGAGCCCTGCGTGACGCACGTCGGGCACGACGGGGCCGGTCACTTCGTGAAGATGGTGCACAACGGCATCGAGTACGCCGACATGCAGCTCATCGCCGAGGCCTACGACCTCATCCGGCGCGGAACCGGCAAGACCCCCGCCGAGATCGCCGACGTCTTCGCCGAGTGGAACCGCGGCGAGCTCGAGAGCTACCTCATCGAGATCACCGCCGAGGTGCTGCGCCAGGTGGATGCCGCGACCGGCAAGCCGCTCGTCGACGTCATCCTCGACCAGGCCGGCGCCAAGGGCACGGGCGCGTGGACGGTGCAGACGGCCCTGTCCCTCGGCGTCCCCGTCTCGGGTATCGCCGAGGCGACGTTCGCCCGCTCGCTGTCCTCGCACCCCGAGCAGCGCGCCGTGTCGGGCGACCTGCCCGGTCCCGCAGAGGGCCTGTCGGTCGACGACGTCGACGCGTTCATCGAGGACGTCCGCCTCGCGCTCTACGCCTCGAAGATCGTGGCGTACTCGCAGGGCTTCGACGAGATCCGTGCCGGCGCGGCCGAGTACGACTGGTCGATCGACCTGGGGGCGATCGCGAAGATCTGGCGCGGCGGCTGCATCATCCGTGCCCAGTTCCTCAACCGCATCGCCGAGGCGTACGACGTCGAGCCGGGCCTCCCCGTGCTGCTGACGGCCCCGTACTTCGTCGAGGCGCTGGGCCGTGCGCAGGCCGCGTGGCGTCGTGTCGTCGCCGAGGCCGCCGCCGCCGGCATCCCCGCTCCGGCGTTCTCGTCGTCGCTGTCGTACTACGACGGCCTGCGCGCCGAGCGCCTTCCCGCATCGCTGATCCAGGGACAGCGCGACTTCTTCGGTGCGCACACCTACAAGCGCATCGACAAGGAGGGCACCTTCCACACGCTGTGGTCGGGAGACCGCACCGAGATCGAGGCCGAAGACACCCACTGACGCCACGATCGCGTCCGCGAGGCGCCGGTGCACATCTGCTGCACCGGCGCCTCCGTCGTATCGCCCTGGCCCCAGCGGGTCAGCGCGTGATGTCGCGCACGCTCCCCCGCTCGAGGCGCAGCCGGCGCGTCGCCCGCCTCGCCACGGCGGAGTCGTGCGTGACGACGATGAGGGTCAGCCCCTGCCCGTTCAGGCCCTCCAGCAGTGCGAGGATCTCGTCTCGCATCGACTCGTCGAGGTTTCCGGTGGGCTCGTCCGCCAGCAGGACCCGCGGGCGCTTCACGATGGCGCGCGCGATCGCGACGCGCTGCTGCTGACCGCCCGAGAGCTCGCCCGGGCGATGATCCGCCCGCTCGGCGAGCCCCACATGGGTCAGCGCCTCCGCGACCCGCGCCCTGCGCTCGGCGGGCGCGACCCGGAGCGGCTCGAGCGCCATGTCGACGTTCTCGTGCGCGGTGAGGGTGGGGATCAGGTTGAATCCCTGGAAGACGAAACCGATCTCGTGCGCCCGCAGGCGTCCGAGCGCGGTCGCAGAGGCCCGGGCGATGTCGGTGCCGCCGAGCATCACGGTGCCGGAAGTTGGCCGGTCCAGCGCTCCAAGCAGCTGGAGGAACGTCGACTTGCCGCCCCCGGTGGGCCCCTGGATCGTGACGAACTCGCCCGCCGCGATCTCGATGTCGACGCCCGTGAGCGCCGTCACCCGGCGACCCTTCTGCGGGTAGGTCTTCACGACCCGCGAGAGGCGGTAAAGCGTGGATGCCGCGGCATCCGCCGTACCCGTGCTCTCAGTGGTGATGAGTGTCATGTCCGTATCTCCTTCGTGTGTGTGCATCAGCCGACCGAACGCAGCGCTTCGGCGGGACTCAGACGGGCCGCGCGCCATCCGCCGAACGCACCGGCGACGAGGCCTCCCGCGACGGCGAGGCCGACGGCCGCGGCGATGATCCCGGCCGTCACGGGCGCTTGCAGCACGATGTCCGTCGTGGTCTGCGTCGCCGCGGCGGCGCCGAAGCCTCCCGGGCCGCCCATGCCGCCCGGGCCCGTCTCGGCGGCCGGGGCGGACGAGATCGTCGGGGCTGCCACATTGATGGCGAGGACGCCGGCGAGCCCCACCACGACGCCCACGGCGCCGCCGACGAGCCCCTGCACGAGCGATTCCCCGGCGACCTGCCCGACGACCCGACGGTTCGACCAGCCGATCGCCTTCAGCGTTCCGAACTCCCGCGTGCGCCGAGACACCCCCGAGATCGTGAAGAGCACCGCGAGCAGCACGGCGACGGTCAGGACGACGACGGAGAGCCAGGTGCCGAGGCTCGTGATGAGCAACGTGGCGCTCGAGAGCGATCCGGAGACGTCCGAGGCGAGGTCCGACTGGGAGCTGACCGTGGCATCCGGCAGCTCCTCGCCGATCGCGTCCTGTACGGCGGCGATGGCGTCGGAGGACTCCGCCTGGACGTAGACGGTGGAGACGACGTCCTCGACTCCGGCGAGCTCCTGAGCGACGCCCAACGGCAGATACACGTTCGCGGCAGTGTCCGCATCGCTCGAGGTCGATGCGACGACGCCGACGACCTCCACGTCGGCACCGGCGACGTCGATCGTGTCGCCGACGGCGATCTCCGCCGTCGCGGCGTAGGTCGCATCGACGACGGCGACGTACGCCTCCGCGTCATCCGCCGCCAGGCCGCGTCCGCCGGTCAGCTCGACGGCGGACAACGGCCCCACCGACGCGGCGGCGGGATCGACGCCGAGCACCGTGAAGGAGTCGAGGTCGAAGGCGCTTCCCCCGGCGCCGTCCGCGCCGCCCTCGGGGGGCGCCGCGCCCTCTCCCGGGGCGGTCGTCTGCGAGCGGTCGGGCATCTCGCCGGAGAAGGTCGTGTTGGTCAGGCTCAGCGCCCCGGATGCCGCGGCGACCCCGTCGATCGCCAGGATGTCATCCAGCGTCGACGAGTCCAGAGTGCCGCGCATGCGGTCCGTCATCAGCCGAGACTGACTGAGCGTCGTCGTCCCGTCCGCACTCTCTCCCGCGCCGTCCTCGAACTCGAACTGAGGTCCCCCGCCCGATCCGGGTTCCGCCCGGGCGCCCGTGACGGTCAGGTCGGTTCCGACGCCGTAGACCGATTCGAGCGCCTGCGCCTGCGCCTCGCGGACTCCCGCCGACAGCGCGTTCACGATGATCACGAGCGCGATCGCCAGGCCCAGCCCCGCCGCGACGATGATCGTCTGTTTCTTGCGGCCCGCCAGTTCGCGCCGCAGATACATGCCGTACATCTCTCTCCCTCTCGTCGGCCACTCGGCCCACCGGAAGCGACGTTAGGGAGCCATCTCATGGAGACCCTCAGCGCCGCCTATCGGGACGCTATGGACGCGCGGCATCCCTCACAGGAACGGCATGGCCCTCTTCATAGCCGGCGCATAGGTTGATGCGCACAATGGGAACCATGACCTCCGCCGCCGTACCCGCCCTGAGCCGACCCGACGGCTCTCCCCTGCGCATCGCCGTCGTCGACGACGAGCAGATGCTCACCGACCTGCTCTCGATGGCTCTGCGGATGGAGGGGTGGGAGGTGCGGACGGCAGCGTCGGGCTACGAGGCGCTGCAGCTGGTGCGGGACTTCCAGCCCGACGCCCTCGTGCTCGACATCATGATGCCCGACCTCGACGGGATGGCGGTGCTGCAGCGCCTGCGCCAGTCCGGGAACGACACCCCCGTGCTGTTCCTGACCGCCCGGGATGCCGTCGCGGACCGCGTCGCGGGCCTCACCGCCGGAGGTGACGACTACGTCACGAAGCCGTTCAGCCTCGAGGAGGTCGTCGCGCGTCTGCGGGGCCTGATGCGTCGCGCGGGCTCCGCCTTCGCGGCGGAGGAGGAGCCCATCCTGCGCCTGGCCGACCTCAGCCTCAACGAGGACAGCCACGAGGTCGAGCGGGGCGGCGAGCAGATCGAGCTGACCGCGACCGAGTTCGAGCTCCTCCGGTTCCTGCTGCGCAATCAGCGTCGTGTCGTCTCGAAGGCGCAGATCCTGGACCGGGTGTGGAATTACGACTTCGGCGGGCGATCCAGCGTGGTCGAGCTGTACATCTCCTACCTGCGCAAGAAGATCGACGCCGGTCGCACCCCGCTCATCCACACCGTCCGCGGCGTGGGCTACATGATCAAGGCGCCCCAGTGACGTCGCCGCCGGCGGATGTCCGGCGCACGCCCTGGACACTCCAGCGGCGCCTCATCCTGACCATCACGGGTGTCGTGTCGGTGATCCTCGTCGTCGTCGCGATCGTCACGAGCGCGATCCTCGGCAGCGTGCTGCAGAGCCAGCTGGACGAGCAGATCGAGGCCGCCGCGCGGGACGCCGGCCGGGGGCTCGCGCTGCCGGCCTTCCCCGGCACGACGCCGACCGCACCCGACGCCTACGACGTGCTCGCCGGAGGCCGCCAGCAGCCGGGCTTCCTTCTCGTCCTCGAGACCTCCGACGGTCGGAGCGGGGCGGTCGTGACGGGACCGGACAGCGTGCGCGAGCTGACGGAGGGCCAGGTCGAGGAGATCCTCGCGGCGACGCGCGCGGGCGGGTTCACGTCGGCGGGGCTCGGAAGCGACCTGGGCGCCTATCGGCTCGTGCCGATCATCGCCCCCGACAGCGGCTTCACGGGGGCCGTCGGGCTGCCCCTCGCCGAGGTGCAGTCGACGATCGGCGAGATCCTGACGATCATCGCCGTCGTCACGGCGGCGGGGCTGCTCGTGCTGATCCTCGCCACGACGTGGACGATCCGATCGGGACTGAAGCCGTTGCGCGCCGTGGCCGAGACCGCGACGCGCGTGGCCCGCCAGCCGCTGGCCGTCGGCCAGGTCACGATCAGCGAGCGGGTTCCGCAGGGGCAGGCCGATCCGCACACCGAGGTGGGCCGGGTGGGAGCCGCGCTCAACACGCTGCTGGACCACGTCGGCTCGTCGCTGGATGCCCGGCAGCGCAACGAGGATCGCATGCGGCGCTTCGTCGCGGACGCGAGCCACGAGCTGCGTACGCCGCTGTCCTCCATCCGCGGCTACTCGGAGCTCTCCCTCCGTGACAGCACCCTCTCCGAGCCCACGAGTCAGGCGCTCGAGCGCATCCAGGCCCAGTCGGTGCGGATGACGCGCATCGTCGAGGATCTGCTGCTGCTGGCGCGTCTGGACGAGGGCCAGGAGATCGTCTTCGGCTCCGTCGACCTCTCGCGCCTCGTCGTCGAGGCGGTCGGCGACGCGCAGGCTGCGAGCGACGACCACCGCTGGGAGCTGGAGGTGGGCGATGAGCCCGTGCAGCTCGCGGGCGATGTCTCGCGGCTTCAGCAGGTCGTGGTGAACCTCCTCGCGAACGCGCGCACGCACACGCCCGCCGGGACGACGGTCACCGCGAGCGTGAGCCGTGAGGGCGAGGACGCCGTCGTGCGGGTGCACGACGACGGTCCGGGCGTGGACCCGGCGATCCGTGACGAGCTGTTCGAGCGGTTCTCCCGCGCCGACCGCTCCCGCGCACGCCAGACGGGCGGCTCGGGCCTCGGGCTGTCGATCGCGCGCGCGATCGTCACGGCCCACGGGGGCAGCATCACCGTACGCTCGGAACCCGGCGACACGACGTTCGAGGTGCGACTCCCGGCGAAGCCCCCGGACCCCGGGGCCTGACGGCCGGACCCCGGGGCCTGACGGTGCTCCCGACGGATGCCGCGCGCTCGCTCGCCCCGGATGGCGGGTCCACCCCGCCCGCGCCCGCGCTTCGGGACGACCGAAGACGGATGCCGCGCGTCAGTACCCCGCGAAGGCGTCCGTCGTGAGGGAGCGGGCCTTCTCGAGCGCGGGCGCGAGATCGGCGATGAGCGCGGGCGGCCCGGAGATGTACGCATGCCGGTCGTCGAGGTCGGGAACGACGTCGTGCAGCCCCGCGGCATCCAGGCGCACTCCTTGCGCCCACCGCCAGCGGGCCGGCAGCGGCGACGGGTCGTCGCGCGTGAAGACGACGACCTCGGCGCCGGTCGCGGCGAGCTCGTCGCGGAAGGCCAGTTCGGCCGCCGTCGCCGCGACGTAGACGAGCACGACGTCGCGGTCCTCGCCGCGGGCCGCGGACTCCCGCAGCTGGGAGACGAACGGGGTGACGCCGATGCCCGCCGCCACGAGCAGCAGGGGCGCTCCCGGGTCGCGCGGAAGCACGAAGTCGCCCCAGACGCCGGTCGCGGCGTAGTCGGTGCCGGGAGCGGCGACCGCGAGCGCCCGCTTGTACGAGCTCTCGGCCGCCCCCTCCTTCACGCGATAGGCGATGCGCATGAGCGGGGCGTCGCTCGGGGCGGAGACGATGCTGAACTCGCGGCGCGTGCCGCGCGCGTCGGGCCGGGAGTGGGGCACCTCGAGTTCGACGTACTGACCCGCGGCGAAGCGCACGGGCCGGCGGGATTCGAAGGTGAGCTGGCGAACGGTCGGGGTGAGCATCGACGCGTCCCGCAGGCGCAGCCGCACTGTGTGGTGCGCCGCCCAGACGAAGGCGAGGAGGTTGCCGATCAGCAGCGCGCGCTCCTGGCCGAGCGTGAACCAGCCGACCGAGATCGGCCACCCCGCGAGCACGCCGACGACGGCGGCGACGGTCAGCTGCTGCCAGCGACGCGGCGGGAGGGTGAGGGGCTCCGAGAGCATGAAGGCGCCGAGGAAGAGGAAGGGCGAGGACAGCACCGCGAAGCTCAGCGCCTGCCCCGCGTCGATCGACACGCCCGCCGCCTGCGCCTGCACCGCCAGCCGGAACACGGAGACCCCGACCGCGACCACGAAGAACACCGTGACGATGCGCAGGCGCTCGGTGCGAAGCAGCACCGCGAGGCCGAGCAGGAGCACCGGACCTGCCAGCACCGGCGAGCCGACCCACCAGGCGGAGGCGCCGAGGCCCGACACGGTCAGAGCGGTCGCCCCCACCGCCGCCGGGTTCAGGATGTGGCGTCCGCGCCACGCGATCGCGTACTTCGATACGACGGCCACGGCACCAGCGAGCGCGATCCATGCCAGCTCGACCGGCACGAGCGTCGGGCGGAGCACGAAGAGCAGGATGAAGGCGGTGATGAGGGAGGACTCGTACCGTCGCGGCATCCGGAGCACCCGCTGCACGAGGGCATTCACGCCCACGCAAGCGGCGCCCAGCACGGCGGCGGTCACGATCAGCTCGAGCGGCGAGGGCACCACCAGGCCGAGCAACGACAGCGCCAGGGCGATCACCGTGAGCGCCGCGAGCGCGAGCATCACGAGGCGGTACATCGAGAACCGCCCCAGGATGCCGAGGAGCCGGGCACGGAGGGAGGCGAGAGTCGCGATCACGAGTCCACGTTATCCGCGCTCGTGAACAGCGTCGCCGCGCAACCCGGCGAATACTCCACCCGCCCGCTCGAGAGCATCCGCACCCAGGCCACGCCCCACCGGTGGGCGAGCTGCGGACCGCCCTCGAAGAAGAGCGCCGTCGCGACGGCGTCGGCGCGCATCGCGTCGCCGCCGACGGCCCACGTCGCCACGACGGTGCGCACCGGGACGCCCGTGCGGGCGTCGAGCACGTGGTGCAGCCCGTCCCCCCACGAGCGCCGGTTGGTCGCCGAGGCGCAGAGCGCGGCATCCCGCACCTCCCACACGCCGATGGCGCGGGACGGGTCGTAGGGGTGCTCGAGCCCCACCCGCAGCGGAGCGCCCCGCGCGAGGAGGTCTCCCCCGGCATCCACGACGGCGTGCTCCGCCACGTCGGCGGGCAGGGCTGCCGCCACGAGGTCGACGAGGCGGCCCTTGCCGAGCGCCCCCACGTCGATGACGGCGGGACCGCCCAGGACGAGGCGGCCGTCGCCGACCGAGAGCGTCTCCCGCCAGTCGTCCGGGGCGGGAAGCGGCGCACCGGCGCGGAACGAGTAGGCGCGGTCGTAGCCGAGCCGCTCGAGCGCGGCGCCCACGAGGGGGTTGACCGCCTCCGCGGTCGCGGCGGACAGCTCGGCGTAGGCGGCGAGCATGTCGGCCGCGTCGGGGGGCGCCGGGAGGGATCCCCCCGCCCGGCCCAGCTGCGACACGACGGAATCGGGGCGGAAGCGCGACCACTGCGCGTCGAACTCGTCGACGACCGACCTCACCCGCGCCCTCTCCGGGCCTGTGAACGGCCGCGGTGCCTGGATCTCCCAGCGCGTGCCGATCGCCTCGAACCCCCAGCGGTGTGTCGCGCGGGAGCCGGGCACGGTCAGGCCGCCGCTTCGTCCTTGATCGCCTCGACGGCCTCGTTGAAGCCGCCGCTCGTGAGCGACGAGCCGGCGACCCGGTCGACCTGGATGTCGTCGAGGGCGACGCCCACCACCTCGTCCTCGATGCCGCCGATGAAACGCGACTGATACTGCTGCGTCTCCGCCGTCTGCGGATCGCCCTGGATCTCGACCGCGCTGATCTCGCCCGACTCGAGCGTGAGGGTGACCTCGATCGTCTCGACCGACTCGGGCGTCACGTACGACCCCGTGGCCGTGTACGTGCCGTCCGCGTAGCTGCCCCCGGAGCTCGATCCGTCGGAGGAGGTGTCGGCGGTCGTGGACCCCGTCGCGCCGCAGCCGGCGAGTGCGACGGTGCCGGCGATGCCGACGAGGGCGGCCCCGAGGCGGAGAGGGCGGGCGGCGGCGGGACGGGTCATCGGTTCTCCTGCGTCGTCGGATGCGGCGGGACGGCCGTATGCACGCAAGCGTATGCGGCGTCCGAATACATCGTGCCGGAGGAGACTATGAAGACGCCCTGAAGGGATGCCGCGGCATCCGCCGGGCCCTACGCGGCTCCGTCGAACATGCTCGTGACCGAGCCGTCCTCGAAGACCTCGTGGATGGCGCGCGCGAGCAGCGGCGCGATCGGCAGCACCGTGAGCCCCGGGAAGCGCCGCTCGGGCGGCAGGGGGATCGAGTCGGTGACGACCACCTCGTCGATCGAGGCGTCCTGCAGCCGCTTCGTCGCCGGGTCGGAGAAGATCGCGTGCGTCGCCGCGACGATGACCTTCTGGGCCCCGTTCTCCTTGAGCGCCTGCGCGGCCTTGACGATGGTTCCGCCCGTGTCGATCATGTCGTCGACGAGGAGGCAGACCCGCCCCTCCACCTCTCCCACGATCTCGTGCACGGTGACCTGGTTGGCCACCTTCGGGTCGCGTCGCTTGTGGATGATCGCGAGCGGGGCACCCAGGCTGTCCGACCACGTGTCGGCCACACGCACGCGGCCCATGTCGGGCGAGACCACCGTGAGCGCCGCGCGGTCGGCCTCCGAGATCGTGCGCTCGAAGTAGTCCTGCAGCACCGGCTTGGCGAAGAGGTGGTCGACCGGCCCGTCGAAGAAGCCCTGGATCTGCGCGGCGTGCAGATCGACGCTCATCACGCGGTCGGCGCCGGCCGTGTGCAGCAGGTCGGCGACCAGGCGTGCGCTGATCGGCTCGCGGCCGCGGCCCTTCTTGTCCTGCCGCGAGTACGGGAAGTACGGCGCGACCACCGTGATGCGCTTGGCGGATGCGCGCTTGAGCGCGTCGAGCATGATGAGCAGCTCCATCAGCCACTCGTTGACGGGGTTGCCGAAGGATTGCACGACGAAGACGTCGCAGCCGCGGATCGACACCTCGAAACGGGTGTAGATCTCGCCGCTGGCGAACGTGCGGTGCTCGGTCGGCGCCAGCTGGGTGCCGAGGGCCACGGCGACATCCTGCGCGAGCTCGGGGTGGGATCGCCCGGAGACGACGACCAGACGCTTCCTGGTCTTCGCGACGAGCCCCGGCGCGATGCCGTGATCCCGATCGAGGTCAACCGTCTTCTTCTTGCGAGCCATGAGCCGCCTTCTCTGCGGCCTGGGCCGCTGATGTGCCGGGACGGTGCGTGAGAACCCAGCCCTCGACGTTGCGTTGCGAGCCCGACACGACCGCCAGCGCGCCGGGCGGAACGTCCTTCCGCACGACGGTGCCGGCCCCCGTGTAGGCGCCATCACCGATCCTAACGGGCGCGACGAACACGTTGTGCGCGCCCGTGCGCACCTCGTCGCCCACCTCGGTCCGGTGCTTCGCGACGCCGTCGTAGTTGGCGACGATCGTCCCCGCGCCGATGTTGGCGCCCTCGCCGATCTCCGCGTCGCCAACGTACGAGAGGTGGGGCACCTTGCTGCGCCCTCCGATGCGGGCGTTCTTGGTCTCGACGAACGTACCGATCTTGCCGCGGTCGCCCAGCTCGGTGCCGGGGCGCAGATACGCGAACGGACCCACGGATGCCCCGGCACCGATCACGGCGAGCGTCGCGTCCGTGCGGGTGACGATCGCCCCCTCCCCCACCTCGCAGTCGACGAGGCTCGTGTCGGGGCCCACGGTGGCGCCCTCGGCGATCGCCGTCGCGCGGAGGATGTGGGTGTTGGGCAGCACCGTGACATCCGGCGCCAGCGTCGCGTCGACGTCGATCCACGTCGTCGCGGGGTCGAGCACCGTGACGCCCGCGAGCTGCCAGCGCCTCACCGTGCGGGCGTTCAGGCGCGCCGCGGCATCCGCCAGCTGCACGCGGTCGTTGACCCCGAGCGCGGCGGCGGCGTCGGGGGCGGATGCCGCGGCGACGGGCAGCCGGGATGCGCGCAGCAGGCCGACGACGTCGGTGAGGTAGCGCTCCCCCTGCGCGTTCGCCGTACCGACGAGCTCGAGGTGCTCCCGCAGCGGACCCGCGCGGAACACGTACACGCCGGCGTTGATCTCGGTGACGAGCAGCTCGGCGGGATCGGCGTCCTTGTGCTCGACGATGCGGGCGACCCCGCCGTCGGCGTCGCGGATGACGCGGCCGTAGCCGGTGGCGTCGTCGAGAGTCGCCGAGAGCACGGTGGCGGCGGCATCCCCGCGCCGGTGCTGCGCGAGCAGGGCGCCGAGCGCATCGGCGTCGAGCAGCGGCACGTCGGCGCTCAGCACGAGCACGTCGCCGGTGAAGTCGGGCAGCTGGGCGAGCGCGGACTGCACGGCGCGGCCCGTGCCGGGGATCTCGTCCTGATCGACGACGACCGCGGCCGGTGCGGCGTCGGACACCGCCGCGGCGACGAGGTCGCGCTCGTGACGCACGACGACGATCACCCGTTGCGGGTCGAGGGCGCCCGCCGTGGCGAGCACGTGCCCGAGCAGGGAACGTCCGCCGATGCGGTGGAGCACCTTGGGCGTGCGCGATTTCATGCGCGTGCCCTGGCCCGCGGCGAGGACGACGACGGCGAGACTGCGATCTGTCATGCTCCGCCGCCAGGACTCGAACCTAGACCTCACAGCTCCAAAGGCTGTCGTGCTGCCATTACACCACGGCGGACCGCGGCCCCCGCCGGTGGGTGGGCGCCGTGCGTCAAGTCTGCCAGAGCGAGGCGGTCGGCCCCGCGTTCCGACGCGCTCCGCCGTCGAGGCACGCCCCGACCGACCCGCGATGCCATGATGGTCGGATGCCGAAGGAGAGCGACGAGGTCGACCGCATCGTCGCGGCGTGGAGTGCTCAGCGCCCCGACCTCGACTTCTCCCCGCTGGGGGTGCTCTCCCGCGTCGACCGGCTCTCGCGCCACCTCGACCGGGCGCGGCGCGCGGCCTTCCGCCGCAGCGAGCTCGAGCCGTGGGAATGGGACGTGCTCTCGGCGCTGCGGCGTTCGGGCGAGCCGTTCCAGTTGAGCCCCAAGCAGCTGCTGCAGCAGACCCTCGTCTCCAGCGGCACCATGACCAACCGCATCGACCGTCTCGTCGGCCGGCGGCTCGTGCGGCGGGAGGCCGACCCGGCCGACGGCCGCAGCGTGCTCGTCACCCTCACCGACGAGGGACGCACGCGCGTGGATGCCGCGATCACCCGCCTCGTCGATGCCGAGTCCGAGCTGCTCGACTCGCTCTCCCGGCCCGACCGCGACCGGCTCGCCGCGCTGCTGCGCAAGCTCAGCCTCGGCTTCGACGGCTGACCCCGGCCGGGTCTACAGCTTCTCGGAGAGCTCCAGCCAGCGCTCTTCGAGCGCGGAGTTCTCCTCCTCGAGCGCCCCGATCTCGGCCATCTTCTCCCCCAGCCCGACGAAGTCCCCCTGGTCGTGGTCGGCGAGCGCCGTGCGCTTGCGCTCGATCTCGCTCGTGAGCTTGGCCATGCGGCGCTCGGCGGCGGCGAGCTCCTTCTCCGCCGCGCGGCGCTCGGCGCCGGTGAGCGCGGACGCGGGCGCCGACGACGCCCGGCCGGACGCCGCGGCGGACGAGCCGCCCGCGGCATCCCGCTGCTGCTCGTGCCGGCGCCGCAGGTACTCCTCGACTCCCCCCGGGAGATGGCGCAGCCGGCGATCGAGGATCGCGTACTGCTGGTCGGTCACGCGCTCGAGGAAGTAGCGGTCGTGGCTGACGACGATGAGCGTTCCGGCCCACGAGTCCAGCAGGTCCTCGATCGCCGCGAGCATGTCGGTGTCGAGGTCGTTGGTGGGCTCGTCGAGGATCAGCACGTTGGGCTGGTCGAGCAGGATCAGCAGCAGCTGCAGGCGCCGCTTCTGGCCGCCCGAGAGGTCCTTCACCGGCGTCGACAGCTGCGCCGAGGCGAACCCCATGCGCTCGAGAAGCTGGCCCGGCGTGAGGTCCTGCGCCTTGGAGCCGGTGCCGATCGTGTAGCTCGTGCGCAGCCCCGAGATCACGACGCGCACGGGGTCGTCGAGGTGCGGGTCGAGGGCGTCCATCTGCTGCGTCAGGGTCGCGACCTTCACGGTCTTGCCGCGCTTGACGCGCCCCGACGTGGGCTCGAGCGTGCCTGCGACAAGACCCAGGAGCGTCGACTTGCCCGCACCGTTGACGCCCAGGATGCCGGTGCGCTCGCCCGGCGCGATGCGCCACTCGACGTCCTCCAGCACGGGCGTGCCGTCGTACGACACCGACGCGTCGAGCAGGTCGACGACGTCCTTGCCGAGGCGGCTGAGCGCGAGCGACTGGAGCGAGACGCGGTCGCGGATCTCGGGGACGTCGGCGATCAGCTCGTTCGCGGCGTCGATGCGGAACTTCGGCTTGCTCGTGCGGGCCGGCGCCCCGCGGCGCAGCCACGCGAGCTCCTTGCGGGCCAGGTTCTGCCGTCGCGCCTCGATCGCCGCGGCCTGCCGGTCGCGCTCGACACGCTGCAGGATGTACGCCGCATAGCCGCCCTCGAAGGGGTCGACGACGCGGTCGTGCACCTCCCACGTGACGGTGCACACGGCATCCAGGAACCATCGGTCGTGCGTGACGACGAGCAGTCCCCCGGCCGTCGCCGGCCACCGCCGCTTCAGGTGCTCGGCGAGCCAGGCGATGGCCTCGACGTCGAGATGGTTCGTGGGCTCGTCGAGGGCGAGGATGTCCCAGTCGCCCGCGAGCAGGCGCGCGAGCGCGACGCGTCGGCGCTGGCCGCCCGAGAGTGCGCGCAGCTCGGTATCCCAGGGCAGATCTCCGAGCAGCCCCGCGATGACGTCGCGGATGCGCGGGTCGCCCGCCCACTCGTGCTCGGGGGTGTCGCCGACCACGGCGTGCCCGATGGTGTCGTCGTCGTCGAGCACGTCGGCCTGGTCGAGCACGCCCACGCGCACACCGCCCCGCACCGTCACGCGCCCGCCGTCGGGCTCGAGCCGACCGGCCAGCATCGCCAGCAGGCTCGACTTTCCGTCGCCGTTGCGGCCGACGATGCCGATGCGGTCGCCCTCGTTCACGCCGAGAGAGACGGAATCGAAGACGACCTTGGTGGGGAATTCCAGGTGCAGGGCCTCGGCCCCGAGAAGATGCGCCATATCCGCTCCAGGCTACGCGGCCCGGGGCGTCCCGTGATCCGCGGGCCGCGGCACCCGCCCCCGGACCGCCCCCCAGACGGAACGAGGCGCCCGGGGCGGATGCCGCCGGGCGCCTCGTTCGCGGAGATCTCCGCGAACCCGGGTCAGACCAGCCCGTTCTCCTCGAGGAAGGCGGCGGCGATGTCGTCGGGCGACATCTGGTCCTCCGTGCTCTGCACGTTGAGCGCGACGAGCGCGTCGGCCGTCAGCGCGGCGCTGACCTCGTTGATGACGTCGGCGATCTCGTCGGCGATCTCGGCGTTCACGACGGGAACGACGTTCGAGGCGAGGAACAGGCCCTCGGGGTCCTCGAGCACCACGAGATCCTGCGTCTCGATGCGCGGGTCGGCGGTGAAGACGTTCGCGACGTTCACGGTGCCGGCGACGAGGTTCTCGACCGTCGTGTCACCCGTGGGCGAGAACGTCACGTCGACGCCGTAGACCTCGGACAGTCCCGCCGGCCCGTAGGGACGCTCGGCCAGCTCCGGCGGCCCGCCGAGGGTGAGCGGCTCCGTCACGTTCGCCAGGTCGGCGATCGTGGTCAGCCCGTTCTCGTCCGCGAAGGCGGCCGTGACGGTGTAGGAGTCCTGGTCGCTCGCCTCGGCCTGCTCGAGCACCGTCAGGTTCTCGGGCAGCGCCTCCTGCAGCGCGGCGAAGACGTCGTCGGGGGTGCGCGCCTCGGTCTCGGCATCGTAGTACTGCAGCAGGTTGCCGCTGTACTCGGGGAAGAGCGAGATCGCACCCGACTCGAGCTCGGGGATGTACGCGTCGCGCTGGCCGATGTTGAACTGTCGCTCGACGTCGAAACCGGCGTTCTCGAGTGCCTGGGCGTAGATCTCGGCGATGATCTCGCTCGAGTAGTAGGCCTGCGAGCCGACGACGATCGTCTCGCCCGCGGACTCACCGCCGGATCCGGAGGTCTCCTCGTCGAGGGGGTTGCTCGACGAGCACCCGGCGAGCACGAGCGCCGCGGTGGCGGCGAGGGCGGCGCCCGCGGTGAGGCGCTTTGCGGCTGTGAACATTTTCTGTCCTTCTCTTTTCGGTGTGCTGTGTGGGACGGGTAGGGGGACGGGGACGCCGATCACGCTTCGGCAGTCTGGGGGGATGACGCGGCCCGCCTGACGCGCGAGCGACGGGCGCCGCCGCCGGCGGGGGCGCGGCCCGCGTGCACTCCGCGCGGCACGACGAGGCGCTCGGCGATCGCGAACGCTCCGTCGAGCAGGAGCGCGAGTGCCGCGACGAGGATGGCGCCCGCGAGCACCTGGTCGAAGCGGTTGAGGTTGATGCCCTGGATGATGTACTGGCCGAGGCCGCCGAGCCCGACGTACGCCGCGATCGTCACGGTGGCGACGATCTGCAGCGTCGCCGCGCGCAGCCCCGACACCAGCAGCGGCAGACCGAGCGGCACCTCGATGCGCCACAGCACCTGCCACGGCGTCATGCCCATGGCACGACCGGCGTCGATGACGCGGCGGTCGATCGCCTCGAAGCCGGAGTAGGCGCCCGCGAGGATCGAGGGGATGCCGAGCAGGACGAACGTGATGACGGCGGCGGCCTGCGTCTGCAGGACGCCCATGATGAGCACGAGCAGCACCAGGAGACCGAACGAGGGGATGGCGCGGGCGGCGCCGGAGACGGCGACGGCGACCTCGCGCCCCCGGCCCGTGTGCCCGATCGCCCATCCGGCGGGCACGGCGATCGCGGCCGCGATGAGCACCGACAGGAACGTGAAGCCCAGGTGCTGGGCGAGGGCGACGGGCATGCCGGTCGGCCCCGACCAGCGCTCGGGCTGGAGAAGCCAGGCGAAGGCCTCTGCGATGAGGTTCACGCGGTCACCTCCGTTGCCGCGACGGCGCGGCGACCGGAGCGACGTTCGCGCCGCGAGGGGGTGCGCGCCCAGGGCATGAGCGCACGACCCGCCAGCACGAGCAGGTAGTCGATGACGAGCGCGATGACGACGACGGCCACGAGGCCGGCGAGGACCTCGGGGATGATGCGCCGCTGCAGCCCGTTGGTGAAGAGGTAGCCGAGGTTCGTCACGCCGATCAGGATGCCGACGGTCGCGAGCGAGATCGTGCTGACGGCCGTCACCCGCAGCCCCGCGAGGATGACGGGGCCGGCGAGCGGGAACTCCACCGTCCAGAAGCGGCGGAAGGATCCGAACCCGACCGCGGTGGACGCCTGCCGGATGCCGGGATCGACGGATCGGAGCCCGTCGGAGACAGAGCGGACCATGATCGCGAGGGCGTAGATCGTCAGGGCGACGATGAGGTTCGTCTCGCTGATCGCGCTGTAGCCGAACACGACCGGCAGCAGCATGAGCAGCGCGAGCGAGGGGATCGTGTAGAGCAGCCCGACGATCGTGATCAGACCGCTCCGCAGCAGGCTGTATCGGAAGGCGACCCATCCGATCGGCACGGACAGCACGAATCCGCACACGATCGCGATGACGCTCTGACGCAGGTGGATGAGCGTCAGATCGCCGATGAGGTCGAGGTTGTCGAGCACCCAGGTCACGGGGCGGGCTCCTCCACGAGGGCGCCCTGTGTGCGCCCGTCGGCGTCGACGACGACGGTTCCGTGGGCCGTGCGCTTCAGGCTCAGCGCGCGCTTGCCCCGGTCGGCGCCGATGAACGTCTCCACGAACTCCGACGCGGGCTTCTCCATGATCTCGTCGGGGCTGCCCAGTTGCGCGATCCGGGCGCCTTTCTCCAGGATCACGACCTGGTCGCCGAGGAGGAAGGCCTCGTCGATGTCGTGCGTGACGAACACGATCGTCTTGCCGATCTCGCGCTGCAGCCGCAGCAGCTCCTCCTGCAGCTCGGCCCGCACGATGGGGTCGACCGCACCGAACGGCTCATCCATCAGCAGGATGTTCGGGTCGGCGGCGAGACCCCGCGCGACGCCGACGCGCTGCTGCTGTCCGCCCGAGAGCTGGCTCGGGTAGCGGTCGGCCATCGCGTGGTCGAGCCCGACCGTGTCCATCAGCTCACGCGCGCGCTCCCGCGCCTCCTTCTTGGGCGTCCCCTGCAGCACCGGCACGGTGGCGATGTTGTCGATGACGGTGAAATGCGGCAGCAGACCGGAGTTCTGCATGACGTAGCCGATGCTGCGCCGCAGCTGAACGGGCGGGCGCGCGGCGATGTCCTCGTCGTCGATCGTGATCGTCCCGGCCGTCGGCTCTACCATGCGGTTGATCATCCGCAGCAGGGTGGTCTTCCCACAGCCCGAGGACCCGACGAACACCGTCGTCTTGCGTGACGGGAGGAGGAGGCTGAAGTCGTCCACGGCGGTCGTGCCGTCGGGGAAGACCTTGGACACGGCGGAGAACTCGATCACGAGCGGGGTCCCCTCGTCGGGCGGCGGTGGCGAGCGTCAGGCGGCGATCAGCCGACCTCGACTCCGGGAGAGAAGGCCACGAAGCCGGAGTAGTCGCGGCCGACCCGCTCGAACGAGCCGGGATACGGGGAGGGGTAGCTCCATGCGCCGTCTTCGAAGCGGCCGTCGGGCGTGGCGATCGAGAAGTACTGCGCCGCGCCCTTCCAGGCGCAGGTGTACGGGGTGTCGCTGCTTTCGAGCACTCCCTCGGCGATGCTCGAGGGAGGGAAGTACCAGTTTCCCTCGATGCGGACCAGGTCTTCCTCGGGGGCTTCGGCGATCACGTGATCGCTCCAGACTGCGCGCACGGTTCCTCCAGCGGGCCGGTGTGGCGGGGGGTTCGAGCCTAACGGCACCCGCCGGCACTCGGCGCGGGTGTTGCAGAAGAAGCGCACTACCCGCTATGCGCGGTCGGTCCGTGATGCCGGAGATGCCGGTGCCGGACGCCGCCTCGTCGACGGATCACGCGTGTCCTCGGTCGGGGCGCGGCCCCGCCGCCCCATAGGGTGAGGCGCGGAGGTGGTCGCGTGGGCGGTTGGAAGGTGTTCCTCGGAAGGCTGGTGCGGCGGATCTGGTTCCGCGCCGCCGTGTTCAGCGTCGCGGCGGTCGCGCTCGCCCTCGTCGCCGGGCTGCTCGGCCCCTTCCTCCCCGACGCGCTCGCTGTCGAGCTCGGGCAGAACTCGGTCGACAACATCCTCCAGATCATCGCCTCGTCGATGCTCGCGGTCACGACCTTCTCGCTCACGGCGATGGTGCAGGCCTACTCCGCGGCGACGACCACGGCCACGCCCCGCGCGACGCAGCTGCTGGTCGCCGACCCCACCTCGCAGAACGCGCTGTCGACGTTCATCGGGTCGTTCCTGTTCGCGATCGTCGGCATCGTCGCCCTCTCCACGGGGTACTACAGCGGGCAGGCGCGCACGGTGCTCTTCTTCGGCACGCTCGTCGTGATCGCGATCATCACGATCACGCTGCTGCGCTGGATCGCGCACTTGGCGCAGTTCGGCCGCATGTCCGACGTGATCGACCGCGTGGAGGACGCCGCGACGCGCGCCGCGCGGGACTTCGCCGCGCGTCCGCATCTGGGGGGTCGGCCCGCCGCACCCATCCCCACCGCCGCTCAGGCCGTGCACGCGGAAGACATCGGATACGTCACCGCGATCGACGTCGCGGCCCTGCAGCGCATCGCCGACGACGCCGACACGACGGTGCACGTCACCGCCATCCCGGGCACCGTGGCGGACGCCACGCGCCCCCTCGCCCGCGTGGCCGGCGGGCTCGACGAGGACGGATGCCGCGCGCTGCGCCGAGCCTTCACGGTCGACCCCCACCGCACGTACGACCAGGATCCGCGCCTGGGCGTCATCGCCCTGGCCGAGATCGCCAGCCGCGCCCTCTCCCCCTCCACCAACGACCCCGGCACGGCCGTCGAGGTGCTGGGATCGCTGCAGCGGGTCTTCGCCGTCCTCGAGGCCTCGCCGGATCCCGACGCGACCGCGTGCGACCGGGTCTTCGTGCCCGCGCCCGGCATCCGCGACCTCGTCGAGGACGCCTTCCGCCCGATCGCCCGCGACGGCGCCGGCATGATCGAGGTGCAGCTGCGCCTGCAGAAGACGCTCGCGGCGTGCGCGGCGCACTGCCCGCAGCACGCGGAGGAGTTCGCGCGCGCCGCCGCCGCCGCGCGAGGCCGGGGGGAGCGCGCGCTCACCGAGCGCAGCGACCGCGCCCTGCTGCGGCGCACGGCCCGCGAGGCCTGGGCGGGCGTGTGACGGGCGCTCAGGCGGGCAGCAGCCGCGCGCCCGGCACGGGCCCGTGGGCGTGGAACGCGTCGCGCCCGAGCGCGGCGAGCGCGACGCGCACGTCGAGGGCCGCCTCCGGGGCCTCGCACAGGAACGCCACGGTGGGTCCGGACCCCGACACGATCCCGGCGAGCGCACCCGCCGACTCCCCCAGCTCGAGCACCTCTGCCAGCTCGGGCCGCAGGTTCAGCGCCGCGGCCTGCAGGTCGTTGCGCAGGCACGCCGCCAGCCGTACGGGGTCACCGGCGCGCAGGGCGTGCAGGACGTCGGGGTCGACGAACGGCTGCGTCGGCGCGGGGGCGATGTCGGTGCGCCGGCGCTCGCGGTGCGCGTCGAGCTCGGTGTAGACGTCGGGAGTGGACAGGCCCTCGGCATCCGTCGCGAAGACCCACTCGAAGCGGCCCCGCGCGAGGGCGGCGCTGAGCTCGTCCCCGCGTCCCGTGCCCACGGCCGTCCCGCCGTGGAGGGAGAACGGCACGTCCGCGCCCAGGCGGGCGGCCAGCTGGTGCAGCTGCGCGTTCGTCAGCTCGGTCCCCCACAGCGCGTCGCACGCGACGAGCGCCGCCGCGGCATCCGCCGACCCGCCCCCCATGCCGCCCGCGACAGGCACGCCCTTGCGCACATGCAGGTGCACGCCGCCGGCCTGTCCCGTCTTGCGGGCGAGCAGGCGCGCGGCGCGCAGGGCCAGGTTCCGGTCGTCGAGCGGAACACCGCTCGTGTCGACCGACCCGGTCACCTCGATGGTGAAGTCGTCGGATGCCGTGGCCCACACGTCCTCGTACAGCGAGACCGCCTGGAATGCCGTCGCCAGCTCGTGATAGCCGTCGGGCATCGCGGCGCCCACCTCGAGGAAGAGGTTGACCTTGCCCGGGGCGCGCACGTGCACGCGGTCGGCGTCGGAGGCGGGGATCACTTCTCGGACGACTCCGCCCAGAGGTTGACGTCGATCCCGTCGGACAGCGCGTCGATCCGCTCGATCTCCTCGGTGTCGAACGCGGGTCCGGCGAGCGCACCGAGGTTCTCATCGAGCTGCGAGGGGCGGGATGCCCCGATCAGCGCCGACGCGACGACGTCGTCGCGCAGCACCCACTGCAGCGCCATCTGCGCGAGGCTCTGCCCGCGCTCCTTCGCGATGACATCGAGCGCCCGCAGCGTCGAGCGCCCCTGCTCCGACAGCGGTCGCTCGGGCAGCGACGCGCGCTTCTGCGCACGCTCGGCGGGGCCGTCGCCGAGGTACTTGTCGGTGAGCAGTCCCTGCGCGAGCGGAGTGAACGCGATCGCGCCCATGCCCTCCTGGCGCAGCACGCCGGTCAGCCCGTCCTCGATCCAGCGGTTCAGGATCGAGTAGGAGGGCTGGTGGATGACGAGGGGAGTCCCGAGCGAGCGGGCCACCGCCGCGGCGGCCGCCGTGCGCTCGGCGCTGTACGACGAGATGCCCACGTAGAGCGCCTTGCCCTGCCGCACGAGGGTGTCGAGCGCCCCGACGGTCTCCTCGATCGGCGTGTCGGCGTCGACGCGATGCGAATAGAAGATGTCGACGTAATCCAGGCCCATTCGGGTCAGCGACGCCTCGGCGCTCGCGAGGAGGTACTTGCGCGAGCCGTGGTCGCCGTAGGGGCCGTGCCACATGTCGTAGCCGGCCTTCGAGGAGATGATGAGCTCGTCGCGGTAGGGGTCGAGATCCTCCCGCATCATGCGGCCGAAGTTCGTCTCGGCGGAGCCGTAGGGCGGGCCGTAGTTGTTCGCCAGGTCGAAGTGCGTGATGCCCGAGTCGAAGGCGTGGCGCAGCAGCGCGCGCTGGTCGTCGAACGGGATGTTGTCGCCGAAGTTCCACCACAACCCCAGCGAGATGGGGGGAAGCCTCAGCCCGCTCGTGCCGACCCGCCGGTAGTCGGCCAGGTCGTATCGGTCGGGGGCGGCGGTGTACGGGCGGTGCAGGTCGCCCCCGCGCGAATAGAAGGAAGGCGTCTCGGTCACCGCTCCAGGCTAGCGACCCGGCGCCGCGCGGGCGATGCGCAGATACTCCTCGACCCCCAGCTGCTCGCCGCGCACGGTCGGGGCGATTCCCGCCGCCTCGAGAACGGCGGATGCCTCGGCGGCCGAGCCCCCGAGCACCCCCGCGAGCGCCTGCCGGAGCATCTTGCGGCGCTGCTGGAACGCCGCGTCGACGATCGCGAACGTGCGCCGGCGCTCCTCCTCGGTGCCCCGGGCGGTCGCGTCGCGCTCGAACGCGACCAGCACGGAGTCGACCCCCGGCACGGGCCAGAACACCTGCCGGGACACGGTGCCGGCGAGCCGCCACGGGCCGTACCAGGCGGCCTTGACGCTCGGGGCGCCGTAGGTCTTCGAGCCCGGCGGTGCGGCGAGCCGCTCCCCCACTTCCGCCTGCACCATCACGACGCCGCGGCCCAGCCGCGGGAAGGTCTCGAGGAAGTGCAGCAGCACAGGGACCGAGACGTTGTAGGGCAGGTTCGCCACGAGCACGCCGGGGTCTCCGGGAAGCTCCCGCACCGCGAGGGCATCGGCATCCACCACGGTGAGCGCCCCCTCGGGCACGCCGTGCGCGGCCGCCGTCGCGGGCAGCCGCGCCGCCAGCCGCGAGTCGATCTCGACGGCGGTGACGGTTGCCCCCGCCTCGAGGACCGCGAGGGTCAGCGACCCCAGGCCCGGGCCGACCTCTACGACCCGGTCGCCGGGTCGCACGCGCGCGAGGTGCACGATCTTGCGCACGGTGTTGGCGTCGACGACGAAGTTCTGCCCGAGCTTCTTGGTCGGCGTGACCCCGAGCTCGGACGCGAGAGCGCGGATCTCGGCCGCGCCGAGCAGGTGCACCGACACCTGTCAACTCTACGGCCCCGCCCGACGGGGTGAGAGTAGGGTGTCGCCGGTGAGCAGAACCGGCACGATCCCCACGGCAGCGTTCTCGATGAAGAGCCCTCTCGGCCGGCGCGCCGTGGCCCTGTCGATCTCCGCCGCCGTCGGCGGTTTCCTCTTCGGCTTCGACTCCTCCGTCATCAACGGCGCGGTCGACTCGATCGAGAACCAGTTCGGCCTGAACGACGTCGTGACGGGCTTCGTCGTCGCCGTCGCTCTCCTCGGCTGCGCCCTCGGCGCGGTGCTCGCGGGCGTTCTCAGCGACCGCTGGGGTCGCCTGCGGGTCATGATGATCGGCGCCGCGCTGTTCTTCGTCAGCGCGATCGGATCGGGCCTCGCGTTCAGCGCGGCGGACCTGACGGTGTGGCGCTTCATCGGCGGCCTCGGCATCGGCATCGCCTCGGTCGTCGCGCCCGCCTACATCGCCGAGATCGCGCCGCGGCAGATCCGCGGCACGCTCGGCTCGCTGCAGCAGCTCGCGATCACCCTCGGGATCTTCGGTGCGCTGCTCTCGAACGCCCTCCTGGCCGGGATCGCGGGCGGATCGTCGTCGCAGCTGTGGCTCGGGCTCGAGGCGTGGCGCTGGATGCTGCTCGTGGAGGCCGTCCCCGCCGTCGTCTACGGCGTTCTCGCGTTCACGATGCCCGAGTCCCCGCGTTTCCTCATCGCGAAGGGACGCTACGACGAGGCCCGGGAGATCTTCGCCCGGCTCGTGCCGAAGGCCGACCTCGACCAGACGATGCGCGAGCTCGAGCAACGCATCGCCGAAGACCGCAAGTCCAAGGGCGTCTCGCTCAGGGGCCCCCGCTTCGGACTGCAGCCGATCGTGTGGGTCGGCATCATCCTGTCGGTGTTCCAGCAGTTCGTCGGCATCAACGTGATCTTCTACTACTCCACCACGCTCTGGCGGGCCGTCGGGTTCACGGAGTCGAACTCCCTTCTGATCAGCGTCATCACGTCGGTCACGAACGTCCTCGTCACGATCGTCGCCATCGCCCTGGTCGACCGCGTCGGCCGCAAGCCGATCCTGCTCACCGGCTCGGTCATGATGACGGCCTCGCTCGGCACGATGGCCCTCGCGTTCGCCTTCGCCGAGACGGTCGACGGCGAGGTCTCGCTGCCGGGCGCCTGGGGCCCGATCGCGCTCGTCGCGGCCAACATCTTCGTCATCGGCTTCGGCGCCTCGTGGGGGCCCCTCGTGTGGGTGCTGCTGGGCGAGATCTTCCCGAGCCGCATCCGCGGGAAGGCGCTCGGCGTCGCCGCCGGGGCGCAGTGGATCGCGAACTTCCTCATCACGGTCAGCTTCCCGGCGATGTCGGGCTGGTCGCTCCCGGTCACCTACGCGATGTACGCCGTCTTCGCGGCGCTGTCGTTCGTCTACGTGCTGACGAAGATCCCCGAGACCAAGGGGATGGAGCTCGAGCAGACCGAGACGCTCTTCACGACGAAGCCCAAGGCATCCGCCGCCCGCTGATCCCCGCGGGCGCTCGCCCGTACCGCATCGATCGCCGCCCGCCGACGCCGCGGGTGCTCACCTGTCGCATATCGATCTCCGCGCGCCCACGGTGGAGCGGTTCGTGACAGGCGAGCCCGACCGACGGAGCGGTTCGTGACAGGCGAGCGCGGGCGCGCGGGCGGGGTCAGCCGCCGAAGGGGCCGTAGACCTCGAGGGTGTTCGCCGCGATCTGCGCGCACAGCGCGTCGACGTCGGCCCCCAGTTCCTCGGCGATGAAGCGCACCGTGACGGGGATCAGGTAGGGCGCGTTCGGTCGCCCGCGATGGGGCGTGGGCGTGAGGAACGGGGCATCCGTCTCGACGAGGATTCTCTCGCGCGGGATCACCGCGAGGGCGTCGCGGAGGTTCTGCGCGTTCTTGAACGTGACGTTGCCCGCGAACGAGAGCCAGTACCCGCGATCGGCGGCGATGCGCGCCATGTCGGCGTCACCCGAGAAGCAGTGGAAGACCGTGCGCTCGGGGGCACCGACCCTCTCGAGCGTCTCGAGGACGGCATCGTGGGCGTCGCGGTCGTGGATCTGCATCGCGATGCCGTGCTTCTTCGCCAGCGCGATGTGCGCCTCGAAGCTCTCGAACTGCGCGGGCAGGCCGGCCTCTCCGGTGCGGAAGAAGTCCAGGCCCGTCTCGCCGATCGCGCGCACCCGGGGCTGCGCCGCGAGCTCGTCGATCACGGCGATGGCCTCGTCGAGCCGGCCGGCCTCGGCGTACGCCGGGGCCTCGTTCGGATGGATGGCGACCGCCGCCAGCACGCGCGGGTGGGATGCCGCGGCCCACGCCGACCACCGGCTCGACTCGATGTCGCCGCCCGCCTGCACGACGCCGATCACCCCGACGGCGGACGCGCGCTCAAGCTGCTCGTCGAGCGAGAGCCCCTCGGCGTCCTCCCCCGCCGACGGCCCGTCCGCGATCTCGAGGTGCGCGTGATTGTCGTACACCGGCACGGCGAGCGGCTCGGGCGCGTCGGGGTAGGTCACATCGCGCGCCCCTTTCTCGCGCTGGCGCACGTACTGCGAGGGGTCGCTCACGAGCGCCCTCCCTCGCCGCGCACGCCGGGGATCATTCGGGCTGCTCGACGCGGGGGAACAGGGGCGCGAGCGGCTGCGTCTGCGCGGCGGGGGGGAGGAGGCCCCAGGCCCCGGCCTCGCGGATCGGCTGCTCCTCGAGCGCGCCCAGCTCCTGCTCGGCGCCGAGCGACGCCCACAGCTTCCGGGTCGAGACCGGCATCACGGGCGACAGCAGCACCGCGAGGGCGCGCAGGCCCTCCGCGCAGGTGTAGAGCACGGTGCCCAGGCGCGGGCGGGATGCCTCGTCCTTCGCCAGCGCCCACGGCTCGTTCTCGGTGATGTAGCCGTTGAGGGCGTCGACGATCGTCCAGATCGCCTCGATCGCCTCGTCGATGCGGAACCGCTCGACCGCGGCGTCGGCGGTGGCCGCGGCATCCGCCACGATCCGCTGGATCGCCAGGTCGGCGTCGGTGTAGTCCGCCGGCTCGGGCACGGCCCCGCCGAAGTACTTGCCGATCATCGCCACCGTGCGGGAGGCGAGGTTGCCGAAGCCGTTGGCGAGCTCGGCCTGGTAGCGGGCCGAGAGGTCCTCCCAGGAGAAGGACCCGTCCTGCCCGAAGGCGATCGCCGACAGGAAGTAGAACCGGTACGCGTCGGAGCCGAACACGTCGGTGATCTCGGTCGGGGCGATGCCCGTGAGCTTCGACTTCGACATCTTCTCGCCGCCCACGAGCAGCCAGCCGTGGGCGAAGACGCCCCGGGGCACGTCGACGCCCGCCGCCATGAGCATGGCGGGCCAGATGACGGCGTGGAAGCGGAGGATGTCCTTTCCGACGACGTGGTAGGCCGGCCACCGGCGTTCGAACGTCTCGGGGTCGGCGCCGTAGCCCACGGCCGTGGCGTAGTTCAGCAGCGCGTCGACCCATACGTAGATGACGTGCGAGGCATCCCACGGCACCTTGATGCCCCAGTCGAACGTCGAGCGCGAGATCGAGAGGTCCTTCAGCCCCGAGCGCACGAACGACATGACCTCGTTGCGCGCCGACTCGGGTCGGATGAAGTCGGGCTGCGAGCGGTAGAGGGCCAGGAGCGGCTCGGCGAACTCGCTGAGCTTGAAGAAGTAGTTCTTCTCCTGCAGCAGCTCGAGGGGCTTGGAGTGGATGGCGCAGACCTTGAGGCCCTCGAAGGGTCCGGAGCCGTCGACGATCTCGGACTCGGGCTTGAACTCCTCGCAGCCGACGCAGTACAGCGCCTCGTACTCGCCGGCGTAGATGTAGCCGCGGTCGTAGATCGCCTGCAGGAAGGTCTGCACGCGCGTCTCGTGGCGCTCCTGCGTCGTGCGGATGAAGTCGTCGTTGGCGATGTCGAGGGTCTCGAGCAGCGGAAACCACGACTCGGTGACGAGCTTGTCGACCCACTCCTGCGGGGTGGCGTTGTTCGCCGACGCCGCGCGGATCATCTTCTGGCCGTGCTCGTCCGTGCCCGTGAGCATCCAGGTGTCATCGCCCGCCTGGCGGTGCCACCGCGCGAGCGCGTCGACCGCCACCGTCGTGTACCCGTGCCCGATGTGGGGCACATCGCTCGGGTAGTAGATCGGGGTGGTGATGTAGAACGAACCGCGGGAAGTCACCCGTCGATTCTAGGCGGGGCGGATGCCGCGGCCCGGCGGTGTGACGGCGGCGCCCGGCCGGTGCCGGGTCAGCGCGCGGCGAGCGCGGCCTGATACAGGTCGCGGGAGGAATGCTCCGTCGCGCTCGCGACCGCGGCGCACGCGTCCTTCAGGCGTTCGCCCGCCGACGCGCGCTCGAGCACCTGCGACACGGCGTCCTCGAGCGGCACGCGACGGGCGGCCGCGCCCGCCACGACGATGACGCACTCGCCGCGCACGCCCGGAGCCGCCCACTCGGCCAGCTCGGCGAGGGTTCCGCGGGCGACCTCCTCGTGCAGCTTCGTGAGCTCGCGGCACACGGCCGCGCGCCGGTCGGCGCCGAACGCCTCGGCCATCGCCTCCAGCGTGGCGGCCACGCGGGTGGGCGCCTCGAAGAAGACCATCGTGCGCGGCTCGGCCGCGAGCGCCGCGAACGCCGTGCGCCGCTCGCCGGGCTTGCGCGGCGCGAAGCCCTCGAACGCGAACCGGTCGGTCGGCAGTCCGGAGAGGGCGAGCGCAGTGGGCACCGCGCTCGGGCCGGGGATGACCGTCACGTCCACCCCCTGCGCGATGGCTTCGGCGACGAGGCCGTACCCGGGGTCGGAGACCGTCGGCATCCCCGCATCGGAGAGCATGAGCACGTCCTCGTCGCGCGCGAGGGCGACGACCTCGGCCGCACGCTCCTTCTCGTTGTGGTCGTGCAGCGCGATCAGCCGCGGACGGTTCTGGATGCCGAGGCCCGCAAGCAGCCGCACCGTCGTGCGCGTGTCCTCGGTCGCGACGATCCGCACGGAGCCGAGCGTCTCGACGAGCCGGCGCGAGGCGTCCCCGAGGTTTCCGATCGGGGTCGCCGCGAGGATGAGCACGACGCCAGCCTATGCTGGCGTGGTGCAGCCCGCCCCCGACGCCCTCGCGGACGATACCGCGGTGCCGGAGCGACGGGTCACCCCCGTCGAGCGCGTGCGCGAGCGGATGCGGACGCGGCCCCGCATCGGGCGCCTGTGGCGCTGGCTGGGCCCGGCGCTCGTCGTGCTGCTGGCGGGCGTGCTGCGGCTGTGGAACCTCGCGCATCCCCACGCCCTCGTCTTCGACGAGACCTATTACGCCAAGGATGCCTGGACGCTCCTGCACCTCGGATACGAGGGCTCCTGGCCGGCCGACCCCGACGCGGCGTTCCTCGCCGGCGACGTGTTCTCGTTCCTGCCCGAGGGCAGCTTCGTCGTCCATCCCCCGCTCGGGAAGTGGCTCATCGCCCTCGGCCTGGGGGCCTTCGGCGCGGACTCCGCGTGGGGCTGGCGCATCGCCCTCGCGCTCGCGGGCACGGCGACCGTGCTCGTCGTCATCCTCATCGGCCGGCGCCTGACGGGCTCGACGCTGTGGGGCTGCGTCGCGGGCTTCCTCCTCGCGATCGACGGGCTCGGCATCGTGCTCGGCCGCGTCGCCCTCCTGGACGGCCTCCTCGCGCTCCTCGTCGCGCTCGCCTTCCTCTTCCTCCTGATCGACCGCGACCGCATGCAGACGCGCATCGCCTGGACGGCGGGTGCGCGGGGCGCCGGCGGGATGCCGGTGTCGATGGGCCCCGTGATGTGGGCCCGACCGTGGCTGGTGGCCGCCGGCGCGACGCTCGGCGCGGCCGCCGCCGTGAAGTGGTCGGGGGTCTACGTCCTCGCCGCGGCGGGGATCTACGTCGTCGTCTCGGACGCCCTCGCCCGGCGGCACGCCGGCATCGACGGCTGGGCCAGCGACGCCGCCGTGCGGCAGGGTCCGGTCAGCTTCCTCCTGCTCGTGCCCGTCGCCGCGGCGACCTACCTCGCCAGCTGGAGCGGATGGCTCCTCACCGGCGGCGGATGGGACCGTAGCTCGGCGGAGAACCCGCTCGTCGCGCTCTGGAATTACCACGAGGCGATCTACCGCTTCCACGTGGGCCTCACCGTCGAGCACTCCTACGCCTCGCCGGCGTGGCAGTGGCCCCTGCTCCTGCGACCGACGTCGATGTTCTGGGAGAAGGTCGAGCAGGGCACGGACGGCTGCGACATGTCGGGCGGCTGCGTGCAGGCGATCTCCTCGGTCCCGAACCCGCTCATCTGGTACGCCGGGATGGCGGCGATCGTCTTCCTCGCGATCCGCCTCGCGTGGCCCGGCGGCGGGCGCGTGCGCGACTGGCGCGCGGGGTTCGTGCTCACCGGGGTCGCCGCCACCTATGTGCCGTGGCTCCTGTACCCCGAGCGGACGATCTTCCAGTTCTACACGGTCGTGATGATGCCCTTCGTCGTGCTCGCGCTCATGCTCGCGCTGCAGCGCATCGCCGGCCGGCCGGATGCCGCCCCCGAGCGGCGCGCGGGGGGTCAGGGCGTCGTCGCGGTCGTGCTCGCGGTCGCCGTGCTGCTGACGGTGTTCTGGTACCCCGTGTGGACGGCGACGGAGGTCCCCTACGACTTCTGGCGCCTCCACAACTGGATGATCAGCTGGATCTGACCCGCTCCCGGTGAAGGTCCGCCGGATCGGTCGTGGGCAGCCGGCAGACGAACGCGCGACAGTCGTAGGCGACGGGGGCCGCGGCGGCCGTCTTGCCCTCGAAGAGCGAGAACCCCGCCGCGGCGAGGCCGGCCGCGGCATCCGGCGTCACGATCGCGACGACGTCGGCGTCTACCCTGCGCGCGGCGCCGACGAGCGGCGCGGCGGGTTCGGCGGTCACGACGACGAGCTGGCGCGGCTCGTCGGCCAGCACCGCGGCCACGCGCAGCAGCTCGCCGTGTGCGAGGGGGCGCGCGAGCGCCTCGGGCGCGTGGGCGGCGACGATGCGCTCGGCGCGCCGGCGGTACTCCTCGGGGGCGCCGAGGAGCCACAGGTCGAGGCAGGCGGCGGCGATCGCGGAGAGCCCGGAGGGCTGATCTCCGTCGGTCGCCTCGGCGGCCACCGTCATGGCGCCTTCGCGCAACACGGGATCGCCTCCCCCGGGCACGGCGGGCCGACCGTCCGGCGCTTCCGCGAAGCACGCGTCCACGAGCTCTCGCGCCGCGGCGGCGTGCTCGGGCGCGCCGCCGGCGACGGCGAGCGCGACGAGCCCGCGCGCGAGCTGGCCGTAGTCGGCGAGGGTCGCCGCGGCCGCAGAGGGCGTGCCCTCGAGCGAGGCGCGCACGAGCGCGCGGATGCCGCTGCCTGCGTCCGGCGCGCGGTTGTCTCGGAGCACGGTGCGCGCCGCATCCTCGGCAGCGGCGATCCAGTGCGGCTCGCCCCACCGCGCCCCGGCGCGCGCGAGCGCCCCGATCGCGAGCCCGTTCCAGCCGGTGACGACCTTCCCGTCGACGGCGGGCGGCTCGAGCCCGGTGCGACCCGCGGCATCCCGCGCGTAGTAGCCGCCCTCGTCGCGGCGACCGTCGATGATCGACTCCGAGTCCTGCGCGGCGCCGAACCCTCCCGAGGGGCGGCGCAGCACCTCGAGCAGGAACGACGCGATCCCCGCCGCGGTGGCGTGGTCGCCCAGCGCCGTCGCGGCATCCAGCAGCAGGGCGTTGTCGGTGAGCATCCGCTCGTAGTGCGGCACGCCCCAGTCCCGCCGCGTCGCGTAGCGGAAGAACCCGCCCTCGACGGGGTCGCGCAGCTCGGAGCCGGCCATCGCGTTCATCGCCCGGGCTGCGGCGGCCGATTCGGCGGGGGCGGCCGCCCGCACGAGCGGCGAGAGCAGGAAGCCCAGCGCCGTGGCGACGGGGAACTTGGGGGTGTTCGGCGCGGGGCGCGGTGCGTTCACGAAGCCGCCGTGGTCGGGGTCCTCCTGCGCCGCGAGGGAGCGGGCGGCCGCGACGAGGGCGCCCGCCGAGGGCACGGAGCCTTCCTTCTCGGCCGCGTCGCCGCTGCGGGCGAGCGACGCCGTGATGGCGGATGCCGTGGCATCCACCTCGTCGCGCCGGTTCGTCCAGGCCTCCCGCACGGCGCGCAGCACGTCGCGGAACGCCGGGAGGGGCGGCCTCGGCGCGGGCGGATAGTAGGTGCCCGCGTAGAAGGGCACGCCCTCCGGCGTCGTGAACACCGTCAGCGGCCAGCCCAGGTGCGGCGTGAAGGCCGAGGCGGCCGCCATGTAGGAGGCGTCCACCTCGGGGTGCTCCTCGCGGTCGACCTTGATCGCGACGAAGCCCTCGGCGAGGTCGGCCGCCGTCTCGGGGTCGGCGAAGGACTCCCGCGCCATGACGTGGCACCAGTGGCAGGTCGAGTATCCGATCGATACCAGCACGGGGACAGCGCGCCGGCGCGCCTCGTCGAACGCCTCCCTCCCCCACGGGAACCAGTCGACGGGGTTGCCCGCGTGCTGACGCAGGTACGGGCTCTGGACGTGTTCGAGGCGTGAGGCCATCGCTTCACGCTACGCCCCCTCGCGGGGCGCGGCGCGGGGGTTGCGGAGACGAGGAGATCTGCCGAGGCGAGGAGATCTGCCGAAGCGAGGAGATCTGCCGAAGCGAGGAGCCCGGGGCCGGATCGGGTCCTCTCCCGAGCAGATCTCCTCGCCTGGGCCGCGGTGCCCGCAGGACGACCGGGGCACGGGCGCCCTGCGGCGCGGGGGTCAGTTGAGCTCGTCGGGGTGCGGGCCGACACGGCCCGAGCCGTCGCCCGGGTCGAGGGCGTCGATCGCCGCCATCTGCGCGTCGCTGAGCGCGAACCCGAACAGGTCGAGGTTCTCGCGCAGGCGCTCGGTGCGCACCGACTTCGGGAAGACGACGTTGCCCTTCTGGATGTGCCAGCGCAGCACGACCTGAGCCGGCGTCTTCCCGTGCGCCGCGGCGGCGTCGGCCACGGCGGCCTCGGAGAAGAGGTCGTACTTGCCCTGCCCGAGCGGGCCCCACGCCTCGATGATCGAACCGTTGGCCTTCGCCCATGCCACCGTCTCGCGCTGCTGGTGGGCGGGGTGCAGCTCGATCTGATCGACCGCCGGCACCTCGCCGGTCTCGGCCACGATGCGCTCGAGGTGCGGGACGAGGAAGTTCGAGACGCCGATGGAGCGGGTCTTGCCGGCATCGCGGATCTGGATCAGCGCCCGCCACGCCTCGACGAAGTTGTCACGCGCGGGGGTCGGCCAGTGCACGAGGTAGAGGTCCACGTGGTCGAGGCCGAGCCGTGCGAGGCTCTCGTCGATCGCCTTGTGGGGCTCGTCGCCCTCGTGACGGTCGTTCCAGAGCTTGGTCGTGATGAAGAGCTCCTCGCGCGGGATGCCGGAGGCCGCGATCGCGGCGCCGACGCCCTCCTCGTTGCCGTAGATCGCCGCCGTGTCGATGTGGCGGTAGCCGAGCGAGAGGGCCTCGCCGACCGCGCGGGCGGTGTCGTCGGCGGGGACCTTGAACACGCCGTAGCCGAGCTGGGGGATGTCGTGGCCGGAATTCAGTCGCAGAGCGGGAATCGTCATGTCCCCAGCCTAGGAACGCGGGAGCGGCAGCGGGTCGTGCAGCCCATAGACGTGCAGCGCTCCCGACCCGCCGGCGAAGAACGTGTCGAGCGTCGCGCGGGGCGGCACGGCGATGACCGAGACGACATCGCCCGGCAGCCGGTCGAGCACGGCGACCGTCGAGCTCGGCGACTTCGCGTCGGCGCCCGACGCCGCGCGGCTCACGCGCGCGAGCTGCGTGTGGGCGCGATAGCGCGGGTTCGCCGGCGCGACGTAGTTGCCCCACGCGCACAGCACTCCCGCGACGGATCCGGCGCCCACGGGCCGCACGTCGTCCGCGAGGGCGTGCTGGCCGTCGACGTTGAAGACGTAGCCGCCGGATGCCGCGGCGATCGCGTCGGCGCGCAGCGACGCCCCGCACGAGGGGACGAGCTGCAGTTCGAGGCCCTCGCCCGCGTCGCGGGGCCAGCGGTTGCGGGGCAGGCCGCGCCGCAACCGCCCGTCGGCGTGGTCGAGGCAGATCTCCACCCCCACGTCCACGGGGCATTCCGAGCCGGGATCCAGCCGCACGATCGCGTGCGCATCGCCGGCGCGGCGCTTGAGGTCTCCGCCGGAGAGGTCGACGAAGGCGTGCGCGACCATCTGCTCCGTCACGACGTCGTCGCGGCCCGTCGTGTCCCAGAGCACGAAGTCCTCGCCGGAGTCGAGGGACTTCTCGGTCGTGACGAGGCGCTCGGGGAAGGCGCCGGTGGGCGTTCCCAGCGCCGCGCCGCCCAGCACGAGCGCGCGGTTGCGCACCTGCACGACGGGGTGCGCATGACCCCACTGCAGGTAGTCCTCGACGATCTCGAAGATCTTCGCCTGGTCCTCCCCCGAGGCCTGCCGGTAGCGCCGCGCGAGATCGGCGACGACGCCGTTGCGCACGAGGGTCGTGGCGCGGGCGAAGATCTCCCGCGGGTCGTCGGCCTCGGCCGAGACCGCCGTGCCGAAGACGAACAGCCAATCGGCGTACTCGTCGGCGGGGAACTCCTCGGCGAGCCGCTCGATGAGCCCGTCGACGGGGTCGGGCTCCCCCGCGGCGTAGAGATAGGGCCCCTGCGGTCCGTGCCAGAAGAACTCGGGCGCCACGAAGACGTTGAGCACCCCCGACTCCTCGGCCGGCAGGGCATCGCGCGCGGCGCGCACGGCGGCCCGCAGGACGCCGAGCCTGCCGGCGATGTCGGCCGCGGCATCCGGCAGACCCAGGTAGGTGCCGCCGACCGAGCCGCCCCCCGACGGGGAGCCCAGCGGGGCGACCTGGGCGGGGCCGGTCGGGATCGCGAAGCCGATGAAGCGGACGCGCTGCCAGCCCGGGTGCACCATGGCCCTCAGCCTAGGGGCGGCGGGGCGCTCTACGATGGAAGGCCATGTCCGCGCCCGCCCTGCAGATCTCCTACCCGCCGGAGCTGCCCGTCAGCGGCGCGCGGGAGGAGATCGCCGCGGCGATCCGCGACAACCAGGTCGTCATCGTCGCCGGCGCGACCGGTTCGGGCAAGACGACGCAGCTGCCGAAGATCTGCCTCGAGCTCGGCCGCGAGAGCATCGCGCACACGCAGCCGCGGCGCATCGCCGCGCGGACGATCGCCGAACGAGTGGCCGAGGAGCTGCACGTCGAGCTCGGCACGACCGTCGGCTACAAGGTGCGCTTCACCGACAAGGTGGGCGCCGACACTCGCGTCGCGCTGATGACCGACGGCATCCTGCTCAACGAGATCCACCGCGACCGGCTGCTGCGCCGCTACGACACGATCATCGTCGACGAGGCCCACGAGCGCAGCCTCAACGTCGACTTCCTGCTCGGCTACCTGCGCCGCATCCTCCCGGATCGCCCCGACCTCAAGGTCGTCATCACGTCCGCGACGATCGACCCGCAGAGCTTCGCCGAGCACTTCGCGGATGCCGCGGGGCGACCCGCGCCCATCATCGAGGTCTCGGGCCGCACCTACCCCGTCGAGATCCGCCACCGCCCGCTCCTGGCCGACGACGAGGTGCCGGCCTACGACGTCGACGGCGACGAGATCGCCGGCGTCGTGGCCGCCCTGCAGGAGCTCGACCGCGAGCCCCGCGGGGACGTGCTCGTCTTCCTCCCGGGCGAGGCGGAGATCCGCGACGCCGCCGACGCCGTGCGAGCGGCCTACAGCGGCGCGGCATCCCCCACCGAGGTGCTGCCGCTGTTCGGGCGCCTGAGCGCCGCCGAGCAGCACCGCGTGTTCGAGCGGTCGACGGTCGCGGGCGTGCGGCGCCGCGTCGTGCTCGCCACCAACGTCGCCGAGACGAGCCTCACGGTTCCGGGCATCAAGTACGTCGTCGACACCGGCACGGCGCGCATCTCCCGCTACAGCAACCGCGCCAAGGTTCAGCGGCTCCCCATCGAGCCGGTGTCCCAGGCCTCCGCCCAGCAGCGCTCGGGGCGCGCCGGCCGCACGAGCGACGGCATCGCGATCCGCCTCTACGGCGAGGAGGACTTCGCGGGGCGCCCCGAGTTCACCGAGCCGGAGATCCTGCGCACGAGCCTCGCCTCCGTCATCCTGCAGATGCTCGCGCTGGGCTTCGGCGACATCCAGGCGTTCCCCTTCCTCACGCCGCCGGACTCGCGGGGCGTGCGCGCGGCGCTCGACCTGCTCGTCGAGCTCGGTGCGGTCACGGTGCGCGCCGGGGCGGAGCCCCGGCTGACCAAGACGGGGCGCGAGATCGCGCGGATGCCGATCGACCCCCGATTCGCGCGGATGCTGATCGAGGCGCAGCGCCAGGGCACGACCGACGCGATGCTCGCGATCGTCGCGGGCCTGTCGATCCAGGACGTGCGCGAGCGCCCCGAGGCGGAGCGGGAGCAGGCCGACCGGCTGCACGCGCGGTTCACCGACCCCACGAGCGACTTCCTCAGCCTGCTGAACCTGTGGAACCACCTGCGCACGCGGGCGTCCGAGCTCGGCTCGAGCGCGTTCCGGCGGCTGTGCCGCGCGGAGCACCTCAACTACGTGCGCGTGCGCGAGTGGTTCGACGTGCACCGCCAGCTGCGCACCCTCGTGCGCCACCCGGGCGGGCGCGGCGGCTCCGAGCGGGCGCCGCGCGAGGAGACCACGACCGCCGACCCCGACGCGATCCACCGCGCGATCCTCTCGGGGCTGCTCTCCCACATCGGCGTGCTCGACGCGCGCGCTCTCGCGAAGGCCTCGAACGAGCGCCGCGACCGGCGCCCCGCGCCCGCCGAGTACCTCGGCGCCCGCGGCATCCGCTTCGCCGTCTTCCCCGGGTCGGGGCTGAAGAAGAAGCGCCCGCAGGCGGTCATGGCCGCCGAGCTCGTGGAGACCTCGCGCCTGTTCGCGCGCACCGTGGCCGCGATCGACCCGGCGTGGGCCGAGCCGCTCGCGGGCGACCTCGCGGGGCGTCAGGTGAGCGAGCCGCACTGGTCCAAGGATGCCGGCGCCGCCGTCGCGTTCGAGAAGGTGACCCTCTTCGGCGTCGAGATCATCCCCCGGAGGCGGATCCAGTACGCACGGATCGACCGCGACGGCGCGCGAGAGCTCTTCGTGCGACACGCGCTCGTCGAGGGCGAGTGGGATCCGTCGGTGCTCGACAAGCGGCTCTCGGCGTTCGTGCGCGCGAACCACGAGCTGCGCCGGCGGCTCGAGAAGCTCGAGGAGCGGGAGCGTCGCCGCGACATCCTCGTCGGGGACGAGGCGGTGTTCGCGTTCTACGACGCGCGCGTGCCGCGGGACGTCTTCGACGTGCGCTCGTTCGAGCGCTGGTGGCGCGAGCAGCAGTCCCGCACCCCCCACCTGCTCACCATGCGCCAGAGCGACCTGGCCCCCGAGGAGGCGCGGGCGGATGCCCGCGACTTCCCCACCCGGTGGGTGCAGGGCGACCAGACGCTGACGCTCGCGTACCGCTTCGAGCCGGGCGCCGACGACGACGGGGTCAACGTCGTCGTCCCGCTTCCGCTGCTGCAGGGACTGCGCCCCGACGGGTTCGACTGGCAGGTGCCGGGCATGCGCGCGGAGCTGATCGCCGCCATGCTGCGCGCCCTCCCCAAGGCGATCCGGCGCAACGTCGTGCCGGCCGCCGATTGGGCCGCGCGCTTCGGCGACGAGCTCGCCGGGGCGGGCCCCGAGTCGCACGAGGGGCTGCCGCCGTCCGCGATGGTCGACGCGCTCGCCCGCCTCGTGCAGCGGGCGGCGGGCCAGCCGGTGACGGCGGCCGACTTCGAGGTCGAACGCGTGCCCGCCCACCTGCGCATGGCGTTCCGCGTCGTCGACGGGCGCGGGCGCACGGTCGGCGCGGGGCGGGACCTCGCAGAGCTGCAGGCCCGCCTGGCGGGCCGGGCCCGCGAGAGCGTCGCGGCGCGCATCACCGGCGCCGGAGCCGCCCCCGCCGCGCGCGTCGCCGGAGCCCCGGGGCCGGGTGCGGAGACATCGGGAGCCGTCGTCGCCCTTCGCGAACGCACGGGGATCACGTCGTGGGACCTCGGCGACCTGCCCGAGGTGATCGACACGAGGGTCGCCGGCGGCGTCGTGCGGGGATACCCGACGCTCGTCGACGAGGGGGCCTCGGTCGCGCTGCGGGTCGAGAGCACGCCCGAGGCCGCCGAGCGCGAGCTGCGACGCGGCATCCGTCGTCTCATGCTGCTGGCCGTTCCCTCCCCCGTGTCCTACGTGCAGGAGCACCTCACCGCCAACGAGAAGCTCGCCCTCGCAGCCTCCCCCTACCCCTCGGTCAAGGCGCTCATCGAGGACTGCCGCGCCGCCGTCGCCGACGAGGTGATCGAGGGGGCCGCGCACGGGGGCCCGGTGCGGGATGCCGCCGCCTTCGCCGCAGTGCAGGGCGCCTTCTCCGCCGCCGTCGTCGAGCGGCTGTTCCAGACCGTCTCGCTCACGGCCCGCATCCTCACGCTGCTGCGCGACGCCGAGCGCGAGGTGCGCTCGGCGAACTCCCTCACGCTACTGCCGGCCCTGAACGACGTGCGCGGACAGCTCGCGGGGCTCGTCTTCCCGGGATTCGTGCTGCGCACCGGCACGGCACGGCTCGGCCACCTGCCGCGATACCTCGACGGGGCGCTCACGCGCCTGCGCGGCCTCGCCGACAACGCCGGCCGCGACCGGCAGCGCCAGAGCGAGATGGAGCGCGCCCTCGCCGCGTACGCCGAGGCGGGCGGCACGTTGCCCCCGGCGCCGGATGCCGCGGCATCCCTCGTGCGCACGCGCTGGCTGCTCGAGGAGCTGCGCGTGAGCCTGTTCGCGCAGCAGCTGGGAACCTCCGAGCCCGTCTCGCTCCCGCGCATCGCGAAAGCGCTGCGCGGCGGATAGCGTGAAGGCATGGCACACGCGATCACGTACTCCTCCCACGGCGGCCCCGAGGTCCTCCAGCTGACCGAGGTGCCGGCGCCCCAGCCCGGGCCCCGGCAGCTCGTCGTGCGCGTCGAGGCGGCGGGGGTCAACCCGATCGATGCGAAGCTGCGCTCGGGACGCCGGGCCTCCTCCCCCCTCAGCGCGCCGCGCCGCATCGGGCGCGACGGCGCGGGGGTCGTCACCGCCGTCGGCGCCGAGGTCTCCGGGTTCGCCGTCGGCGAGGCCGTGGTGTTCCACGACACGAGCGGGTCGTACGCGAGCGAGGTCGTCGTGGAGGCGGCCCACGCCGTGCCGCGCCCGCCGCGCGTCTCGGCCGCCGAGGGCGCCGGCATCGGCATCCCGGTCGGCACCGCCTATCAGTGCCTGCGCTCGCTCGCGGTGCGCGCCGGCGACACGCTGCTCGTGCACGCCGGGTCCGGCGCGGTCGGGCAGGCCGCCATCCAGTACGCCGCGCTGTGGGGCGCCCGTGTCGTGGCGACCGCGAGCGAGCGCCGCTTCGATCGGGTGCGGGGGCTCGGCGCCACGCCGGTCGCCTACGGCCCCGGCCTCATCGAGCGCGTGCGCGAGGCGGCGCCGGAGGGCGTCACCGTGGCACTGGATGCCGCGGGCACCGACGAGGCGATCGAGGCCTCGCTCGAGCTCGTCGCCGACCACGCCCGCATCGCCACGATCGTTCGCGGCGCGGACGCCGCGGGCTTCGGCATCCGTGCGTTCTCGGGCGGCTCGCCCGAACCGCTCACCGACGTCGAGCTGGGCTGGCGTGCCGAGGCCCTGCCGGTGACGGTCGCCCTGCTGGCGGCGGGGGCGTTCTCGATCGAGGTGGGCCCCTCGCTTCCGCTGTCCGACGCCGCAGAGGCCCACCGTCTCCTCGAGCGGGGCGTCGACGGCAAGATCGTCCTGGTGCCCTGACGCCGGCACCGCCGCGGGAGCTCGTGACACACGGCGACACACGCATTGCCGCTCGGCGGCGGGTCCGTGTGACGATGTGGGCATGAGCGATACCCGTGATCCCGCGCGCCCGGATGCCGCGGCATCCGCCTTCGCGACCCTTCAGGTGCAGGCCGGCTACACGCCGGGAACGGCGCAGAACACGGCCGTGCCGCCCATCTATCAGTCCAACGCCTACGAGTTCCCCTCGCTCGCCCACGCGCGCGACGTCTTCGCGCTGCGTACCCTCGGCAACGTCTACAGCCGCACCTCCAACCCGACGCAGCTCGTGCTGGAGGAGAGGATCGCCCGGCTCGAGGGCGGCCGATCCGCCGTCGCGGTGGCGTCCGGGCAGGCGGCCTCCGCGGGCGCCATCCTCGCGCTCGCCTCGCAGGGGCACCACGTCGTCGCGGCGCGGCAGCTGTACGGCGGCACCGTGGACCTCCTCGCGGACTCGCTCGCCGACCTCGGCATCGACGTGACGTTCGTCGACCAGGACGATCTCGACGGGTGGCGCGCGGCCGCCCGCCCCGAGACCCGCGCCTTCTTCGCCGAGTCGATCACCAACCCGCTGGCCACGGTGCTCGATGTGCGCGCGGTCGCCGACATCGCGCACGAGGCGGGCGTGCCCCTCGTGATCGACAACACGGTGGCGACGCCCTTCCTGCTGCGCCCCGGCGACCACGGCGCCGACCTCGTCGTCCATTCCGTGACGAAGTACCTCGGTGGGCACGGCACCGCCCTGGGCGGCGTCGTCGTCGACATGGGGCGCTTCGACTTCGGCGCCGATCCGCGGCGCTGGCCCCAGTTCACACATCCCTCCCCGCGTTTCGGCGACCAGGTGCTGTGGGAGCGGTTCGGCCCCACCGGTCAGGCGCTCACGGTGTATCTGCGTTCGAAGTACGTGCACGACTTCGGGCCGACCCTCTCGGCGTGGAGCGCTTTCCAGCTCCTCCAGGGGATCGAGACACTCGATCTGCGCATGCGCCGCCACAGCGACACGGCCCTCGAGGTGGCGCGGTTCCTGGCGCAGCGCCCCGAGGTCGCCCGCGTGCACCACCCCGGGCTCGAGGGGAGCCCATGGCACGCCGCCGCGCAGCGCTACCTGCCGCGGGGCACATCCGCCGTGTTCGCGTTCGACCTCGTCGCGACCGAGGACCCCGCCGCCGACGACGCCCGCCTCGAGCGGGTGATCGACGCCCTGCGGGTCGTGCGCCTGGCCGCGAACATCGGGGATGCGCGCAGCATGGTCTCGCACCCGGCATCCATGACGCACGGTCACATGAGCGCGCAGCAGCTCGCTCAGGCGGGCATCTCCCCCACGACGATCCGGCTCTCGATCGGCCTCGAGGATCCGGCCGACCTCATCGCCGATCTCGCCCGCGCGCTCGACGCCGCCTGACGCCGCCGCGCGGAACGCCTCCGTTCGCGCTGCTCACCCCGTGATACGGGGCGCGTGACGCGAACGGAGGCGTTCTGCTGCGGGACGCCGGCGTCAGCCGGCCGAACGGCGCTTGTTGTAGACGTCGAAGGCGACGGCCAGCAGCAGCACGAGGCCCTTGACGGCCTGCTGCCACTCGATGCCGATGCCCATGATCGACATGCCGTTGTTGAGCACGCCGATGATGAGACCACCGATGATCGCGCCGCCGATCGTGCCGACGCCGCCCTGCACGGCCGCGCCGCCGATGAACGCCGCCGAGATCGCCTCGAGCTCGAAGCCGTCTCCGGCCTTGGGGCCCGCGAGATTCAGGCGCGCCGTGAAGATGAGGCCCGCGAGCGCCGCGAGGAAGCCCATGTTCACGAAAAGCCAGAAATCCACCCGGCGGGTCTTGATGCCCGACAGCTCCGCCGCGTGACGGTTTCCGCCGATCGCGTAGATGTGACGGCCGAACACCGTGCGGTTCATCACGACGCCGTACACGAGCACGAGCACCGCGAGGATGATGAGCGTGACGGGGATCCCCTTGTAGGTGGCCAGCGAGTACGCGAAGAACGCGATGGCGGCCGAGATCAGCACGAGCTTGGCGGCGAACCACACCATGGGCTCGACGTCCTGGCCGTACTTCTGACGGCCGCGGCGGGTGCGCAGCTGCTGCGTCACGATGAGCACGATCGCGAGCACCCCGACGCCGAGCGTCATCAGGTCGGGGTCGCTCTCACCGAAAAGGCCCACGACGAAGCCGTTGCCGAGCGCTCGGTATTCGGCGGGGAACGAGCCGATGTTGGCGTTTCCGAGGACGACGAGCGCGAGGCCGCGGAAGATGAGCATGCCCGCCAGGGTCACGATGAAGGCGGGGATGCCGACGAAGGCGATCCAGAAGCCCTGCCACGCCCCGACGAGGGCGCCGATCGCGAGGGAGAGAACGACCGCGAGCCACCAGGGCAGACCCCAGTTGACCGCGAAGACACCCGAGCACGCGCCGACGAAGGCCGCGACCGAGCCGACCGAGAGGTCGATGTGCCCGGCGATGATGACCATCACCATGCCGATGGCCAGCACGAGGATGTACCCGTTCTGCACGACGAGGTTGGAGATGTTCTGCGGCCGCAGCAGAATGCCCTCGGTCAGGATCGCGAACAGCACGATCACCGCGAGCAGCGCGAGGAAGATGCCGTTCTTGCCGAGGTCGGACAGGACGTGGCTCAGCCACGACGTGAACCGGTTCTCGGTGGGGTTGATGCTCGCACCGACGGCGGTGGACTCGGTGGAGGGAGGGGTGTTGGTGGAATTGGACATTGTCACTCCTGTGTGCCGCCGCGCTCAGCGCGGCTTCTCCATGGTCATGAGTTTGAGGACCGACTCGGGCGTCGCCTCGGCGATGGGCAGCTCGCCCGTGATGCGCCCCTCCGAGAGCGCGTACACGCGGTCGGAGATGCCGAGCAGCTCGGGCAGCTCCGACGAGATGACGATGATGCCCTTGCCGGATGCCGCGAGGCGATTGATGATCGTGTAGATCTCGTACTTCGCTCCCACGTCGATGCCGCGTGTGGGCTCGTCGAGGATGAGCACGTCGGGGTCGGAGTAGATCCACTTCGACAGCACGACCTTCTGCTGGTTGCCGCCGGAGAGCTTCCCGGTCTTGACCAGCACGGAGGGCGCCTTGATGTTGAGGTCGCGTCGGTACTCGTTCGCGACCTTGTACTCCTCGTTGTCGTTGACCAGGCCCGCCGATTCGAGCTTGCGCAGTGCCGCCATCGAGACGTTGCGCTTGATGTCCTCGATGAGGTTCAGGCCGTACGTCTTGCGATCCTCGGTCGCATACGCCAGCCCGTTCGCGATGGCCTCCGACACCGTCCGCGTCTTGATCTCCTTGCCGCGCAGGAAGACCCGGCCGGAGATCTTCGATCCGTAGCTCTGCCCGAACAGGCTCATGGCGAACTCCGTGCGCCCCGCCCCCATGAGCCCCGCGATGCCGACGATCTCGCCCGCCTTGACGGTGATGGAGACCTTGTCCACCATGACTCGGCCGCCGTCCTGCGGGTGGTACGCGGTCCAGTCCTCGACGCGCAGCAGCTCCTCGCCGATGTCGGGAGTGTGGTCGGGGTAGCGGTGTTCGAGGTCGCGGCCGACCATGTCGCGGATGATGCGGTCCTCGGTGACCTCGCCCTTGGCGATCGTCTCGATCGTCTTGCCGTCCCGGATGACGGTCACCGAGTCGGCGACCTTCTTGATCTCGTTCAGCTTGTGGCTGATGATGATCGACGTGATCCCCTGACCCTTCAGGTGCAGGATGAGATCGAGCAGGTGGTCGGAGTCCTCGTCGTTGAGCGCCGCGGTGGGCTCGTCGAGGATGAGGATCTTCACGCGCTTGGACAGCGCCTTGGCGATCTCCACGAGTTGCTGCTTGCCCACGCCGATGTTCTTGATCGCCGTCGTGGGGTTCTCGCGCAGTCCGACGCGGGCGAGCAGTTTGGCGGCCTCGAAATTCGTCTTGTTCCAGTCGATCAGCCCGAGCGGGCCGCGCACCTCGTTGTTGAGGAAGATGTTCTCGGCGATCGAGAGGTGCGGGCTCAGCGCCAGCTCCTGATGGATGATCACGATGCCCTTGGCCTCGCTGTCGCTGAGGCTGCGGAATTCCACCGCCTCCCCCTCGAGGACGATGTCGCCCGTGTACGTCCCGTGCGGGTAGACGCCCGAGAGCACCTTCATGAGGGTCGACTTCCCGGCGCCGTTCTCGCCGCAGATCGCGTGCACCTCGCCGGGCTGCACCGACAGGGTGACGTTCGAGAGCGCCTTGACGCCCGGGAAGGTCTTCGTGATCCCCCGCATCTCGAGGATGGGCTGGGGCATGGGTTCCTCCTTGCGTGAGAGGACCGGTCGGCCGGACGGGGTGGCCCCCGCCCGGCCGACCCGTCGATGTCAGCCGCTGATCTCTTCTTCGGTCCAGTAGCCGGAGTCCACGAGGATCTCCTGGATGTTGTCCTGGACGACGATCGCCGACTCCAGCAGGTACGACGGCACGACCTTCACGCCGTTGTCGTAGTCCTCGGTGTTGTTGACCTCGGGCTCCTCGCCGTTGAGCAGCGCGATCGCCATGTCGGAGGCGACCTCGGCCAGCAGACGGGTGTCCTTGAAGATGGTCGCGTACTGCTCACCCGACACGATGGCCTTCACCGAGTCGAGCTCGGCGTCCTGGCCGGAGATGATCGGCCAGTCCTCGCCCACGGTGTAACCGGCATCGGTGAGGGCGGAGATGATGCCGCGCGAGAGGCCGTCGTAGGGCGAGAGGACGCCGTCCACGGTCGATCCGTCGGAGTACGTCGAGGTGAGGAGGTTCTCCATGCGCTCCTGAGCGACCTCGCCGTCCCAGCGCAGGATGGCCGCCTGCTCGAAATCGGTCTGACCCGACTTCACCACGAGGGTCCCCTCGTCGATGTAGGGCTGCAGGGTGTCGATGGCGCCTTCCCAGAAGAACGTGGCGTTGTTGTCGTCGGGCGAGCCGGCGAACAGCTCCACGTTGAACGGCCCGGCGGGAGCGTCGGGAAGAGGCTCTCCCTCGAGGTCGGTCAGGCCGAGGCCGTTGAGCACCGACGTGGCCTGCTGCACGCCGACGATGTAGTTGTCGAACGATGCGTAGTAGTCCACGTTCTCGGAGTCGCGGATGAGGCGGTCGTAGGCGATGACGGGGATGTCCGCGTCCGCGGCATCCTGCAGCACCTGCGAGAGCGTCGTGCCGTCGATCGAGGCGACGATGAGCGCGCGGGCTCCCCGGGTGATCATGTTCTCGATCTGCGAGACCTGGGTCGGGATGTCGTCCTCGGCGTACTGCAGGTCGACCTCGAAACCCGCCTCCTCGAGCTGGGACTTCACGGCGTCGCCGTCCTGGATCCAGCGCTCGGAGCTGCGGGTCGGCATCGCGACGCCGATCAGGCCGTCGCCCTCGCCGCCGCTGTCGCCGGTCGATCCGGAGCAGGCGGTGAGAAACAGCGCGCCGGTGGCCACGGCCGCCAGCAGTGTCTTCTTGGCTTTCACTGTGGTTCCTCTCAAAGGGACTTCGTTGTCTTGGTGTCGATGTTCAGTTGTGGATCCACCCGCGTCCCGCGCGGGAAGTCTTCTGCCGCGTCAGGAATCGCGGGTCTCGTCGCGGCGGTCGTCGGTGGCTTGGCCGTAGACGTTCTGGTACCGGTTGTAGAGCGCGTCGATCTTCTCCTGCGGGATCGGGATCAACGGGCCCGCCTGCGCCGCGATATGCACCGTCCGCGCCGCGTCCTCACACATCACCGCGGCCTTGACCGCATCCTTCGCCGACACCCCGATCGTGAACGGCCCATGGTTCTGCATCAACACCGCACGCGACCGGTGACCCGTGAGGGTCTCCACGATCCCCCGCCCGATCGAGTCATCCCCGATCACCGCGAACGGACCCACCGGAATCGGACCCCCGAACTCATCCGCCATCCCCGTGATCACACACGGAATCTCCTCACCCCGCGCCGCCCACGCCACCGCATACGTCGAATGCGTGTGCACCACACCACCCACACCCGGCATGTTCCGATACACATACGCATGCGCCGCCGTATCACTCGACGGCGAACGATCACTCCCCGGAGTCCCCGGAACCACAACCCCGTCCAGATCGCACACGATCATGTTCTCCGGCGCCAGATCCTCATACGACACCCCCGACGGCTTGATCACGAACAGATCAGCACCCGGCACCCGACCCGACACATTCCCACCCGTCCACACCACCAGGCCATACCGCACCAACTCCCCATGCAACCGGGCAACCTCGGCGCGGGTACGCGCGATGGCGACCTCGACCTTCGGTCCGTAGCTGCTCACGGTTCACTCCTTCGTGGGCCCCGTACGGGACCGTGCGTGCGGTGCGGCGGCGCTCCGAGTTCGTCAGATCGGACCCATGTGACCGTTCACATCGGGTGCAATGCTAGCCAGATCGGCTCCGAAGTTGTCAAGACGCGAATGTCTCGGCTTGGTAACGGCGCTCAGAAGACGGGCGGCGCCGTGGAGGCGCGGACGATCAGCTCGGGTGCGAGCGTGTGGCGCGACCGCGCCGCCTCCGCTCCGCCGAGCAACAGATCCACGCAGCGCCGTCCCAGCTCGGGGAAGTCCTGGCGCACGGTGGTCAGCGGCGGCCAGTAGTGCCCCGCCTCGGGGATGTCGTCGAACCCGACGATGCTGACATCGTGCGGCACCTCGAGACCCTCGTCGCGGACGGCGTGCATGAGCCCCAGCGCCATCTGGTCGTTCGAGGCGAAGATGGCCGTGAAATCGCGGACCCGCAGCAGCTCACGGCCGGCGAAATACCCGAACTCCGCGGTCCAGTCGCCCAGGATCGGGGCCGTCGTGGGCACGTCGCGCGCGCCCATCTCCTCGAGGAATCCCCGCATGCGCGCCTCGGCCTCGATCCAGTCCTGCGGACCCGCGAGGTGATAGATCCAGCGATGGCCGAGGTCGAGCAGGTGGCGCGTCGCCAGCCGCGCACCGGCGATCTGGTCGACCGAGAGGGCGTGCTCCTCGTCGAGACCGGTCGACTGGAGCGTCACGTAGGGAACCTCGATCTCGAGCGCCCCGAGCACTCGGAATACCCGCACCTGCGGGGCGATCACGACGAGCCCCTCGATCGACTGCGCCATCAGGTGCGCCAGCCCGGCCTCGATCGACCCGGGGTCCGAGGCGTCGATGTTCGCCGTCGAGACCCAGTAGCCGCGCTCACGCGCCGCGGCCTCGATCGCGGCGATGCTCGATGCCGGCCCGTACTGCGTGCTCGATGCGGAGAGGATGCCGATCGTCTGCGACCGGCTCGTGACGAGCGCGCGCGCGGCGCGGTTCGGGCGGTACTGCAACTCCTGCATGACGCCGTTGACCCGGTCGCGCGTCTCCGGCGCGACGCTCGGATGCTCGTTGAGCACGCGCGACACGGTCTGGTGGGACACGCCTGCCAGGCGCGCCACATCGCGGATGCTGGGTGGCCGCGGTCTCGCGGTGTCGCTCATGGGGCGGCACTCCCTCGTGGTGGCCCGTGCGCACGGTCACATGGGTCGTTCCCCCCATTATGGGCGTGAGCGGCGCTCATGTGACGGTTCGCCGGTGTCACACCGCACGACCGGGCGTAGGGTGTGCGCATGTCCGACCTGTTCCGCGAGCTGCCGCTGAGCTCGCGCACGCCCCGCGACGAATCGGGGGTGACGGGCGACTGGCGTGGCCAGCTCGCCGATGTCGTGGGCGAAGCCGCCCGCCTGCTCGCACGGGTCGACGACGACTCCCGCAGCCCGCGCACCCGCGCATTCCTCGTCGAATCGGGGCTCGACCGGGAGCGCTCCGAGGACGATCTCACCGGACTCGCCGACGCCGTGCGCTCCGGTCGCCGCCGGCGCATCCGCGATCTCTCCCGCGCGGTGACCGCGACGCTCGTCCTCGCCCGCGACACGGGCGGCGCCGTCTCCCTCGCCCCCCTGACGTTCGGCGCGGTCGCCCTCTACCGCACGACAGCGGCCCCCCTTCCCATCCGGGCCGTCGTCGCGGGACGCACCCTGCGCTCGAGCGACCATGGCTGGGAGTTCGGGCACGGCCCCCTGCTGGAGGACAGCTCCGAGCGGATCGTCGCGTTTCTGTGCGGGGTGAGCGAGAACGCTCCCGGCGGAGGCTCTCGGCCGCGTTAGGCTCGGCAGATGACCGGACTGCGCTGGGGCATCCTCGCCACGGGCGGAATCGCCCACGCCTTCACCCACGATCTCCGCACGGCGGGCCTCGACCCCGTCGCCGTGGGATCGCGCACCGCCGCATCGGCGCAGGCGTTCGCCGACGAGTTCTCGATCCCGCGGGCCCACGGCGGCTACGACGCTCTGCTCGCCGACCCCGACGTCGACATCGTCTACATCGCGACGCCCCACCCCATGCACGCCGAGAACGCCCTGGCGGCGATCCGTGCGGGGAAGCACGTTCTGGTGGAGAAGCCGTTCGCCCTGAACGCGGCCGAGGCGGCGGCGATCCGCGACGCCGCGGCCGCTCGGGGCGTGCTCGCCATGGAGGCCATGTGGACGCGCTATCTGCCGCACATGGAACGCGTCCGGGAGCTCGTCGGCAGCGGCGCCCTGGGCGAGATCCGTGCCCTGACGGCGGACCACACACAGAAGATCTCGGCGGACCCCGCGCACCGCCTCAACGCGCTCGATCTCGGCGGCGGCGCGCTCCTCGACCTCGGCGTCTACCCCGTCTCGTTCGCCTGGGACATCCTCGGCGCTCCCGAGAGCGTCGTGGCCTCGGCCCGGCTCGGCGAGACCGGGGCCGACACCGAGGTCGCGACGATCTTCACCCACTCCGGCGGCGGGATCTCGACGAGCGTCACGTCGTCGCGCGCGGCGGGCCCCAACACGGCCGCCGTCGTCGGCACCGAGGCGCGGATCGAGATCGACCGCATCTGGTACACCCCCACCTCCTTCCGCGTGATCGCCCCCGACGGCACGGTGCGCGAGACCTACGTCTCCGACGTCGCCGGGCGCGGCATGCAGTACCAGGCGATCGCGGCCGAGCGCCTCGTCGCCGAGGGCAACCTCGCCGGCGACGTGCTGCCGATCGACGAGACGGTGGCGATCATGGGCACACTCGATGACATCCGCCGACGCATCGGCCTCGTTTACCCCCAGGAGCACTGACATGGCCGACACCCAGAACGGCCGCGTCGCGGTCTACCTCGACTTCGACAACATCGTGATGTCGTGGTACGACCGCGTGCACGGTCGCAACGCCTACTCGCGAGACCGGCAGAAGATCGCGGAGTCCCCCGCCGACGCCGAGATCGCCGAGAAGCTCGCCCGGGCCACCGTGGATGTCGGGGCCATCATCGACTACGCGGCATCCTTCGGAACTCTCGTGCTCACCCGTGCCTACGCCGATTGGTCATCTCCGGTCAACGCCGAATACCGCTCGCAGCTGGTGGCTCGAGCGGTGGATCTCGTGCAGTTGTTTCCGGCCGCGGCATACGCCAAAAACGGCGCCGACATCCGTCTCGCGGTCGATGCCGTGGAAGACATGTTCCGCCTGCCCGACCTGACGCACGTCGTGATCGTCGCCGGCGACTCCGACTACGTGCCGCTGGCACAGCGGTGCAAGCGCCTGGGCCGACATGTCGTCGGGGTCGGCGTCGCCGGATCGACGGCCAAGTCGCTGGCCGCCGCGTGCGACGAATTCGACGCGTACGATGCGCTTCCGGGCGTTGTGCAACCCCAGGCCGACGAGGCTGCCTCGACCGGGTCGGCGCCGAGCCGAGCCCGCAGCCGCCGCCGTTCGAGCGACCCGACGGCCGAGCTGCTGGAGCGTGCGCTGCGGTTGGGGCACGACAAGGACGATTCGCAGTGGCAGCATGCCTCGGCGGTGAAGAGTCTCCTGCGCCGGATGGACCCGGCATTCAGCGAGAAGAGCCTCGGCCACAAGTCGTTCTCCGACTTCGTCAAGGCCTACCCCAAGGTCGCGGAGGTCGACGAGTCCACCAACATCGTGCGCATCCGCCTCGCGCCCGACAAGGCTTAGGCCCCGTCCTCACCCCGTTCGCGCACCCGGCGCGACGTGAGCGAGAACCGCGGACCACACATCGGCGAGGGTTCCCACGGCGCTCGCGCGGCGCGCCCCCTCGCTATGCTCGACGATCCATGCGGCATCCGCGGACGCCTGCTCGCTCTCCCCCGCGACGACGAGCAGCTTCGCCTCGAGGCGCGTGAGCAGGTCGGCGACGTCGGTGCGGGCGAGGGGCGCGTCGGGAACGGACACGTCGACGAAGGCGATGCGGTCGATCGCGGGGCCCATCATGACCGCCGCCTCCGCGGCGCGCCAGCCGACGGCGCCCAGCGCGATCATGCCGGCGGGGCGATCAGGCGACACGCCCTGCTCGCGCATGAGATCGGCGACGGCCGTGGACTGCTCCTCGTCGGGCGTCTCCCCGCCGAAGGCCTCGTGATCGCTCAGTGACACTGCGGGCACGCTCATCGACACCAGACGCACCCCGAACGAGGAGCTGAGGCTAGGGTTGGGATCGCCGACCGTGATCGATCCCTCCCGCAGCAGCACGACCGTGCGGCCGGCGCCGACGGCACCCGAACTGCGGTAGGTGATCTGCGACGGGTGCGGGCTCTCCATCCCGCCATCGTGGCACGCGGGGGCGGCGGCGGGGCCGCACCGCGCGGCACGGGCCCGTCAGCGGGAGCGAGGGCCCGTGGCCCACAGGGCCCAGGCCACGAGCGCCGGCTGCAGGAACAGGCGGATCAAGCGCGCGCGATCGGGGCGCAGGAGGGGCGCCGCACGCCCCGTGCGCCACTGGTGCACGTTGCCCGGGAAGACGGCGACGAAGAACGCCGCGACGGCCGCGCCGATCGCGTGTCGCTCGCGGGGAAGGGCCACCAGCGCCGCCCCGAGCCCGATCTCCACGACCCCGGATGCCACGACGATCGCGTCCTCGTCGAGCCGCGTCACCCGGGTCGCCCAGCCCGGCACGACGATGCGGTACCCGCGCCTGCCCCACGTCAGGTGGGATGCGCCCGCGGCCAGGAGCACGGCCGCCAGCGTCCACCTCGCCGCGCTTCGCAGGATCGCGACCGCGTCGCGCCGCCGGCGCGCGGGGCTCACCCCTCGCGCCACTCGTCGCCGGTGAGGTGCGACCCCGCCTGCGGCCCCATCTGCAGCATCCCGCCGTCCACGACCCACGATGCACCCGTGACGTACGATGCGGCGGGCGAGGCGAGGAAGGCCACGACGTCCGCGATCTCGCGCGGCGCACCGGGGCGCGCGAGCGGGATGCCGGGGCGGTGCACCCGCTCGGCATCCCCGGAGTCCATGTCGTTGATGGGTGTCGCGATCTCGCCCGGCGCGACGGCGTTGGCCGTGATCCCGTGCACGCCGAGCTCCTGCGCCATCACCTTCAGCAGGCCGCCGATACCGTGCTTGGAGGCGACGTAGGCGGCCGAGCCCACACGCGGCTGGTGCTCGTGCACGCTCGAGATGGCGATGAGGCGACCGCCGGCGCCCGAGGCCACCATGCGCCGCGCGGCCGCCTGCAGACCCACGAACGCGCCGTCGAGGTTGAGCGCGACGATGCGGCGCCAGTCCTCGAGGGTCACGTCGAGGAAGGGACCGCCCGTGCCGCCGCCGGCGTTGTTGACGAAGACGTCGAGCCCGCCGAGCCCGTCGGCCAGCTCGTCGATCACCCCGGGCACGGCCTCGAAGTCCGTCGCGTCGAAACGGGTGACGACGGCACGGCGGCCGAGGCGGCGCACCCCCTCGGCCGTGGCCTGGGCGCCCTCCTCATCGGTGTGCCACGTGACGCCGACGTCCATCCCCGCGGCAGCGAGGGCGAGCGCGGTCGCGGCGCCGATCCCGGAATCGGATGCCGTCACGATCGCGCGGGAGGGTGTGAAGTCGATGATCTCGGTCATACCCCGACGCTATGGCGCGCCGGCGCCGGATCCGAGGGGCTTGACACCCTCGCGGCGCGCTCCGAGACGGGAACGCGCCGCGAGAGGCGACGGATCAGGCCGCGGCCGGCACCGCCGCACCGATCGGGTCGACGGCGAGCGCGGGGCCCGCGGCATCCACCCGCACGGCGGCGCCGTCGGCCAGACGCCCCGAGACGAAGAGGTCGGCAATGCGGTCGTCGAGTTCGCGCTGCACCAGCCGGCGCAGCGGCCGCGCCCCGTACTCGGGCTCGTAGCCGCGGTCGGCCAGCCAGTCGATCGCGGCGTCGGTCACCTCGAGCGCCACCTCGCGCGAGGCCAGGCGCGCGCGCGTCGCGTCGAGCGCAAGCGAGACGATGCTCCTCAGCTGCGGCTTCTCGAGCTTGCGGAACAGCACGATCTCGTCGATGCGGTTGAGCAGCTCGGGACGCATGGCCTCCCGCACCTTGCCCATGACGCGGGCACGCAGCTCCTCGTCGGAGCCGAAGCCCGTCGCCCCGCCGCCGTCGGCGACGAAGCCGAGCGCACCCGAGCGCGAGGCGAGGAACTCCGACCCGAGGTTGGAGGTCATCACGATCACGGTGTTGCGGAAGTCGACCGTGCGACCCTGCCCGTCAGTGAGGCGCCCGTCGTCGAGCACCTGCAGCAGCAGGGTGAACACGTCGGGGTGGGCCTTCTCGATCTCGTCGAAGAGCACGACCGCGTAGGGGTTGCGCCGCACCCGCTCGGTGAGCTGGCCCGCCTCGTCGTACCCGACGTATCCGGGAGGGGCACCGACGAGCCGCGAGACGGTGTGCCGCTCGCCGAACTCGCTCATGTCGAAGCGGATGACGGAGTCCTCGTCGTCGAACACGCTGCCCGCGAGCGCCTTCGCGAGCTCGGTCTTTCCCACTCCCGTCGGGCCGAGGAAGAGGAACGAGCCGATGGGGCGACGCGGGTCGCTCATGCCGGTGCGGCTGCGGCGCACGGCCTTGGCGACCGCCGCGACGGCGTCGTCCTGGCCGATCACGCGCGCGTGCAGCTCCTGCTCCAGCGTCGCGAGCCGGCCGCGCTCGGTCTCCGTGAGCCGACTGACCGGGATGCCGGTGGCGCGACTGATCACGGCGGCGATCTCCGCCTCGTCCACGACCGTGTCGCGTCCCCCCGCGGCGAGGGCCGCGTCGATGCTCGCCTGCACCTCGCTCATCGCGTCGCGGATACGGGATGCCTCCTCGTAGTGCTCGGCCGCGACGGCCGCGTTCTTGTCGGCCTCGAGCTGCCTCAGGCGCTCCTGCAGGGCACTCACGTCGACGGTGACGCCCAGCTGCAGCCGCAGCCGCGCGCCCGCCTGGTCGATGAGGTCGATCGCCTTGTCGGGAAGCACGCGGTCGCCGACGTAGCGGTCGCTCAGCTCGACGGCCGCGCGCAGCGCCTGGTCGGTGTACGACACCGCGTGGTGCTCCTCGTACGCGGAGCGCAGCCCGCGCAGGATCTCGACGGCGTCCTCGAGCGAGGGCTCGCCCACCCGCACGGGCTGGAAGCGGCGCTCGAGCGCCGGATCCTTCTCGATCGTGCGGTACTCCTTGAGTGTGGTCGCACCAATGAGGTGCAGCTCGCCACGGGCGAGGCGCGGCTTGAGGATGTTCCCGGCATCCATCGCCCCCTCGCCGCCCGCTCCCGCGCCGACGACGGTGTGCACCTCGTCGATGAAGACGATCAGCTCGCCCGAGTGGGCGGCGATCTCGTCCATCGTGCCCGTCAGTCGCTCCTCGAAGTCGCCACGGTAGCGGGCGCCGGAGAGCATGGCGGGCAGGTCCAGGGCGACCAGGCGCTTTCCGCGCAGCTGCTCGGGCACGGCGTCCTCGACGATCGCGCGGGCAAGGCCCTCGACGATCGCCGTCTTGCCGACGCCGGCCTCGCCGATCAGCACGGGGTTGTTCTTCGTGCGGCGGGAGAGGATCTCGATCGTCTGCTCGATCTCGTCGGCGCGGCCGATCACAGGGTCGATGAGGCCCTCGCTCGCGCGGGCGGTGAGGTCCAGCCCGTACTTGTCGAGCAGGGGGGTGGCGGATGCCGCGGCCTGCGTGTCGTCGCCGGCCGGCGCGCCGACGGTCTCGCGCGCGCCCTGCGTCAGGGCTTCGGCGGTCACTCCCGCGTCGGCGAGCACCTGGCCGGCCGGGGAGTCCTCGGCCAGCACGAGGGCGAAGAAGAGGTGCTCTGGGTCGACGTAGGTCGATCCCGAGGAGCGGGCGACCTGGAAGGCGTGGAAGAGCGCGCGCTGCACCGACGTCGTGACGACGGCGCCGTCGACGGGTGCCGGGGCGGATGCCGCGGGCAGGCGCTGCTCGGCGGAGCGGGCGATCGCCTCGGGGTCGGCGCCGAGGCGGGCCACGGCGTCGCTGGCGGGTTGCTGCGTCACGACGATCCGCAGCACGTGCAGGGCGTCGAGCTCGCGCTGACCGCGGCCGAGCGCGAAGCGGCCGGCCTCCTGCAGCATGAGCTGCGTACGCGCGCTGAGGAAGCGGCTGAGGTCGATCGACCCGGCGGCGCGGGCGCGCTCGCCGGCGAGGTAGCGGGCGAGGAACTCGTCGAACGTGTTCCCGCCCTCGAAGGGATCCGGGTTTCCGGGAGTGACGTCGTCGGACACGAGGTCTCCTGATCTTGACTTGAGTGAAGTTGTGTCAACTTTAAAAGTTGAGCACGTCAGTATCAAGTCAACGCGACGGCTCTCGGACTATTCCCGGGCGTCCACCCCCAGATCGGGGTCGTCCCACAGTTCCAGGGTCTGCGCCACCCAGAAAACGGCGAAGAGCACGAGCACCACGACCTCCCCGACGAGGACGACGGGCACCACCCCCGTTCCCGCGAGATCCGCACCCGCGAGCGCCGCGACGATGGCCGCGAGCAGCACCAGCACCGTGATCGCGATGCCGACGGCGACGACCGAGTACAGCGCACGGACGCCTCCGCGCGCGGGCGCCCGCGGGGGCGAAGGCGGCCAGCGCCGCGACGACCGCGATGAGGCCGAAGAACGCCACCGCCGCGGCCAGGTGCGCGCCCCGCACGAAGCCCTCGGCATCCAGCAGCGCCCAGAGGGCCACCGCCACGACGAGCACGCCCGCTCCAGAGGCGGCGAGCACGAATCCGCGCGAGCACGTGCCCTGCACGAGCGCGAGGACGACGGCGGTCACGACGCCCGCGGACCCGACGACGACGAGCGCCGTCACCCCCACGGCGATCCCGGGGAGGAAGGCGGAGGGCACGCACGGCGCGGTGTCGGGGCAGGACGAGGCCAACCCCGGCACGTCGCCCGCTGCGAGGGGGGTGGGCACGATGGCGATGAGCGGCGCCAGGATGGCCGCGTAGTCCAGCAGCGCCTGCTCGACGCTGCGCCCCGACAGTGCGAGAAGCGCGAGCGAGACGGCGAAGACCGCGCCCACGAACACGTCCCGCGCGGGCGTGTAGAACGCGGCGCTGAGCGAGGCGGGCGGCCCCTGCGCGACCGACACCGCGGCGAACGCGACCCCGAGGAGCACGATGGCTCCCACGAGGCTCAGGCGCACGTAGCGGTACGTCCGCTGGGTCGACGTCGTCCGGAGCCTCATGCGGACCGCTCCCCGGTCAGTCCCGCCCGCCCGGCGGGCCGACGATGAGCAGCACGACGAAGATCAGCGCGACCGCGGCGGCCAGCAGCAGGCCGAGCACCCAGGGCCGGCGCAGGAACCAGCGCATCAGGCGGTCGTGCCACGCGGCATCCCGCGGGTCCGCGCCCGCCTCCCGGCGCCAGTCGCCCCGCAGGCGGCCCGTGCGGTGCAGCCAGATCTCGGTCGGGATCGTCGCGTACGGGACGACGGCGCTCGCGATCGCGACGACGGTGGGCCCGGCACCCCAGCGCTGGTTCGCCGCGACGAGCACGGCGGTGGCGCCGTACGCCAGGAAGACAAATCCGTGGATGCCGCCGCCGATCGTCACCGCGAGGGGGAGGTCGGCCGTCGCACGGAGCACGAGGCCGCCGATCAGCAGGGTCCACGAGACCGCCTCCGCGATCGCCAGCGTGCGGAACAGCGACAGGGGGGTGTGGAACACGGCTCTCCTCGGGGGCTCTCCCCCCAGCCTACGGACACCTCGCGTCGTACCCTGGTGACGATGCGCGAGTTCCTCCACGGCGCGGCCCTGCTCGGCCGCGGGTTCTCCTTCTGGCGGCGACGCCCCGGGGCGATGGCGCTCGGGCTGCTCCCCGCGGCGATCGTCGGGGCGCTGCTGCTGACGGGCCTCATCGCCCTCGCCGTGAACCTTCCCGCCCTGACAGCGTCCGTGACCCCGTTCGCGGAGGGATGGCCCGGGCTGTGGGCGGGCGTCATCCGCATCGCCGCGGGCACCGCGATGCTGGGCGGCGCGCTCGTGATCGTCGCGGTGTCGTTCACGGCCGCGACCCTCGTCGTGGGCGAGCCGTTCTACGAACGCATCTGGCGCGCGGTCGAACGAGAGGCGGGCGACCCGCCGCAGGACTCGACCTACGGGTTCTGGCGCGGCGTCGGCGACGCGGTCGCCCTCGTCGCGCGGGGCGTGGGTGTCGCGCTGCTCGCGGGGCTCACGGGGCTCGTCCCGGTCGTCGGCGGTGCTCTCGGGGCGATCGTGGGCGTGACGCTGACGGGGTGGCTGCTCGCCGACGAGCTGAGCTCGCGGGCGCTGTCGGCCCGCGGCATCCCGGCACCGCAGCGGCGGCGCCTGCTGCGCGCTCACCGTGCGCGGGCCCTGGGTTTCGGCGTCGCGACCCAGCTGTGCTTCCTCGTTCCGCTCGGCGCCGTGGCGAGCATGCCCGCGGCCGTCGCGGGTTCGACGCTGCTCGCACGGTCGCTGCTCGCCGAGAACAGCACCGCCGCGGCCGGGCACCGACCGGTCGATCCGCGGGTCGAGCGCGACGGACCCGGACGCTCTGCCAGGATCGGATCATGAGTACGGTCGCACCCGGGTCCCGTTCCGATTCCGCGCTGCTGGCGGCGGGCATCGCCCTCGTCGTCCTGCCGCTCGCCGCGATCGCGATCAAGATCGCCTGGCCGGGCTGGATGCTGTTCTTCGTCCTCTTCGCCTCGCCCCTCCTCGCGATCGGATACGTCGTGCAGGTGGTCGCGGCGGCCATGGGGTTCTTCGGCGGGCGCGCCCTGTTCCGGGCGGGCACGGCACGCCGTCGCGCGCTCATCGCGGCGTGGCTGACATCGGGCGGCGTTCTCGCGACCGGGCTCTTCTTCGTCGACGGCGGCGATTCGTCCTGGGGATCCTCCTTCATGTACCTGGTCGGAGCCGCCTCCGACCCGGTTCTCGGCATGCTCTCGGGGGTCATCAGCATCGCCGCGGCGATCGCGTGGCTCGGCGGCTGGGGATGGCTCGTGGTCGAGTGGATCGGCGCGCTCATCCGGCGGCGGCGAAGCGCCGAGCCGCACCCGTCGGCCCCGCGGTGAGTCTCGACCTCAACACCCTGAGCCCATTCCCGGACTCCGGGGATGCCGCCCCTCGGGCCCACGACGCCGCCGATCGGCTGCTCCTGGACGAGTCCGTCACGGAGCGCGCCGGCCTCCGCCGGGGCGAGGTCGTGGTGATCGGCGACACGTACGGCGCCCTCGCGCTCTCCGTCGCGGCGGAGGCGGCGGAGACGGGCGTCACGGGCGGCATCGTCCGTGTGCATCAGGACTCTCTGCTCGGAGAGCGTGCCCTCGCCCGGAACGCGGCGGCGACGGGCCACGCGGCATCCGTCGCCTCCCTCGCTCTCGATGCCGAGCTCGTGCGCGGCGCCCGTGTCGTGCTGCTGCGCCTGCCGCGATCGCTCGACGCGCTCCGCGACGTCGCGGGCCTGATCGCGGCACACGCGGCGCCCGAGGTCGTCGTGTTCGCGGGCGGCCGGATCAAGCACATGAGCCTCGGCATGAACGACGTGCTGCGCGAGCGCTTCGGCCGCGTCGACGTGACGCACGCGCGCCAGAAGTCGCGGGTGCTCATCGCCCGAGGGCCGCAGGACGGCGTCGACCCCGCGCCCGCCCGGGCCGAGCACGACGGTGTCGTCGTCTGCGCGTTCGGGGGCGTGTTCGCGGGAACGTCGATCGACATCGGCACGAGGCTGCTGCTCGACCACCTGCCGGAGGCGATCCCGGGCGCCGCGGACGATGCGGCGATCGACCTGGCGTGCGGCACGGGGATCGTCGGCGCGACGCTGGCCCTGCGGCATCCGGGACTGCGCGTCTACGCGTCGGACGAGTCATCGGCCGCCGTCGCCTCGGCGCGCGCGACCGCGGCCGCGAACGGCGTCGACGACCGGATGTCGGTCGCCCGCGACGACGCCCTCTCGGCCCTGCCCGACGCGAGCGCGTCGTTCGTCGCCCTGAATCCGCCGTTTCATCGCGGATCCGCCATCGACGAGACGATCGCGCGGCACCTGTTCGCCGATGCGGCGCGCGTGCTGCGCCCCGGGGGCGAGCTGTGGACCGTCTGGAACTCGGCCCTGCAGTACCGCGCATCGCTTGAGCGCCTCGTCGGCCCCACGCGTCAGATCGCCCGCACCCCGAAGTTCACGCTCACGGCCTCCACCCGCCGCTGAGGCCCCCGCCCCGCGCCCTGACTCGTGCCACTTTCGCGTGATCGGCGTCTCGAGGGCTCGGGATCGTTGATTTTTCGGGGGTGCTGGTGTCCGTGCGGGGCACTAACGGCATCGATTTAGACTCGCTCGGTGGGGTTGTTCGTGCGGAAGGTGCGCACGTCGTCGGGTGGGACGGCGGTGCAGATCGCACGCAAGCATCGCGGTGTCCGCACGATCGTGGAGCACATCGGCTCCGCTCATGACGACGCGCAGTTGGCGGCGCTAGTGCAGACCGCGAGGGAGCGGATCACCGCCGGTCAGCTCGCGTTCGACCTGGACGCGCTGACCCCGACCGCGCCGACCGGGGTGGCGCCGACCGTCGTCGGTTCCCGATCCCGGGTGTTGTGGGAACTGCTCGAGACCACGTACCGGCGGATCGGGTTCGACACCGCCGTCGATGACGACACGTTCATGAAGCTCGTCCTGGCCCGAGTGGTCGAGCCGACGTCGAAGGCCGACACGATCCGGGTGCTCGAAGAGCTCGGGGTCCCCGCGCCCGGGCTGCGGACGATCTGGCGCACCCTCGCTCGGTGCGTCGAGCAGGACTGGCGTGACAAGCTCGCCACCGCCGCCTACGCCCACGCGACCCGCAAGGGGGCGTTGCGGCTGGTGCTCTACGACGTCACCACCCTCTACTTCGAAGCCGAGGACGAGGACGCGCTGCGCAAGGTCGGGATGAGCAAGGAACGCCGCGTCGACCCGCAGGTGCTGATCGGGATGCTCGTCACCCCCGACGGGTTCCCTCTCGAGGTCCACGAGTTCCCCGGCAACACCGGCGAGACCCTCACCCTGCTGCCCGTGCTCCGCGCGTTCCAGGACCGGCACCAGGTCGATGATGTCGTGGTCGTCGCCGACGCCGGCATGCTGTCCGCGTCGAACCTGAACCAGATCGAGGACGCCGAGTTCTCGTTCATCGTCGGCTCCAGGATCAGCAAGGCCCCCTACGACCTCGCGGAGCACTTCGACAAGCATGGCGGAGTCCTCTACGACGGCAGCACGATGGAATCGAAGCGGGTCATGGGTGTCGGTGAGAACGCGAGGGCACGGCGGGTGGTCTACCACTACTCCGCGAAACGCGACCGGCGCGACAACCACACCCTCGACAAGCAGGTCGAACGCGCGCAGCGCATCGCCGACGGGAAACGGCCGCTCAAGAAGGACCGGTTCGTGAAGCTCACCGGCACCCGCCCCGCGGTCGATCAGGTCCTCGTCGACCGGGCACGGCAGCTCGCCGGGCTGAAGGGATACGTCACGAACATCCCCCAGGTCCGGCTCACCGGGAACGAGGTCGTCGCGGCGTATCACGAGCTGTTTCAGGTCGAGCGGTCGTTCCGGATGGCGAAGACCGACCTCCGAGCGAGGCCGATGTTCCATCACGAGGCCGACTCGATCCACGCGCACCTCACGATCGTGTTCACCGCCCTCGCGATCTCACGCCACCTTCAAGACGTCACCGGCTTCAGCATCCGCAAGATCATCCGCAGCCTCCGACCTCTCCGCGACGTCACCATCAGCATCGGCGGGAACGAGATCACCGCGACCACCCCACCCGGACCCGAAGCCAACGCCATCCTCACCGCCGCCGCGGGGCACTAACTTGGCACGACTCAGGACCGAGCGCCTCGTCGGCCCCACGCGTCAGATCGCCCGCACCCCGAAGTTCACGCTCACGTCCTCCACCCGCCGCTGAGCGCCCCGCCCCGCGCCCGCCTCAGCCGCCGAAACACCATATCCGCGCCGAACCACCGTCCGACGAACGGTGTTTCGACGCGAAAGTGGTGTCTCGGCGCGGGACGCTACGCGCTCAGAAGTCCCGGTACTCGTCATGGGCCGCGTGATCACGCGGATCTTCGGGGTTTGCAGCGGTGCCGTGCCCTCTGCGTGCCACTCTGAAACAGGCTCTCATTTCTGCCGCTTTTCGCAGCGCGTGGCACGTTTCTAGGGTAGCCACGCGTGACGCGGGCGGCAACGATTGCCCGACGCACCCTCGCTTCGATAGGAATTTGAGGATCGATTCAGAAGAAGAGCTGCGGGCCGAGCCGCGCGAGGGCGCACGGTACTATGCGACGTCGACGGTGGCCATCATGCCAGCGTCTTCGTGATCAAGGATGTGGCAATGGTAGACGCTGCGCCCCGGGTGACGCGCGAAGTCGACGAGCACCCGCACTCCATCCTGCGCGGGAACATTGATGACGTCGCGCCAAGTGGGTTCACTGACCGGTTGCCCACCCGCTTCGATCACCTGCATCGGCCAAATGTGCAGATGGAAGGGGTGATCCATAGGGGTGGGGTTCGTGATGAGCCACTCCTCGACGGCCCCTGCAGCAACGTGTTGGTCCACTCGGTCCATGTCGAAGGCACGACCGTCGAACCCGAAATCCATCATGCTTCCGCCACCGCCCATCATCATCCCCATTCCCATGGTGAAGGTGATCTCGCGCTGCCGTGCGACGGGCTGCTCGCGCAGATCTCGAACCGACGGTCGTTCTAGTGCCGCGCCCGGCGCAGCAACTTCTTGCCCCGCGACAGTGAGCGTGGCAATGGTCTCGGGACCGGAGAGGTTCTGGCCTCCCATCATTCCCATCCCGCCGCGGTCATAACCCAGCGTCTGAAACTCACCACTCCCAGCGCTCATGCTCACGAGAAGATCGGCGCGATTGCCGGGCGCTAGAAGTACCTCCCGCACTTCCGGAGGAGCCTGCTCGTGGCCGCCGTCGATCCCGAGCAACTCAAGACGTTGCCCAGGCAGGGCCAAGCGAAGGTAGCGCGAGGTGCATGCATTGATCACACGCCAGCGTTCCTGCTCCCCAGGTCGTGCCGACATGTGCGGACGGTGCTGACCATTGACCAACAGGAGATCACCTTCGCGGCCCATCATCACGTCCGCGCCCGAGGCGGCCGCAATCTGTCCGCCAGGAGTCAGTGAAATGTCCGAGACGACGAGCACCCGCTCGCGGCTGATGGGCATGTGGCCATCCTCGACGATCAGCGCACCGTACAAGCCGCCGAATATCTGGTCGGCAACTGAGCCATGCCGGTGAGGGTGATACCAGAACACCCCAGGCGGATGATCCTCTGGCAACGTGAATCGGTAGTCAAAGCTCTGCCCCGGGTCTATCGAGAGGAAAGGGTTGTCACCGTTCCCCGCGGGAGACACCTGTAGTCCGTGCGTATGCAGGTTGGTTGGGGTGTCCAGTTCGTTCCGCAACTGCACCTCGATGGAGTCCCCCGGTCGCACGCGCCAGGTCCGTCCCGGCACCATGCCGCCGTATGTCAGGGCATGCACCTGACGTCCGGCGATGGTCAATTCGCGACGCGCGGCAACGAGGTCGACCTGCAGCAACCCGCCGCTGCTTCGTAACACCTCCGGCTCGATCAGCAGTTCTCCATCGGCCATTGCTCTGCCCCAGGGGAGGCCTGTTTGAGAGAGACCGATCCCGCCGATGACGACACCGAGCCCTCCCAGAGCGCCGAGCTGGAGCGCCTGTCGACGGGTAATGGGTTTCATGCGTCGGGTGCTCGGTCAAGTCGTTGACGTCGCTCGTCGTACTCGGTGGTGTCAATTTCGCCACGGGCATAGCGCTCATCGAGCAACTCGCGAGCCCGGTTGCTCTCGGTGCGATGAGGTGACTGTCGAGGATCGCGTGCAGCAAAGACTCGAACTAGGAGCACAATGAGTACGGTAATTCCCACCAGGAGCAGGATGAGGAAAACCCAGCTCCAGCCCATACCCCACCAACCCATGTGGTCCCAGTTCGGCCCCATTACCCTCACCTCCGAGGTGCTGACTCCGCAAACTCCGGCGGGCAACTGTTGGGGTGGTATCGGCAACTCAGCCGCTGTTCCAGCAATCGTCGAATGGAGTCTTTGCCTCGATTTTACTTGAGACCCGATTCCCCGACCATGTGTAATTACTGCGGGTGAATCGGGCGCTGGGAAGCTGAAGATGCGTCTGCACCTGATCGAGGTCTCGTACCGAGGTCGTGTCCGCCCGAGACGAACGGATTGCCAGGTGGTACCCCTGGGAGGTATCGCCTCGACATGATTGAATAGCATGTGCAAGTCAAGTTGCGACGTACCGGTCCGGGAGGTGTTGGAGTGTCAGTTCAAGGCGCCCTCCCCTCGGCCCTGTTCGACCTGAAGCCTCGCCGATTCATCGTCGCCCTGTTCGCGATCGGTGCACTGCTGCTGTGTGAATCGCCTGTAAGTCTCTGAAGTGGCTGGCCTGGGGTCGGCTGGCAGGGTGGGTGCTGGTGCTCCGTCTGGTCGTGACTCTTGAATCGCCTGGCCTCCCGCTTCGGCGGGGTGCCTTTCCCAGGATCTGTCCGGCCGGGTGGGTGCCGGCGCCGACCCTGCCCACTCCGATGGCTTGATCAGAAGCTTGCCCGACCGTTCACGGCGGTCGTGGCCCATTACAGGCCTGCCTCGAAGTGACCATTCCCGGGTCGACGCCAGCAGTGACGTCAACCCAGTGGAGAGGATCACGGTCACCATGACCATCGTCGCAAACACGTTCGCGTATGTCATCGGCGCGGACACCCATTCCAGAACACACACTCTCGCCGTGCTCGACGCGCGCACTGGCGCCAGAGTGGACACTCGGACCTTCCCGACGACGCCGGCGGGATTATCACGCGCGGTCGCGTGGATCGCTCGGCGCACCAGCGGGCTGGCCGATGTGCTCGTAACGATCGAGGGCGTCGGCTCGTATGGCGCCCGGCTCGCGAGAGCATGCCAGGACGCCGGCTACCGGGTCGTGGAGTCGTTCCCGACAGCGGCACGTGAACGTCGCGGACGAGGCAAGAGCGACGAGATCGACGCGGAACTGATCGCCCGCTCCGTGCTCGGCGTCGATGCCGACAACCTCCGTGATCCGCGTCAGGACGCGGGAGTCCGCGCGGCGCTGCGGGTGCTGATCGGCGCCCGCGACCTCATCAACCTCGAACGCACCAGGTCGATCAACGCCTTGACCGCGCTGCTTCGAACGGTCGACCTCGGCATCGACGCCCGCGCCTCGCTCACCAAGAAGCAGCTCGCGGCGATCGAGTCCTGGCGCACGCGACAGGAGGACCTCGCGACCGCGACAGCCCGCCGGGAAGCGATCCGGCTGGCCCGACGGGTTGCCGTCTGCGATGAGGACCTCGCTGCTAACCGTGACGAGATCACCGCGCTGGTCGCCGCCAGCGACGCCGCAATCCTGCTCGACGAGCCCGGGATCGGCGCGATCAACGCGGCCGTGATCATCGCCGCCTGGTCACACCCCGGCCGGGTCCGCTCCGAAGCAGCGTTCGCCGTGCTCGCCGGCGTCAGTCCCGTGCCCGCCTCGAGCGGAAACACCACCCGTCATCGCCTCAACCGAGGAGGCGACAGGCGTCTGAACAGAGCCTTATCGTCGATCGCGCTGACCCGAATGTCGCACCACCCGCCGACCCGCGCCTACGTCGAACGCCGACGAGCCGAAGGACGCACCACCAAGGAAATCCGCCGCTCACTCAAGCGATACATAGCCCGCCAGCTCTACCGCCGCCTCAGCGAGCAGAGCGGACTTGACAACACATAGAAGCATCCTGGGTTTCGTTCCTATCGGGTTCCCTGTCCGGCGGTTGCCGACTGGGGTGATTCTTGGTCAGCGTAGTACGCGGCTTCGATCTCGGCGGGGGTGCGGTAGCCGAGCTCTCCGTGGAGGCGGGAGTTGTTCCACCACCACACGTACTCGAGGGTCGCGAGCTCGACCTGCTCGACCGTCCGCCACGGGCCCCGGCGGCGGATCAGCTCGGTCTTGTAGAGCCCATTGACCGCCTCGGCGAGGGCGTTGTCATAACTGTCGCCCACGGTTCCCGTGGAGGGTTTCGCGCCGATCTCGACGATCCGATCCGTGTAGACCACAGAGAGATAGTTCGACCCGTGGTCCGCGTGATGGACGAGCTCATCGAGCGGCCCCGCAGCGTTGAACGCGGCCATGTTCAACGCTTGCAAGCGGCAGCACGTCGGCCTTCAACGTCGACGCGACGTTCCAGCCGACGATCATGCGGGAGAACACGTCGATTACGAACGCGACATACGCGAACCCCGCCCACGTCGCGACATAGGTGATGTCCGCGACCCACAGCCGCCGCGGCGCGAGAGCAGTGAAGTCGCGTTTGACGAGGTCCTGCGGTTGCGGGATCGTCGGATCGGACTTCGTCGTGAACACCTTCTTCGACCGCGCCACCCCGCGCACTCCCGCGAGGCCCATGAGGCGGGCGGTCTGATCACGGCCGACATCCCACCCCTGTCGTCGCAACAGCGCATGCATCTTCCGCACGCCGTAGACGCCGTAGTTCTCCTCGTGGAGAAGGCGGACCTCCGGCACGAGCAGCTCGTCACGCAGCTGCCGGGCCGAGGGCACGCGGGTCTTCGCGGCGCGATACCCGCGGGAGGTGAGGAACCCTGGCACCGTGTCCCGGAGGACACGGCAGAGGAACTCGACCCCGAACTGATCCCGATGCTCGTCGATGAAGCGGATCATGTCGGTCAGGGCCGGTCGAGCTCCTTCGCGAAAAACACGCTCGCAGCCTTGAGGACCTCGTTCGCTTTCCGCAACTCGGCGTTCTCCCGCTTGAGCCTCGCGTTCTCCTCGGCAACATCGGTCGGGACGCCGGGCCGGTGGCCCGCGTCGACCTCGCGCCGGCGATGCCACACCCGCAGCGTCTCTGCGCTCACACCGAGCAGCCCGGCGACATGACGCACCGCGACCATCAGGTTCGGATGCGAGGGCTTCGCCTCGTCCAGCATCCGCAACGCCTTCTCCCGCATCTCGGGCGAGTACTTCTGATTCATCGGTTCCATCCTTGCTTGAAGAACGGAACGAAACCCAGGATGCTTCTATGTGTTGTCAAGTCCGCTCTGCTCGCTGAGGCGGCGGTAGAGCTGGCGGGCTATGTATCGCTTGAGTGAGCGGCGGATTTCCTTGGTGGTGCGTCCTTCGGCTCGTCGGCGTTCGACGTAGGCGCGGGTCGGCGGGTGGTGCGACATTCGGGTCAGCGCGATCGACGATAAGGCTCTGTTCAGACGCCTGTCGCCTCCTCGGTTGAGGCGATGACGGGTGGTGTTTCCGCTCGAGGCGGGCACGGGACTGACGCCGGCGAGCACGGCGAACGCTGCTTCGGAGCGGACCCGGCCGGGGTGTGACCAGGCGGCGATGATCACGGCCGCGTTGATCGCGCCGATCCCGGGCTCGTCGAGCAGGATTGCGGCGTCGCTGGCGGCGACCAGCGCGGTGATCTCGTCACGGTTAGCAGCGAGGTCCTCATCGCAGACGGCAACCCGTCGGGCCAGCCGGATCGCTTCCCGGCGGGCTGTCGCGGTCGCGAGGTCCTCCTGTCGCGTGCGCCAGGACTCGATCGCCGCGAGCTGCTTCTTGGTGAGCGAGGCGCGGGCGTCGATGCCGAGGTCGACCGTTCGAAGCAGCGCGGTCAAGGCGTTGATCGACCTGGTGCGTTCGAGGTTGATGAGGTCGCGGGCGCCGATCAGCACCCGCAGCGCCGCGCGGACTCCCGCGTCCTGACGCGGATCACGGAGGTTGTCGGCATCGACGCCGAGCACGGAGCGGGCGATCAGTTCCGCGTCGATCTCGTCGCTCTTGCCTCGTCCGCGACGTTCACGTGCCGCTGTCGGGAACGACTCCACGACCCGGTAGCCGGCGTCCTGGCATGCTCTCGCGAGCCGGGCGCCATACGAGCCGACGCCCTCGATCGTTACGAGCACATCGGCCAGCCCGCTGGTGCGCCGAGCGATCCACGCGACCGCGCGTGATAATCCCGCCGGCGTCGTCGGGAAGGTCCGAGTGTCCACTCTGGCGCCAGTGCGCGCGTCGAGCACGGCGAGAGTGTGTGTTCTGGAATGGGTGTCCGCGCCGATGACATACGCGAACGTGTTTGCGACGATGGTCATGGTGACCGTGATCCTCTCCACTGGGTTGACGTCACTGCTGGCGTCGACCCGGGAATGGTCACTTCGAGGCAGGCCTGTAATGGGCCACGACCGCCGTGAACGGTCGGGCAAGCTTCTGATCAAGCCATCGGAGTGGGCAGGGTCGGCGCCGGCACCCACCCGGCCGGACAGATCCTGGGAAAGGCACCCCGCCGAAGCGGGAGGCCAGGCGATTCAAGAGTCACGACCAGACGGAGCACCAGCACCCACCCTGCCAGCCGACCCCAGGCCAGCCACTTCAGAGACTTACAGGCGATTCACGCTTGCGCTCGATAGGCACACCTGATCGCCTTGCAGCACGTATGGCCGAGGCGGACAGCTTTCGGACCCTGATCCCAGGCGACCCAGAATGGCCGGTCGCTCTCAATGACCTCCGCGCACGAGCACCCGGGACTGCTGCACGAGTAGGTGACATCTGATCTGGCTTGCCCGGGAGGGCGGCCTGGAAGGATGGCATCGTGCCAAAGCCTTATCCCACCGAGTTCCGTGACGACGTGGTCCGCGTCGCGAGGAGCCGTGAGCCCGGAGTGACGATCGAGCAGATCGCGAAAGACTTCGGGGTCCACCCGATGACGCTGCAGAAGTGGATGCGTCGCGCCGATATCGACGAGGGCGCCAAGCCTGGCCAGACCCGCACCGAGGCGGCTGAGATCCGTGAGCTGAGGAAGCGGAACCGGCTGCTCGAGCAGGAGAACGAGGTGCTCCGGCGGGCCGCGGCGTATCTGTCGCAGGCGAACCTGCCGGGAAAAGGTTCTACCCGCTCGTGACGGAGCTCGCCGCCGCGGGGATCCCTGTGACGGTGACGTGTCGGTGCTCAAGCTCTCCCGCCAGCCCTACTACCGGTGGCTCGCGGACCCCATCGCTACCAGCGAGGTGGTGGAGGCGTATCGCGCGAACGCGCTGTTCGACGCGCATAGGGACGATCCCGAGTTTTCGGGCACCGGCTCCTTGCCGACGAAGCCGCCGAAGCGGGCGAATCCATGTCGGATCGGACGGCGTGGCGGATCGCGTCCAGCAACGGCTGGTTCAGCGCGTTCGGGAAGCCCAAGCGCAGCAAAGGACGCCGACCGGGTCCGCCGGTGCACGACGATCTCTGCGCGGTGGTCGACGAGGACGGACGGACGCGGCACGTGTTCGCGGCCGACGCGCCGAACGAACTCTGGCTCGTCGACATCACGGAGCACAAGACCGCGGAAGGCAAGCTCTACTGCTGCGCGATCAAAGACGCGTTCTCCGGCCGGATCGTCGGGTACTCGATCGACTCCAGGATGAAGTCGCGGCTGGCCGTTCAGGCTCTCGAGAACGCGGTCGCAATGCACGGCGACGTCGCCGGCTGCATCGTGCATAGCGATAGGGGCAGTCAATTTCGCAGTCGGAAGTTCCTGCGTGCTCTGGCCCGCCATCGCATGGTCGGGAGCATGGGAAGAGTTGGATCGAGCGGGGACAACGCGGCGATGGAATCGTTCTTCGCTTTGCTGCAGAAGAACGTCCTCGACCGCCGCACTTGGACCACCCGTGAGCAGTTGCGGATCGCGATTGTCACCTGGATCGAACGGACCTATCACCGCCGACGCAGACAGCGTCGGCTCGGGCGTTTGACGCCCATCGAGTTCGAGAACATCATGAACACGACCGTCGCACTGGCGGCGTGACTACAACCTGTCACCTATCCGTGCAGCAGTCCCTGATGTCCTCACTTTCATCATGGTCGGCATCATGGCGAACCGATTCCTGACGAGGAATCGAGACGCTCGGCGCCGCTGGAATGATGCCGTCGCGAGCCGCTTGGCGCAGGATCATCATGAGCACGATCAGCACCGGCCTTGTGATGCCGTTGAACTTCGATTTCGGGTTCAGCGGCGCTGGGATCTTGTCGAGTCGATCTGTCATCACACGGATGCGGTTGACGTCGATATCCCTCATCGGGGTGTCTCCGAACTCAGGAACGAGATAGCCCGAGACCTTGCCCTGATACGAGCGGACGGTGCCGACGGCACGTATCTTGCCGCTTCGGTTGGGCTCGGTCTTGATCATCTGCAGCCATCGCTTGGAGTACTCCTCGAAGCCCATGGATCGCGACTGCTCGGCGGCAGTCTCGGCGCGGCGTCGCTCCGCAATGACTTCTGGCGGCTCCCACAAGCCGAGCGAGATCTTCGAGTGCATCGACGCAAGCCACTTTCGCGCATCAGTCTTCGTGACGAACGTCAGCGCCTTATCGTCCTCGGTTCGCGCTGGGTACATCTCGCCATCTGGCGCGGGATAGCGGGCCTGCCAACGACCCGACGGGAGCTTACGCAACCGACCCCAGGCCTCGCGTTTCACCGTGCTCATGATGACCTCCCGTGGACTCGAACAGCCGCTCGTGGACTGTCGTGCCCCTCCTGAGTATTTGGAGTCGTGAGCGCCACTGATTATTGCGGTTGAGCGCCACTCGATATTCACTCTCAGGGCCACCGGTATTGCCGGTGAGCGCCACCCCGGTCGGCGCGACGCTCACCGGCCCGGGTTCAGCCGGCCGCGGCGGCGGTGTGCTCCCGCATGTTGACGTCGCCGGTCTCGATCCAGAGGGTGTTGTGGACGATGCGGTCCATGATCGCGTCGGCGTGGACCCCTCCGCCGAGGCGCTGGTGCCAGTCCTTCTTCGCGTACTGGGTGCAGAACACCGTCGAGGTCGCGTCGTAACGGCGTTCGAGGAGCTCGAGCAGCATGGACCGGACGTCGTCGGTGGGCGGGTCGAGCAGCCATTCGTCGATCACGAGGAGCGTGAACGTGGAGTACTTCCGCAACCACTTCTCCCGACCGGCGGGCTTGTCTTTCGCCGCGGTCCAGGTCTCTTCGAGGTCGGGCATGCGGATGTAGTGCGCCCGGTAGCGGTGCTGACAGGCCTGCTTCGCCAACGCCGAGCCGAGGTAGGACTTCCCGGAGCCGGTGAAGCCTTGGAACACGACGTTCATGTGCCTCGTGATGAACTGGCAGGTCCCGAGCTGCGCGATCACACCCCGGTCCAGGCCGCGTTGTTCGAGCATGTCGACGCAGCGGAGGTCCGCGTTCGGGTAGCGCAGGCCCGCTCATCGGATGAGGCCTTCGACTTTGGAGTGGGTGAACGCGGCGTGGGCGTCGTCGACGGCGAGCTTGATCCTCTCCTCGAACACCAGCCCCATCGTGAGGCCCTCGTCCTGGATGTCGAGCGCGTCGACGAGGGCGGGGACGCCCATCTCCCGCAGCTTCCGCTTCGTCTCCGCATCGAGCCGGCTCATCGGGCGTCTCCTGCGTAGTAGTCGGCGCCGCGGACATACCCGGCCGGTTCCTCTGGGGCCGACGGTTCGAACCTCGGCTGGCGTCTGCCGGTCTGGTCCTGGTGGGACTCCAGGATCGGCCGCAGATGCGCATACCGCGGTGATCGGACGCGGGAATCGAGTGCGATGCCGGCGGCGGCTTCGACCCGGGTGGCGGAGTAGCGTCGGGTCAACCTGAGCACTGCCAGCGCGGCGCCGAGCCCCTGCTCGTCGACGGGGACGGACTCGAAGATCCGGTTCACGATCGTGGTGGTGTGCTCCCCGATCCGAGCGGCCCACTCCCGTGCCCGTTGCGGGTCCATCTGCTGGTAGCGGGGCCCGTCGGGCAGATCCGAGTCGTGCGTCCGGTACTCGTTGACCACCCCGGCCGGGGCGAGCAGATGACTGGTGAGCCGCTGATCCCCGGCGAACACCTCCAACATGGTGTCGGTGATGCGCAGGTCGACAGACCGACCGATGTTCTCGTAAGGGACGGAGTAGAAGTTCCGCTCGAACACCACATGCCCGTTCTTGTGGACCTTGCGGCCGTAGAGCCACTGCGAGATCTCGAACGGAACCTGCGGCAGCGGCCGCAGCAGCGGCTTCTCCTCACCCTCGAACACCGAAAGCCTCGACCCGGCACGTTTCTGAAACGGCTTCGCGTTGTAAGCGGCGACGCGTTCGTAGACCGCGGCCCGCAACTCCGGCAGCGTCGCGAACCGCTGGTTGCGCAGAGCCGCGATCACCACCGTCGCAACGTTCCCGACCGTGCCCTCGACACTCGGCTTGTCCTTCGGCTTCTTCACCCGTCCCGGCAGCACCGCCGCCGAATAGTGCGCCGCGAGCTCCCGATACGCGTCGTTCAGCACCACCTCGCCCTCGGCAGGGTGCTTGATCACACCCGCCTTCAGGTTGTCCGGAACGATCCGCGGGACGGACCCGCCGAACCAGTCGAACATCGCCGTGTTCGCGCGCAGCCAGGTGTCCTGCTTCATATCCAGCGTCGGCTCGACGAACGAGTAGCGGGAGAACGGCAGCGTCGCGACGAACAGGTAGACCCTCGTCGCCTGCCCGGTGACCGGGTCGCTGAGCTGCATAGTCTTGCCCGACCAGTCGACCTCGACCGTCTGCCCGGCCTTGTGACCGACCCGCGACGCCGCCCCGATCACCAGCACGTGACGCTGGTAGGTCTTGCAGAACCGGTCGTAGCCCATCGCCGTCTCGCCCTTGGCACGGCAGGCATCGACGTACTCGCCATGCAGCAGTTTCAACGTCACCCCGACCCTCGCGAGTTCCCGATGCACCTTGTCCCAGTCCGGCTGCGCGTGAACACTCTCGTGCTCACCACGCCCGGGGAACAGCCGCGCATACACGTCCGCCTCGTCGAGCTCCGCGACGTCGTCCCAGCCGACGCCCTCCCGGTCGGCGGCGTTGAGCACCGCCGACACCGAGTGCCGAGACATGCCCAGCGCCGCGATCTGCCGACCCGTGAGCCCCTCCGCGCGAAGCCTCAACACCAGCTTCGCCTTGATCCTGCGTACCATCCGAACTACTCCTTCTGCCGCGTGATCAGCCACGCGGCAGAAGGAGCCTAGGAAGGTGGCGCCGAACCCGAATACTCGGTGGCGCTCAACGACGCGAACGCGCCCACGAGCAGGTTGGCGCTCAACCGCAATACTCGTGGCGCTCAGAGAAGCGAATATTCACCTCCGTGCCCCTCACGTTGCGCAGGCCCAGAGAACCGCAGCATTCCGCGGAAGTTGAGCCTTTGCGTTCACATCGAGGGGCACGATGGGGCACGGCGTTGGGCGTCAGCCGAACCCCGATTCGGTTCGGATCGCACCTCCTTGCCCACGTCGAAGGTGCACGCGTGCCCCCTGCGTGCCCCACTGAATGGATATTCCTGGTCATCTCTGTTCTCCTCTGTCGTCGAACAGAGGGCATAAAAACGGCCCGAACCCGCGAGATTTCGCGGATCCGGGCCGTTGACCAGGCTTTTCAGCCGGGGCTTCTCAGAAAACTTCTAGAAGTCCCAGTCGTCGTCTTCCGTGGCCTCGGCCTTGCCGATGACGTACGACGAGCCCGACCCCGAGAAGAAGTCGTGGTTCTCGTCGGCGTTCGGGGAGAGGGCCGAGAGGATGGCGGGGTTCACGTTCGTGACGCTCGAGGGGAACATCGCCTCGTAGCCCAGGTTCATGAGGGCCTTGTTGGCGTTGTAGTGCAGGAACTTCTTCACGTCCTCGGTCAGCCCGACGCCGTCGTAGAGGTCCTGCGTGTACTGCACCTCGTTGTCGTAGAGCTCGTACAGCAGCGAGAACGTGTAGTCCTTGATGTCGTCTCGCTCGGCCTGCGTGGCCTGCTCGAGCCCCTTCTGGAACTTGTAGCCGATGTAGTAGCCGTGCACGGCCTCGTCGCGGATGATGAGGCGGATGAGGTCGGCCGTGTTGGTCAGCTTCGCCCTCGACGACCAGTGCATCGGCAGGTAGAAGCCCGAGTAGAACAGGAAGCTCTCGAGAAGGGTCGAGGCGACCTTGCGCTTGAGCGGGCTCTCGCCGCGGTAGTACTCCATGACGATCTGAGCCTTCTTCTGAAGGTTCGGGTTCTCCACCGACCAGCGGAACGCCTCGTCGATCTCCTTCGTCGAGCACAGCGTCGAGAAGATCGACGAGTAGCTCTTGGCGTGCACCGACTCCATGAACGCGATGTTCGTGTAGACGGCCTCCTCGTGCGGAGTGATCGCGTCGGGGATGAGCGAGACGGCGCCGACGGTGCCCTGGATCGTGTCGAGCAGGGTCAGGCCCGTGAACACCCGCATCGTGAGCACCTGCTCCTCGGGGGTGAGGGTGTTCCACGACTGGATGTCGTTGGAGAGCGGCACCTTCTCGGGCAGCCAGAAGTTGTTCACGAGACGGTTCCACACCTCGAGGTCCTTCTCGTCCTGGATGCGGTTCCAGTTGATCGCCTGCACGTGACTGAGCAGCTTCAGGCTTTCGGGAGGGGTCATGAGCGGTCCTTGTGATCGATCGAGGAGAGCGAGACGAGACGGATGACGCGGGTCACAGCATGCACGAGACGCACTCGGACATGTCGGTGCCCTCGAGCGCGAGCTGGCGCAGCCGGATGTAGTAGATGGTCTTGATGCCCTTGCGCCACGCGTAGATCTGAGCCTTGTTGATGTCGCGCGTCGTAACGGTGTCCTTGAAGAACAGCGTCAGCGACAGGCCCTGGTCCACGTGCTGCGTCGCGGCCGCGTAGGTGTCGATGACCTTCTCGTAGCCGATCTCGTACGCGTCCTGGTAGTACTCCAGGTTGTCGTTGGTCATGAAGGGCGCCGGGTAGTACACGCGCCCGAGCTTGCCCTCCTTGCGGATCTCGACCTTCGACGCGATCGGGTGGATCGACGACGTCGAGTTGTTGATGTAGGAGATCGAGCCCGTGGGAGGAACGGCCTGCAGGTTCTGGTTGTAGATGCCGTGGGCCTGGATGGAGGCCTTCAGCTCGCGCCAGTCGTCCTGCGTCGGGATGTGCTTGCCCGCGAAGAGTTCGGCCACCTTCGCCGTCTCGGGCACCCACGCGCGGTCGATGTACTTGTCGAAGAACTCGCCCGACGCGTACGTCGAGTCGGCGAAGCCCTCGAACGCGCGACCGCGCTCGATCGCGAGCTTGTTCGACGCGCGCAGCGCGTGGAAGAGCACCGTGTAGAAGTAGATGTTCGTGAAGTCGATGCCCTCTTCCGACCCGTAGTGCACCCGCTCGCGGGCGAGGTAGCCGTGCAGGTTCATCTGGCCGAGGCCGATCGCGTGCGAGCGGTCGTTGCCGTCCTCGATCGAGCGGACCGAGGCGATGTGGCTCTGGTCGCTGACGGCGGTGAGGGCGCGGATGGCGGTCTCGACGGTGTCGCCGAGGTCGTCGGCATCCATCGACAGCGCGATGTTCATCGAGCCGAGGTTGCAGGAGATGTCCTTGCCGATCTCCGCGTAGGAGAGGTCCTCGTTGTACGTGGTCGGGGTGTTGACCTGCAGGATCTCGGAGCAGAGGTTGGACATGTTGATCCGGCCCTTGATGGGGTTGGCCCTGTTCACGGTGTCCTCGAACATCACGTAGGGGTAGCCCGACTCGAACTGGATCTCGGCGATCGTCTGGAAGAACTCGCGCGCGTTGATCTTCGTCTTCTTGATGCGGGCGTCGTCGACCATCTCGCGGTACTTCTCGGTGACCGAGATGTCGCCGAAGGGCACGCCGTACACGCGCTCGACGTCGTACGGCGAGAAGAGGTACATGTCCTCGCCGTTCTTGGCCAGCTCGAACGTGATGTCGGGGACGACGACACCGAGCGAGAGCGTCTTGATGCGGATCTTCTCGTCGGCGTTCTCGCGCTTGGTGTCGAGGAAGCGCATGATGTCGGGGTGGTGCGCGTTGAGGTACACGGCACCGGCGCCCTGACGGGCCCCCAGCTGGTTGGCGTAGCTGAAACTGTCTTCGAGCAGCTTCATGACCGGGATGATGCCCGAGGACTGGTTCTCGATGTGCTTGATCGGCGCACCCGACTCGCGGATGTTCGACAGCAGGAGGGCGACGCCGCCCCCGCGCTTGGACAGCTGCAGCGCGGAGTTGATGCCGCGGGCGATCGACTCCATGTTGTCTTCGATGCGCAGGAGGAAGCACGAGACCAGCTCGCCGCGCTGGGCCTTGCCCGCGTTGAGGAAGGTGGGGGTGGCGGGCTGGAAGCGGCCGGAGATGATCTCGTCAACGAGGCTCTCGGCGAGCTTCTCGTCGCCGTCGGCCAGGAAGAGCGCCGTCATCACGACGCGGTCCTCGAAGCGCTCGAGGTACCGCTTGCCGTCGAAGGTCTTCAGCGTGTAGCTCGTGTAGTACTTGAACGCGCCGAGGAAGGTCTCGAACCGGAACTTCTTGTCGTAGGCGCGGTCGTTGAGCCGCTGGATGAAGTCGAAGGAGTACTTCGCCAGCACGGCCGGCTCGTAGTACTGCTTCTCGACGAGGTAGTCCAGGCGCTCCTTGAGGGAGTGGAAGAACACCGTGTTCTGGTTCACGTGCTGCAGGAAGTACTCCCTGGCGGCGCGCTTGTCGGCGTCGAACTGGATCTTGCCGTCCGCTCCGTACAGGTTGAGCATCGCGTTCAGCGAGTGGTAATCCAGCCCGTCGAACGCGGCGTCGTGCTTGAAGGTCGGGGCCTCGGTCAGTGCAGCTTCCACCATCGTTCCAATCCGTCGCTCACGCGATCGATGTCATCCGACGTGCCGAATAGTTCGAGCCGGTACAAGTGCGGCACGTGGCACTTGCGGCTGATGATGTCACCGGCGAGACAGAAGGACTCGCCGAAGTTGGTGTTGCCTGCGGAGATCACGCCCCGCAGCTGGGCCCGGTTGGCCTCGTCGTTGAGGAACCGGATGACCTGCTTTGGCACGGCGCCCTTCTCGACGCCCCTGCCCTCTCCCCCGCCGTAGGTGGGGGTCACGAGCACGAACGGCTCGTCGACCCGCAGTGCCGGCTCGGAGGAGTGCAGCGGGATGCGCCGGGCAGGGAGACCGAGCTTCTCGATGAAGCGCGCCGTGTTACCGGAGACGCTCGAGAAGTAGACCAGCAGGGGCGCCCGCGTCGCGACGGCGGTCATGCGCCTCCCCTTCCCTCGAAGGGCCGGTATGTGCGGGGGTCGAAGAGCCTGTGCGCGCCTCAGGCGAGGCGCGACGCGAGCTCGTCGATCTTGTCGGGACGGAATCCCGACCAGTGGTCCTCGTCGGTGATGACGACGGGCGCCTGCAGGTAGCCGAGCGACTTGACCTGCTCGAGCGCGCCGGCATCCTGCGACAGGTCGAGGACGTTGTATTCGATGCCTTTGGAGTCGAGCGCACGGTATGTGGCGGTGCACTGGACGCAGGAGGGCTTGGTGTAAACGGTGATCGCCATGACGGCCTTTCATCCCCTTGATCGCGGACTGGTTCTGTTGGTCTGGCCGGCGTCCCCCCACCGGGAGTCCAATACTACATATGGGGACGGACATCGGGTGCCACCACAAGGGCTAGTAGTTACATCCGTGTCATTTTCCACCGGTTCCTCTAGATACAACACAAGTTGTCCACCGTTTCATCCACAATCACCACCCCGATCCCGCGGCCCCATCGGCCCGGAAAATCGCGGCGCGAGGATGCCGCGGCAGTTTCTGTCCACAGCCGCGAACCTATTCGGGGCATCCGACATCGATCTGCCTGTGGAAAGCCGTCCCCGGCGTGTCGCGCCCTTGCCCCACGACCCGCGCTACGCGCGCCGTCGACCTCTCTCGCACACCGCTCGGGGGCGGCTTACGATGGATGTTCGTGGGCGCCTACCGTGATCTGCTGCGCACGCCGGGCGTCGGCCGCATCATCGCCGCACAGCTGACGGCGCGCTTCCCCAATGGGATGATGTCGCTGGGCCTCCTGCTGCACGTCGAGCACATCACGGGCTCCTACGGCGCCGCGGGGCTGGTGCTCGCTGCGACCTCGGTCGGCCAGGCGGTCGCGGGACCGGTCACGAGCCGCTGGATGGGCGTGTGGGGCATGCGGCGCGTGCTCACCCTCACGATGCTCGTGTGCGCCCTCGCGATCACGGCGATCGCGCTCATCGCGATGCCCGTCCCGGCGTACATGGCGTTCGGCCTGCTCGCGGGGCTCGCCACTCCTCCGGTCCAGTCGGCCGTGCGCACGATCTACCCGAAAATGGTCAACTCCCGGCAGCTGACGCCGCTGTTCTCCCTCGATGCGTCGCTGCAGGAGCTCATCTGGGTCTTCGCCCCCGTCGTCATCACGTTCGTCGCCCTCCAGGCGGGCACGACCCCCGCGCTCATCCTCGTCGTCGCGATCCTCCTCGGCGGCTGCACGTGGTTCATCGCGTCTCCCGAGCTCGGTCGCGTGCGCATCCCGCGCAGCCGCCGGTCGATCGGCAAGGTGCTCGCGAAGCCGCCCGTCCTGCTCGGCACGGTCATCGGATTCCTCCTCATCGGCGCGTGCGCGGCCGTCGAGGCGGGCGTCGTGGCGAGCTTCGGCCACGGCGGTTTCGAGGCGGGGATCATCCTCGCCCTCTTCGCCGTCGGCAGCCTCGCGGGCGGGCTCTCGTTCGGGCACCTCCCGATCGGCCCGTGGGCCATGGCGCGTCGCATGGCGATCGTCACGATCGGGCTCGTGCTCACCACGGTCTCCCTCAACGCGTTCTGGCTCGGCGGCACCCTCGTCATCGCGGGCATCGGCATCGCGCCTGCCCTCGCGGTGATCTTCGCGATCACGAGCGCCAGCGTGAAGTTCAGCGACACCGCCGAGGCGTACGGCTGGATCGGCACGGGCCAGCTCATCGGCGCCGCCGCCGGGTCGGCCATCGCCGGCTTCCTCATCGACGGGATGGGCCCCGGCGGTGCGTACTGGGCCGCCGCCGCGTTCGCCGCGGCCGGCGTGCTCGTCTCCGTCGTGTGGGCGCGCTCGTTCCCCGACCTGCGGGGGCGCGATGCCAGCCCCCTCCCCGACACGGAGCCTGTGCCGACCATCACCTGAGCCCGCGAGCCCGCGACCCGCTCAGCGGATGCGCATCAGCATCGCCCGCACCGCCATCGCGTAGGCGTCGGCGGGCTCGGGATGCTCGTACACCCGGCGTTCCCCCGCGATCTCGATCTCGACCTCGTGGGTGTCGGGAAGGCGGCGCAGGGCACGGAACGCGCCGCGGAGCATCTCCCGCAGCTGGTCCTCGCGGGGCAGCCACAGCGCCTCCTCGAGCGCTACGGAATCCAGCGCCCACTCGGTCGTGCCGTTGAAGGCGAGGATCGTGCCCGTCGGGTAGGCCCGCGGCTCGATCGTCATCTCGCTGACGGTGAAGACGTCGGCCTCGAACTCGGGCTCGTCGAGCTGGAAGCGGTCGCCCGAGGCGGGTCGCCACACGAGCCCGGCGTCCCGCAGCGTCCGCGCCATGTCGCTCGAGATCATTCCGTCATTCTCTCGCGGGGGCGAGAGGGAGGGGCCGCCGCGCGACCCCTCCTCCGCGTCGGTCAGCGTGCGGCGTATCCGCCGTCGACCAGGTGATAGCTGCCGGAGACGAAGGACGCGGCGTCCGAGGCGAGGAACGCCACGAGAGCGGCGACCTCTTCAGGGGATCCGAGGCGCCCCAGCGCGTGCTGAGCCGCAAGGCCCGCCTGCGCGTCGGCATCGAGGTTGGCATCCACCAGCGGGGTGTGGATGAAGCCGGGACCCACCGCGTTCACGCGCACCTTGCGGTCGCCGTACTCGAGCGCGGCGTTCTTCGTCATGCCCACGACGCCGTGCTTGGCGGTGACGTACGCCGACGACATGGGGATGCCGACCGATCCGAGAACCGAGGCCATGTTGATGATCGAGCCGCCGCCCGACGCCGCGAGCGCGGGGAGCTGTGCGCGCATGCCGTAGAAGACGGCGTTGAGGTTGACCTCGATGACCTTCTGCCAGCTGTCGAGGGGGTAGTCCCCCATCTCCGCAGCCGCCCCGCCGATGCCTGCGTTGTTGACGGCGATCCCGAGCGGACCCAGCTCAGCGGCGCGCTGCACCATGGCGTCGGCCGTGTCGGGGTCGGACACGTCGCCGGCGAAGGCGGCCGCCCGGCCGCCCGCGGCGGTGATCTCGTCGACGACCCGCTGCGCATCCTCCTCGCGCAGGTCGGCCACGAGCACCGCCGCGCCGTTCGCCGCGAGCATCAGCGCGACCGCGCGACCGATCCCGGATGCCGCGCCGGTGACGATCGCGGAACGCTCTGCCACGTCGTAGGTTGCCATGTCCACTCCTATCCGCACGCCCGCTCAGCGCGCCGTTCGTCGAATTATCCGACAAATGTCGGATAATTCTGAGTCTACGCCCGTTGAAGAGGAGAGTCATGGCCGCCCCCCGCCGCGCCCACGCGCGCCTGTACTCCGCCGTGCTGACACTCGCGGCGGCCCGCCCCGTCGAGGAGATCTCGGCGACGGAGATCGCCCACACGGCGGGCGTGCACCGCTCGACCTTCTACGAGCACGCCGCCTCCCCGGTGGAGCTGCTTCGTGTCGCGCTGCGCATCCAGCTCGATCGGATCCGCGAGGAGCACCTCATCGGAGGCCCCGACCCGATCGCGAGCACCACCCGGGCCGTGCTCGCGCACATCGAAGAGCATTCGGCGATCTACGAACGCGCCCTCCTCGGCAGCGGCGGCGGCGACCTGCGCAGCATGCTCTCCGGCCACTTCCACGACAGCGTCGTGCAACTCGAGCGCTCGGGAGCCGTGCGAGCGCCGTTCGACGCGCCGGGGTCACCCGCCCGGTTCCTCGAGGAGAGCACGGCGCGATTCATCGCGAACGGATCGATCGGCATCCTGGAGGCGTGGCTGCAGGAGCCGGCGCCACGCGACCCCGAGCACTTCCTCGCGGCGCTGCGCGGTCTGGCGACGCCGCTTCGGGATACGTCGCCCGCCCGCGGGCCCGGGGCCGCGGATGCCGCACCGGCCGACCCCGGCGCCCCATCCGCTTCGTAGGCTTGCGGAATGACTTCGCCGCTCACGCTCCCCCGCCTCTCGTGGGGTCACCCCGCCGCCGCCCGCCGCGCGCTCCTCGTGCACGGGCTCGGCTCCTCCGGCGCCCTGATGTGGCGCGTCGGCACGGCGCTCGCCGACGCGGGCTGGCACGCCACCGCCGTCGACCTGCGCGGCCACGGCAGCGCACCGCGGGCGCTCGACTACACCGTCGCCGCGTACGCCTCCGACCTCGTCGCGACCGCGCCCGAGGGCGGCGGCGCGTGGGACGTCGTCATCGGGCATTCGCTCGGCGGCGCGGCATCCGTCGTCGCGAGCGCCGCGCATCCCCTGTGGGCCGCGCGCCTCGTGCTCATCGATCCCGGCATCGTCGTCGCGGGGCGCGACAGCGAGATCGTGCGCAACAGCCAGCAGCGCGCGTTCGCCGACACCTCCGAGGACGCCGTGCGGGCGGAGCACCCCGACTGGCACCCGCACGACATCGAGCTGAAGGCGCTGGCGGCGCAGCAGGCCAGCCGCTGGGCGGTGGAGCAGACGAGCGCGCAGAACATGCCGTGGGATGTCTCGGCCGCAGCGCGCCAGGTGGCCGTCCCCACCCACGTGCTCGGCGCCGACCCCGCCGTCTACAGCCTGTTCACCGGCGAGGTCGCCGAAGGAATCCTGGCGTCCAATCCGCGGTTCACCCATGCGATCGTTCCCGGCGCGGGCCACTCGCCCCACCGGGACGAGCCCGACGAGACGATGCGCATGCTTCTGGAGATCCTCGCGTGACCGACCACACCACGACGCCCCCGTTCGACGCCGCCGATCATCTGCCCGACGAGCTGATCGAGCGCATCCGCGCCCGCGCGGCCCGCCACGACGCCGAGAACACGTTCCCGCACGACGACCTCGACGACCTGCGGTCGGCGGGATATCTGGGGATCCTCGTGCCGCAGGACCGCGGCGGAGCCGGGCTGGGTGTCGCCGAGGCGGCGATCCTGCAGCAGCGGCTCGCCGGGGCATCCCCCGCCACGGCGCTCGCGGTGAACATGCACCTCGTGTGGACGGGAGTCGCCAAGGTGTTGCGCGACCGCGGCATCGACGACCTCGCCTTCGTGCAGGAGGGCGCCGCGGCGGGCGAGGTGTTCGCCTTCGGCATCAGCGAGGCCGGCAACGACCTCGTGCTGTTCGGCAGCGACACGGATGCCGCGCCCCTCCCCGACGGCGGATATGCCTTCACCGGCACGAAGATCTTCACCTCCCTCTCGCCGGCGTGGACGCACCTGGGCCTGCACGGCCTCGACACGTCGTCGCCCGACGGGCCGCGGCTCGTCTACGCCTTCGTTCCGCGATCGGCCGAGTCGGAGGGCACGATCGAGGTGCGCGACGACTGGGACACCCTGGGGATGCGCGCGACGCAGAGCCGCACGACGGTGCTCTCCGGCGCCGTCGCGCCCGCCGACCGCGTCGTGCGGTTCGTGCCGCCGGGGCCGAACCCCGACCCCCTCGTGTTCGGCATCTTCAGCGTCTTCGAGGTGCTGCTGGCGTCGGTGTACACCGGCATCGCGCGCCGTGCGCTCGACGTCGCCGTCGCGACCGCCGGCGCACGCACGTCGAAGAAGACCGGGAAGACCTACGCGCAGGACCCCGACATCCGGTGGCACATCGCCGACATGGCGCTCGCGTACGACGCCCTGCCGCCGCAGATCGCCTCTCTCGCCGCCGACGTCGACGCGCTCGCCGACCACGGCGCGCGCTGGTTCTCGCTGCTGGCGGGGCTCAAGCACCGCGCCACCGCGACCGCGAAGCGCGTGGTGGATGACGCGATGCTCGTCGCGGGCGGATCCTCGTACTTCACCCGCTCCGAGCTCTCGCGTCTCTACCGCGACGTGCTCGCCGGGGCGTTCCACCCCTCCGACCCGGAGTCGGCGCACGCGACCCTCGCCTCCGCGTGGCTCGGTCCGATCGAGTCCTGACAGCCGCGCCCCGCGACCGGCAGCGCGCGCTCAGCGCCCGTCGAAGTCGAAGGCCTTCAGCAGTTCCGCGACGGCCTGCTCGCGCTCGTCGCCGCCCTGCTCGAACATCTCGCTGACGTGGGTACGCAAGTGGTTCTCCAGCAGCAGGCGGTTGAGGGATTCGAGGGCCCGCTCGATCGCGCGCGACTGCGCGATGATGTCCATGCAGTAGTCCTCGTTCTCGATCATCTTGGTCAGGCCGCGCAGCTGGCCCTCCAGGATGCTCGTGCGGTGAAGGGCTCGGCGGCGGATGTCCTCGATCACGCCGCAAGGCTACCCTCCGGCCGACGCGGTCGGCGGTCCGGACGACGGCCCGGGCGCCGCACCCCCGTGCGAGGATGACCGGGTGACGCCGACCCCCACCCACCTCCTCAGCCCCGCAGACCGCGAGCGCCGCCGCGCGCTGCGCGTCATGAAGGGCGTGGCGCTCGGCGCGCTGCTGGGGATGGCCGTCGTCTTCGTGATCGCCTTCACCCTCCAGGAGGACGTTCCGTGGCTCGGCTACGTGCGGGCCGCCGCGGAGGGCGGGATGGTCGGCGCGCTGGCCGACTGGTTCGCGGTGACGGCGCTGTTCCGGCATCCCCTCGGCCTGCCCATCCCCCACACCGCGATCATCCCGCGACGCAAGGACGAGATCGGGCGCACGCTCGGGGAGTTCGTCGAGACCAACTTCCTCTCGGCCGACATCGTGCGGGGCAAGCTGGAGCAGATCGGCGTCTCCGATCGCGTCGGGGCCTGGCTGTCGCGGCCCGAGCACGCCGAGCGCGTCGCCTCGGAGGGGGCGACGCTCGCGGCGAGCGTGCTGCGAGCGCTGAGCGACGACGACGTGCAGTCGCTCGTCGCCGACCTGGCGCGTGAGCACCTCGTCGAGCCGGAGTGGGCCCCCGCCGCCGGCTCCTGGCTCGAGCGCATCGTCGAGGCGCGCGCGCACCACGGCGCGGTCGACCTCGCGGCCGACAGCATCGCGACCTGGCTGGACACCAACCGCGACGCCTTCACGGGGCTCGTCTCGCGCCGGCTGCCGTCGTGGGTCCCGAGCGTCGCGCTGCGTCTGGTCGACGACACCGCCTACAGCGAGGCCGTGAAGTTCGTCGCCGCGGTGCGCGCCGACCGGCGGCATCCGGCCCGCCTGGCCATCGACGGCTACCTCGACCGCCTCGCCGCGAACCTGCAGGGCGACCCCGACACGATCGCGCGCTTCGAGAGCGCGAAGGCCTCGGTGTTCGACAGCCCGCGACTGCGCCGGATCGCCGCGGATGCCTGGAACACCGCCAAGGGCGGGCTGCTCCGCTCCCTGGATGATCCCGGCAGCGGCCTGCGGGTACGGGCCCAGCAGATCCTCGTGGAGCTCGGTGAGCGCCTGCAGACCGACGAGGGGCTGCGGGTGCGGGTGGATGTCTGGGTGAGCGATGCCGCGTCGTTCGTCGTGGAGCGCTACCGCCACGACATCGCCTCGATCATCACCGACACGATCGAGCGCTGGGACCCCGCCGAGACGACGGAGAAGATCGAGCTGATGGTCGGCCGCGACCTGCAGTACATCCGCCTCAACGGCACGATCGTGGGCGCCCTCGCGGGGCTGGCGATCTATACGATCGCGCACCTCGTGCTCGGGGGGCCCGGGGCATAGCCCCGCCGCGGCGCGGACACTAGCCTGGGTGCGTGGCCGAAGCATCCACCGATGTCGCGCTCTTCATCTACGGGACCCTCACGCTGCCCGTCGTGCAGCTCGAGACGTTCGGCCGGCTGCTCGGCGGCGACGACGACGCGCTCTCGGGCTACACCGTCGACTATCTCGACCGCGACGACCCCCACGCGGCCGACCTCACGGGCCACGGCGTGCACGCCGTCGTGCGCCACACCGGCAATCCGCTCGATAAGGTCATGGGCATCGTGACGATCGTCACGGAGGACGAGCTCGACGCCGCCGACGAGTACGAGATCGGCGCGTACCGGCGCACGCTCGTGCGGCTGGACTCCGGCGCGAACGCGTGGACGTACGCGCCGCGCTCGTAGGGTGGGCGCATGAAGACGCTGGCCCTCGTACGGCACGCCAAGTCCAGCTGGGACCACCCCGGCCTCGACGACCACGACCGCACGCTGAACGAGCGGGGGCTCCGCGACGCGCCCGTCATGGCCGCGCGGCTGGCGGCGAGCGGGCTACGCCCCGGAGCGCTGCTCTCGAGCACCGCCGTTCGCGCGCGCACCACCGCCGCCGTCTTCGGAGAGGCGCTCGGTATCCAGCCCGATCTCGACGAGCGGCTCTACGGCGCGGCGCCGGGCACCCTGCTGCGCGTCGTCGCCGAGCGGGCGGATGACGCGGTCCTCGTCGTCGCGCACAACCCGGGTCTGACGGCGCTCGCGCAGCACTTCTCCGGCTTCCCTGCGGGCGCGGACGCGATCTCCCACATGCCCACGTGCGCCGTCGCGGTGTTCACGTTCGACGTGCCGACCTGGGACGACGTGGCAGGCGCCGTCCCGGCATCCTGGAGCTTCGACGCCCCTCGCGACTGACACCCGGTGCGGTCAGTCGACCTTCGCGACGGTGCCCTCCGTAAGGCTCACGAGCTGGTCGAACGTGAGCGGGAACACGGTGTGGGGGGTGCCGCCGGCCGCCCAGATCTGCGGATACGCGGCGAGGTCCTCGTCGACGATCGTCGTGAGGCGGTCCGGGTGGCCCGTCGGGGCGACGCCGCCGATGGCCTGACCCGTCGCCTCGCGCACCTGATCGACACTGGCGCGGGTGATCGACCCTCGACCGATCCGCTCCGCGAGGGCCGCGGTGTCGACGCGGTGCGCACCGCTGGTCATCACCAGCAGCGGCTCTCCGTCGCTCATGAACACCAGGCTGTTGGCGATGGCACCGACCTCCACGCCCAGCGCCGCCGCGGCGAGCACGGCGGTTGACGCGGCATCCGGCAGGACGACGATCCTCCCGGGAATGCCCGCTTCGGCGAGGCGGTCGGCGACGATTCGGCTGCGGGTAGGAAGGGGCGCGCTCACCCCGCCAGCCTAGGGCGCGCGGCTGCTCGGTCGCGGAGGCGTCCGTTGGCTTCGCGGCGTCCGGCCCTCTCCTCGGCCGAGGGCGATCGCCTTCGCCAACTCCGGCCCTCTGCTCGGCCGAGGGCGATTGCCGACGCGAGGGGCGGATGCCGCGATCCGGCCCTCTGCCGGGCAGATCCCCTCTCCCCGGCAGAGGAGCAGGAGGAACGCACGGGGATGCAGCACTCGGGGATGCGCGGGTTCGCGCACGCGCAACCGGCAGCCGCAAGGGCGCAGAACGGGACGAACCCGGATAACGGTGGACCTGAGGGTGTCTGAGTTCACGACATAGGCGACAGGTGATCGGCGACACGTGAGTCGCGTCATAGGCGACACTCGTGCATGTCGTCGAAGCATCGGGTCGTGGTGTTGAAGATCGTCGCCGGGGAGCTGTCGGTCACGGCAGCAGCGGCCGAGTACGGGATGTCTCGGCAGTACTTACACAAGCTCCTCGCCCGTTACCGCGACGAGGGTCTGGACGGGCTGAAGCCCCGATCCCGTGCCCCGTTGACCAGCCCGCAGGCGGTCACCGACCGGGTCCGTGACCGGATCGTGCAGCTGCGGGCCGCGCTGACCGCGGCCGGAACCGACGCTGGCCCGGTCACGATCGCCTGGCACCTGACCCAGGAAGGGCTACAGGCCCCGTCGACCTCCACCATCCGCCGCATCCTGCACACTGCCGGGCTGATCGCCCCCGAACCCCGCAAACGCCCCCGCTCCTCCTACATCCGGTTCGAAGCAGACAGGCCCAACGAGACCTGGCAATCCGACTTCACCCACTGGCGCCTGGCCGAGGGCACCGACGTCGAGATCCTGAACTGGCTCGACGACCACTCCCGCAAACTGCTCTCCTGCACCGTCCACCACCCCGTCACCGGCAAAACCGTCGTGGACACCTTCCTACACTGCGTCGACGAGTTCGGACCGCCCGCATCGACCCTCACCGACAACGGACGCGTCTACACCGCCCGCCACGGAGGGGGACGCAACGAGTTCGAATACGTCCTCGCCGCGCTGAACATCCGACAGAAGAACGGCACCCCGAACCACCCGCAAACCCAAGGGAAGATCGAACGCTTCCACCAGACCCTCAAACGCTGGCTCACCGCCCGACCCCGCGCGGCAACCATCACGGAGCTCCAGACCCAGCTCGACCAGTTCCGGGACTACTACAACACCACCCGACCCCACCGCGCCCACGCAACCACACCCGACCTCGCCTACGCCGCCACCCCGAAAGCCACCCCCGCCGGCCACAGCGACCGCACCCACTACCGGATCCGACACGACCACGTCGACAGCAACGGGAAAATCAGCTTCCGCCGCGCGGCCCGCATGCACCACCTCGGCATCGGCGCCAACCACCGCGGGAAACGCTGCATCCTCATCGCCGACGAACACACCGTCACCGTCATCCACCTCGACACCGGCGAAATCATCGCGACCAACACCATCGACCCCGCCCGGACCTACTGGCGAAACAACGAGAGAGAGCCCGGCCGATGGCCGGACTCTCTCTCGTAAATGTCGCCTATGACGCGACTCAGATGTCTCCTATGTCGCGACTCATCACATTGGTGGACCTGAGGGGATTCGAACCCCTGACCTCTTCATTGCGAACGAAGCGCGCTACCAACTGCGCCACAGGCCCGTGAACCTCCGTTAGGTTATCACGGCATCGGAGGCCTCTTCGTCACACGGGGCCCCTCGCCCCGCACCCTTCTAGGCCGCGGCTCGGCCGTGCCCGTATCACCCGACCCGGGCGAACACAACCCGTTCCCGATTGCGGATCGGCGCGCGCAGGATGGGGGGACGCAAGACGAGAGGAGCCGCATATGGCCATCGGAGATAAGGCAAAGCACGCCGCCGAAGACGTCACCGGCAAGGCGAAGGAAGCGTTCGGCAAGGCGACCGACAACGAGAGGCTCGAGGCGGAGGGCAAGGCCGATCAGGCCAAGGCCGACGCCAAGAAGGCCGGCGACAACGTCAAGGACGCCTTCGACCACAACTGAGTCGAGCTCCGACATCGTCGGCTGCGGCCCATCCCCTCGGGGGTGGGCCGCTTTCGCGTGCCCGAGAGCTCAGCCCGCGGCCCGGCGCTGCAGCAGCTGCCGGACGTGGGCTTCGATCTCGGCGTCGTCGACCGTTCCCATCGCGGAGTAGGGCGAGACGATCGGCTGCGTGGCGCGCGCCGCGGCGAGCGACACGGGATCGGGCTGGAGACGCGCGGCCTGGGCCCGCAGGGCTTCCTCGCGCGCGGCGCGGCGCAGGGCCTCGTGCGCGGCCGCGGCATCCAGTTCGGCGGCCGCCCGGGAGCCCGCCGAGGAGACGAGCGGCTGAGGGAGCGAGCGGGGCGTCCATTCACGGGAGACCTGCTCCGGCAGCGCGACGTCCTGCACCTGGGGCTGCTCACGCTCACCGAGCATCACCGGCGCGGCGCCGGCTTCACGCATGCGTGCGCGCGTCGCCACCGCCGCCATCCGCTGGAGCACGGCGACGGCCATCACGGCGAGCCCCGCACCCGACCACAGCAGCACCTGGCCGCCGGTCTGCACGGTCTGCCATACGCCCAGCCCGATGACGGCGAGCGCGGCGAAGAGCAGCGCGGTGGCGACGAGGCGCGCACGTCGCCGGGCACGGGCGCGGCGGGCCTGAGGAGCGTGGCGCGCGGCCTCGAGCTCGAGTCGCAGCTGCTCGAGCTCTGCGGCCTGCTTCTCGGACTGCAGGCGCTTGGCGAGCTTCTGCTGCTGCGCGGCGGTGCGGGCGGTCAGCTCCAGGCGAACCTCTTCGGGTGTCTCGCTGGTCTCGGCGAGCACCCGGAGGGCCTGGTTGAGCCGCACGGCGTTGCGCTCGGCGGCGTAGTACCGATGCCGGTTCTGCCATGTGGGCATGAGATACACCAGCCACAGCGCAGCGGCGACCAGCACGATCACGCCACCGCCGAGAACCTGCCCACCCATGGCGCCTACGGTATGCGAGCCGGGGCGATACCGACCGCATCCGCCCGCGTGTCGGGTCATGATCGCATGAACGCGGATGCCGCGTCACACTCCCGGCGCGCTGGGCTCCCGATCGGCCGGGGGCACGGTCGCGGCGTCTCGCGGTGCCTGCCCGCGCACCCACCGATCGAGCACGCCGTGCGGCACCTCCTCGCGGGTGATCGCGAACGCGTAGTGGTCGCGCCAGTCGCCGTCGATGTGGATGTATCGGCGCCGAAGACCCTCGTAGCGGAAGCCGAGTTTCTCCACGACCCGCAGGCTCGCCTGGTTCTCCGGACGGATGCAGATCTCCATCCGGTGCAGCCGCAGGTCGGTGAAGCAGAGGTCGGTGGCCATCGCTACCGAGGTGGGCGTGATGGACTTGCCCGCGAAGCGCTCGCTGACCCAGTAGCCGATCGTCGCGCTCGAGAGCGACCCGCGCGCGATCCCCCACACGTTCAGCTGGCCGGCGACGAGCCCGTCGTACTCCATCACGAGCGGCACGCCGAGACCGTCACGGTACTGCTGCAGCAGACGGCGGATGCCGAGGCGCATATCGAACGAGACCGGCCCGTCGGGGCTCGTGGCCTCCCAGCGCTGCAGCCACGTGCGGTTGGACAGCAGCTCCTGCTGCAGCACCCGCGCGTCCTTCGCGCGGACGAGCCGGATCGACACGGGTCCGTGCGCGCGGGGCAGCTCGATCTCCATGCGCGCTCCCTCGACCCGTGCGGCGGGGCGTTACAGGCCCGCCGCGAACTCCTTGAACCAGGGACGCAGCTCGGGGCCCAGATCCTCGCGATCCGAGGCCAGCTGCACGATGGCCTTGATGTAATCAACCCTATCGCCGGTGTCGTAGCGACGACCGCGGAACACGACGCCGAACACGCCGGGGCCCTCGGCATCCGCCGCCTGCTCCTCGAGCGCGTCGGTGAGCTGGATCTCGCCGCCCTTGCCGGGCTCGGTGTGCTCCAGCACGTCGAAGATCGCGGGGCTCAGCACGTAGCGGCCGATGATGGCGAGGTTGGAGGGGGCGTCCTCCTTCGCGGGCTTCTCGACGAGGCCGGTGACCCGCACGACGTCGGGGTCGTCGGTGGCCTCGACGGCGGCCGCGCCGTAGAGGTGGATCTGCTCGGGATCTACCTCCATGAGGGCGACGATCGACGCGCCGCGCTTGGTCTGCTCCTCGAGCATCTTCCCCAGGAGCGGGTCGCGATCGTCGATCAGGTCGTCGCCGAGCAGCACGGCGAACGGCATGTCGCCGACGTGCGCCTTCGCGCGCAGCACCGCGTGCCCGAGGCCCTTGGGCTCCCCCTGACGCACGAAGTGGATGTCGGCCATATCGGAGGAGGCCATGACCTTCTCGAGCTTGGAGGTGTCGCCCTTGGCACGCAGCTTGTCCTCGAGCTCCGGGACGGAGTCGAAGTGGTTCGAGAGGTTGTTCTTGTTGCGGCCGATGATGATGAGCACGTCCTCGATGCCGGCCTGGACGGCCTCTTCCACGACGTACTGGATGGCCGGCTTGTCGACCACCGGAAGCATCTCCTTCGGCATCGCCTTGGTGGCGGGGAGGAAGCGTGTGCCGAGACCGGCTGCAGGGATGACGGCTTTGAACTTCGCTTCAGGCATGCGGATATCGTATCGGTCGCACGCGCACCGATATGCCGCGCATCCCGCTCTCGCCGCCGGGGTCCCCCCTCACCCCGCCTATGATGGTGCGCGTGTCGCACGACATCGACAACACCAAGCGGGCGCTTCGCGCCGACCTCCGCGAGCGACGCCAGACGCTCTCGCAGGCCCAGCTCGAACAGGCCGGGCAGGGCGTGAAGGCGCAGCTCGACGCGCTCGTCGAGCGCCTCGGCGCCCGATCGGTCTCATGCTTCCTGGCAACGTCCACCGAGCCCGACACGCGGCCGTTCGTCGAGGGCGCCGTCGCCCGCGGCATCCGCGTGCTGCTGCCCGTGACGCGCGCCGACGGACTGCTGGACTGGGCCGTCGCGGAGAAGGACGGCGGCATCACCGAGGGGATGTTCGGCCTCCCCGAGCCCACGGGCGAGCTGCTCGGCCCGATCGCCGTCAACGACGTCGACCTCATGATCATCCCCGCCGCCGCCGTCGACGAGTCGGGCATGCGGCTCGGATGGGGCCGCGGATACTTCGACAAGACGATCGGCTCGATGGAGCGCTGCCCTCCCGTCTACGCCGTCATCTTCGACACCGAACTTCTCCCCGACGTACCGCGCGAGGTGCACGACCAGCCGGTCACCGGCATCGTCACTCCCACCCGAACCCTCACCTTTGCGGCGAACGACCGCTGATCCAGGAGCCGACATGCCCACCTACGCCTATGCCTGCAAGAGCTGCGCCCACCGCTTCGACGCGGTGCAGTCCTTCGCCGAGCCCGCCCTGACCGAGTGCCCACAGTGCGGCGGGGAACTGCGCAAGCAGTACGGCTCGATCGGCGTCACCTTCAACGGCAGCGGCTTCTACCGCACCGACTCGCGCTCGGGCTCGTCCTCCGGCGGGTCGTCCACGACCTCCTCGTCAGGTTCGTCCAGCGGTTCGTCCTCTTCCTCGAAGGACTCCGGCGGCGGCTCGGGGGCTTCTTCGGGGGCATCGTCGTCCGGAGCGAAGGCCGCGCCTGCTCCCGCGGGATCCTGACTGCCGCACCGCCGAACGAAAGGAACGAGGAACCGAGCATGATCAAGGGCTTCAAGGAGTTCATCCTCCGCGGGAACGTCATCGACCTGGCCGTCGCCGTCGTCATCGGCGCCGCCTTCACCGCCGTGGTCAACGCGATCGTCGCGAGCATCATCAATCCGCTCGTGGCGATCTTCTATCAGCCGAACGAGTCGGGCGAGTTCGGCCCGACCATCACGGGCATCTACGGGCAGGACGTCACCTTCCCGCTGGGCTCGCTCATCAGCGCCGTCATCAGCTTCTTCGCCGTCGCGATCGTCGTGTACTTCGTGTTCGTCTACCCGATGAACCGCATCAAGGCGCGCGCCGCCGCCCGCGCGGGCCTCACCGAGGCCGCCGAGGAGCCGAAACTGCCCACCGAGCAGGAGATCCTCGTGCAGATCCGCGACCTGCTCGAGAAGCAGCAGACCACGAACCCGCGCTGAACCGCGCGCCCCGCTGGCCGGAACGCCTACGCCGCTCACCAGTGCGGCGGGACGTCCCGTCGCATCCGGTCGTCGTTCGGACCGCGCTCCGTGGGCTCGGCGGCGGGCTCCGCCGTCGCGTCGCCCTTGACGGGCTCGACCGTCGTGCCGGGGGCCGGGGTCAGCTTCGCGCGGCGCGCACCGGGAACCCGCACGATCCGCTGACGCGGAGCGCCGGATGCCTCGGCATCCGCATCATTCGATGACATCGATCGGCTGGGTCGAGGTGTCCACGGCGGGCGCGTCGGGCTGGACCCCGAGGATCGCCGCGATGCGCGAGGCCACCGCCGCCGGATCGGTGTACAGGTCGAAGGAGTGCACCCGCACGTAGTGCCAGCCGAGCCGCCGCAGCAGCTGCGGCCGCAGGCGCAGGGCCTCCCGGAGGGACTCGTCGTGCGTCTCGGGATCGCTTTCGACGACGACCGCCTTGCCGCCGTGCTGCGCCACGAGGGGCAGCAGCCCGCGGTAGTTCACGTCCACCGTCACCCCGAGGCGGCGCAGCTCGCCCGCCAGCCGCCGTGTCAGCGGATCGGCGAGGTCTTCGAGGCGCGGCTCCCGGCGCCCCGCGGCGACGCCGCCGAGAATCGACATGAGGGTCGCGGCGCCGTGCTCCAGCCGCCCCTCGTCGAAGGCCGAGGGGCGGATCGACGAGACGATCACCATGGAGCGGCGGGCGCGTGTCATGCCCACCGTGAGCAGCCGCTCGCCGTCGGGGGTCGACAGGTCGCCGAAGTCGCTCAGCACCCGACCGTGACGGGTGAGGCCGAAGCCGAGCGAGAAGATCACGCGGTCGCGGCTCTCCGCGACCGACTGCTCGAGGGTGAGCACGGCGAAGGGCTCGGCCGTGTCGCGCGTGACGAACGCCGAGACATCCGAGCGGCCCGCGAAGGCCGTGTTGACGGCGGCGCGCACTCGCTCGGCGTGACGCACGCTCGCCGTGACGACCATGAGCGATTCCCCCGGCCGGTTCACGGCGTGCTCCAGCACGAGCGTCACGACGCGCGCGACCTCGGTGTCGGGGCTCTCCACGGCGCCGGTGATCGGATCGGGGGCACCGAAGCCGCCCTCGACGTAGTCGACGGTGAGGCTGCCGCGGCCGAGATACGACCCCGCCCACGGCGCCGAGACGATCTCGCCGCCGTAGAAGGCGTCGTTGACGAGCTCGGCGAGGTCTTCGCCGCCCGCGCGATAGCTGCGGGTGAGGGTGTAGACGGGGAGCATCTCGGCGAGGCGCTCGAAGACCGAGACCTCGTCGAAGGCCACCTCGGGCTCCTCCTGGGGCACGACGCCCGCGGCGAGCGCGAACGGCGAGGGCTTCTGCGTCACGGGATCGCCCAGCACGATCACCTGGCGCGCGCGGCGGATGGCGGGCGCCGCCTCGGCGAGGTTGATGGCCCCGGCATCCGCGATGATCACGGTGTCGAAACCGGGCGACTCGGGCAGCTGCGGGACGTCGTAGGGCGAGGCGAGCCAGACGGGCGCGAGCACGCGGCCGAGGTTCGGGGCGACCTGCGCAAGACCCGCCGCCGTGGGCGTGCCCCGCGTGAGCAGCACCTTCAGGGCGTCGGCCTCGTCGGGGTGGTCGACCAGGCCGATCTTCCACTCGCGCGCGAGCTGCCAGGCCAGGAGCGGGCCGGATGCCGCGGCGTGCGCCTCGTCGACGAGTCGGAAGTCCCTCTCGAGGCGATCGACGACGCCCGTGTTCGCGCCGAGCAGCGCCTTGTCCCCCCGGAGCATGTGCTCGAGCGTGGACTGCCACCAGGCGTACTCCAGCTCGGCCCCCACCCGGTCGGCGGGCACGTGGCGCACCGAGAGCTCGGAGAGCAGCTGCCCGAGCCCCAGGCGTGAGAGCTCGGCCCGGAGGGCGGTGCGCTCGATGAGGTTGTCGAGCACCTCGGACTCGGCGGCAAGCCCGCCGAGGATGCGCACGAGCCGGTCCACGGGCAGCGCGGCGAGGCGCTGATCGAGGTCGCGCCCGAGCGGGGTGTCGAGCTCGGCGAGCTCCGCGGAGACGCGCTGCCAGGCCACGTGCACGTCGGCGAGGCCCAGCGGCACCTCGGGCGCGACCCCCGCGTCGACGTAGCGCTGCCACTGCGTGCGCTGACGGTGGATGCGCACCAGCGCGTCGTGCATGTCGACGACGTGAACGCCGGGGCGCACGTACTCCTTCGCCAGGCGGCGCAGCCGGCGACGCTCCCCGCCGCGCATGTCGGCGGCGTCGCGCCGCGGCCCGACGGCCTTGATGAGCTCGGCGAGCGGACGCTCGTAGACGGAGGGGCTGAAGCGGTCGAGCGAATCGCGGATGTCGATGAGCAGACGCAGGTAGTCGCCGAGCTCGTCGATCGAGGCGAAAGGTCGCATGCGCGTCTGCGCGATGAGCTCGTACCCGCGCTCGAGGAGTCGGGGCACCTCGGTGGCGTGCAGGCGCTGCGCGAGCCTGTGCGCGGCCTCGGCCTCCTCGGTGGAGGAGAAGGTGACGCCGTACCAGGGCGAGTCGCCGGGTCCGAACCGGAACTCGCCGAGCGACGCGGCGAGCCGGAGCTTGTCGGCGGCGTCGGAGCGGTCGCCGGCGAGGCGGGTGAGCGTGTCGTAGTCGAAGCGGGCGGCCGTGTTGGCGGCCCCCTCGCCCCACTGCAGCTGCGCGAGCGCACGCACGGTCTCCAGCGGGCTGACCCCGAGGCCGGGAACCTTCGCGGTGAGCGAGCGGCGGTATGCGATCAGCAGCGCCCGCAGGCGCACCAGCGCATCGTCGACTTCCGTGAGCTGCGGCGCCCTCGCCTTCTCGTTGCGCGCGATCGCGCGCACGAGGTCGCGTCCGGCCGATGCGGGCGAACACGCCAGGCCCGGCAGCGAGATCTGCTGCAGGCGGTGCCGCACCCCCTCGATCGTCGAGCGGCGGGCGCTGACCACGAGCACGCGCTTGTGGGCCTGCACGAGAGCGCCGACGGCGTTGATGACCGTCTGCGTGCCGCCCGTGCCGGGCAGGGTCGCCACCGCGATCGAGCGGCCGGCCGTGATCTGGGCGAGCACGTGCTCCTGCTCGCCGTCGGCGTCGAGCAGGAGCGTGTCGGATGCCGGGGACCGCTCGTCCGATCCGGTGGATCGCGCCTCGCCGGGCTGGTGCGCGAGCGACTCCTTCGCCGCCGCGTGCCCCGCGAGCGCGTCGAGAACGACGCTCGGGAGGGTGACGCCGTCGCGGCTCATCGCGCGGGCGACGTCGGCGAAGGTCGACACCACCAGGCGCGGCTGCACCGTGAACGTGTCGATGTGGGCGGTCATCGCGCGGAGGCGGTCGATGACCCGCTGGGGCTTGAACACGCCGTGCTCGTGCGCAAGCTCGGCGAGCGAGGGCCCGTCGAGGGTGAGGCCGAAGTGCTCCCGCGCCACCGAGGCGAGCTCGGGGTTGATGTGGAAGCCGCCGTGGAGCTTCAGCTCGAAGTCGGATCCGTGTCGGCGGATCGCGAGCGGCCGCAGCAGCACGGGCGAGGTGTAGACGACGCCGCCCAGGCGCCACGAGGCGAGCCCGACGGCCAGATGCACGGCGTCGATCGAGCGCACGGTGCGCAGCTCGACGTTCTTGGCGGTGATCGCCTCGGCGGCCAGCCGCGCGGTGCGCAGCGCCACCTCGTCTCGGAACAGGCCCGACAGCAGCGTCGACTGTCCCGTGATGAACTGCGGCAGGCTGCCCGGATGGGCGTTGGTGATGTCGATGCCGGTGTCGGCGGCGACAGTGAAGCGCAGCAGCGGGGATGCCCCGCCGAGCTCCTTCGCTTCGGCGCGCAGCCGCGCGCGCTCGTCGTCCGCGACGTTCACGACCTGCACTCCGGGCTCTCCCAACGACAGCTCATGCGGGGTCACCGAGGACGCGGGACCGTTACCTTCCGCACCCACGGCGCTGCCATCTGCTCGCCACACACGGTCACCCTAAGCGGCTCACGGCGTACAGAGCGACAGGCGGGGCGGGTTTCGCGGTATTCGCGCGCCCGGTAGGGCTCCTCCCCCACCGGGGAGCCTCATCCCCTCTCCCCCGATCCGGCTCGGGCCGGCGAGGGGGACGACCCGCGCGGCAGGATGGGCGCATGCCTTTCGCGTTCGGCTTCCTCCCCTCACCCATCGGCACCGCCGTCGTCGTGCGCGGCGACGAGGGCATCGTCGCCCTCCGCTTCACCGACAGCGCGCCCGAGCAGGCCCTCGAGCGCATGCTGGCCGGCCTCCGCGGCGCGGCTCTTCCCGACCCCGCAGGATTCGACGAGCTGGCGCACCAGCTGGAGGAGTACTTCGCGGGGCACCGGCGCACGTTCGACGAAACGCTCGACCTCTCGGCGACGCGCGGGTTCGCACGCGCGGCTCTCGAGGCGATCCGGCGCATCCCCTACGCCGAGACGGCGGGGTACGGCGAGGTCGCGGCCGCGGCCGGCTCGCCGCGCGCGGCCCGCGCGGTCGGCACCGCGTGCGCCACGACACCCATCTCGCTGCTCGTACCGGTGCACCGGGTGGTGCGCGCAGACGGCAGCCCGGGCGAGTACGGCGGCAGCCCCGAGGTCAAGCGCCACCTGCTCGCGCTCGAGGCGGCCCACGGGGCGGTGCGGGCATGACCGCCGCCCCGCAGCCTCGCGCGACCACCTCGACGGGGACGCCGCCCGGGGGCGCCCCCTCGCCCGACCTGATCCTCGGCGAGGACGGCCTGGTCCGCCCGCGTTGGGCGGCGACCGACCCCCTGCTGCGGGAGTACTACGACACGGAGTGGGGCATGCCCGTGCGCGACGAGCGCGGACTGTTCGAGCGGCTCAGCCTCGAGGCGTTCCAGTCCGGCCTGTCCTGGGCCATCGTGCTGCGCAAGCGGCCCGCCTTCCGCCACGCGTTCGCGCAGTTCGATCCGGAGGCCGTCGCGGACTACGACGACGCCGACGTCGCTCGCCTGTTGGCGGATGCCGCGATCATCCGCAACCGCGCGAAGATCCTCGCCACGATCGGCAATGCGCGGGCGACGCTCGCCCTGCGCGAGGAGGGCGGGCTCGCGTCCCTCGTCTGGGGCTTCCAGCCCGCGCAGACCCCGCGGCCGACCACGGTGGCCGACATCCCCACCGCATCTCCGGAGTCGCGGGCGCTGGCTGCGGCGCTGAAGGCCCGCGGGTTCCGGTTCGTCGGCCCCACCACGGCGTTCGCACTGATGGAGGCCGTCGGCATGGTCGACACCCACCTGGTGGGAAGCCACCGCCGGGGCACGAGCGGGGTGTGGCCGGCGAGCGAGTAGGCCGCTCGCCGGCCACACCCGCGCCTCAGTGCTCGGTCGCCTTCTCCGCGCCGAAGCCGGTGAGGGAGCGCACGTCCATCTCGGCCGCCAGACGCCGGTCCTCCTGTCGGCGCGAGGTCACCGAGCCGAGCCAGCCGAGGAAGAACCCGAGCGGGATCGAGACGATCCCGGGGTTGTTCAGCGGCCAGATCGCCGTGCCGACACCGCGGAACACGCTCGTGTCGGTGCCCCAGAAGACGGGCGAGGCGACGATGAGCACGATCGCCGCGCCGAGCCCGCCGTACATGCTCCACACCGCGCCGCGGGTGGTGAACCCGCGCCAGAACAGCGAGAAGAGGATGGTCGGCAGGTTGGCGGATGCCGCGACGGCGAACGCCAGCGCGACGAGGAACGCGACGTTCTGTCCCTGCACGCCGATGCCGCCGACGATCGCGAGCACACCGATCACGATGACCGTGCGGCGGGCCACCTTGACCTCGCCGTCGGGCGGAACGTCGCCCTTCTTCACGACGTTCGCGTAGATGTCGTGCGCGAACGAGGCCGCCGCCGTGATCGTCAGACCCGCGACGACCGCGAGGATCGTCGCGAACGCCACGGCCGAGATGAACCCGAGCAGGATCGGCCCGCCGAGCTCGAGCGCGAGCAGCGGCGCCGCCGAGTTGACCCCGCCGGGCGCGGCGCGGATGACGTCGGGACCGACCAGGGCGCCCGCTCCGTAGCCGAGCACGAGCGTCAGCAGGTAGAAGAGGCCGATGAGCCAGATCGCCCACACCACCGAGCGCCGGGCCTCCTTGGCCGTGGGCACCGTGTAGAAGCGCATCAGCACGTGCGGCAGCCCGGCGGTGCCGAGTACGAGCGCGATCGCGAGGCTGATGAAGTCCCACGGGTTCGCGCCGTACTGCAGCCCCGGCCCGAGGATGGCGTCCGGCGGGGTCGTCGTCGAGGCATCCACGGCGCTGGCGAGCAGCCGGTCGAGGCTGAAGCCGTTGATCGCGAGGACCCAGACGGTCATCACGATGGCGCCGCCGATGAGCAGGAACGCCTTCACGATCTGCACCCAGGTCGTGCCCTTCATGCCGCCCACGAGCACGTAGACGATCATGAGCACGCCGACGACGGCGACGATGACCGACTGGCCGACGTAGTCGTCGATGCCGAGCAGCAGCGAGACGAGCCCGCCCGCCCCCGCCATCTGCGCGAGCAGGTAGAAGAAGCACACCGCGAGCGTCGTGATGGCCGCCGCCATCCGCACCGGCCGCTGCTGCAGTCGGAACGAGAGCACGTCGGCCATCGTGAACTTGCCGGTGTTGCGCATGAGCTCGGCCACGAGCAGCAGGGCGACCAGCCACGCCACGAGGAACCCGATCGAGTAGAGAAAGCCGTCGTACCCGTTGAGGGCGATGGCGCCGCAGATGCCGAGGAAGGACGCCGCGGAGAGGTAGTCGCCCGCGATCGCGAACCCGTTCTGCGGGCCCGTGAACGAGCGGCCCGCGGCGTAGTAGTCGGCGGCCGTCTTGTTGTTCCGGCTCGCGCGGATGACGATGAACAGCGTCACCGCGACGAACGCGCCGAAGATCGAGATGTTGAGGATCGGGTTGTTCTCGACGGTCGAGGATGCCGCATCGAGGGCGGCGAGGATCTCGGTCACGCGGAGACCCCCTGCCGACGCTCGAGGTCATCGCGGATCGCCTCGGCCTTGGGGTCGAGCCTGCGGTTGGCGAAGGCGACGTAGCCCATCGTGATCGCGAAGGTGGTGACGAACTGCCCGAGCCCCATGAGCAGCCCCACGGTGATGTCTCCCCACACCCGCTGCGCCATGAACTCGGTCGCGAACGACGACAGCAGCACGTAGGCGAAGTACCAGACGAGGAACGCGATCGCCAACGGGAACACGAAGCTGCGCTGCGTGCGCTTGAGCTCCTGGAAAGGCGCGGACTCCTCGACCGCGACGTAGTCGATCGCCCCCGGAGGAGCGGTCTCGGATCTCGGGTCGTTCATGCGGCCTCCTTGCCGACTCAACGAGCGCGACCGCCCTGGGCGCGCCGATTCCGGGCGCGACGGGCCCGCCTCCCCGGGATGTCATGCCTGGGGCATAACCGCCTGGTTCGGACGGAATTCCGCGCGCTGCGTGGTGATACCCTCGACGCTACGAAGGCGGCGAGGATGCCGTCACCCCCGAAAGTAGGTAGCGATGCTTACGCAGGAGCGCAGCGACGACGACGTGCGACTGGTGGCCGGGGCGGTGCGCGATCTCGCCCGCCGCACCCACTTCCCCGTCGCGTTCGGCGGGCTCTTCTCCGACGGGTCGGTGTCCGTCACCTCCGTCGTGGGCAGCCGCACCCGCAGCCTCGACGGGCTGAGCGTGCGGCCGGAGCGGGGCCTCGGCGGACGCGCCATGGTCGAGCTGCGGCCGCGCATGACGCGGGACTACCGGAGCGCGCAGCACATCACCCACGATTACGACGGTCACATCCTCGGGGAGGGCATCACGACCCTGCTCGCGGTGCCGGTCGTCGTCGACGGCCGCGCGCGCGGCGTGCTCTACGGCGGGGCCTGGGCGTCTCAGGGTGTCGGCGATGTCGTGGCGGCCCCCGCGTTCCAGGTCGCCGACGCGCTGGCCGCGGAGCTTCGGGTGCGGGAAGAGGTGCGCCGCCGCGTGGCGAAGCTCGCCCCCGCGCCGCTCGCGAGCGCAAGGCTCTCGGCTCCGCTACGCGAGGAACTGCGGGAGAGCTACGCCGAGCTGCGCCAGGTCGCGTCGGGCATCGTAGACCCCGCCCTGCGTCGCCGCCTGGAGGTGATCGAGCGGCGCCTGGCCGCCATCTCCGGCGATTCGGGCATCGTGCGCGACACGGCCGCCGCCGGGCGCTCGGCCGGCGACGTCTCGCTCTCGCCCCGCGAGATCGACGTGCTCGCGTGCGTCGCCCTCGGCGCCACCAACGCCGAGATCGCCGGGTCGCTCGGGCTGCGGGAGGGCACGGTCAAGGCCTACCTGTCCTCCGCGATGGGCAAGCTGGATGCCGCGACGCGCCACGCAGCCGTGACGAAGGCGCGCCGCTCGGGGCTTCTGCCCTGATGAGCGCGCGGTCGTGCCTTTCGCGCATCGGTGCGGATAAGGTGTCGACATGGCCCGCAGAATCGTGCATCAGCTCGTCGACGACCTCGACGGCTCCCTTCTCGAGGTGGGAGAGGGCGAGACAGTGCTGTTCTCGCTCGACGGCGTCGCATACGAGATCGACCTCACCGACGAGAACGCCGCAGCGCTGCGCGACGCGATGCAGCGCTTCGTCGACGCCGCGCGGCCCGTCTCCGCGCGCGGTGCCCAGGCATCCGCCGCGACGCGCAAGCGCCGCCGCACCGGCCAGCAGGACTACACCGCGGTCCGCGAGTGGGCCCGCTCGAACGGCCACCAGGTGTCGGAGCGGGGGCGCGTGCCAGCCGCCGTCATCGAGGCGTACGAGGCGGCGCAGGGCGCCTGACCCCGGCGCGGGGGGGGCTGGACGGCTGATCGCCCTCTCTATCGCACGCGGTCTCTTTTACATGGGAGAACCCTCCGAATGGGCGCTGTGGCTTGAAACGACTCCGAATTCTCGGAATCGTGGCTTGCTCGCCGTCCCCTACGGAAGGAAGAGCACCATGCTCACACTCACCGAGAACGCCGCAACCGCTGTCCGCTCCATCGTCTCCCAGGTTCCCGAGGGAGAGAACGGCGGGCTCCGCATCCGCGGAAACGGCACCCCCGAGGCCGGTTTCGAGCTGCAGATCGCCTCGTCTCCCGAGCCCGAGGACTCCGTCGTCGAGCAGGGCGCCGCGCGTGTCTTCCTCGAGCCGGCCGCCGCGACCGAGCTCGACGACAAGGTACTCGACGCAGAGGTGTCGCAGGACGGGTCGGTGCGCTTCGCGCTGGCCGCACAGGCCTGACCCAGAGTTTTCGCGAAGGGCTCCCGCCGCCGGCGGGGGCCCTTCGTCGTTCCCGATCGGATATCGCGCGGCACCGAGCGGTCGACGGGATCAGTCGGCGGGCGGTGGTCGCACTCTCGCGGAAGGGTCAGTCGTTGCCGCCGCCGCGGTTGCCCGCCCCGCGGCCGTTTCCGCTGTCGTCGCCGGGGTTCCGGTCGCCGCCGCGGTCGCTGCCCGGACCTCGGTTGCCCCGGTTGTCGGTGTCCGGGCCCCGGTCATCCGCCCCGGACGGGGCATTGCGTGTGTCCGCGGGCGCGGGCGCCTCGGGTGCGGGCGCCTCGGGTGCGGGCGCCGGTTCCTCGGCGGCAGGCTCGGGAGCGGCGGGGACGACCGCAGTGTTCTGCTCCACCGTCTCGATGGCGCCCTGCTGCGGTGCCTCTCCGGCGGGAGCCTCCTGCTCCGGCGCGGGCGTCTGCTCGCTCGTGCCGCCCTCCGCGACCGG